>NZ_CP016537.2:2400000-3000000 GCF_001687585.2 Planococcus halocryophilus | reverse complement strand
TCTATATATATACCGATATAGCATCTGCTTATTCATTGCAACAGCAATTAACGCTACTCTTGTTGGTGATTGCTATCTATTTTTGGACGCTTAGTTCATTGCCTATTGCAACATCGAGTTTTGTGCTGATTGGATTGATGTTGTTGTTTGGGGTTGTGGAGGAGCCGGAGGAAGCTTTCACAGGATTTATGTCGAGTGCTCTTTACTTTATTTTAGTGTTGTCGCTTATCTCAGCTGCTTTAGTAAGTTCAGGGATAGACCGGGTGTTTGCACATATTATTCTTAAATTTAGCAGAGGTGGATTTCGAGCGATCTTGTTCGGGTTGCCTCTGCTTATTTTATGGATGCCTGTTTTCTTGCCATCAGCAGTTGCACGATTTCGTATACTTGAGCCAATTATTGAAGAGCTAAATACTCGGTTCGGCTTTGGACAAGAAAGCCTATTTCGTAAATACTGCATGTATTTAATAGGAATGTTTAATCAAAACTCGACAATGGTTGTTTTTACTGGAGGCGGATTTCCGATTCTAGCGGCACAATTATTGAAGGATTTCGGAGATGCTGAAATTTCATGGCTCGGATGGTTTTTGCGTATTGCGCCACCTCTTTGGATGGCAATGCTAGTTATTAGTTTTAGCGTGTGGTTTTACTTTAAAAAGCAAAGCGATTCTCTAGACCTTATTAATACAAAAGTTTCTAAAGTAGAAAATGAAAAACTTCCGCCTCGTTTTTGGTGGATTATATTACCTTTTGGAATTATGATTGTTAGTTGGATTGTTCTAGATCATCAACAAGTTCCATTAATTTTAGCTCCGCTCTTATTAGTAGGATATTATGGGATGCCGGTTAATGGATTAATAACCAATAAAACTGTAAGAAACTATGATTGGGAGAGTTTTTTACTAATAGGTTCATCTTTTTCACTCGGTTACGTGATTGAAAAGAATGGTACGGCATTCGTGTTAGCTGAACAGTTGTTGAGCTTTTTGCCGGATGACCTTGGAGAGTTTGGCAATCTTGTTATTATTGCCTGTTTTATTTTTGTGTTGCGCTTTCTATTCGTCGTACCCTCGACATCAATGATCATTATTTTCCCTATCGTTATGAACTATGCACATATTCTTGGCTTATCTATTATAGCCAGTGCATTTTTAGTGATTATGATTATTGGGGGTGTTACTATATTACCAATTCATTCACCAACAACATTTTTAGCTTTTCAAAAAAAAGCCTTTTCAATTAAAGAGCAAATTATAGTAGGTAGTTATTCAAGTGTTATCATCCTGGTCATTGCAATTACATGGGCAGTATTTGTTTGGTGAGTAGATAAAAATCAAAAAGCAATTTGAACTCTCCTTTGTCTTATGTTTAGACCATTCCATACGGGGTAGGGTACTTATAGAGCGAACAAACATGAGGAGGAACTTAAATATGTTCAATTACACAGTAGATACATCTAAAACAGTGAGCGAAGCCGTTGAAGCCTTAGAGGAAAACTTAAAGACAGAGAAGTTCGGTGTTCTTTGGAATTTTGATTTAACTGCGAAGCTTCAAGAAAAAGGAGAGGACTTTGATACTCCTTATACGATTTTAGAAGTTTGCAATCCACAAGAAGCAAACCGTGTGCTATCCGAAAACTTGATGATTGGCTATTTTCTTCCATGCAAGATTGTTGTTTATAAAGAAAGTGATAGTGTGAAAATTGGAATGCCAAAACCAACTGCTTTGATTGGCATGGTAGAAGATCAAAACATTAAATCGATTGCGGAAGACATTGAACAACGATTAATCAAATGTATTGATCAATCTGCATAAATAAACTGGAACATTCACATGCGGGCTGGTCTGTATTTCAAAGTGATTGTCTATCGTAAGCTAATGTGTTGACTACATACCCTAAGGGGTATAAAATGAGGTTTAAGTAAGATATCCTTTATTTTATTAATAGGAGGCATAATTGATATGAAATACGATAAACTTGTTGAAAATCGGTTGAAAAGAATAGAAGGCCAGCTACGCGGTGTGATTAAAATGGTTGAGAATGACGGAGAATGTAGAGACGTCGTTATGCAACTTTCAGCAGTAAGAAGTGCAGTGGATCGTGCTATTGGTGTAATCGTCAGCGATAACTTAGAATCGTGTGTGCGTGAAAGCATAGAAAAAGGCGAAAGTACTGAGAGTATGGTAAAAGAAGCTGTAGACTTACTAGTGAAAAGCAGATAGAAAATTAAAGTTTGACAATCAAAAAAATATGCTTTAGTATACCCTATAGGGTATAAAAGTGCGGCGTCACTATAAAACGCTATTTTTTTTGGAGAAAATAAATACCCCTATGGGTAATTTAAAATGGAGGCAATACAATGGCACAAGAGCAAAAGAAAACAACGATCGTATTATTCAGCGGTGACTATGATAAGGCAATGGCGGCTTATATTATTGCCAATGGTGCTGCAGCATACGATCACGAAGTAACAATTTTTCACACATTCTGGGGATTAAACGCATTAAGAAAAGAAAACCCACCAGAATTGAAAAAAGGTCGCTTAGAAACGATGTTCGCGAAAATGATGCCAAGAGGTGCAGATAAACTTGGTTTATCAAATATGCATTTTGGTGGAATGGGTCCGAAAATGATCAAACAAGTTATGAAAAAGCATAATGCATTATCTTTACCACAATTAATAGAAATGGCAGAAGAACAAGATGTAAAAATGATTGCTTGCACAATGACAATGGATCTTCTTGGTTTACAAAAAGAAGAATTGCTTGATGAAATTGAGTATGCAGGAGTTGCAGCTTATCTTGGAGATGCAGAAGACGGGCACGTTAACCTATTCATTTAATTAAATTTAACTATGAAGGGAAGAATGCAATATGGAATGGATTACATGGCTCTTAGTTGGGGCAGCGGTTCTTTGGTTGATTTATCGATTCACTGCACCTACTAAAGGTGTTCAATCGATATCTACAGAAGAAATGAAATCTCAACTTGGTAAAAAAGATAAACAATATATTGATGTAAGAACTCCAGGTGAATTCAAAGGAAATCACATTAAAGGCTTTAAAAATATTCCATTGAATGAATTACCGAAACGCATGAATGAACTAGCAAAAGATAAAGAAACATTAGTCATCTGCCAAAGTGGGATGCGTAGCAGTAAAGCAAGTCAATTATTAAAAAAGAACGGCTTTACAGCAATCACAAACATTAGAGGCGGAATGAGCAGTTACCGCAGATAAAGGAGAGATTTATCATGAAAACCATGACAACTCAAGAAGTTCAAGAATTATTGGAAAATAATCAATCTATCAATTTAATCGATGTTCGCGAAACAGATGAAGTTGCAGCAGGTAAAATTCCAGGTGCGATCAATATTCCTTTAGGATCATTGGAATCCCGCATGAGCGAACTTGATAAATCTCAAGAATATATTATGGTGTGCCGTTCAGGTGGCCGCAGTGGACAAGCAACTAGTTTCCTTGAAAACCAAGGCTACAAAGTTACGAATATGGACGGCGGAATGCTGAATTGGAATGGCGAAACAAACTAATTACCTGCTGAACTACAGGCGGAATATCAAGGAGGAAATTTAATGGTAAAGATAGACTTAACATTAGATGCAAAAGGAATGGCATGTCCGATGCCAATCGTAAAAACGAAAAAAACAATGAAAAGCATGGATTCAGGTAAAGTATTAGAAATTCTTGCGACAGATAAAGGTTCAACAGCCGATCTTCAAGCATGGGCAAAAAGTTCAGGACATCAATATATCGGGACTGAAACTGAAGGAGATGTTTTACGCCATTTTCTACGCAAAGATGGTGCAGGATCTCCTGAAGAAACCATTACCATACCTGAAATCGTATTAACTGATTTTGCTCAAAAAGTTGATTCAGATGAAAATTTAACCATTTTAGATGTTCGTGAAAAAGATGAATTTGAAGAAGCTCATATTCCAGGTGCAGTCCACATCGCTTTAGGTGATGTAGAAACGCGCATGGCTGAATTGGAAAAAGAAGATACAATTTATATCATTTGCCATTCTGGTCGTAGAAGTGGAATTGCAGGAGATTTGATGGCTAAAAAAGGCTTTGACAAACTTTATAACGTAGTACCAGGTATGAGAGATTGGACAGGAAAAACAGTTTAAAAATTTTAAATAAATATATACCCCTGGAGGTAATTTTGTATGACGGTAACAGCAATGACAGCAAGTGAAGTAGCAAAAAAAGTAGTAAATAATCAGCCATTGTTCATCTTAGATGTACGAAATGGCGATGCCTTCGCGGATTGGAAAATTGAAGGTGGAAATATCCAATATTTGAATACACCTTATTTCGATTTATTGGACGGCGTCGAAGAAGTGGTTTCAGAATTGCCAACAGACAGAGACATTTTAGTCGTCTGTGCAAAAGAAGGATCTTCGATTATGATAGCAGAAATGCTGTCAGAAGAAGGTGTTCGAGCAGCGTATCTTCAAGGTGGTATGAAAGCCTGGAGTGAGCATCTGGAACCAGTAAAAGTCGGTGAATTGAGCAACGGCGGCGAATTATATCAATTTGTACGTCTTGGTAAGGGTTGCCTGTCTTATATGGTAATCTCTGAAGGAGAAGCCGCTGTAGTTGATGCAACTCGCATGGCAAATATCTTCTTGGACTTCGCGCAGGAAAAAGGCGCAACAATTAAACACGTTTTTGATACACACTTACACGCCGATCATATTTCTGGCGGCCGTGCAATTGCAGAAGCGACAGGCGCAACGTATTACTTGCCACCAAAAGATGCAGAAGGTGTTGTATTTGAATACGGGGCTCTAGAAAATGGTCTCGAAGTGGCCATTGGAAATTCGAAACTTGAAATTGAAGCTCTTTATTCACCAGGGCACACAATCGGCTCTACTTCGTTTATCGTAGATAGCAAGTACTTGTTGACTGGTGACATTCTGTTCATCGATTCAATTGGACGTCCAGATCTTGCGGGGCTTGCTGAGGACTGGGTAGGCGATTTGAGAGAATCTCTTTACTCACGTTATCAGGATTTAGCAAATGAACTTATTGTTCTTCCAGCTCATTTCATGATTATTGATGAATTAAATGAAGACGGTAGTGTGGCTAAAAAACTTGGCGACTTATTTAAAGAAAACCACGGATTGAATATTTCGGACGAACAAGAATTTCGTGATATGGTCACGAAAAACTTACCACCGCAACCGAATGCATACCAAGATATTCGCAAAACAAATATGGGTCAGATTACACCAGATGATGAAATACAGCGTGAAATGGAAATTGGACCAAATCGCTGTGCAGTTCGTTAAGTAAAAATTATAGGTTGAATAGCCAAAAAAATAGGTATCGAACAGAATAGTAGAGATTCCTACAAGCTCGCAGGAAGGCAGGGCTAGTTTGTGGAATAGCTTAAAGTAGAATAATCAATAGTACAACAACTCAAAGGAGAGATTTTGATGAATGCAGATAAAGTATTGGACGCAAAAGGGCTAGCATGCCCAATGCCGATTGTAAAAACAAGAAAACAAATGAAAGAAATGGAAAGTGGACAGGTACTTGAAATTTTGGCAACTGATAAAGGCGCAAAAGCAGATTTAGTTGCATGGGCAAAATCGGGCGGTCACGAAATGTTGGATTCACGAGAAGATAGTGATGTTTTTACATTCTGGATTAAGAAAGGCTAAAAGTCGGATTAAAGGGTATCGTAACGATGCCCTTTTCCCTTTTTGAAAGGTGATGTAAAATGAGCATAGATTTTATCATTGTTATATTTATCATAGGCTTTGTTGGTTCTTTTATTTCCGGAATGGTGGGAATCGGCGGTTCGATTATCAAGTATCCGATGTTACTTTATATACCAGTAATGCTGGGTTATACGGCTTTTAGTGCGCATGAAGTATCAGGCATTAGTGCCATCCAAGTCTTTTTTGCGACTATCGCCGGAGTATGGGCATATCGTGGTAGCGGTTATTTAAACAAAACATTGATTGCTTACATGGGTAGTGCCATTTTAGTAGGTAGCTTTATCGGGGGTTATGGTTCAACATTATTGTCTGAGCAAGCCATCAATATTGTTTATGCCGTATTGGCAACAATTGCTGTAGTCATGATGTTCATGCCTAAAAAAGGCGTGGATGATATTCCGCTTGATCAAGTTACGTACAACAAATGGTTAGCAGCCGGATTAGCGTTTGCTGTCGGAATTGCAGCCGGAATTGTAGGAGCAGCAGGGGCCTTTATTTTAGTACCGATAATGCTGATTGTACTGAAAATCCCAACGCGAATGACCATTGCGACATCGCTTGCCATTACGTTCTTATCATCAATAGGTGCGACAATTGGTAAAATTGTTACGGATCAGATTTTATACGGTCCGGCATCTATCATGATTGTTGCAAGTCTTCTTGCAGCACCACTTGGAGCTAAGTTAGGACAAAAAATGAATACGAAATATCTTCAATGGATTTTGGCTTTATTGATCTTAGGTACAGCTATTAAAATCTGGACAGATATTCTTTAATGTGAAGAGGACGCCTTTAAAGGCGTCCTCTTTTATATTTCAAAGCTTTTCCTACTTATGATTTCGATTCGGTCGGATGGATAAGTGTAGTTTCCAGTGCGCTCGATTTGAGCCACCTCATACATTGCTAATGCTACATTTTTAGCTTCAACAGGCTTATATTTTTTCATTTTTCCTCGCATTAAAATACTGATTACTGGACTTAGTATCGTTGCGAATTTTTCACCTAACCGAAATTCTTTGCGCTCACCTAGCAGTAAAGAAGGCTGGAAAATATGGAGTGCAATCAAACCTGTTTTCTTTAACCGCAACTGCAGTTGACCTTTAGTGCGGCTATAAAAAACTTTGGAAGTAGAGTCTGCACCTAATGCTGTAATGACTAAGAAGTTCTTTGTCTGCTGGGATGCAGCCAATTCAGCCATTTTAAGAGGATAGTCATAATCGACTTTTTTGAATGCTTCTTGTGACCCCGCTTTTTTAATAGTTGTGCCAAGACAGCAATAAACATAATCTACATCAAAGTGTTGGGCGTATTCGTCCAGTTTATCGAAATCAATGGTCACTTGTTCAAGTTTTTCATGTGTGATTTCGAGAGGGTGGCGAACCAAAATTTTAACGTGACTATACTGTGCACTGTTTAAAAGGATATGAAGCAATTCATTGCCGACCAATCCGCTAGCTCCTGCTAGTAAAGCCGTTTTACTATTCAATGTGAACGACTCCTTTGTCTGTATCTCTTTGGTTTAAAATCTACTATACCGCATTTTTTAGGAAATTGTCTTTTTGCTTTGATTCTTCTATTGTAGGGGTACAATAAGAGTAAGGTCAAAAAGAAAGGAAGACGCACATGAAACCAGTGATACTCGCTGAAAAACCAAGCCAAGCAAAGGCCTATGCTGAAGCGTTCAAGTCCACGAAACGTGATGGTTTTATTGAAATTGCACCAGACCCAATTTTTCCAGAAGGCGCATATATCACGTGGGGAATTGGACATCTTGTGGAGTTAAAAGAACCAAAAGCTTATGATCCGAAATGGGGTAAGTGGTCATTGTCTGCGTTGCCGATTTTGCCTAGCAATTATCAGTTTCAAATAGCGCGAGGCAAAGCACAGCAATTTGGCATCATTAAAAAGTTGATATTTCAAACCGATACGGTCATTAATGCATGCGATGTTGACCGGGAAGGCTCTAATATATTTTATAGCATCTACTATCATACAGGTGCCAAGAACAAAAAAATAAAACGCTTATGGATAAACTCACTAGAAGCAGATGAAGTCAGAAAAGGTTTTCAAGAACTGCGTGACAATCAGCAAGACTTATTATTGTACCAAGAAGCAAAAGCGCGTCAAATTAGCGATTGGCTTGTCGGTATGAATGGATCTCGTTTGTATTCGTTATTGCTTCAAGAAAAAGGCATACGCGAAGTATTTGCGATAGGGCGAGTTCAGACGCCCACTGTTTTTTTGATTTACCAACGCGAAAAAGAAATTGAAGCGTTTGTACCAGAACCTTTTTATGAAATCGAAGGGTTGTTTGTTGCAGAAAAAGGACGTTATAAAGGCAAAGTGAAGTTGCGTGCAAAAGAGCGTAAAGAAGCAGAGGAATTGCTCGTTAAGCATACGATTGGAGCAAAAGAAGAGGGTGTTGTGACACAGGTTAAGACGACAGAAAAGCGCACGCCGCCTCCGCAGTTGCACTCGTTATCTACTTTGCAGGCAGCGGCCAATCGCAAGTGGAAATACAGTCCGGCAAAAGTTTTATCTGTCATGCAAGGTCTATACGAGAAAAAACTGGTTAGTTACCCAAGAACCGACACACAACATATTACACTTGGTGAATTTAGTTATTTGGCAGGACAAGTAGAGAAATACCAACAAATCATCAATGCACAGTTTCCAATCGCGTCAAAAGCGCCTAAAAAGCGCTTTGTGGACAGTTCTAAAGTTCAGGAACATTATGCGATCATTCCAACAAAAACAATACCGACAGCACGCAAAATCGAAGGGTTAGCGAAAGACGAGCGCAATTTGTATGAAGAAGTGTTGCGGACGACATTGGCGATGTTTCATAAAGATTATCGATATGCAGAAACAAAAGTGACGACAGAAGTTAAAGGCTTACCATTTTTCACAACCGGAAAAACAGAGCTTGATAAAGGCTGGAAAGAGCTGTTTGCCGTTTCTAAAGAAGCGAAGCAAGAGCCTTCATTGCCGGAATTGCGTGAGCAAGAGCCTGTTAAGAGCAAAATTGACATAAAAGAAAGTATGACGACTCCGCCAAAGCCTTATACAGAAGGGCAACTAATCGCCATGATGAAGACATGCGGGAAGCTTGTTGAAGACGTAGAAGATACCGAAATTTTGAAAGAAATTGAAGGACTCGGCACAGAAGCGACAAGAAGTGGCATTATTGAAACGATCAAGCGTCATGAATACATTTCAGTCACGAAAAACATTGTTTCTATTACGGGAAAAGGGCGTATTCTATGCCAGTCTATCGAAGGGAATTTATTGTCCAGTCCATCGATGACGGCAAAATGGGAAACGTATTTAAAGAAAATTGGGCGCGGAGAAGGATCCGCTGAAGTATTTTTAGCAACTATCGGCAAATTTATTCAAAAGCTGCTCGACGAAGTACCAGCTCAAATGCAGCAAAACGGATTGCCAGCGCAACTAGCAATGCCTGATGCCAAAGATGAAATCGCGCTTTGCCCAAGGTGCAAAACAGGCATGATTGTCTCAAGAAGAGGTTCTTATAATTGCACAGAATATGCGAATGGCTGCAAGCAATCTTTTCCTGCGACGTTCTTGAAAAAACGACTAACAGCCAAGCAAATCGAGTATTTGTGTACAAAAGGCAAGACGCCAGTCATTAAAGGCTTCGTTTCGAAAAATGGCAAGAAATTCAATGCCAAATTGATACTTGAAGACGGTAAATTGAAAATGGAATTCTGAAGTTCATTTGGTTGCAATAACCCCGGTCTCTCTTGAATAATCAATGAGAGAGCAAAGTAAATAATTTGGAAGAAAGGGAGTTTCGCATGAATTACAATTTTGATGAAATTATTAATAGAAGAGGTACTTATTCCTTGAAGTGGGACGGGGAAGAATTGATCAAACAATTTGGTCTGACAGAAAGGTATGATGAAGATACCATTCCATTATTTACGGCAGATATGGATTTACCAGTACCTCAACCATTAGTCGATGCATTGCATAAAACAGTCGATCATCGTATATACGGCTATTCTGTTTTTCCAGATGAATATTTTGATGCGATTCAAGCATGGATGCAAAAACGCCATGACTGGACCATAGAAAAAGAGCATATTGTCTATAGCCCAGGGACTGTTCATGCATTGAGTATTGCAGTTAAAGCATTTACAAATGCGGAAGACGGCATCATGATTCAACGTCCTGTCTATCCTCCCTTTACTTCTGTAATTGAAGGCAATAATCGGCACGTAGTTAATAATGCATTGAAAAAAGATGACAGCGGCTATTATTCAATCGACTTTGAAGATTTTGAAGCAAAAGCACAAGATGACAAAACGAAAATGTTTATACTGTGCAATCCACATAACCCAACTGGTCGGAATTTCAATGAAGACGAATTGAAAAAAATGGCAGCTATTTGTCATAAACACAATGTCTTAATTGTTGCAGATGAAATTCATGGAGATTTGCTTCGTCGTGGTGAAAAATTTGTGCCAATGGCAAAAGTGGCAGAGCATAAAGATCATATCATTACGTGCACAGCCATCAATAAAACCTTTAATGTTGCTGGGCTTCATTGCACCAATGTCATTATCTCTGATGAAGAGCTGCGAACTAAATTTTCTACTGAAATGGGCATGCAACTAGCGTCTCCGTTTGCTATTGCGGCATTAATTGCTGTTTATAACGAAGGTGAAGATTGGTTAGAACAACTAAAGGACTATGTAGATGGCACGATGACGTATATAAAGGAATTTTTAGCAGAAAATATGCCAGAAGTTAACGTAGCGATACCAGAAGGTACGTATATTATGTGGCTAGACTTTAGTGGTTATGGCATCTCGGCGGAGGAAATTCACGACCGCATTTACAATAAAGCCAATGTCTTGTTAGAAGATGGCAGTATGTTTGGGGAAGAAGGAGAATTCTTTCAGCGAATCTGTACCCCTTCTCCGCGTCCGCTTATTCAAGAAGCGTTAGAACGAATTGCGAAAGAATTTGAAGACATTTCGAAAAAGTAAGTAGACAAAAAAAGGGGCAAGCTCAAAAAAATGAGCTTGCCCCTTTTTTGATTAAATTTCATATTTTCCTTTTAACGGAACGAATAATACTTTGTTTAAAGATGTTGTATGAAGTTTTCCGCTATGATCTTTTTCGATTAAGAGCAGTTCTTGGTTAAAGGAGTTCCCAACAGGGATAACCATTTTCCCATCATTATTTAATTGGTCAAGCAATTCTGTAGGAACTTCAGAAGCTGCGGCTGTGACCATAATGCGATCGAAAGGCGCATGTTCTTGCCAACCTTCGCTGCCATCACCTAATTTGAAATGGATATTGTGGATGTTTAATTGAGCTACCCGCTCTTTTGCGCGATTGTGTAATTCTTCAATTCTTTCAATGGTGTAGACCGCTCCTGAGAAAATAGCCAGTAATGTAGTTTGAAAACCGGAACCTGTTCCTACTTCTAACACTTTATCAGTTGGCCGAAGATCGAGTGCTAGGGTCATTTCAAGAACAAGAGATGGCTGTGAGATGGTTTGTTCAAATCCAATGGGAAGGGCATGATCAAATGACGCAAGATCTTTATTGGAATCCATAAAATAGCTGCGATCCATTTCTCTGAAATAAGCAATAATCTCTTTTCTACGATTTTCCATCTTCTTTCCCTACTTTCTTTTGTTACGGAAATAATAAGCAAAGCAGTGTTTAAATCATGCATTTTCTGAGAGGTCTTGTTACAGTAATTTTAAGTGGAAAACAGCAAGCTGTATAGTATTTGCTACGGGATTTTCGGGGAAGGAGATTGTCGTGATGACACATCAACAAATGACCATCGAAACAATTGAAAAAGGAATTTATTTAAGTGAAGAAAATTTGGAACTAGCAACTTTTGGAATGGGCTGTTTTTGGGGTCCGGACGCGCGGTTTGGGAGTATGGCAGGTATTCTGCGAACACGGGTGGGGTTTGCAGGTGGAACCACCCCAACGCCTAGTTACCGAACGATGGGCGACCATACAGAAACTATCCAAATCGAATATGACCCGCAGGTAATCAGCTACGCAAATATACTAAAGGAATTTTGGCGAAATCATTACCCAAATCGCGATAATTACAAAGGACGACAATATATTTCTTTAGTCCATTATCATACCGACCAACAACGACAAGTAATTGAGGCGATTCGAAAAGAAATGGAAACAGAACTAGGTGAGTCGATTGAAACCGAGATTTCTCCTTTTAGTCAGTTTACTTTGGCAGAAGAGCGTCATCAAAAATACTATTTAAAGCGTTACCCGAAAGCACTTGATCAACTCGCAGCACTTTATCCAAATAAAGAAATGCTAGTAGACTCTACTTTTGCTGCACGATTAAATGGTTTTGTGAAAGGCTTCGGTACAAAAGATAGCTTGCAAAAAGAGATAAATCAGTGGAGCATTGGAGAAACCGAGAAGGCTTTTTTAACAAAGCTTTTTTTATCGTTAAAATGGTAATGGGATAGAATGAAGTGTATAGGGGGGAAGCAGAAATGGATCAAACTACAATGATTATGGCTTTAGTGCCAATTATTATTATTCAACTTGCTTTAATGATTTTTGCTTTAGTGGATTTAGTGAAAAATCCTAATCCAAATGGACCAAAGTGGATGTGGGGGATTATTATTGTCGTCATCAATATTCTTGGTCCCATTCTATACTTTGTTATTGGGAGGAAAAATTATTGAATATCCTAGAAGTTGAAAAGCTGACAAAACGCTATGGCGGAGAAAGTGTTGTTGAAGACCTTTCTTTCATATTAGAGAAAGGGACTGCTACAGCATTGATTGGTCCAAATGGTGCGGGGAAGACGACAAGTTTGTCGATGTTGGCTAATTTGTTATCTCCAACGAGCGGAAAAATCACAATGGAAAAAGACGTATCCCTTGGTTTTCTTCCTCAATATCCTCAATTTTTCCCATGGCTGACAGCAGTTGAATTTACAGAATTAGCAGCTAAAATAAGTGGTGTTGAAGCAAAACAAGCAAGGTTGCAATCCATAAAAACTTTAGAATTTGTAGGTCTTGAAAATGCTCTCCATAAAAAAATTGGCAGCTTTTCAGGAGGCATGAAGCAGCGCTTAGGTCTTGCGCAAGCGATCGTTCACCGACCTAACTTACTTTTACTAGATGAACCCATCTCAGCATTGGATCCAACAGGACGTCGAGAAATCATGAATTTATTAAAATCGTTACAACAAGATACGACCATTTTGTATTCTACTCATATTTTGAATGATGCGGAAGAAATGACAGATCAGCTATTATTCATGAGAGAAGGACGTTTGATTGAGCAAGGTTCTTTGAAGGAAGTTAAGAAAAAACATGCAGACCCGTGTATCCAGATAAAATTCAGAAACCATACTCATGCGTTAGAGTTTGTAGGCAGCCATACATGGAAGTGTGAAGTTGAAGAAAACCTTGTTCTAATACCGGTTTCTAAATCAGGTCCAACTATGCAACAAGTTCTTCATATCCTATCAACTGAAAAACAGGATATTGTAGGAGTCGAGTTTCAAGATGCATCCTTGGAAGAAATCTTTCTAAAGGTGGTTGCTGCTAAATGAACCAGTTTTTTATGCTATTAAAAAAAGAGCAGCTAGAAAATATACGTAATTATAAAATATACTGGATACCAGCAATTTTCATTCTTTTGGGCATACTAGAACCTACTACGAGTTATTTTCTTCCACAAATTATTGAGTCGTCTGGAGGCTTACCAGAAGGTGCAGTATTAGAAATACCGACGCCTATGCCAGAACAGGTGTTGGCGGCAATTGTGGAGCAATATCAAACAATTGGAATAGCGGTGCTGATTTTAGCTTATATGGGAACAATAGCAGGAGAGCGGAAAAGTGGGACTGCCACTTTGCTGTATGTTCGGCCCTTGTCATTTAGAGCGTATTTTTTAAGCAAATGGACGATGGCATCAATTATTTCTCTAGTCAGTGTCTGGCTCGGTTTACTGGCAGGCTATTACTATACATTCCTATTTTTTGGAGAAGTAGAATTGATCAAATTTTTGCAAATGGTGGGGACTTATAGTGTATGGGTGCTTTTTATTATGGCCCTTGTCTTGGTTGCGAGTGCCATTTCACCGAATAGCGGATTTGCTGCAGCAATTGCGTTTGCCACGTATTTGCTTATCCAATTAACTGATGGTTTGCTTGGACTGAACTGGACTTTTTCCCCCGGAAAAATCCCTCAATATGGACTAGAATGGTTAATAGGCGCTCCTGACAGTAGCGGTTTGTGGGGAGCTATTGGAATAGCGGTTCTACTTATCTTGCTTTTGTTCGCTATAGGGAGTTGGGCAGCTCAAAGAAATAAAGCAAAGACCAAAGTTTAGTTTGAAGTTTTATGATCCCGAGTGTGATTAGGTAGTTCACGCTTTTCTTCGGTTGAGCTGTTAAAATAGCATAAAGGAGCTGGGGGATATGCTGCATCATGTTGAGCTTAACGTTTCAAATTTGGTAGAAGCCAAATATTTTTACAGCAAACTATTGCCACCCCTTGGCTATTCGTTGTTTCAAGAATGGGAAGAGGGATTTAGTTATAAGGTAGGTTCTACTTATCTTGTTTTTGTGCAAACAGAAGATAAGTTTTTGCAAAGTCCATATCACCGCAAAGAAACAGGGTTGAATCATTTAGCATTTCACGCATCGTCACGCGCGCAAGTAGACGAAATGACGGAGAAAATGCAGCAATTAGGGGCCCGGATTTTATATCAAGATCTTCATCCTTACGCGGGAGGACCAGATTATTATGCGGTTTTCTTTGAAGGACCTGATCGCTTAAAAATAGAAATTGTCGCACCGAACGAAACAATCAGTAATGATTAAGGTTTATGTACGATGTGGTTAACAAAATTAGAATCGAATAGAGGCTAGTTGATTATGAAGAAGCTTGTAATTATTATCTTGTTCGCGCTAGTCATATGGGGCATCTTTTGGAGCAGTAATAAGTGGTTAGAAACCACCGAATATACAGTAGTATCTGAAGAGTTACCTGAGGCTTTTGATGGGGCGAAAATTGTCCAAATATCCGATTTACACAATGCGACTTTTGGAAAAAATCAATCGTCTTTAATAAAGAAAATACAATCCGCTAAACCCGATGCGGTTTTTTTAACAGGCGACTTTATCGACAGCAATCGCTATGATTTGTCAGCGAGCTTAGTGTTGATAGATGAAATAGTGAAAATGAGTAAAGTATATTTTGTTACTGGGAATCATGAAATAGCTTCCAATCAGGTTGAAGAAATTACAGCCGCTTTGCAAGAACGAGGTGTGATCGTCTTAGCAAATGATTCTGTAGAGTGGGAAAAGGGTAATGACACGATTCAAATTGCAGGAATTGACGATCCGCTAAGTGAGCCTGCAAGACATGGGGACGAGGTTACGCATGATTACCTTGAATCTGCTCGTTTGACCGATGATTTCACTTTATTATTAGTACATCGTCCCGAATACTTATCTACTTATGCAGAAGCTGAAGTGGATATTGTTTTTGCCGGACATGCTCACGGCGGCCAAGTACGTCTTCCTGGCATTGGTGGTTTGTATGCTCCAGGACAAGGGTGGTTTCCAAAAGTAACAGAAGGAATTTTTGATAAAGGTCAATCCCAAATGGTCGTCAGTCGAGGCCTAGGCAACAGTAATTTTCCTCTCCGAATTTTCAATCGTCCGGAAATTGTTGTAGTGACGTTGAAACGAGAATAAAGATTGATTCTCTTGATAGTAAGTGCAAAGAAGGAGGCAGCCTCTAATGATTAAAAAAAAGGAAGTTACATTGCATCGTTACTCTTCGAAACGCTCAATAGATTATGATTTACCAGTCGAGCAATTGGAATTTACACGCTTACCTAAAGAAATCGTGGAAAAAGATGCTAGTGATCCGTTAAAGCATTTCATTATCATCAAAGCACGTGGAGAAGATGCTGGATTTTTTGAGTTAGATGAATCAGAAGACCGCAAGAAATACTCTGATAATCCAAAGGCTTTATTGCTTAGAGGATTTTCGGTTAACCCGAAATTTCAAGGAAGAGGAATAGCAACGGGATCAATTTATGCGCTACCAGAATTTATGGAAGAGGCATTTTCGAATTTTGATGAAGTAGTGCTGGGTGTTAATGCACGCAACATACCAGCTCAACGGTTATATCAAAAAGCGGGATTTGAAGATACTGGTAGAAGAATTATGCGTACCAAAGGTGAGCACTATGTGATGTCTTTATCTATCCGAAAAACCAAGTGAGAGCAAATATGCTTTTGCTTGGTTTTTTGTTTACTCGAAATATAAGTGTTTGTGTAAATTACACCCCGGGTTGAACGCCGAAGAGCAAGATGGACAAGTCGAGGCACAATTTAAATACTCGGTAATTGTCAATTCATATCCGCAAGTACCACATAATATAGCTTTTTCGTGAAAGCGGTCGATTGGCCAAACTTGATGCTTCCTACAACCTTCAGCTTCATGACATTCAAAACAAGAGAAGTATTCTTGGCAACAGAAAAACTTAATAGCAATTCGGTCGATAGGTGAGTTGTAATGAATACAACGTGTTTCAGCATCTACGTTTATGCCTTTTACTTGTTGATGATGGGGCATCTCAGTTCCTCCTTTAGAAAAAAACTTCTTAATTTAAAATAATCAGTCTGATTTATAGGGTTCAGTTTCTTTCTATGCTACTATTAAAAAGACGAAACTACGAATCTAATTCTTCGGGGCAAGGTGAAATTCCTTACCGGCGGTGAGCAGGAAACTGTAAGTCCGTGACCCGGTTGGACGATGGAGAGCATAGGCCACTATGTTTTAAACGTCCAAACGGTGGAGCTGGTGAAATTCCGGCACCGACAGTTACAGTCTGGATGGGAGAAGAATTTAGAGATCGGCTTCGTTATGTGCCTCTTCTTTTCAATGTGTTGAAATTGAAAGGAGGAATTTGTATGACCAAACACCTTTATCAGGGAGTAGTCTCTGGAAATACAAGTCAACGGTCTTTAACCCTGCTCATTCTCTCAGCGGAAAACGAGCTTCTTCAAGGTACGAAAAATGGCCATCCGACTGGCCAACTTGATAAAGAAGCAGGGCACATTGTGTTATGGATTCAAACCCTTCTGAAATATTCTTTCCTCACCACCCATACGCCCCATGGTGGAAAGCACCCGAAAACTCGTAAGACCACAATTGAATACACTTTAGCGAACAGATTGGAGGAGTGTGCCTAAATGTTTACAGGTATTGTTGAAGAACTTGGACATGTTGCCTCAGTTCGCTCTAAGCCACAAGCAATGGAGTTAACCATTTCCTGTGCGCTGATTTTAGAAGACGTTAAGCGCGGAGACAGTATTTCCATTAACGGAGTTTGTTTAACTGTATCGACCTTTACTTCTAGTACCTTCACAGTTGATGTGATTCCGGAAACGGTCAAATCTTCAACGATGAAGGAATTGAAAGCAGGTTCCCGGGTAAATCTTGAACGCGCTATGCCAGCTAATGGACGTTTCGGCGGTCATTTTGTTAGTGGACATATTGATGGCGTCGGCGTTATCCGATCTGTGAAAAAAGAAGCAAATGCGATCACTAAAACAATCGAGCTTGAGCCTCAGCTGATGAAGTATATGATGCTAAAAGGATCAATCGCAGTAGATGGTACTTCTTTGACTATTTTTGCTGTTAGCCATAATACTGTGACGATTTCTCTTATTCCGACGACGCAAGAAGATTCGCTATTAGGAGAAAAAGGCATTGGTGAAAAGGTCAATATCGAATGTGATTTATTGGCAAAGTATACCGAGCGAATTCAAACAGCAGAACCAAAAATTAGCAGAAGCTGGCTAGCAGAAAACGGATTTTAAAAGGAGGCGCAACACAAATGTTTTACACGGTAGAAAAAGCCATTGAAGATTTAAAGAATGGTAAAGCCATTATTGTAATTGATGATGAAGATCGAGAAAATGAAGGCGATTTTGTTGCTTTGGCAGAATTCGCTTCACCTGAAATCGTCAATTTGATGGCGACCGAAGGAAGAGGTTTGATCTGTGTACCTATTGCAAAATCAATCGCCCAAAACTTACAAATTGGTCTAATGACGGACCATAATACAGATGAATATGGTACTGCTTTTACAATCAGTGTGGATCATAAAGATACGACGACAGGAATTAGTGCTTTTGAACGCTCTCATACAATTACTAGCTTAGTGAAGCCAGATGCTACGGCCACTGACTTTAAACGTCCAGGACATATCTTTCCTTTGATCGCAAAAGATGGTGGCGTCCTTGAACGAACAGGACATACTGAAGCAGCTGTGGATCTAGCGAAGCTTGCAGGTTCACCTCCAGCAGGAGTTATATGTGAAATTATGAATGCTGATGGCACAATGGCGCGTGTTAACGATTTGTTACAAGTGTCAGAACGTCTCGGTCTTGGTATTTTGACGATTAAAGATTTAGTAACGTACCAACAAAAACAACAAAACATGACAACTTATTAATCTACTAGAGGAGATGGATTGCATGACTGTACATTTTGAAGGATATTTAAACGGTGAAGGTTTACGAATTGGGATAGTAGTTGGACGTTTTAATGAGTTTATTACAAGCAAATTATTAAGTGGAGCAGAAGATGCTTTAAAACGTCATGGCGTTGGAGAAGACGATGTTTCGATTGCTTGGGTACCTGGAGCTTTCGAAATTCCGCTTGTCGCGAAAAAGATGGCGATGAGTGGAAATTATGATGCCATCGTTACGTTAGGGACAGTCATTAGAGGCGCAACTCCTCATTTTGATTATGTTTGCAGCGAAGTGGCTAAAGGCGTATCAAGAGCTAGTGATCATGCAGATATCCCAGTTATCTTTGGTGTGTTAACTACAGACTCGATCGAACAAGCAATTGAACGTGCAGGCACAAAAGCAGGCAACAAAGGCTGGGAATCAGCAGCAGGTGCTATTGAAATGGCAAACTTGATGAAAAAATTATAATTTATGACTCCTGAGCTTATGCTCGGGAGTTTTTTTGAGGTTAAAAAATGTAATTTGGGGAATGTGTGATATAGCGAGAAATACTTAATGTAATTAGTTTAAGAAATATCAATTGAAATAAGGTGGAGAATGATGGACAAAACAATTTATCTAATTAGACATTGCCAAGCAACTGGCCAAGCGCCAGAAGCGGAGCTAACAGAGATAGGTAAAAAACAGGCAAAGGATTTAGCGGAATTTTTTCAGCAACGGAAAGTTGTTCATTTTGTTTCAAGTCCGTTCATGCGAGCGATTCAGTCTATCGAGCCGGCTGCTAAGCAATTGGGGTTACCGATTGTGATTGATGGTCGCTTAGCTGAACGCATATTAAGTTCGGAAGATTTGTCAGATTGGATGGAGAAGCTAGAAGCGTCATTCGAAGATGAGGAATTGAAGTTTGTTGGAGGCGAATCGGGTAGAGAAGCAACAACTCGTGCAATAGCAGCATTACAGGACATGAAAGATGGTACCGCTGCGGTAACTCATGGAAACTTGCTAGGGTTACTGTTAAAAAGTATCGATTCTCAATATGACTTTTCAGCATGGGGGAAATTGACCAACCCAGACGTTTTTAAAGTGGAAATAACTAATGGACAAACATCGGTAGTCCGCTTGTGGCAGTAATTACATAGAAAAACTGACAGCAGAACTGCTGTCAGTTTCAGACTGTAGACAAAAGAATATTTACTCAATTTTGTATGCATATAGGATTCTCCGCACTTAGTGGACGCTTTCCGCGGACTCCGCGCTGAGCCTCCTCGTCGCAAGCTCCTGCGGGGTCTCATCACTTCGTTTTTCCGCTGGAGTCGCCACTAGGTGCTCCGAATCTTTAAGCGAGTGGGTAAATTTTTTTGATAGGTTACTTTTATGGTGAAGCGCACTCAAATATCTCATAGTGATCGAAGCTGGAAACCTTCAACTAGGTTGGTCACGAAGACTCCTATGGGACAGCGAAAGCTGAAGACCCCGCAGGAACGCCAGTGACGAGGAGGCTGAAGCTGAGCCCATGGAAAGCGCAGTGGCCAGCCTAGTTGAAGATTATGCATCATTATTCAGTTTGTTGATGAATATTATTCAAGTGTATTTCCTTCACTTGGAATGGGGTTGTTTTTAAGTATACCTGCAAAATGATACGTATTATAAGCAAGTCGTCTAATTGCTTTTTTAGTAAATTCATTATCTTTTTTAGTATCCATATAAGATGGACCAGGTCCTGCTTCACCAACCCAGTACGCATCGACATTTGGAGGTACAACAAATCCAATATGAGAAAGTGCGTAAAGAACAGAAGCTGCTGCGTGTTTCGCACCATCTTCATTACCGGTGATTGCAACGCCACCAACTTTATTGTAGAAAATAGATTGTCCTTTATCGTTAGTAACGCTACTGCTAGCGTAAAGACGTTCAATGGTTTGCGTCGCTAACGAGCTTTTTTCTCCAAGCCATAAAGGAGTACCGATAATCACAATATCTGCGGCCATTACTTTTTCAAAAACTTGTGGCCATTCATCCCCTTCACCCATGTCCGGTTGAACACCATAGGCAACAGCGTAATCGGCTAAACGAACAATTTCAGATTCTACACCTAATTGATTATAGTGAACTTGAACGTCTTTTATGAACTCTTCCGTATGGGAAGGTTCTTTAGAATTTTTTAGTGAAGTGTTGATGAAAAGTGCTTTTAAAGGTTGCATCGAATCGCTCCTTTTAGTTAGTCAGGCTCACTCATTAAAACGAATAGCTAGCTTGTCTTATAGTTGACCTGCTGATTGTTAGTGTAGTCTGGATAACACTATACATCCTTTATTCCCTATTAAATTGAATATATGCAACATTCAACTTAGTTTTTCGTCTGTAGAAAAGAGGTGCTCTGTGTGAAGAAAATAAATCTTATGCCATATGTCCTTATTTATCTCTTATTATTAATTAAAGTAAGTGCTTTTCGTGTGCTTATTTTTAATGAAAAATCAATTTGGCATATTATCTTAATCGAATTTCCAATGTGGGCATTTTTGCTATCTGTCGTTTTATTAGTTGCTCATAAAAAAATGTGGCGAGCAGTTTGGTTATTTAACTTGCTGGTCTCCGTCATTTTTTTTACGATTACCTTATACATGCGTTACTATTCTACAATTCCTTCTTATTACGATTTGCAGCAATTGACGCAATCTGGCTCTGTTGGTGGGACTATTACGATGCTCTCAAATCCATGGGATTTTTTGTTTTTCCTCGATGCTTTGGTGCTCTTTTTTTTGGCGCGTCGCTGGAAAAATCCAGTAAAGCTAATTGCTTTGAAACATGTAGCGGTTAGTATGGCAGCGATTTGTGCTATTACGGTAGTCTATGCTCTTCAGCAGTCGATCATCGATGTCTCCTATTTTGCGAAAGAACACGGTTATTTGCAGTCTCAAGTAGCTCAATTGTATAACCGTTCGACAGATAGCGCACATGCTTCTTCGAGTAAATTAACAGAAAGAGAATTAGAGGAACTAAAAGGCAATAAATTTGTAGAAGTTCGTGAACATGATAGTTTTGGAGTTGCGGAAGGACGCCATTTGTTCATCATACAAGTCGAGTCTTTACAAGAATTCGTTCTAGACAAGTCATTAAATGGACAGGAAATCACGCCAAACCTCAATCAACTGCTGAGTGAAAGTGCTTATTTTTCAAATGTATTTCAACAAGTAGGAGCTGGAACAACTTCTGATGCCGAGTGGATTGTAAATACAGGACTTTATCCACAAGGGATGATTCCGACATCAAATAGCTTGTCCGGAAAAGAAGCACCTTCGTTAGCACGAGCATTAAAGGAAAAAGGTTATGGGTCGGCAACGTATCATGCTGATGAAGTGACATTTTGGAACCGTGATGTGCTTTATCCAGTTCTTGGATACGAAGAAGTTTTTTCGAGTGAAGACATACCAAACGTCAAAGAAGTTGGCTTTGGACCAGCAGATGAAGTGTTGTTCGATTTTGTGGCAGGCGAATTACCGCGACAGCTCGAAACGTATGAGAGAATTTATGCGAATATTGTCACGGTAACGAGTCATACACCATTTGAAATGCCAGACACTATGCAATATTTAGATCTCCCTTCTGAATATGAGGGTACGTATATCGGGAATTATTTGCAATCAGTTCGTTATACAGACGAGCAAATTGGTTCGTTCATTCAAGAGTTGAAAGACCGAGAGATTTACGATGAATCGTTAATCGTTATTTTAGGAGACCATTCAGGTATGCATGGCAGCTTAGTAACAGAAGAAGATCATCAATTGTTAAGTGAGTTTTTAGGGCATGAATATTCGTTAAAAGATCAATTTACCATTCCGCTATTGTTTACAGGAGGAAATCTTTTTGAAGAAACGGAAATGACCCGCCTTGGCGGTCAAACCGATATTATGCCAACGGTACTAGCGTTACTCGGAATCGATCATGACTATCCGATGATGGGACATAACTTATTTCAGTACAAAAAGAATTTAGTAGGTATGCGTTATTATTTGCCAGGTGGTTCTTATATTCAGTCTGAACAATTTTATAAAGCACCGGGAGCTAAATTGCCAGACGTTCTATACGATTTGAAGACTATGGAAAAACGCAATAAAAATAGCGCAGCTAAAAAACACATTAAAGATACGGAAACGTTAATGAACTATGCAGATACATTATTGAAAGTCTACACTGAGTAATAATTCCCATAATTCAAGAAAAACTGTTAAAGTGAATAATAAGTAAGTATGCGCGAGGGGAGAACGTGAGTTATAGTGAACGAATTTGAAAAAGAAGTAATGCAAGCGATGGATAAAATGTTTGAAAGAGAAATGAGAAAAGTGAACGATTCTCTTGAACAGGAACTTTTGATTTCGTTAATCGGTGAAGTGAATGCCGGCAAATCTTCCACCATCAACAAAATCATTGGAGAAAATATTGCTAGCACAAATCCAATGCCAGGAGAAACGGTCAGCGTAGATCCTTATAATATTCGAGGGTTGGAAAACATCAAATTTATGGATACACCTGGCTTAAATGATCCAAATGACGAGAACCCTAAAAAAACCTTGGAATTTGTTCAGAAGTCCGATGTGGTCTTGTTTTTCCTTAATGCTGCAGGGACAGTGTTTTCTGAAAGCGAAAAAGAAAAGTTCAATGAAATTGAAAAACACAACAAAGATATTTTGATCGTCTTAAATAAAATCGATGCCGCAGAAGATGTTCCATCCATTGTTAAATTTATAAAAGGACATACTGCCAATAAATACAAAGTTATTCCGATTTCCTCCAAAACAGAAGAAAACTTGGATCTCTTAAAGAAGGAAATTCTTTTTTTGCTCGAAAAGAAGGGTAAGGACTTGCTCTTCGCCAAAAGCATAAAAGAAAAGTCCGCTGCCGCCAATCGTTGGATTATTGGTGCAGGTGTTTCAGCAGGTGTAATTGGCGCGTCACCAATTCCAGGTTCTGACGTATTGCCGCTTACTACGTTACAGGCAGGCTTAATCATTAAATTATCCAAACTTTACGACAAGCCATTAACTAAAAAAGCGGCGAAAGACATGATTATTGTCACTGCGACGAAAACAATCGGTCACACCATTTATCGCCAGGCGCTAAAATTTATTCCTGGGGCGGGCTCGATTATTGGTGGCACTGTTGCCTCGTCTATGACTTTAGCACTCGGATATGGCGTGAAATACGCGTATGAAAAAAACATCGACATTGATTACGACATGATCGGTTCTTTGTTCGAGAAATTGAAAAAAAATGAGCAAAAAGCATAAAGATTGTCGAGCCGCTCTTCTTTTATAGAAGAGCGGTTTTCAATTTTCTTGCGTCTTTCGGATTTGTCATTTAACTTTAAGAGAAAGATAGACGGAGGTGCGGGATGAGAATATTGGTCGTAGAAGACAACCCGAGTGTCAGTTCTATGCTGGAATTGTTTTTTTCAAAAGAAGGAATTAACGGGGAGTTTGCAGCAGATGGACTAGAAGGTTACCAGAAATATAAAGAAGGCGGACATGATTTACTGATTTTGGATTGGATGCTTCCAGGAATGGATGGAATTGCTTTATGCCGCAAAATTCGAGAAGAAGGAAGCGCTGTCCCGATCATCATGCTAACAGCAAAAGACAGCGAATCCGATCAAGTTATTGGCTTTGAAATGGGTGCAGACGATTATGTCACAAAACCATTCAGCCCATTAACATTGATGGCACGTATAAAAGCCGTGACAAGAAGAGTCCAAAAATCGGAACCTGTATCAGACTTAATTCGAACCTTTCATTTTACTGTCAATAAAGAGACGCGCGATATTAAAAAAGATGGACAAGCGGTTGATAGCCTAACACCAAAAGAATTCGACTTATTGGTATTTTTTCTGCAACACCCAAAGCAAGTATTCAGCCGAGAACAATTATTGGAACAAGTATGGGGATATCAATTTTATGGTGATGAACGGACAGTAGATGTTCATATTAAACGTTTACGCAAAAAAATAGACGGAGGGGACAAGCTGTTCCATACAGTATGGGGAGTTGGCTATAAATTTGAAGAACACGCGAATTAAGTATTTTTACCAGCTGATTGCTAGCCACATGAGTATTTTATTGATTGCTTTTTTGATTTTGAGTATTTTATTTGTTCGTTTCGTAGATGATTTTGCTTATGCTGAAAAGGCGGAAGAATTGGAGAAATACGGTGGGCAAATCATCGAAGAGCTTGAGCGAGAACGCCCTGGGACCAATCTGCAATCTTATGTCTCTATATTAAAAGCGCAAAATATCAGTTTTATCGTTTTTGATCAGCAAAGTCGGATTATGTATCCGGTGTCGGGTTCTTTTCCCCCTGTAGAGCTGACATCAGAAGAATGGAACGTCATTGAACGAGGTGAGACATTGACCGTCAACCGGGACGTTGAACGATTCGAACTATCGGTAACATTTGTAGCGATGCCGTATTTCGAAAACGAACAATTAGCTGGAGGGGTTCTTCTTGCTGCTCCTGTTAGCGGAGTAAGTGAAATGATTGCCGAATTGAATAAAACCTTAGTCACTGCGGTGTTAATTGCCCTAGCTATCGCATTGCTTCTTAGCTTAGGGTTATCCAAAATGCATGTTAGTCGAATCAAACGTATGCGAAAAGCGACATCTATGATAAGTGAAGGTCATTACGATGTGAATTTACCAGAATCAAATTTCGATGAGTTTGGTGATTTGGCGCATGACTTTAATAAAATGGCCGAAAAACTTCAACAATCTAACGAGGAAATCGATCGACTTGAAAACCGCAGACGGCAATTTATGGCGGATGTTTCCCATGAAATGCGGACACCGTTAACGACCATTGCCGGGATAATGGAAGGCCTGCGCAACAATATGATTGAAGAAGGTCAACGAGAAAAAGGCGTTCGTTTAGCGAGTGAAGAAACAAAACGCCTAATGCGTTTAGTAAATGAAAACTTGGATTATGAAAAAATCAGATCTAATCAGGTGATATTAACAAAAGAAGAAATTGAAGCGGATGAGCTCTTGGAGATTATTCAAGAGCAGCTTTACCTACAAGCAAAAGAAAAAGGCAACCAAATTGTTATTCATACGAACCCTGGGGATGTTATTTATGGGGACATGGATCGTTTAATCCAAATTCTTATGAACATCGTGAAGAATGCTATTCAGTTTACTGAGAACGGTATGATTACAGTCTCAACTCATATGGAAGCGGAACAAATGAGGGTAACGATAGAAGACAATGGAGCAGGCATTGACGTAGAAGAAATTGATCTGGTGTGGCGTCGTTTTTACAAAGCGGACTTGTCACGCGGAAGCGGTCAATTTGGACTTGGGTTATCTATCGTCAAGCAACTGGTGACGCTCCATGACGGAGAAATCCATGTTGAAAGTAAAAAAGGACAAGGAACGAAATTCATAATTCACTTGCCAAAAAAATGAGCTGAGGTAATAACCTTTAGCTCTTTTTTTTGTGTAGAAAACTTTATATCTTTGTTAAAACTCTGGTCATAGTTTATTCACAACTGCTTGTTAAGCTAGTAATAACGAATAGGGAAAGGGGAATAAAGATGAAAAAAATGATTTATATTTCGATGGGTGTATTAGCGGCAACCGCTATTTTTATACTAGCTGCTTTTAATGGCGATGAAACGGTCGCAAAAGTAGGAGACAAGGAAATCACTAAAGAGGCATTGTATGAAAAATTAGTAGCTACTTCGGGGGCGGCAACACTTGATGCAATGATTTCCAACGAAGTGGTCAATCAAGAAGCAGAAAAAGCAAAAGTTGAAGTGACACAAGAAGAAATCGATACAGAAATGGCTGTTTATGAAGAGCAATATGGTGGTGCAGAAGCACTTGAACAAACGCTTGCTTCAAGTGGTATGTCGATAGCAGATTTAGAAGAAGAAATGAAAACCTATTTGAAAGTTGAAAAAATCATCGGACCTGACATTGAAATAACAGATGAGCAAATTAGTACTTATTTCGAAGAAAACAAAGAAACTTTCGAACAAGCTTCAAAAGTAGAAGCGAATCACATCTTGGTAGAAACTCAAGAAGAGGCAGATAAAGTAAAAGCGGAATTAGATGATGGTGGTAATTTTGCCGAACTAGCAGCTAAGTATTCAATAGATACAAGTAACGCTGAGAATGGCGGAGCATTAGGCGAGTTTGGTGCCGGTGAAATGACACCCGAATTTGAGGAAGCCGCGTTTAGTTTGAAAGTAGATGAAATAAGCCAACCTGTAGAAACAGATTACGGTTTTCATATCATCCAAGTAACTGGCAAAACAGAAGCAACTGAAGCCAATTTGGAAGATAGCAAAGAACAAATAAAAGAAACGTTGTTTGATGAAGCGTTAAATACGAAATATGCGGAATGGTTAGCAGAAAAAACAGAGTCATATAACATTGTTAACGAATTAGCAGAATAAGGAGGACATAAAGATGGGCTATTATAATTCAACTGAACCAAAAAAGAACAAAAAAGGCTATTTTGCTTCTAGCTTTACAGGGTTGATCGCTGGAGCGTTATTAGTAGGCGTTATTTTGCCAAGTGTGACGGATGGAGAAGTTGAAGGCGCAGCGACAACTTCAACAAACCAGGCCGTTAGTGGATTGCAAACAACATCTACAGTTGTCACTTCAGATGTGACCAAAATTGTAGAGGAAACTTCTAGTGCTGTTGTGGGTGTTTCTAATTTGCAAGTTGCACAGCAAAATCCTTTTGAATCACAGACAGGTGATAAGAAAGAGTCACAAGAAGCAGGTGTAGGATCTGGCGTCATTTATAAAAAAGACGGCGACATGGCTTATATCGTTACTAATAATCATGTAGTAGAAGGTGCTCAAGGTGTAATGGTCACTTTGGCCGATGGCACGGAGCTGGATGCCGAAGTACTTGGGACCGATATTTGGACAGATTTAGCTGTCTTAAAAGTGCCTGGTGAAAGTATTGAAACAGTTGCAGAATTTGGAGATTCCTCTGTACTACAAGCAGGAGAACCGGTTATTGCAATCGGGAATCCATTAGGTCTTCAATTTTCTGGCTCTGTCACAACGGGAGTTATTTCAGGAACCGAACGTTTAGTTCCGCTTGATATCAACCAAGATGGGACAGAAGATTGGCAGTCAGAAGTTCTTCAAACAGATGCAGCGATTAGCCCCGGAAATAGCGGAGGCGCATTGATCAATGCACAAGGGCAATTGATCGGCATTAACTCGATGAAAATTTCGCAAGAGGCTGTAGAAGGTATTGGACTAGCGATTCCAATCAACACCGCGATTCCAGTTATTTCCGATTTAGAAGCTGAAGGTGCTGTACACCGACCATCTATGGGCGTAGCTATTTTGGATTTAGCTGAAGTGCCGGCGCAATACCGCACTAGCCAGTTGAATTTGCCTTCAGAAATTGAAGGCGGTATTGTCGTTCAATCGGTAGTCGAAAGCTCAGGAGCAGCTTCTGCAGGCATGGAAACATATGATGTTATTGTTGAATTGGACGGAAAGTCAGTAAATTCGGTTTTGGAACTTCGACAGTATCTATATAATGAAACAAAAGTCGGCGACACATTAAAAGTGAAAGCTTATAGAAATGGTGAACTACAGAATTTCGAACTAACATTAACCGAAAATAATTAATATTAAAGAGGCTTTCCGATTGTCGGAAAGCCTCTTTTTATCGTGAATGTACACGTCTGTAATCAATCGAAAATTCCAAACCAATCAGTACCGAACCCAAAACCAACAATAACAAGAACTAAAATAACAAAAATAATCATACCGAGTTGTAACGGTTTATATCCTGTTACTCGTGGCTCTTGAATCCCTTGTTTTTCTTCGGGGGAACGATGTTTTGCTTCTTCTTTGGTTGCTTCCATGTACTCTTCTTCATGATCTTTATGATCATTGCTCATACAAATGCCTCCTCGAAATCGCTATTATTTTTTTCCTGTTTAAAGTAGCGCTAACTGGTGAATTTTTCTTCCAATTTAAGCGTTCGCTCTGTTAGTTTTTGAGCCAGTTCTCTGCCAAACAGTTCAGAAGATTGGGGGTCACGTCCAGTAAGGATTTGCTTACTACCCCAAACTACATAGGCGTCATGATCTTTTTCTTCGTGATAATTGGCTATTTTGTTTAATTCGTCTTCCAGGCTGAAAGGCAACAAATCTACAACTTCTTTTGGTTCTTTATCGTTTGGATAACCAGTTACTTTTAGACCTTCAAGCAAATTGCGTCCTTCTTTTGTTTTCGTATAAATCAATGGAGCAGGTCCGTGACAGACGGCAGACACGATACCACCTGTTTCATAAACAACATTAATCACCGCGTGCAAATCTTCATTATGTGCTAAATCAAACATGGCGCCATGTCCACCAACAATCATGATCGCATCGTAATCACTAGCTTTGACATTAACAATTGGCATTGTTTTGTCCGCAATCCCTGATTCATATTGTTTTTTGTATATACCGTTCGGGTCATAATCTGCGCTAACACTTATTGGGTCGACGATAGGTTTACCTCCGTCGATAGAAGCTAGTTCAACAGTGTGACCTTCTTTTTCAAGCTCTAATGCAGGGGCAAACAGTTCTTCTGCCCACCAACCGGTTACGTAATTATGTTCTTCATCTGTATAGCCACTCGATAACACTGCTAATACTTTTGCCATTATATCTTCCTCCTGTATGAAAGATTCTTTGTTCTTTTATTTACCCTATGAAAAGAACATGAAACGCGAAAGCGGAGGAGTCTTTGGATTTCGCTTTGTGGTTATGCTAGGATTATTTTATGAAACGAAAGACGAGGTGGACCGCTTGAAGGAGTTAAACCATGAAGTACAAGTAACTTTGCTTGAAGCTATGTTAGATGGTAGTAAAGTGGGCACGATTGTGACCGATCCATCGCAACCGGATAATCCTATTATTTATACAAACAAAACCTTTATAGATATGACGGGTTACTCGCAGGAAGAAATAATTGGCCGGAATTGCCGCTTCTTACAAGGAGCGGGTACAGCTAATGAAGATATCGAAAAGATGAGAACGGCAATTGCTGCTGAAGAAAAAGTCGTTTTAACAATCCAAAATTACCGTAAAGACGGCTCGCCATTTTGGAATCGGCTAGTTATTGATCCGGTTCGAATTGAAGGGGATTTGTACTTTATCGGTACTCAAACAGATATTACTCTCGAGCGTTCTCAGCAACAAGCAATTATGGCCAACGAAAATGAGATTGAAAAATTGATGTTGCCAATCTTATCTGTACAAGAAAATGTAGCAACTGTAGCACTCGTTGGAACAATGTATCATCATCGCTTTGAAACGTTGAAAGTTAAAGTTTGTGAATATGTTCAATCGAATCGCATTGAATACGTCATCATCGATATTACCGGTTTATCTTGGAAAGAAAATTCACCACTTTATTGGTTTAAGCAGATTTACGATGCACTTCGAATTATGGGAAGCAAGCTTTATGTAACAGGTATAACCGTAGCGGCGGCACAACAATTCTCTAATGATTTAGACCGTGATAGTCGATTAGTTACATTCTCAACAATTGAAAGAGCATTAACTTTCATCGCACAAGAAGAAAAAAAGCAAAAATAATATAGGGTGAATAAACAAACAGACTCAGCCTTGGCTGAGTCTGTTTTTTAAGAACTAATAAAGTCACCGCCATTAATATGAATGGCTTGGCCAGTTACGTAAGTAGAATCTTTAGAAGCTAGGTATACGTAAGCGGGAGCCAATTCGGAAGGTTGACCGCGTCGTCCTAATAATGTGTTTTGACCATGTTTTTTGACTTTCTCGGCATCGAAAGTTGAAGGGATTAATGGTGTCCAAATAGGTCCTGGAGCTACTGAATTCACACGAATCCCTTGATGCGCAAGATTGGCAGAGAGAGAACGTGTAAAACTCGTGATGGCTCCTTTCGTTGATGAATAATCAATTAGACCAGGAGAACCTTGATAAGCTGTTACAGATGAAGTGTTAATGATACTGTCTCCTTTTTGCAAATGAGGAAGAGTAGCTTGTGTCAAATAGAACATACTGAAAATATTAGTAGAGAACGTCTCCATTAATTGATCAGGGCTAATGGCTCAAAAATCTTCTTGTGGAAATTGTTTGGCAGCATTATTTACTAAAACATTTAATTGGCCAAGTTCAGAAATGACATCTACTACAAGTTGGTTGCAATTTTCTACGTCACTAATATCTGTAGCAAATTTAACACCTTTTGCGCCGTATGATTCAATCGCCTTTAAAGTTTCTTCTGCATCTTCGTGTTCATCAAGATAAGCAATTGCAATACTCGCACCTTCTTTGGCATAAGCTACTGCTACTGCGCGACCAATGCCGCTGTCTCCGCCGGTGATAAGTGCAACTTTACCATCAAGCTTACCTGAGCCTACATAATTCTCGTCATCATAAATTGGCTCAGGTTGCATTTGTTCTTCTGAACCGGGTTGTGTAGATTGTTCTTGTGGATTAACTTGTTCATCTATTTTTTCGAATTTATCTTTTGGCATGATGAATCCTCCTCTAGATTAAGTAGTATTTAACGTCAATATTCCCGCCAATAATTTACTTAAACACCATATAGAAAAACTAAATAATTGGATTTAGTAAAAACGACAATGCCCACTCTGAAAGAAGGATTGTCGTTTTAGTTCGTTTTCTGTCTCGTTTATTGCTATTCTGCAGTAATAACTCCACAAGCAACTCGGTCACCTGAATCACCAGAAGGATCGGTTATTTGGTCATCTTCTCCTGCATGAATAACAAGGGCAGTTCCTCCCTCTTTAAACAATGAATTTTCTTCGTCAATTTCAAGTGTGACATTTTCAGCTTTAAACTCTTGGGAAACTGTGCCGTCTTCCCCTACTTCAATATTCGGTAAATCACCAGCATGCGGACCATCAGTGTTGTCTATGCCATGCATTGAATTTTCTGGGTTAAAGTGATCGCCAGCCGATTTGAAATCAGGAGTTTCGCATTTTCCTGCTTGGTGAAAATGAATGCCGTGCATACCTGCTTCCAAGTCCTCAATTTGAAGAGCTACTGCCACGCCATCCTCTTCATCAGTCAATTCAGCAGTCCCTATTGCATTCCCATCCCCGTTTATTAACTGGACAGTTACCATAACGATCTCGCCACCGTTAGTAGGTGCACTTTCAGTGGTATCTTGATTGGCTGTACTGTCGTCGCTCGTTGTTTCTGTTGCACCATCAGATTCGGTAGGTGGCTCATCTGTGGTGTCATTTCCACAAGCTGCTAGAAATACGAAAAGAGTCAAGAGTAAACCGAGCAAAAACCAACGCTTCATCTGAATTCCTCCCTTGAAATTGTGTTACTCTTCCTTACACGTTAAAGCAACATAGTAAACGAGATTAGGTGAAACCACTTCTTTTGTAGGAGGAGAAATTCCATATAAGGTTAGTATTTCCTAAGGAGTAGCAGTGAAAAAAACGCCCCTATTTCGACTGGTCATAAAAGTCGAAATAGGGGCGCTTAAAGTAGGAGAAATAGTAGAGTTGCCAATATTTTCACTACTAGTAATTATTTATTCTTTTTCTTTTGCGAAAAACCAAAGCAAAACCGAGAAGCATAGACACTAAACTAATTGCTGCTGCAGGTTTGAAAAATGGTGGGCGGTACGAGAGAGAAATGTTGTTGTTGCCAGCTTCTAATGGAATGGCTATAAAAGCAAAATCAGCTTTTAACACTTCTGCTTGTTCTCCGTTAATTGTTGCTTGCCAGCCTCGCTCATAAGGAATAGTTAGTTTTAAGTATTCATCATTCGCGGCATTATCATAATTTAAGCTCACATGACTGCCATCAATTGATAAATTGCTCGATAAATCAGGCTGTGCCGCTTGTTTGCGCAAAGCTTGATAAGAAGCCGAATATACTTGAATTTCCGTTATTTCATATTCACCTTTAGGCAAGCGGATTTCAATAGATTCTTCAGCTGGGATACGAATGGTTAAGTCATCTACAAATGTTTTATAAATCGACTGATTGGATTTTCTAGTCGTTTGGTAGTCATTTACTTCGAGCAGAAAGCCTTGGTCTTCTGCTTTTGTTACCAAGTTGAAGGAAACGAACAAATCACCACCAGATTTAGGTGGTTTTTCCAAGTTTAAGTTCAAGCCTCCGGTTCTTTCAACTACTTTTAATATGCCATCATTGAACGTAGCCCCAATTGTGGCAGGGTCAAAGTTTAAAATGTTTTCATCTGGCTCTGGTAAAGGGTCAGCAACCTTGCCTCGATCAAGTACGACTCCTGTCAATATAGCCTGTTCACGCATTAACGGAGAGGCGGCCGCTAATTGCTGTTCTTCATAAACGCTAGAGGTAGCACGTGCGAACGGCAAGACATAGTCATTTTTATAAATGATGTATTTAGGAGAAGCATGAATTTCATCGAAACCATATGGAATATTGGAATCTCCACGGGAGCGAATAATGTATTTTCCTTGGAACATACTATACAAGTTTGCGCGGTTGCCAAGCGTGGCATAGCGGCTGACGCTTTCACGCCCCATGTCGATTTCAAGATCGTATAAATAAAAATACAATAGATTTTTATTTAAAATGCTGGAATACGCACTAAACCCTTGGAAATCTTGAACAATTGGAGTATTGTTGCGAACGCCTTCCATCCACTCAATGCGGTAAGGTCCGCCATTTTCTTTTTCATGAATATATTTCAATAGTTTTTTGATTTCGGGATCGTCATAATCGACACCTGTCATTAGTTCTTTGCTAACTTGCGAAATTTCTCCTTCTTCAAGGATTTTTTCGGTTTGATACAGGTTGGCAAATAACAAGGTCCACAGCAATAGAGATGCCATTAACGAATATTTAATAAGGTTTTTATTGAATAAGATGTATAGCAGCAACAGTAAAAATGTAATGACTAAAGCGCTAATCGCTAGAGTTGAAAATTGCGAATCTATTTCAAAATATTCATCTTTCCACACGTAAATCAAAAAGCTGGAAATCGTCAATATAGCTGGTATGACAAAGCGTTGCCACGTGAATTTATGCAAATGGTCAACAGCAACAGCAACTGCTCCACCCATAACCAACGATAAAAAGTATTCCCAACGATACTGAGGAGCAGAAAAACCGTTAAAAGCACTGCCAATCATTGGACTATTGTGCATAATGATGGCCGCAATTCCAAGAAGCGCAAACAAGCGGAATGTTTTATCACGGTATAAGAACCAGCTAAATAACACAAAAACGAAAAATGCAGGTAAGACAATTATGGAGCTAGTAAACAAAATATTATCGATAGTTTCGTCCATCCAAAGGATTTCTTGTTTAAAAACTGGTCTATGGTTATTTAAGTATGCATAGACAGCTGGTATAAACGACACCGCACTGATACCAGCACCAATAGATCCAGCGACAAAAAAACTTATCATGCTTTTCTTTTTGGTTTGTTCATCCTGAGTTAATGGGATAAATAAACGGAACAAAATATAAATAGCGGTCAGTAACAGATTAATATAGGCAAAGTAAAAGTTATCAATCATGGAAATCGCTACGGCAGTTACAAACCAGCCGGGTTTTTGTTCGCGGAAAATCTTTTCAACGCCAAGCAATAAAATTGGCAGCCACAAAAAAGCATCCGCGAAAAATTCCCAATACGTAACGTGGCGGAAGTACATGCCAGAAATGCCGTAAAGTGAAGCACCGACTAACGCTGCTGGTTTTGATATGTTCATATACATAAATAATCGAGTTGTGATAAACAAGACAGCTGCTAAACGAATAATACTGATGAAAACGGCAGCGTTTGCCCAAAACAAAACATCAGTAGTTTGAATAATGTGTAGCGCTTTTAGTATAGATATCATTATTACTGAAACCAAGAACACAATCGAAGTAGAAAAATAATAAGACAGTTCACTAAATGTGCCAGCCCCTAAACCAAAATCGAACGAATAAAAAAATTCGCCTTGTGTATATTGTTCATAGAGAAGGTGTTTAAAAGGCATCATTTGTGAAAGGCCATCATTAATCCCCACCATAAAATGTTCGGTTGACCATTGCTTGAGAAAAACAATATGGCCTATCGCTGATAAGAGTAGACTGACGAATATGAGAAGAATAACAGGTCGTAACTTTTGCATAGTGTCACCATCTTTTTACTTATTTTGGTGAAGGTGTGTCTTTAAGGATTTTGCTCGATACGATAAAGGTTATGGGAACTGTGAATAATACCGCAGCAAAAGGCGCGATATTGCTGTTGAGGTGCAGAAATTCAACAAAAACAAAAATAAGTATAGTCGAAACTGACATATTCACAACTTGTGTTAATGGGAAATACAAATATTTTTTAAGAGTCGGCTTAATGCGATACGTGACATAACAGTTTAAGAAAAATGAAATATTTAAACTGATTAAAAAGCCGACGATATGTGCCAATAGGTAAGGCAAATTGAAAAGGTTATGAAGAACTAAATAGATTGAGTAATAACTCAAGGTATTAAGGACACCGACAAATATAAAACGAGTAAATTCAGTATTGAGCGCTTTAAGATTCATGGTATTCATCCGCATTGCTGATATCTACAAGAAAGTGAGGACGTTGCTTTGTTTCATTATAGATACGACCAATATATTCGCCAATAACGCCAAGGCTGATTAATTGAATGCCACCAAGTAACAAAATCGCTGTAATCGTCGTAAAGTAACCGGGAGCACCAATACCTTCTTTCATAATATTGTAGAGTGTAAAGAAAATATAAATGAGAGACAAGAATAAGACTAAAAAGCCTGTGTAAAAACAAATGCGCAAAGGCTTCATATTAAATGAAATGATGCCGTCGATGCCATAATTGACGAGATTGCTAAAAGACCATTTTGAATCGCCATCGGTCCGTAATACATTTTCATAGTTAATGGTCTTTTTACTAAGGCCAATCCATGAGAACAAACCTTTAGAAAAACGATTGCTTTCACTTAATGCCAAAATGGCATTGATGGCTTTACGACTTAATAAACGGAAGTCTCCTTCACCGTCTTGCAAATCGACATCAGTGATTGAATTGATGATTTTGTAGTAAAGAGAAGAAAACAAAGAACGCACTTTAGAATCACCTGTACGTGATCGTTTAGCTACCACTTGGTTAAAGCCTTCCTCATAGCCTTGAATCATTTCACCAATCAACGTAGGCGGATGTTGCAAGTCACTGTCCATGACAATGGCTGCATCTCCTTTAATGCGTTTTAAGCCAGCGAGCATCGCGGACTCTTTACCAAAATTACGTGTTAGCGAAATATATTTTATATGTTCATGCGCTTCAGCTAATTTTAAAATTTCCTGTAAGGTGTTATCACTGCTACCATCATTAATGAACATAATTTCATAACGATAGGGAAGCGACTCTAGTTCCTGCATCAATTTATCGTACATTGCTGCAATATTGGCTTCTTCGTTATAAGCAGGAACCACGATCGAGATAAGCTTCATTTTTATTTCCCCTCTCCGATTGTTACTGAAATGATTTGCTAGCTCCCATTATCCATGCTATTTAAGAAGTGAGCATAAGAAAATGAAACTTTCTAGCTTTATATACGTATTAGTATACGTCAGGTGTTTTAAGAAAACATTTGTTTGAAGATTCAGCGTGTTTTTATAACCTTGGAAATTCCAAATGACTGAACTTTCCGGTAAACTTTATTCGTTGAATTTTACATGTTAGACCAATACCATTAAAATAGAATACATAATGATGAATGGAGAGTGTTAGGAATGGCGATTAATCTTGTAAAAGGTCAAAAAATCGATTTAACAAAAGGACGTTCATCGCTTTCGAGCATTATGGTTGGCTTAGGCTGGGATCCAGTAGCAACTAAAAAAAGTGGAGGCTTCATAAGTAATCTATTAGGCGGAGGCGGAGGCGGCGGAGCTGACGTTGACTGTGACGCATCGGTCTTATTACTGGATGAAAACGGCAAGTTGACTGCTAAAGAAAACTTAATCTATTTCGGCAATAAAAAAAGCAAAGACGGTAGCGTAGTCCATTCTGGTGATAATTTGACTGGAGAAGGCGACGGCGATGATGAAATGATCAATATTGATTTGAAACGAATTTCACCGTCAGTTCACCGTTTAGTTTTTGTTGTAAACATTTACAACGCACAGAAAAAGAAACAAGATTTCGGTATGATTGAAAATGCATTTATTCGTTTAGTCGACAACCAGTCGAAAGAAGAATTGGTTCATTATAACTTAACAGAAAACTATGCTGGCAAAATGTCGTTAATTACAGGCGAACTTTACCGTCAAGGAACTGACTGGAAGTTTTCTGCGATTGGTGAAGGCGCATCAGAACCTGATATCGGATCAATTGCAAACAAATATTCTTAAGGAGTGTTGAAGTAATGGCAATTAATTTATCAAAAGGTCAAAAAGTAGACTTAACTAAAAGTAACCCAGGCTTATCAAAAGTAGTTGTTGGTTTAGGATGGGATACAAATAAATATGACGGTGGACAAGACTTTGACTTGGATTCTTCAGTCTTCCTATTGAATGGCGAAGGAAAAACAGCATCAGAAGCTGATTTCATCTTCTACAATAATACGACTGGCGCTGCCGGTGCTGTAGAGCATACGGGCGATAACAAAACAGGTGAAGGTGATGGGGATGACGAACAAGTAAACGTAAACTTATCAGCTATTCCTGCATCAATCGAAAAAGCCACTTTTGCAATCACAATCCATGATGCTGAAGCACGCGGTCAGAATTTTGGCCAAGTAAGCAATTCATATGTGCGTATTGTAAATGGTGATACAAATGAAGAGTTAATCCGTTACGACCTTGGTGAAGATTTCTCAATTGAAACTGCTGTGGTTGTCGGTGAACTTTACCGTCACGGTGGAGAGTGGAAATTTAATGCCATTGGCAGCGGGTATCAAGGTGGCTTAGAGTCGCTTGTGAAAGACTTTGGCTTAAACAGCTAAGGAAACGATGGAAAAGCAAGGAGACTGTCTCCTTGCTTTTTCTCCATTCATAAAGGAATGGATAATTTGAACGGGCTGTTACGGCAGCATGCCGGGAGGGATCATGTATGAGACATTTTAACGGATTAACCGATTCTGATTTAAAAACTTTTTTTAAATATTCCCCGGCAGAATTTAACCGTGATACAAAACGGGAAACATTAAGTTTAGCACTGGGCGCAGCACTTTATACACCGGGATCTAGAGCAGATTTTGCTCAAAAGATTTTGAATGGTGAATATAGTAAAGGCGCATTTGCTGGCTTAACCACATTAATTATCTGCCTAGAAGATGCAGTAGCGGATACGGAACTAGAGCAAGCGGAAAAAAATGCAATAAGTGAATTTAAAAAGCTTGAAGAAGCAAGTGCTGAACAATTGGCAGCAGGTCCCATTTTGTTTTTACGAATTCGTACACCGGATCAATTGGATAAATTGATCAAAAATGCCGGAACCGCTTTAAGTGTTATAACAGGAATTGTTTTTCCGAAATGTTCACCTGACACTTTACCATTGTTTTTTGAAGCGCTCAATCGTGCCAGTGAAGCAGCTGGTAGAAAGCTATACGCCTTGCCTTTACTTGAAACAAAAGAAGTGTTGTACAGCGAATCTCGTGAACAGACTTTAGCGGAATTATATAAAATTATACAGTCAGAAGCAGAACGAATTTTGACCGTTCGCGTTGGGGCAACCGATTTTTCTAGTCTTTATGGCTTGCGGCGTCCGGCTGAACGGACGATTTATGATGTTCACATCATTCGTGATTGCCTGATTGCTATATTAAACCAGTTTGGTCGTTCAGAAGACGGGTTCACAGTTTCAGGTCCTGTCTATGAACATTTTTCGGTCGGAGAAAGGCTTTGGCTTTCTTCAAAACCAGAACAAACCCTTTGGGAAGAAGTCCAATTGGATATATTAAACGGGTTTAAAGGGAAAACATGCATTCATCCTTCTCAAATTCCAATCGTTAATGCCGGACACATCATATCTTTCGAAGCTTATGAAGACGCCAAATTAATCCTCAATGAAAGTAAGGGGAGAAATGGTGTTTTACAAAGTCCTAAACGTAACAAAATGAACGAAGTAAAACCGCATTTGAGCTGGGCAAAAAAAGTAATTGCTCAAGCGGAAGTCTATGGGGTGCTGAATGAAAACTATCAACCAATCGACGTCCTCAATCATCTCCGGGCGAACCAATTATCAAATCAATACTAAATTATGGGATAACTTAAATATTCATATTTCAGTTACAGATGCTTATCCTGGGCTTTCCCCAGAATCGCTTTTTTCTGTAGCTTTACGTGTCAATAAAAAGCGTCAGTTTTTATTTGTCAGTAAGCTGATTGCCAAACATTTAGCTGTAAATCCTTCCGTAGCCCTTGGAACAGGAACGTTACTAGCTTCTTTGTTAATGGAAAGAGCAGGTCTTAAAGGGTATTCTAATACAGCTCATCTTGTGGGAATGATTGAAACAGGTAAAGCCAATCGTGAACTAAGCATCGAATCACTCGAATTCAAAAAAGCGTTACCGCAGAAAACGGTTTTTATCGGAATGGCTGAAACTGCGACAGGCCTTGGTCATTCGGTTTTTCAGCATTTTGAAAAAGCAGCTTATCTTCATACAACTCGTGAAGAAATTGTTGGCATGACCCCATCTTTTGTCTTTGAAGAAGAACATTCCCACGCAACTTCCCATAAAGTATATGCACCTTCAGGAATGCTTGAAGAAGCTGAAACCATTGTGCTAATTGACGATGAAATTTCAACAGGCAATACTTTGTTAAATTTGGTTTGTGCATTAGATGATCAATTTCCTGGGAAAAACTACGTGTCGCTGTCGATTCTCGATTGGCGAAATGCTAGCCAACGAGAAAAGATAGAAAAAATGACAAGTAGCCGAGAAATCAGCTTGAAAATCTTATCGTTAATGTCCGGTGATTTTGAATTAGTTCATAGCAGAGCACCTGAAGAACCTACAGATACGCTGCTAAACGGGACAGGACAAAGAGTTCCAACTATCCAAATAAGCGAAAACAAATTATCGGTTGTTTCGAAAACAAAACAACAGTATATTTCGCATACGGGGCGCTTCGGCCTTACGAGTAAAGAACACGATGAAATCACAAATTGGGCAGAAACTGCAGCAGCACAAGTTGCTAAAAAAAGCGATAAAGCATTGGTCATTGGAGTAGGGGAGAATATGTATTTGCCAATTCGTTTTGCTTTAGCATTAGGAGGCAATTCACTCGTACAGACGACGACGCGCAGTCCGATTTTCGCCGCAAAGACAACAGGCTATCCAATTCAAGAAAAAGCGAAGTTTGATTTACCAGATGCTGAAGAGATAAGCCAATTCATCTACAACTTGAATGAATTGGATATTGATCGGATTTATTTACTTGCTGAATCGGTTATCGATTCCTCTGAATGGCAGCCCTTACTTGCTTATTTAGAAGAAAAAGCACCAGTAGAATGGATATCTCTAACAACTACCAAAAGGAGTGAAGAAATCGAATGATAGCTACCGGTTTAGTAAAAACGAGTTATCCGAAAGAAGACATCACTTTCCTATTGAAAGATGTAAGCGAAGTATTTACTGAAAGTACATTAGAAGAGCGCGAAAAAGCAGTTCAAACAGGTGCTCATTACGCAGAGAGACTTCCGATGGAATATCGACCTTCTGATGAATATACAAAGCTTTATCACGAAACAGTAGTAAAAACGAAAGAACAACTGGCTTATTTAGTAGGCCTCGTAACACAGCGTATTTTTATGAATGCAGGAACAGACGATGTTGTCCTTGTTTCTTTAGCGAGAGCAGGTAGCCCAATCGGCATCTTAATTCGCCGTTACGCTGAAAAAATATTGAATATGAAATGGCCACATTATAGCGTCTCTATTTTGCGTGATAAAGGAATTGATGAAAAAGCGATCGATTCAATACGTGCTGCACATCCGACAAGTCGTATTCAATTTGTCGATGGATGGACCGGAAAAGGGGCAATTCAAAAGGAATTGACCAAGGCGGTAAATCATCTCAATAAAACGAAAAACTTGAATCTCCATGATGATATGGCCGTACTGGCCGATCCCGGAGCGTGTGCAGTATTATTCGGTACGCGCGAAGACTTTCTTATTCCGAGCGCATGTCTGAATGCGACAGTATCAGGACTCGTGAGCCGAACCATTTTAAACAAACTGTATATCGGTGAAGATGATTTCCATGGTGCGAAATTTTACGGTGAATTGCTGGAAGAGGATTTATCAAATGACTTTGTCGATCAAATTACAGATTGTTTTAAGGGTACACAAGAAAGAGTCGAAAAAGACGCTGTCTCAACTCCTGTAACAGCAAAAAGAACGTGGCAAGGAATGAAAGAAGTCGAAGAAATCGGTCAGCAGATGTATCGTGAAACCGATTATCATTTGATTAAACCAGGCGTTGGTGAAACAACGCGCGTTTTGCTACGCAGAAGTCCGTGGAAAGTTCTTGTTAACAGCTTGGATAATCCGGATGTACATCATATTTTGATGTTGGCAAAAGAAAAAGACGTGCCGGTCGAAGTGATTCCAGACTTGTTTTATCGCGCAATCGGTTTGATCCGTTCAGGTAAAGAAATATGACGGTATTATTCGCTAGCGATTTAGATCAAACATTGATTTATTCCCGTAATTCAATGGGAATGGACGTCACGGAAGAAGAGTTAGTTGAAGTAGAGCGCTACGAAGGCAAGCCTTTGTCATTCATGACAAAAAAAAGTCAATTGGCTCTATGGAATATTGACGATTCAACCTTTTTTCTTCCGGTGACTACACGTACGCAAGCTCAATACGAGCGAGTAACCGGTATTTTTGAAGGGCAACAACCTCCACGTTTTGCGGTTATTTCTAACGGAGCGGTTATTTTAGAAAATGGTCAGCCGATTAAGGAATGGTCCGACCAAATTCGCCAAACGTGCACAAATCGTAAAACCGTTATAAAGGAATTACTACCGGAAATTAATCGGCATTTTTCAGAAGACTGGGTAGTTAAAGTGAGAGAAGCAGACAATTGGTTTGTTTATTTAATCATCGATCGTGCTCGTTTTCCTGAAGACAAGTTAGATTTTTACACCGCCACTTTTAAAAAGCTTGGCTGGGGATTATCACTTCAAGGCAGAAAACTTTATTTTATGCCAGAAAGCATTACGAAAGCAGGGGCAATGGAGTATATTAAGACACATATAGGTGCTAACTATGTCGTTGCTGCTGGAGATTCGTTATTAGATCTAGATTTATTGGAAAGTGCCGATTATGGCATGCTTGCCTCTCACGGTGAAGCTGCGAGAAATGCTGCTCCTATTTCAGCTCATATTCGTAAGACAGAAAATTACGGCATTAAAGCAGGCGAGGAAATTTTAGCTCGTGTTGCTGAGATATCACTGCAACGTCAGTAAGCAACAAAGCAAGGAGAGATTCCAATGGTTCAATTGAATCCAATCCCCGCTAAAACCTGGGATCCGGAGAAAATCGGGGAATGGCTGAAAAAACCGATAGTGGATCACAGTGAAACGAAAATTGAAGAAACTAGCATTACGTATCCACAGTTGCTTGGACAAATTACGGGCATGACACTTGATGCGGATGAATATTTCGCATCAATCTATGACGTTATGGAAGAGTCAGAGGGTCGGTTGATTCGACTTTCTGATAATATGAACAAGTATATTGAACAAGATCGATTGCGAACACTTCAAGATTTATTTGAAATGAATAAAAAAGAAAAAGGGTTATCGCCCAATCGAATGACAGCTTTTCTTGACGGTAAAGGACTACTCCCTAAGTTAAAAGACGTGGATCTCAATAGACGTTTGCGAATTGTGTTGATTGATATTTTGAAAGCGTTTCAAGCGCAATCAGGTGGAGATACGACTCATTCGTCTTTCCGTCGTGTGACGACAGACTTGGTTAAATGGATATTTAATCATATCGAACCTGAGATTGAAAAGTTGGATCTAGAAAAAGGTTTGCCAGGATTTTTATGGTATGGCAGCGTTACAGAAAGTGAAAGCTGGTTTTTAAAGTTAGCAGCTGCTTTTGGCTTTCACATTATTGTTTATGACCCAACAGGAGAGCGTTGGTTTGAGAAAGCTGTTGGAAGTGAAGGTATTCATAGTCATAGTTTCCAAGTGAATGCCGGTTCACTCTTGCCTTTTCCGGAAGAAAAACCAAAACGCGTAGGAACAGTCGCTTACCGAGCAACCCAAGAAGTAGATCGTCTTTTGCATCATGATGATTCGGGACTCTATAAACCATTTCAATTCAAATCTTATTTAACACAATCCGTTCGATTGAAGACAACAATGGACGAAGGATTTATGCTTGCTAAAGAACGTGCGATGGTTCGGCCATCCTTTTCAGTAGGGAGTGGACGAGTCAACATTCCTGTCGTCTTTTCCAAAGTAATGGGCATTGAAAAAGACCGTAAACGTTTTTGGGACAATGTTCATAACTTAACCGAGCGTGAAGACACGAAGTTGATTCGAAGTTTTCCGTTTATCGAAGAACGAAAGGGCAATCAGAAATTTCATTACCGCGCAGCGCTTGGGAAAAATGGACAACTTGATCCTGAAAAGATGAAATCCGCACATTGGTGGAAATACAATAAATTACCGGACGGCGTGCAGACTGCAATTGCTGCAGCAATTTCAAGACATGTAGAAAAACCAATCTTGCAATCTCAAAGTAGCGAGTCGTTTGAAGAGTTGCAACTGTATGCTTTTTCGCAATCGATGGCATTACCAGATTCGGTCATTCAATTGATTCAGTTGTTTGATTATCCCCAATTTGTACCGACAATGCTGTTTTATAACGAAGAAAAAGATGGTGAATTGAGCCGTGCAGATGCTAATGCAATCGCATTAATTCATGTGTTTGGTCTCGATGTGATTGTCATCAATCCTCAAGGGCATCAAGATATAGAAAGATGGATTGATGCAGAGTCATTTGATACGCATTGGCTCGATGAACGGAGTTTTAACGAGCCTTACCGCGAGCCGTCCGTAGTGAAGAAAATTTTCAAAAAATGGCTATAGCCAAAAAGGAGTGAAAACGGATGACCAATATGCCAGATCAAATCGAACAACAAGAATTGGTGATGAAAGATGAAAACCAATTAAAAGTTCAGTTGAAAAAAGACCCTGAAGTTCTTCAATTAGCTGGAAAAATTGATCCGAAAAACCAAATCGCTTTATTGGAATTTGGCCGTGAGCCAGCCAATGAAATTTCCGCTTTTACTGGAAAAGTCTTAAACTCAGTTCAAGCAAATAGTATGGAAGAGTCTAGTGAATTACTTAAGCAATTAGGTAAAATTATGGACAAATTCGATAAAAAAGATTTCGTTGAAAAAAAAGGTTTTCTCAATAAGATTTTCAATAAGGGCAATAAAGTAATCGAACAATTATTTAATAAGTACCAAACGATGGGAACTGAAATCGATAAAGTATACATTGAAATTACAAAGTATGAAGGCGAAATGAAGAAATCGACAACAACTTTAGAAGAACTATACAATCAAAACTTCAATTACTTCATGGAGTTAGAAAAATACATTGCAGCAGGCGATATTAAAGTAGAAGAGTTAAGAGCTCAAGAGCCAGCTGTTCGTGCAAAAGCAGAATCTGGAGATCAAATGGCGTTAATGGAACTAAACTCTTTGCAAAATGCCATTGAGCTTTTAGAACAACGTGTTTACGACTTAGAGATGGCAAAACAAGTTTCTTACCAGTCGGCGCCTCAAATCCGTATGCTTCAACGCGGGAACACAAAGCTTATCGGAAAAATCAATTCAGCTTTCGTTACGACCATTCCAATTTTTAAAACAGGTTTGATCAATGCCATTGCAGCTAAGCGCCAAAACTTAGTAGCCGAATCAATGAGTGAATTGGATCGTCGCACGAACGAAATGCTGTTGAATAACGCTAATGATATTTCACGTCAAAGTGTAGATATTGCTAGAATGTCTGGTCAACCGAGCATCAAGATTGAAACCATCGAACAGACATGGGAGACTATTATGCAAGGGATGAACGACACACGCGAAATCGAGCAAGAAAATCGTAAAATGCGTGAAGAAGGACGTCTCCGCATCGAAGAATTGCAGAAGAAATATGAAGATGCTCAACGTAAAGCTAATTAACTAGAGGAGGAATTTACGATGTCAGCAATTAACCTTTCAAAAGGACAGAAAATCGATTTAACAAAAACAAACCCAGGTCTTACAAAAGTGGTCGTTGGTTTAGGTTGGGATACGAACAAATACAGCGGTGGCGGCGATTTCGATTTAGACGCATCGATTTTCTTAGTAGGTGAAAACGGCAAATCACGCGGACCAGAAGACTTTGTATTCTACAACAATCTTGAAGGCGGAAACGGATCTGTTGTTCACACAGGAGATAACTTGACTGGTGAAGGTGACGGCGATGATGAGCAAGTGATCGTTGATTTGCCAAACGTTCCTTCTGATATTCATAAAGTGGTATTTACAGTTACGATTCATGAAGCAGACAGCAGAGGCCAAAACTTTGGACAAGTTTCGAACGCGTTCATCCGCATTATGAACGAAAACTCAAATGAAGAACTCATCCGTTATGATCTTGGAGAAGATTTCTCAATCGAGACAGCTTTAGTAGTTGGCGAGTTATACCGCCACGGCAACGAATGGAAATTTAACGCAATTGGCAGTGGCTACCAAGGTGGCCTTGCAGCATTAGTAAATGATTTCGGCTTAAGCTAATACGAACCGCCCATTAAGCTTTTGGTGGGCGGTTTTTCTGTGCTAATTTTTGGGAAACAAAAAGTATTGTAGAAATAGACGGGCTTGATTGAATTATGAAAATTTTTTTGGGTTTCTTGAAGTCTTGTGGCTACTAGGTTTATGGAAAGTGGAAACGCTTGCAAAATAATCTTAATATTTTTTATATATTGACAATGGTTTTATCGCTGTATATGATGGAGTCAATTCAAATATACAGATTAACTATGTTGATGGAGATACACTTTGTGCAAGGAAATCTCAAGAGAACTGATGGTTGGTGAGAATCAGTGGTTTCAGCATTTAGTAGCACTCCTGAATAGATGGATTGAACAAATCAGTAGGTCCATCCGATTCGTGCCCGTTACGCATGTGAACCAATGAGACTGTCAGTTTTTTGACAGTGAATTAGGGTGGTACCGCGAACAGAAGACTCTTCGCCCCTTACATCTTTATGTAGGGGGAGAAGGGTCTTTTTTCACTTTAATACGTAACTTACTGACCCGTGGAAGCGGGGAAATCGAGAGGGGAATAGAATCATTATGCTGACAGACCAACAAATTTTACGAATCCCAGGACCAACGCCAATCCCACCAAGTGTGCAACGCGCGATGACACAACCGATGATTGGACACCGCGGACAAAGTACATCTGACATGATTAGTGACATCCGACCAAGACTAAAACGTGTTTTTGGAACAGAACAAGAAGTCATCATTTTGACTGGCAGTGGAACTGCGGGACTAGAAACAGCTGTAGTCAATACAGTTGATGCTGGTGAAGAAGTTCTGGTTCTTGTAACAGGCGCATTCGGTGATCGATTTGCGAAAATTTGTAAAGCATATGAGATTCAAACTCATGTTTTCGAAGTAGAGTGGGGACAAGCCGTAGATCCGGAAGCGGTAAAGAACTTCCTTTCGGAACATCCAGAAATCAAAGTGGTATTTTCTACATTTTGTGAAACTTCAACAGGGGTTCTAAATCCAATTAAAGAATTGGCTGCTGCTGTAAAAGAAGTATCAGAAGCTCTTGTGATTGTTGACGGCGTATCGTGTGTAGCAGGTACGGAAACCGAGATGGACAAATGGGGAATTGATGTAGTCGTGACAGGTTCACAAAAAGCCTTTATGCTACCTGCAGGACTTTCGTTTATCGCAGCAAGCGAACGCGCATGGAAGAAAATCGAAGCTAATTCGCAACCACGATTTTATTTGGATCTAAAAAAACACCGCGACAATATTTTAAAAGATACCACTCCCTTTACTCCGGCCTTGTCGATTTTATTTGGCTTACAGCAAGTGCTTGTATTGTTGGAAGAGGAAGGCTTGGAGAACGTGTACGCGAGACATCGCCTGATGAAAGATATGACACGTGCAGCGTTTAACGCATTAGGTATTCCATTGCTAACTTCTGATAAAGATGCTTCACCAACTGTTACTGCTGTAAAACCAGATGATTTTGATGCTGAAGAATTCCGTAAAGTCATGAAGAAAGAATTTGCTTTAGAAGTGGCAGGCGGTCAGCAGCATTTAGCGAAAAAGATTTTCCGTATCGGTCATATGGGCTATTGCTCTCCGGCAGATATGTTACAAACTATCGCAGCGATGGAAATTGGTTTGATGAAAGTCGGGAAAGAAATCGAACTTGGTAAAGGAACTGCCGCTGCACAGCGAGTATTTTTAACAGAAGGAGCTAAAACGAAATGACATTTCATATACTAATTAGTGACCCATTAAGCGAAGAAGGAATTTATCCTTTACGCCAGGCAAATGGTGTAAACATCGTCATGGAAACCAATTTAACTCCAGAACAATTAGAAGATCGTATTCATGGTTTTGACGCCTTACTCGTACGTAGCCAAACGCAAGTAACACGTGAGTTGATCGAAAAAGCATCGAACTTAAAGATTATTGGACGTGCCGGTGTTGGAGTCGATAACATCGATTTAGAAGCCGCCACAGAGCACGGAATTATTGTTGTAAATGCGCCGGATGGTAACACCAATTCAGCTGCAGAACATACGATGGCGATGATTATGTCGATGGCACGTAAAATTCCTCAAGCTTTCCATGCATTGCGCAATCAGCAATGGGACCGGAAATCATATGTCGGCGTCGAATTAAAAAACAAGACGCTTGGTGTTGTTGGATTTGGACGAATCGGGCAAGAAGTAGCGGCACGCGCAAAAGGTCAGCGAATGAATGTTATTGCGTATGATCCTTTCTTAACGGCTGAAAAAGCAGAAAAACTGGGTGTCGATTTTGGCTCGGTAGAAGATGTTTTAAGAGCAGCGGATTTCATAACGGTCCATACACCGCTATTAAAAGAAACAAAGCATTTGATCAATAAAGAAGCATTTGAAATTATGAAAGACGGGGTTCAAATTGTCAATTGTGCACGAGGCGGTATTATTGATGAAAATGCGTTGTACGATGCTGTGAAATCTGGGAAAGTTGCCGGAGCAGCACTTGATGTTTTTGAACAAGAGCCAATGGTTGATTTTCGTTTATTGGATTTACCAGAAATCATCGCGACACCTCACTTAGGCGCAAGCACCTTTGAAGCGCAAGAAAGCGTAGCTGTGGATGTTAGCGTGGACGTCGTGAGCTATTTCACGACTGGCACCGTACGCAACTCAGTCAATCTACCATCAGTACCTAAAGAGATTATGAAAAAAATCGAACCTTATTTTGATTTGTCAGAACGTCTAGGTGCTTTTCTAACAGATTTGACAGGAACAACGGCAGAGGAAGTTACTGTTCGCTATGCAGGAGAATTAGCGAATATGGATGTAAGGCCGTTAACGCGTAATATGTTAAAAGGGATGCTGAAACGTCATCTTGGTAAGCAAGTCAATAATGTAAATGCTTTGTATCTGGCCAACCAAAAAGGCATCGTAGTTACCGAACAAAAGACTACTGAATCGAAAGGGTTTATGACGCTCATCACAGTAGAAGTAAAAACGGCTAATGGCATTCGAAAAGTGGCTGGGACATTATTGAACGGACAAGGCGCACGTATTGTCAAAGTAGATGATTATTTAGTAGATGTTGTCCCAGAAGGACATCTATTGTACGTTAGTCATAATGACCGTCCGGGTGTTATCGGACGAGTGGGAACTTTACTGGGTCAAGAAAATGTCAATATTGCTACAATGCAAGTGGGACGGTCGATTGTTGGAGGAAGTGCCATCATGATGTTATCAATCGATAAACCTGCAGAAGCAGGCAGTCTCGAGCAATTGGCGAAATTAGATGAAATTCAAGGAGTTACAGCTATTAACTTATAAAAATTAGAAAGGGCTGTCCCAAAAAGTCATAAAACATGACTTATGGTGACAGCCCTTTTGTCATTCCTGAAAAGGCCGGCTAATTTCCATTGCGGCGGACGCTTTCCGCGGGTACGGTCTCTGCTGCTTCCCTCGCTCTGCTCAGTCCAGTAGCTCCGACTCGCACTGTTTCCGCTGGAGTCGCCGCCTCCATTTCAATCAGCCTATTCTCCAACTGTATAGAAAGCAAAATTTTTCTCTAACAATTATTAAGAAACTCATGGAATAGCCTCTTTTTGATTAAAGTTGTTCTAATAATTGAAGTAATTCTTCTAAATGCTGTATTTCATATGTCGGTATGATGGTTTCATGAGGAGCTTTTTGTTCACGGTTGATCCAAACAGAGCGGATGCCTACTTTTCCGGCACCGATAATATCTGTCATTAAATTATCTCCGACCATCAATACTTCGTCGGCGGTAAAGTCGAATTTAGATAAAGCATGATAGAAAATGTCAGGGTCCGGTTTTCCTTTTCCAAATGCACCAGATACGATGATGTGATCGAAAAAAGGCGCGATTTCAGGTGTGATTTCAAGTTTGAGCTGTTGCAAACTAGGTGAACCGTTTGTTAGTAAAAGCAACTGATAATGTTCTTTCAATTCAGCCAGTACATTTAGGCTTTCTTCATATAGGACAGGATTTCTTTTACGTGCTTCAGGAAAATATTCAGCGAGTTGACTGCCGATTTCAGCACTATCTTCAACCCCAATTCTCTGTAAACCAAGCGTCCAAGCTTCCTGGCGATAACTCGGAACGATGGTTTTCATCTTTTGAAAACCTTCTCCTTCATCATCAAAAGTTCCCCATAGTCCTTCAAAAGGATTAATGCCTATCATTTTCGTAAAGTCATATGTATCGTACCCTGAATACAGTTCAGTTGCTGCAGCTCTCACGGCTTCTTCTAAACCAGAACAAGCTTGCCCTGTTAATTCTTCGGCCAAAAGACATGTTTCTTGAAATGCTTTTTCTACACTTTTTTTATCCCATAACAACGTATCATCCAAATCGAAAAAAATCGCTTTTACCATCGGTGTGAGCTCCTCCTGACAATATCTTTACTTTTCATTTAGTGTACTGGAAAAGCGCATGGAAATATAGGGGTTCAGAGAACTGTCACAGAAAAGAGGGGGGTTCAAGTGTATGATATGGATAAGGAGTGAAGACAATGACCATTAGCAATTCGACGATGCTTTTATTAGAAGAAGCGACTAACTTTATAGAAGCTTGTTATGGAGAGCTTGGGAAGAGTGAGGCCGAAAAATCGAGCAGATTGCTCGAAATAAAAATAGACATCAAAAATACTGGAACTTACACACATCGTTTCGAAGAGTTGGAACATGGCGCACGCATGGCTTGGCGCAATAATAATCGCTGCATCGGTCGGTTGTTTTGGAACTCACTAACGGTCTTTGATGAAAGGCATCAAACGAGTGCAGACGATGTTTTTGATGCTTTGGTTCGGCATATCGACTTTGCTACAAATGGTGGCAAAATTCGCCCTACAATTACGGTTTTTCGTCAAGAGCAGGAAAACAAAAAATCAATGCGCTTATGGAATCACCAGCTAATCCGTTATGCAGGGTATGAAACAGCGGAAGGCATTATTGGCGATTCAAGTTCAGTTGAATTAACAAAACGTTGTCAAAAACTTGGATGGCAAGGAGCGGGATCCGCTTTTGATATTCTGCCACTAGTTCTTGAAATGCCGAATGGTGAACTGTTTTTAAAGGAAATTCCGCAACGATTGATTAAGGAAGTTGAAATAGATCATCCGGAAATCCCTGGGTTTTTACAACTAGGATTGAAATGGTACGGAGTTCCTTTAATTTCTGATATGTTACTAGAAATTGGTGGCATTGAATACAAAATGGCACCTTTTAATGGTTGGTATATGGGCACTGAAATTGGTGCAAGAAATCTTGCAGATGAAGACCGCTATAATGCTTTGCCGGTAGTAGCAGAACTTATGGGGTTGAATACACAGTCAAATCGTTCTTTATGGAAAGACAAAGCATTAGTTGAATTGAACATTGCAGTTTTAGAGTCTTACCAAGAAATGGGCGTCACCATCGTTGATCATCACACAGCAGCGAAGCAATTCAAAAATTTTGAGAAAAAAGAAGAAATCGAAGGACGAGATGTTACTGGGAACTGGGCGTGGCTCATTCCACCGATGTCTCCAGCTACGACGCATATTTTTCACAAGCCTTATAAAAACAAGTTGGTCAAACCGAATTACTTTCACCAACCTTCTCCGTATTAATAAGTAGAAGTTGATCTGGCATACCTTTTAAATGGGTTAAAACAGCAGTTTTTATTAGCGATTTGCGGTACATTTGAATGATTTGTACTATAATAGTAGATAGTGAATAGTATGTAATGTGAAAATTTGAAGAGAGAAGGAAATTTAATGGGACGCAAATGGAATAATATTAAAGAAAAGAAAGCATCTAAAGATGCCAATACAAGTCGAATTTATGCAAAATTCGGCCGCGAAATATATGTAGCTGCTAAACAAGGTGAGCCAGATCCAGAATCTAACCAAGCCTTGAAAGTAGTATTAGAACGAGCAAAAACTTACAGTATTCCACGTGCAATTATTGACCGTGCAGTTGAAAAAGCTAAAGGTGGATCAGAAGAAAGCTATGATGAATTGCGTTATGAAGGTTTCGGTCCAAATGGCTCGATGGTGATCGTAGATACGCTAACGAACAACGTTAACCGTACAGCTTCAGATGTTCGTGCAGCATTTGGGAAAAATGGCGGCAACATGGGGGTCAGTGGATCGGTTGCTTATATGTTCGACCACACGGCTGTATTTGGTGTCGAAGGAAAAACAGCTGACGAAGTTCTCGAGTTGATGATGGAATCCGACATCGATGTTCGTGACATTATGGAAGAAGAAGACGGCGTAATCGTCTATGCAGAACCCGATCAATACCATTTAGTACAAGAAGCATTTAAAACTGCGGGGATTACAGAATTTACTGTAGCCGAGTTGACTATGCTTGCTCAAAACGAATTGCCATTGCCAGAAGATGCGCAAGCACAATTTGAAAAAATGATCGATGCGATTGAAGATTTAGAGGATGTACAACAGGTTTATCACAACGTAGATTTAGAAGGATAAATAGGTAAAGATGCTCTGATTAATTCAGAGCATCTTTTTTATTTGTTTTAAAAACATTCCGTTAATTTTAAAATTGACTTGTAATTCAAAAAAAGAACAATTATACTTAATTTGAAGCAATAGTATGAAAATTATGACTATTTTATTTTTTGTATTTAAATGTAAGGGTTTTCATTATGGGTTATGAGGAGGCGTTTTATGGAAATTCAAGAAATAAGCTTGTTTGGTCGCCAAGGAGTCAAGGTTTTTAAAGAACGTCCACAAACTATAGGAGATGCAGTCAGTGAAAGCTGTAAAATCTATGGAGAAAAACTGGCAGTTGTGACGGAAGAAGAATCTTTGAGTTATCGGCAACTAGAAGAGCTAGCCACGATTATTGCTGCCAACCTTCAAATGCGTGGAATTAAAAAAGGGGATCGTGTAGCGGCCGTAGTTGGCAATAGTTGTGAATTTCCTTTACTAGTTATAGCATGTGCAAAAATCGGTGCGGTTATGGTTCCCATTAACGTCAAATTAGCTGTGGAGGAACTTCAATATATTATTGGGAATTCCAAACCAAGTATTCTTATCAGCGAGCAAGAATTTGAAGATAAAGTGAAAAAAGCTAGCGAAGGTGTTTCAGGAGTTGCGCCCGAAAATCTATTTATTATTGGTGGTGAAAATACATATGAAGAGCTCCTGAATAAGGAAAGTCATTATGAGCAAATCACAGTCAACGAAGAAGATAATCTTTTTATCATTTACACTTCTGGTACTACTGGACAACCTAAGGGCGCAGTGTTGAGCCATATCAATGTTATTCATAGTTTAATGAATTTTAAACTGGGATTTGAAACAGATGATACATTTAACACACTTATTGCGGTACCGATGTTCCATGTTACCGGGCTAATTGGTCAACTATTACATATGTTTTATGTTGGCGGAACTGCCTATAGCATACGGCGTTATCAGAATGAAGAATATATCAAACGGATAATCGATAACAAGATTAATTTCCTGTTTAATGTACCGACCATTTTTATCATGATGTCCACCAGTGAAGAATTTCAGAAGCACTCGTTTGACTTTGTGAAAAAAGTGGCTTTTGGGGGTTCACCTATTTATCAGCAAACCTTTACGATGCTAAGAAAAGCATTCCCAAACGCACAATTGCATAATGCCTATGGCGCGACAGAAACAAGTTCTCCAGCCACGTTAATGCCAGTTGCATATCCTGATTCCAAGGTAACTTCAGTAGGACTCCCTGTAAAAGTGGGCGAAATTAAAATCGTTAACGCAGAAGGAAAGGAATGCCGAACTGGGGAAGCTGGGGAGCTTTATATTAAAGGACCAATGATTGTCAAAGAGTATTGGGAAAACCCAGTAGCCAATCATTCTGATTTTACAGAAGGGTACTGGCATTCAGGGGATCTTGGTACAAAGGATGAGGATGGATTTATCTATATACGAGACCGTAAGAAGGATATGATCAATCGCGCTGGTGAAAAGATTTTCTCGATTGAGGTAGAAGATGTATTAAAGGCACATCCTGATGTAGTAGAAGCTGCAGTAATTGGTGAACCAGATCCGATTTTCGGAGAAAAAATAAAAGCGTTTGTAGTGGGTCCAGAATTGGATGGACGCGATTTTACCGCTCTAAAAGAGCATTGTAAAAAGTCGCTTGCAAAATTTAAAATACCTGAAGAGTTTGAGTTAATCGATAGCCTACCAAGAAATGCATCCGGTAAAATTTTAAAAAATACGTTGAAAAACATTGGAGGAAAAACAAATGCTTAAAGAATTATCACCGAAGGCAGAAGAATTAAAAGGGAAACTAATAAAATTTATGGACGAATATGTGTATCCAAATGAAGCGACTGTCGAAAAATACTTAGAGGAAGCTGACGACCGTTGGACGATTCCGCCGATCATCGAAGAACTAAAGGACAAAGCAAAAGAACAAGGTTTATGGAATTTGTTTATAGACCATCCGGAATACGGAGTAGGCTTGTCGAATTACGACTACTCACATCTATGCGAAATCATGGGTCGTTCATTGATAGCACCAGAGTTGTTTAACTGCAACGCACCAGATACCGGAAACATGGAAGTATTCGTTAAGTACGGAACAGAAGAACAGAAAAAACAATGGCTCGAGCCATTATTACGTGGAGAAATTCGCTCTTGTTTTTCGATGACGGAACCTGCTGTTGCTTCTTCCGATGCTACTAATATCCAAAGTAGTATCGTTCGTGATGGAGATGAATACGTTATTAATGCAAAGAAATGGTGGACTACAGGGGCGATGGATCCGCGCTGTAAAATTGCAATTGTCATGGGGAAAACAGATCCGAATGCAGAGAAACATCAACAGCAATCGATGATTCTCGTGCCTTTTGATGCACCGGGAGTAGAAATCATCCGACCGCTTACAGTCTTTGGTTATGATGATGCCCCACAAGGACATGCAGAAGTTCATTACACGAATGTTCGAGTACCAGTATCCAATATGTTGCTAGGCGAAGGAAGAGGATTTGAAATCGCACAAGGTCGTTTAGGACCTGGTCGCATCCACCATTGTATGCGTGCAATTGGAGCTGCCGAAAGAGCGCTCGATTTATTATGTAAGCGAGCGGACAGTAGAGAAGCATTCGGTTCTACTTTGGCTGAAAAAGACGTTATTAAAGAAATTATTGCTGAAAGTCGAATTGAAATTGAGCAGGCCCGTCTTTTAACTTTACATGCAGCACATAAGATTGATACGGAAGGCGCAAAAGCTGCGCGTAAAGAAATCGCCATGATTAAAGTAGCGGTACCGCGCGTTTCACTAAATGTTATCGATCGCGCTATCCAAGTATTTGGTGGAGCTGGATTAACAGAAGATTTCCCATTAGCAGCACATTATGCGAACGCCCGCACGCTTCGTTTAGTTGATGGACCGGACCAAGTCCATTTGCGTGATGTAGGTCGTCTTGAACTACGTGAACAATTAAAAGAAATTTCACATGTGAAATAAGAAAGGAGTGGCTTGATGAAAGCTTGGACCGTACTCCGTATTGGAGACCCGCAGGAAGCTCTAGAACTTACGGAAATTGAAAATCCAGAACCAAAAGCAGGAGAAGTGCTCGTGAAAGTAGAAGCAGCTGCCTTGAATTTTTTCGATATCCTTCAATGCCAAGGGAAATACCAGGAAAAGCATGACCTACCCTTTACGCCAGGAGCTGAAATTTCAGGTGTTGTAGAAAAAGTCGGAGAAGGAGTAAATATTCAGCCAGGCCAGCGCGTCTTAGCAACACCGCAATTACCGACGGGTGGCCTTGCAGAATGGGCAGTGACGAAGGAAGAAGGGGTCTTCCCTATTCCCGCTTCACTTTCCTATAGCGAAGCAGCTGCATTGTTTATCACTTACCAGACTGCATATTTTGCTTTGCACCGGACAGCGCGTCTTCAAAAAGGGGAAGTTTTATTGGTGCATGCAGGTTCAGGAGGAGTTGGCTCTGCAGCAATTCAGCTTGGGAAAGCAGCGGGAGCCACGGTCATTGCCACAGCTGGTAGTGATGAAAAAGCCACAATTTGTAAGAAGCTCGGTGCTGATCAAGTTATAAACTATCGAACAGAAGATTTTGTTGCCATTGTTAAGGAAGCCACAGGAGGAAAAGGTGCAAATGTCATTTTTGATCCAGTTGGTGGTGACACTTTTGACCGTTCGCGAAAATGCATCGCTTTTGAAGGGCGATTGTTGGTCATTGGATTTGCAGGAGGGAGGATTGCGGATGCCCCAACCAATCACGCCTTGATAAAAAACTATTCTGTGGTTGGTGTCCATTTCGGTTTATTCCGCAATTTGTATCCAGAAGAAGTGATGAAAGCTCATTATGAATTGATGGCTTTATATGAAAAAGGCGCTATTCGTCCGATGATATATGAAGAATATTCATTTAACGAAGTTCCAAACGCATTGGATTTATTGGGGGATCGCAAAACTTACGGAAAGCTAGTCGTTAAACCTTAAAAGAAAAAGTTTTTTGTAAGCGGATACAAAAGAGAGTACAACAATAAATGGATGGAGGGAAAAATTATGAAATCATTCAAATCTCGTTTTTCAATTGCAGGTCTAGGTGTAGTCTTTCTACTGTCAGGTTGTGGTGATACTGAAGGAACAACTGCTTCTTCGGAAGATGAAACAATTACTTTGCGAGCAGCTACTGGACTAAGTGCACAGCACGCCTGGTGGGAAGCTTCAATGGTACCTTGGATGGAAAGAGTCGAAGAACTAACGGAAGGACAGGTACAGTTTGAATCTTTTACTAGTGGAGAGCTAGTATCTGTACCTGATGAGGCGGAAGCACTCGAAACCGGTACGGTTGATGTAGCACTTGTCTTACCGATTTATCAGCCGGACCAATTCCCGATGGCTGAAGTGACGATGCTACCACTAAACCATTCTGATACATTGATTGCTTCAAAAGCTTGGAAAAAACTTCTTGAAAGTGAAGAAGAACTAGCAGATGGCAAAACATATTCAGAAATGCAATTTGGGGATTTCAAAGTGTTTCCGATTTCGACTACCCAAGAATACTCCATTTCAACAACTGGTCATGAATTTAATACAGTGAGTGATGTAGAAGGAACTTCGCTGCGTACTCCTTCAAGAATTCATGAGATGTATGCCGCTAAAACAGGAATCAACAGTGTCACTATGCCAGCTGTAGAAATTTTTGACTCGTTAAGCCGAGGAACATTTGAAGGGGCATTTTATAGTATCGCCGACTGGACAGGCTATGGTTTTCAAGATTTGTTCCGTTATACCTTAACTGGTATCAACTTTGGACACTTTAATTCCTTTATCGGAATGAGCCAAGAGAGATGGGAAGAAATGCCTGAGAATGTTCAAGAAGCGATGATTCAGGCAAATGAAGAAATTTTTGAACCAGGTGCTCAGGAATGGATAAATCGAGCAGAGAAAATTATTCCTGAAAATGAAGCCAATGGTGGTAAGTTTGTTGATTTTGCTGATTTAGATCCAGCAGTTCAAGATCATTTTAACAATGGTATTGAAGAAACTTGGACAGATTACGCCGCATTGCTGGAGGAAAATGGCTTGCCAGGAAATGACCTTATTAAAATGTGGAGAGATCTTCTAATTGAAGAAGGTGGTGAAGTACCAGAGTCCATTATGAATCTGGAATAACCATTTCAGCAAAAGGGGAGGCTTTTCATATGGAGAGTGCTACCCTTTTGTTTTCATAATTTGATGTAAGGAGGTTGGAAATGGATAACTTAGTGGTCATAGGAATTATTCTAGCAATGATGATTGTCTTGTTGACAACAGGATTGTATATACATTCGGTACTCCTCGCTAGCGGAATAATCGGTTTGATCTTACTGGAGGGCTTTGGTATTTTACCAGGTTTACTGGGAAATGAGCCTTTTAACAGAGTGGCCAGTTATACTTTGACGACCATTCCTCTTTTCGTACTGATGGCTCAGTTTATTCTTCATTCAGGTCTAGTACAAGATATTTTTTATATGGTCCATAAAGTCTCCAAAGGGAAGAATAGTTTGCTAGGCATTTTGACTTTAATCATTGGAGGAATGTTAGGGGCAGTATCAGGTTCTGGAACCGCTACTTCAGCTTCATTAGGTCAAGTGGCGATTCCTGAATTACGAAAACATGGCTATAGCGCGCCACTTGCTGGCGCAATTGCGGCATCGGGAGGCTCATTATCTGGAATCATACCGCCAAGTATTATTTTAATCCTTTATGGAGTAGCAACAGAGACACCAGTAGGGAGTTTGTTTGTCGGTGCTTTCATCCCAGGAATACTAACGATGATTGTTTTTATTTTAGTAATGCTAGTGTATTTTCAAATGGATAGAAAAAAACAGCAACAAGTCGAGGAACCTGTTATCCATGAGGTACATACGCCAGAAAAATTAGCTATTAGCCGTTTAGTCATTGTCAGCATCATTGCTATTCTCATTGTTTTAATTATTTTTGGAGGCATTTATTCAGGTATCTTTACACCGACAGAAGCAGGAGCGGTCGGAGCTTTCGTAGGTTTTCTTTCTGCATTAGTTCTTGGGAAGGTCAATTTTCAGTTTTTCAAGAGCTCTGTCGTTGAAACTATCAAACTGACAGGAATGGTCATGATTATCATGATCGGGGCACAAATTTTTGGACGCTTTGTTTCCTTATCTCTACTGCCACGACAGTTGATAAAGTTGATTGAACCAATCATGGATACCCCGGTATTAGTGTTGATTGCCATTTCCATTGTGTTGTTTTTCATGTTCATGTTTATAGAAGGTGCTGCTGTAATCTTAATGTCAATTCCAGTTATTCTTCCTATCATCCAGGAACTTCAAGTCGATATTCTCTGGTTTGGTGTGTTTGTTGCTGTTATTTGTACAATTGGGCTAATTACGCCGCCTGTCGGATTGAGTGTTTACGCAGTTGCAGGGGTGAGTGGAATTAGTTCAGGGTCGATATTCCGAATTTCGATGGTTTTTGCCGTTGTCGCGATGGTAGTCGTATGTGGATTAATGATTGCGTTTCCAGGACTAGCCACGTGGTTACCAAATTCCATGTGAGTGATTGAAGGGAGTGGACTTGAGTGAATGGTGTATGGAAAGCCTATAACATTTTTCATTATATAAAACTGGCGGGAATCTGGATTAGTGGTATCAGTGTGCTCCTCATGATGCTAATGATTGTGTACGATGTGACCATGCGAACACTTTTTTCTAGCTCTATCCGTGGAGGATTTGAGATTATTCAAAATTACATGATGCCGTTAGTAGTGTTTCCAGGTCTTGCATATGTTTATGCGTCAGGTGTGTTACCGAAAATGGACTTGATTTTAGAGAGATTAAACAAAAAAGCAAAAAAAATAATGATTTTCTTTATGTTATTGCTTGAATTGTTTGTCCTCGTGTTAATTGTACAATTCAGCTGGGAATATGCTATGAGTGGTCTTGATCGAAAAACCGCGTTTCCAGCTGCCGGAACATTATATCCGTTATATCCGTTGTTTTTCCTAATTCCTATCGCATTTGCCATGATTGTTATTGAAAATGTTTTTATTTTTATTAAAAATATTTTAGATAAAAATCCGTCAATGGTAATGAGAGAAGCAGAAAATAAACCAGAAGAATTGCTTTGAAAATGAATGGATGAGGTGACAGTATGAGTCTCCGAGAACGAAAAGCAGCCAAGAAAAAAGAAGATATTCTTCGTTCGGCAAGTTTAGTTATTTCGCGAAATGGCTATCAAAATGCCACTATGGAAGACATTGCTGCAGAATTGCTGATGACTAAAGGATCTCTTTATTATTATTTCAAAAACAAAGAAGAGCTACTGTATAACTGTCATAATTTGATTTTATCCTCAGCTATGGAAAAGTTAGAAGCTATCTGTTCTGAAAAGATATCTTCAATGGACAAAATGAAAAAAGTGATAAAAGCACATTTAGACATTGCTATACGTGAAAAAGAGGTATTTAATCTAATCGTTAAGCCAGAACAACTTTTCTCAGAAGAGAACATCGAAGAAATTATAGAAAAGCGGGATAACTACGCTAAAATTTTTGACCGAGTTATAGCGGAAGGTGTAAAAAATGAAGAATTTACTATTTCTAATCCAAAGATGGCTCGCATGATTATATTAGGCGCATCCAATTGGGTGCAAGTCTGGTATTCAGCAGAGGGTCAGTATAGTAAAGAAGAAATAGAAGATATCTATGCGGAATATTTTTTAAGAATGCTTGTTTAAGAAGAGAAAGAGAAAGTTCACTTAATAAGAATTTTTTGTACTTGCTAAGTACTTGAAATACAGTCAGTCGAAAAAATTAAAGGAATTGATTGCGATGAGGAAGGTCCATGTCATTACCCAAAAAGAAGCCGTTGCAGAAGAGAAGTTGACAGCTTGTACAGCAATCGTCATCGACGTTTTCCTTGCAACATCAACGATTGCTTTTTTACTTGAAAATAACTTCGAGCCCATTTATGCGGTTAAAAACAGTGAATATGCAATCGAGTTATCAAAGAGTCAATCTGAGTCTCATATTTTGTTAGGTGAGAAAAAAGGAGAATCTCTTCCCGGGTTTGGTTATCCTGATCCTGGATTAATTAGACAAAGCGATGAAAAACAAGGGGCTATCATTTGTTCGACAAATGGGACGATCGCTATCGAAAAAGCGAGTAAAGCAAAGACATTGTTTATTTCATCTTTAGTCAATGGTCATTTGATTGCAGAGCAAATTCATCTGCAACAAGATAATTCCTCTATTGTTTTAATTTGTTCCGGGAATGACGATCGTTTTTCAATGGAAGACTTTATCGGTGCAGGGCAAATAGTTGAACATTTGATGAGCAAGGGAGATTATGATTTATCCGATTCTTCGAAGCTCGCTAGAGAGGCTTATAAACATGCTGAGAAAAGGTCTTTTGTGGATTTGTATGAATGTGAAACGGCTCATTTACTGAAGAAATTTAACTTTCCTGATGCTGTCGAATTTGTTCTTCGCCATCATGAGCAAGTGGATGTTGTTCCGATTTTTATAGAAGGAAAAATTATCAATGACTATCAAGTAACAGTTACTAAGAAAATGTAAGGGGGAAAGCCATTGCAGAAAGAAAATTGGACCGTAATTGAGTTGGAAAGGCAGGGTAACGTGGCGGTAGTAACCTTGAATAATCCACCTTTAAACGTTTTAACAGATGAGCTGTTGAATCAATTAGCTGAAGCTATCAGTGATTTTAATCAACAACCAGATATTCGGGTTGCTGTAATACGAGCAGTCGGAGAAAAGGCCTTTGCTGCAGGTGCGGATATCCGTCAATTTCCAAAATTAACGCAAGAAAGCGGTATAGCACTTGTAGAGAAAGGCAAAAAGATTTTTGATAAGCTAGAGAATGGAAAACCAGTTATTTGTGCGGTTCATGGACTGGCCCTTGGTGCAGGTTTAGAATTGGTGCTTGCTTGTGATATTCGTATTGTCGAAGAAACTGCGAAATTAGGGCTCCCTGAAACTGGATTAGGTATATTACCTGGTTATGGTGGCACACAAAGATTGGCACGATTGGTTGGTCCTGGAAAATCGAAAGAGCTGATATTATCTGGGGAATCGTTGTCAGGGAAACAGGCTTACGAAGCACGCCTAGCAGAAAAACTAGTTCCAACCGGACAAGCTTTTGACAGTGCAATGAAGCTGGCGAGGTCGATAGCTTCAAAAGCACCACTGGCTGTTGCAAATGCTAAAAGAGCTATTGATGAAGGTTTAGAACTAAGTTTAGTTGCGGGGCAAGAGTTGGAGACGCAATTGTTCTCAGAGTTAATCAGAACGCAGGACATGCAGGAAGGTGTAAAAGCATTTACAGAGAAAAGAACAGCTGATTTTCAAGGGAAATAAAGCCTAAAGGAGATGGGTTGATGAAAAGTATAGCAATTGTCGGAGCGGGAATTATGGGGAATGGTATTGCTCAAGTAGCTGCTGAAAGTGATTTTGATGTATTTTTGTACGATGTCGACGCGGTTGGACTAGAACGTGGGGTATCAAGAATTGAAAAGACCTTAGCCAGAAATGTCGAGAAAACGAAAATCAACCAAAGTCAAAGTGATGAAATCAGAAGGCGAATTATCCCAACAAGAAATATCAATGACTTAAAGGATGTCGATTTGGTGATTGAAGCAATCATTGAACAAATTGAACCTAAAAAAAGTCTATTAGCCGAACTCGACAATATTTGTAAACCTTCTACTATCTTTGCTTCTAATACATCGGGATTGAGTATTACCGAAATGGCTAGCTCTGTAAAGCGAAGCGGTAAAGTGATTGGCATGCATTTCTTTAATCCAGTTCCTGTCATGCAGTTGGTTGAAATTATCAGGGGTGAACAAACAACTGACGAAACATTTGAGCTTGCACATCAAGTTGCTGAACGTTTCAATAAGGTAGCTATTTCAGTTAAAGAGGCTCCGCTATTTGCAGTCAATCGAATTTTGACTCCGATGATTAATGAAGCAATTTTTGTTTTGTCTGAAGGCATTGCATCGGCAGAAGATATTGATAGAGGCATGATGTTAGGCGCAAGTCATCCAATTGGACCTCTTGCATTAACTGACTTGATAGGCTTGGATACAATGCTTTTTGTAGCGGAAACATTATACAACGAAACCAATGATTCTAAGTATCGCCCTGCGCCTTTATTAAAAAAATACGTGCGGGCTGGCCGTCTTGGAAGGAAATCTGGACAAGGTTTTTTTACATATGACTGACAATCAAGGAGTAGATAAGATGAGCGCAATAGACAAGACATTCCAACAAATCAACTGGGACAAAGTCGAAGGATATTTACGTAAGTCGATTCCAGGTCTTCCTGAAGAAAAAATGATTGTTCAACAATTTTCAGAAGGCTATTCGAACCTTACGTATTTGGTGCAAATGGGGAACTGGGAAGGTGTCCTGAGACGGCCTCCTTTTGGTGAGGTGCCACCGAGAGCACATGATATGGAAAGAGAATACCGTATGTTGGAAAAAGTGAATCCTGTTTTCCCACTAGCTCCGAAGCCATATATTTATTGTGAAGATCCCGAGCTAATGGACAAGCATTTTTATATTATGGAGAAAAAACAAGGTGTGGTAATCGATGATAAACTTCCTAAATCTTATGGTAGCTCTGAGCAAGTCGGAGAAGCAATATCAAAAAATGTTATCAGCACTTTAGTTCAACTACAGTCCATTGATTATCAGAAGGCTGGTATGGCTAACATGGGGAAGGCTGAAGGATTCATGGAGCGTCAAGTAAAAGGCTGGATAAAACGGTATAGTCAATCAAAAACTGAGGAGATTGCTAATCTAGATGAACTCGAACAGTGGTTGGAGGCTCATATTCCAGTTAATCCGGAAACGACAATTGTTCACAATGATTTTAAGCTGAACAATATGGTGCTTGACCAAAATGACCCAAGCAAAGCTGTAGGCATTTTGGATTGGGAGCTGTCAACTATTGGAGATCCATTGAGCGACTTAGGCTCGACAGTTGCCTACTGGGCTGGACCAGGCGATCCCGCCATGGGTATTAATGTCGTTACGAATCAGCCAGGCTTTTTCAATAGAAAAGAATTTATTGAAGAGTACGCAAAACAAAGTGGTCGTGATGTGTCTGGTGTTGCATACTACGTGGCCTTCGGTTTCTATAAGCTCGCTGTCATTTTACAGCAAATTCATTATCGGTGGAAAATTGGAGAAATCGATGACGATCGATTTAGTGATTTAAATAAAGCTGTTTCAAATTTAATCGATATGGCGAATCAGACTAGAAGTGGTCGATTGATTTGATAGGAACTCCTGAGAAGAAGGTGGAATGATGAGTGAACAACCAATCATTTTCAATTATGCACCGTTTTTAATCGAGTCAGGAAAAATAAAGGAATTTGCAAAAGCCTTACAACTAAACAATCCAGTCTACCTTGACGAAGAGGTAGCTAAGTCAGCTGGCTATCGCGGGATTCCTACACCTCCGACTTTTACCACTGTCATTGATTTTTGGAATGATCGGAGCTTTTATCAACTAGTTTCAGATTTTCTGAAACTGACTCCGAATAATGTTCTTCATGGCGAGCAAGCGTATGAATATTATAAAGCAATGGTGGTCGGAGATACCATTTCGGCGCAAGTGAGACTTAAAGATCAATTTTGCAAAAAAGGGAAAAACTTTTTTCTCTTGGAAACGGTTTATAAAAACCAATGGAATGAGACCGTAGCAATCGGCCGGGCTACAATCATTGAAATGCTGGAGGTGAACTCATGATTGAACTCCCGACAATCATCAAAAGCCCCATTGCACCAATTGATCTTGTGAAATATTCAGGGGCTTCGGGCGATTTCAACGAAATCCACACTGTTCCGGCAGTTGCACAAGGCCAGAGACTTACCGGAATAATCGTGCATGGCATGTTTGTTATGGGATGGGCAGCTGCAGCTATAGAAGAATGGTTTCCAAAACGACAACTTAAGTCATTTAGCGTTCGTTTTCAAGCCGTCACTCACCCGGAGACAGTGTTGGTTATAACCGGAAACTTACTTGCTGGAAACGAGGGAGAAATTTTGGTTGAAGATCGTGAAGGACATCCGAAACTAGTAGGAACCTTTGTTTTGCAAAATAAAATTCTGTAATTGGCACTGAAGAAATAGTGAAATTAAAAGTCATTTCATCGCCTACATACATCAATTATTTATAAGGTGACAAAGAAAGGAAGTTGGAATATGAACAATGTCTACTTAATAGATGGAGCAAGAACCGCTTTTGGCGGATTTGGAGGAGCATTCGTCAATACGGATGCGACTGAACTTGGAGCGGCAACGGCAGTTGAGGCGTTAAAGCGGTCAAATGTCAAAGCAGAAGATATCAATCATATTTTTTATGGGAATGTTATTCAATCTAGCTTGAATGGCGCTTACGTTGCCCGGCATATTGGGTTAAAAGCAGGTGTGCCAAAAGAAGTTCCAGCGCTCACGTTAAATCGCTTATGTGGATCGGGTGCTCAAGCGGTCGTGACAGCTGCGCAACACATATTATTAGGAGAAGCGGATTTGGTGTTGGCAGGAGGGGCAGAGAACATGTCGATGTCTCCATATGCTAGTTTTGATCAACGCTTTAGTAAATCGAAAATGGGCAATTTACAATTTGAAGATATGTTAACTGCCACATTGACGGATCAATATACAGGAAGCGGTATGGGGATGACAGCCGAAAAACTAGCAGAGCAATACAATATCTCGCGTGAAGAACAAGATGCTTTCTCTGTACAATCAAATCAGCGAGCAGCACAAGCAGTCGAATCTGGTAGATTTGCAGAAGAGATCGTAGCTGTCGATGTGAAAACGCGTAAAGGTGTTTTAATAGTAGATAAAGATGAACATATTAAACCAGACGCAAATGAAGAAGCTTTGGCAAAACTCCGTCCTTCATTCAAAAAAGAAGGTACGGTGACGGCTGGAAACGCTTCAGGTATCAATGACGGTGCAGCTTCACTCGTCGTAGCGAGCGAAGCTGCTGTGAACAAGCATAGATTAAAGCCGATGGCGCGTATTGTCTCTTGGGGAGTAGTAGGAGTAGATCCGACTATTATGGGCATTGGACCAGTGCCAGCTATTAAACAAGCGTTAGAACGTGCTGAGTTGACTGTTGACGATATTGATTTATTTGAAGTGAACGAAGCATTTGCGGCACAATATTTGGCAGTGGAAAAAGAACTTGGGTTAGACCGAGAAAAAGTCAATGTCAACGGCGGTGCAATTGCATTAGGACATCCAGTTGGAGCAAGTGGTGCACGTATATTATTGTCACTTGCGTATGAGTTAAAGCATCGTGGCGGAAAATATGGAGTAGCGAGTTTATGTATTGGGGGAGGTCAAGGAATTGCGGTGGTGATTGAAAGTGCTTAAGCTGCCGGTTATTGTGGCACCAATGTTTTTAGTATCGACTCCTAACATGGTGATCGAAGCTTCAAATGCAGGTGTAATTGGAAGCTTTCCTTTACTTAACGCACGGCCGGTAGAAACTTGCGCTTCTTGGTTAAAAGACATAAAAGAAGCGCTTGGCGAAAAGCCTTGGGCAGTAAACTTTATTTCTCACCGCGGTTCGAATAAGCGCTATGAAGAGGATTTTGAATTGATCCGTCAATACGAGCCGCCAATTGTTATTACGTCCCTTGGTTCCCCGGAAGATATGATTGAAGTTGTTCATGCTTATGGAGGATTAGTTTATTCGGATGTGGCTAATGTAAAACATGCAAAAAAAGCAGCATCCGCTGGAGTAGATGGACTAATTCTTGTTTGCGCTGGAGCAGGTGGCCACGGAGGTACGATTAACCCATTTGCTTTTATTGCGGCAGTTAAAGAGTTTTACAGTGGCACCATTATTTTAGCCGGGTCATTGTCAACTGGAGCAGACGTCGCTGCAGCTAAGTTAATGGGGGCAGATTATGCCTATATGGGCACGCGTTTTTTAGCGACGGAAGAAAGTAATACACCGGAAGAATACAAACAAATGGTCATCGATTCTTCAGTTGAAGACATTCTTTACACCAATTCGTTTAGTGGAGTGCCGGCAAACATATTAATCCCCAGTTTAGTGAAACAAGGGATCAATCCGAAAACGTTAAAACCGAAAGAACAAGTTGATTTATCTCATTTGGTTAATGCAAAAGCTTGGCGAGACATTTGGTCTGCAGGTCAAGGTGTGACAACCATTACAAAACGGCAGACTACTAAAGAAATAGTCGACCAACTGCTAGCTGAATATGAGGAAGGAGTGGCTATGCTTGTACGAAACGATTAAAACAGAACTTCAAGATGGGATCATGACTTTGACGTTAAATCGTCCAGACCATATGAACGCCTATACGGAAAAAATGAGCGAAGAGCTTTTGCACTTTTATAAAAACGTCAATGAAGATGATGACGTGCGTGTTATTATCGTAACCGGTAGTGGACGAGCTTTTTGCGCTGGAATGGACTTGTCTGAAGGAGGTTCTACTTTTTCATCAGAGCAATCTTCAGAAGACTACCGAGACCTTGGCGGTCAAGTCAGCCTTCAAGTATATGAAGTCAATAAGCCAATCATTGCAGCGATTAACGGACCGGCTGTTGGAATCGGCATGACAATGACATTGCCGATGGATATTCGGATTGTTAAAAAAGATACGAAAATCGGTTTTGTGTTTGGTCGCCGGGGCATCGGACCAGAAGCAGCATCGGGGTGGTTTTTACCGAAAATTGTAGGTATCGGAAAAGCCCTTGAATGGACCTTGACTGGCCGCTACATACCAACTACTGAAGCTGTGGAAGCTGGATTGATGCAATACGAATCGGAAGATCCACTCGCAAAAGCCTATGAAATTGCTCAGAACATTGTAGAGAACACTGCAGCAACTTCAAATAGTTTCACGCGCCAATTACTATGGAAGATGATGGAGCAAGACCATCCATCAGCGTCTCATTTAGTGGAATCTAAATTTCTCCACTGGGCTGGACAAAATACAGATGCTAATGAAGGTATTCAGTCATTTGTTGATAAAAGACAAGCTAAGTTTCCGATGAAAGCTAGTGAATTACCCAATTTTTTAAAATGAAGTGAAGAAGTTAAAACAATTGATCAGAGAGACTAAACGTTACGCCAAAACGTTTAGTCGCTCTCTTTTTTGTCTAAACAAGAAGAAGCTCGTTTATGATTTCAAATAAGTTATTAAAGTTTTATCATAAGCAGAACATTTTACATTATATACCCCTGGTGGTATATTGAGGGTAATTAAATTATTGAAGGGAATTGATGATATGTTATTAAGATATTTCTATGATGAAAATTTAGCGCACGCTTCATATGTAGTAGGTTGCCAAGCAACGGGAGAAGCAATAGTTGTAGACCCGATGCGTGATATCACTGCTTACGAAGAACTTGCAGCAAAAGAAAACTTGAATATTGTCGGAGCTCTTGAAACGCATATTCACGCTGACTTTGTTTCAGGTTCACGTGAACTTGAAAATCGTTTTGGCGCAAAATTATATCTATCTGATGAAGGTGATGCAGATTGGAAATATCAAAATATCGATCATTTAAATCACCAATTAGTAAAAGATGGCGATCAGTTTAAAATCGGGAATTTGATTTTCGAAGTGATGCACACACCAGGTCATACACCAGAAAGTATTTCATTCCTATTAACGGACCGCGGTGGTTCGGCAGATAAAGCAATGGGTATTTTTACTGGAGACTTCGTGTTTGTAGGAGACGTTGGTCGACCTGATTTACTTGAAAAAGCTGCAGGTATCAAAGGAACTTCTAAAGTGGGAGCTAAAGATATGTTCGAATCACTTGAGCGCTTTAAAAAACTACCAGATTATCTTCAAGTATGGCCAGCTCATGGTGCAGGAAGTGCATGTGGTAAAGCGCTTGGCGCCGTACCTTCTACTACTGTAGGTTATGAGAAAATGTTTAACTGGGCATTGCAGTACGATGAACTTGAAGCATTCCAAAAAGAATTATTGGATGGACAACCTGAACCACCGTCTTACTTCGCTGTGATGAAATCAGTGAATAAAACAGGTGTAGAGCTAGTGAAGGATTTACCAAAACCACAAGCGATTAAATCTACAGATGAGTTGAAGAAACTAATTGCGGATGGAGAGCAAGTTATTGATACACGTGCGTCTGCTTCATTCGGTAATGGATATATTCCTGGCACGATTAACATTCCATTTAATAAATCATTTGCCAATTGGGCTGGATGGATTGTAGATTACAAAAAAACGTTATACTTGCTACTGGACCCAGAGTCTTTAGATCAAGTAGTTGAAGTATTGCGCTCTGTCGGTATTGACGGAGAAATTAGCTACGGAGATGTTTCGAAGCTAATTGAAGAAGTAGGAGAACTAGAATCATATAAGAGCATGTCTCCTGAAGAAGCGAAGAAAATGATTAAAGACGGAAGAGCAAATGTGCTTGATGTTCGAAATCAATCTGAGTACGATGAAGGTCATATTGACCAAGCTTATCACATTATGATCGGTACATTAAAAAAACGATTAGATGAAGTTCCAACAGATAAAACACTTATTGTTCAATGTCAGTCTGGAGCGCGTTCAGCTATTGCAACAAGCCTTCTTAAAGCGAACGGTTTTGATGATTTGGTCAACCTTTCAGGCGGCTATGCGAAATGGCAAGAAGTATTATCGGTTTAAAAAAGACTTCTAAATGACTGGTCAATTACGTAATACGATAAGTTTAGCTTATGGTATAAAAGGAGAAATGAAATGATAGCAAGCACTATGCTGATTGGACTGCCTGTTTCTATAGCAGTCTACAGCGTTTATAAAAGACATATTCCAGTCCTTGGCTTAAAACAGGCACAGCCTAATGAGATTGATAGTGAATCATATACGCTACTCGATGTCCGAGCTTATAATGTATCTGACAAAGAACTAGTTTCTGAGGCCTTTAATTTACCAATTTCTTATTTTACTAGAGGTTATAAAGAAATCCCTAAAAAACCAATTCACTTAATTGCAGAAAATCAAGTTGAAAAAAACTTAGCAACGCGACTGCTTCACCAAAAAGGATTCAAAGTTTCGAGCTATAGTTTAATGGGGAAAAGCAAGATGCAAACGGCATGTTGTTAAGTTGAAACCTGTGTAAATGTACCCTCATTTACACAGGTTTTTTGTATGTTAAAATAATATTGAAACTTCCGAAAACCATTAATTCTGACAATTGAATAAAAGTTGTAAAAAAGGCATGCTTTCCTATAAAATAGTTTTACGTCTAGAAATGAAAGAGGGAAATGAATGAAAAAACCTGGATTAACTGTAAAAGTATTATCTGGACTTGTCCTCGGTGCAATTATAGGATTGTTGATAAATCTATTAATACCTGAATGGTTTAATGAATTAAATACATATTTATTTGTGCCACTAGGCCAAGTATTTTTAGGTTTGATAAATATGCTCGTTGTACCACTTGTGTTGTTTTCAATTATTCTTGGAACTGCGGGTCTTGGTGATCCTGCGAAATTAGGACGAATTGGGATCAAAACCGTAAGTTATTTTTTACTAACAACTACTATTGCTATAGTAATTGGGTTATCATTGGCAGCTGTTATACAGCCTGGACTCGCAGGCGATTTTGACTTATCAGGTGCAGAATTTGAAGCAGAAACAGCACCTTCTGTAGGTGATACCTTATTAAATATGATTCCGAAAAATCCGATTGAGGCTTTAAGCGCAGGCAATATGCTTCAAATCATCTTCTTTGCCGTCTTCATTGGATTAGCATTAACGGCGCTAGGTGAAAAAACCAAAGGACTTGTTCATTTATTTGAACAAGGTAACGATGTCATGATGTATTTAGTGGGCGTTGTTATGAAGTTTGCTCCTTATGGTACGTTTGGTTTGATTGCAACCGCTGTCGGGTCTCAAGGGCTATCAGCAATGAAAGCGATGGGCTCGTATATGTTGGTTATTGTAGCAGCTCTTTTAATCCATGCGGTGATCACGTATGGAGGAACGATTAAGTTTTTAGCTAAGAAAAGTCCCGTATGGTTTTTCAAAAACTTTGCTCCTGCTATGAGTGTTGGCTTTAGTACATCGAGTAGTACCGCGACGTTGCCGATTTCGATGGAAGTGGCACAAGATAAATTAGGTGTACCAAAGTCGGTCAGTTCATTTGTTCAACCTCTTGGTGCTACGATTAATATGGACGGAACAGCAATTATGCAAGGTGTTGCTACGATGTTTATTGCCCAGGCATATGGCGTCGAACTGTCAACGATGGACCTTATAACAGTTGTTCTGACAGCTGTTCTAGCGAGTATTGGTACAGCAGGTGTTCCAGGAGTGGGACTGATTATGCTCGCTATGGTATTAAGCAGTGTAGGTCTTCCCCCAGCTGGAATTGGTCTAGTCATCGGAATTGACCGTTTGTTAGATATGACTCGAACAGCTATCAATATATCAGGAGATGCTGCATGTGCAGTTTTTGTAGCAGAGACTGAAAAAAACAGAGATTTACGAATGAAAAACATGAATGGATAATCCACAAAATCCTCGCAACTCTGCGAGGATTTTTTTCTTTTTCATGAAGAAGATTTCTGTTAAATGGGAAATCTTCACATTGACAAGAAATAGAGAGCATTATATAGTGTGTGTAACCGGTTACACATCGAGACAGAAACGGAGTCGTTTTGCATGACCACTATTAAGGATGTAGCAAAAAAAGCAGGTGTTTCAGTAGCTACAGTTTCTAGATTCTTAAATGACAGCGGATATGTTAGTGCAGAGGCGGCTAAAGCAGTAACTGCTGCAGTAGAAGAACTGGAATATGAGTTAAATCCTATTGCGCGTTCGTTGAATACGAAAAAATCCAATTTAATTGGCTTAATCCTACCTGATATCACCAATCCTTTTTTTCCGGAACTCGCGCGAGCAGTTGAAGATGTTGCTTTAACATATGGCTATACTGTTGTTTTATGTAACTCAGATGAAAATCCAGAAAAAGAGAAAAATTATATTGAAACTTTAAAGAAAAAATACATTGCCGGTTTTATCGTCACGTCCAATCAATTAGATGCTCCTCATTACGCCAATGCCAATGTGCCGATTGTGGCACTTGACCGAGCAATCAATGAGAAGATTCCAACTGTTTCTTCTAATAATAAAGAAGGAGCCATCATGGGAACGAATGCGTTACTAGAAAGAGGATGCCGACACATTCTTTTCCTAAGGGGTCCAGCAGAATTGAATCCAGCGAATGATCGTTATGAAGGATTTATGGAAGCGATTCAACAGTCAAATGTGAAATACCAAGTGGTAACTTGTCCCTTCCATTTTACTGATTCACAAAAAATTGTTGAGCGAGTTTTAAAAGGAAATCCGCAAATTGATGGGATTTTTGCTAGCAGTGACGTATCGGCAGCCGGTGCGTTAAAAGCGGCAAGCTTACTTGGAATACATATACCAAATGACTTGCAGATTATTGGTTTCGATGGCGTAGCAATGGGCGAAATGTTATCGCCTGGATTAACTACTATTGCACAAGATGTTTATAAAATGGGCGCAATTGCGACGCGTGTTTTGATTAAGCGCATTGAAAATGAAACGATTGAACAAAATTTTTATGAAGTTCCCGTGAAATTAATCGTTCGTGGAACAACAAGGAGCGTGGTGGAATGATTACAGTAGTTGGCAGTATTAATATGGATTTAGTTGTTAAAACCGATAACTTCCCAAAACAAGGTGAAACAACGTTAGGCAATCTGTATACGACAGTGCCAGGAGGTAAAGGAGCTAACCAAGCTGTTGCAGTGGCTAGATTAGGAAGCGCTGTTCAAATGATTGGAGCAGTTGGGCAAGATGCCTTTGGGAACGAACTTTTAGCAGGCTTAAAAAGCGAAGGCGTTTTAATCGAACAGGTCAAAAGAACCGATGGTACAAGCGGAATTGCCAACATTCTTTTATCAGAAGGTGATAATCGGATTATTGTAGTGCCAGGAGCCAATCATAGCGTGACGACGGGAGAAATAGACGCGTTAGCTGATCAACTAGTAGCAAGTGAGCTAGTCGTGATGCAATTAGAAATGCCAATTTCAGTAGTACAACGGACTTTAGAAATTTGCCATGAAAGCGGAGTACCAAGCATTTTAAATCCAGCACCGGCAAGTGGATTCACTGCTGAGATGCTGCCTTTTTGTACATATTTAACACCTAACGAGACAGAAGCGGAAGAAATATTCGGCAAGAATTGGGAAAAAGCTTTAGAAAAGTATCCAAATCGACTTGTCGTAACTCTTGGTCAAAAAGGTGCACAATTTTATGATGGAGAAAAGCATGTTCTAGTTGCGGGTTTTCCTGCAAAAGCAGTGGATACAACTGGCGCAGGAGATACGTTTAACGGAGCATTAGCGACAGCTTTAGTAGAAGGAAAAGAATTTGAATGGGCTGTGCGTTTTGCTAATGCGGCTGCTTCATTATCTGTTGAGAAGTTTGGCGCACAAGGCGGTATGCCGAAGCGTTCAACTGTTTTAGAGCGAATGGCAGGTGCCCGTATATGAAAAAGCATGGCATGATCAATCGTGACATTGCGTCAGCCTTGGCGCAATATGGTCATACAGATTTACTCGTTATAGCTGACTGTGGTTTGCCAATTCCAACAGGTATCCCTTGTGTTGACTTATCTTATAAAGTAGGAGAACCTGCTTTTTTGACAATACTAGATTCAGTTCTTACAGACTTCGAGGCAGAAGCGGCGTTTATTGCGGAGGAAATAACAAACGGAAATCCTCTTGTAGAGCAAGAAATAATGAAAAAAATAAAAGCTGAATTTATTACCCACGAAAAACTAAAAGATTTAAGCAAACAAGCGAAATTGATCATCCGTACAGGAGAAGCGACACCATACGCTAATATTGTTCTTCGTTCTGGCGTTATTTTTTAAAAAGGCAGGTGAATTTAATGATAAAAATGGTGGATATCTCCAAATCGTTCAGTGGCAATAAAGTCTTGAAAAATGTCCATTTTACGTTGGAAAAAGGCGAAATTCATGCCTTGATGGGTGAAAATGGCGCAGGCAAGTCGACATTGATGAAAATCATGTCGGGCATATATACACGAGATTCAGGCACCATCGAAGTAAAAGGCAAAAAAGTCAATTTCACTTCTCCAAAACAAGCAGAAAAAGCAGGCATTGCGGTCATTCATCAGGAGTTGAACATACTGCCTCATCTATCGATTTCAGACAATCTGTTTCTTGGTCGTGAAGAAACATTCGGTCGGACAGGCATACTGAAAAACAAGCAAATGGAAAAAAAGACGCGTCAAATCCTACTCGATTTGGGATTGGATATTAATCCGACAGATCCCGCTAGTTCCTTGTCAGTCGGTAAACAACAAATTGTCGAAATTGCTAAAGCGTTATCGGTGGACGCAGAAGTCATTATTATGGATGAACCCACTGCCGCGCTGACAGATCGTGAAATTGATAATTTGTTTAAGACCATACGTGCACTTCAAAAACGTGGAGTTTCCTTTATCTACATATCACACAGGATGGAAGAAATTTTCTCATTATGTGATCGCATCACGATTTTGCGTGATGGCGAATTTGTAGGTGAACGGAAAATCAGTGAAACTTCTTTTGATGAAGTGGTTCAAATGATGGTTGGTCGTGAACTTGGTGAACGCTATCCTGAACGCAATTCAACAATTGGTGACATTAAACTCGCAGTTAAAGACTTAAATCGTACAGGGTGTTTTGAAGGAGTTTCATTTGAACTTCGAAAAGGTGAAGTTTTGTCAATTGCGGGGCTAATGGGAGCAGGACGCACTGAAGTGGCGCAATCGCTTTTCGGGTATAAAAAACTTGATGGCGGAACCATTGAATTTGATGGCAAAAAAGTCAATATCGATACGCCGAAAAAAGCAAAAGAAATGGGCATAGGTTATGTTACAGAAGACCGCAAATCAGAAGGGCTCGTTGTCGACTTTTCAGTAGAAGAAAACGTCAGCATGACCAATTATGCAGCTATATCAAAAAATGGTCTGATTTCTAAAGATAAAGAACGAAAACTTTACGACACGATGGTTCAACGTCTCGGAATTCGCACATCAGGACCTGATCAAGCAGCGAAATCTTTGAGTGGTGGGAATCAGCAAAAAGTGGTTATCGCGAAATGGCTCGGTATTGAGCCGGAATTGCTCATTTTGGATGAGCCTACACGCGGTGTCGATGTTGGAGCAAAAAAAGAAATTTATTCGATTATTAATGAACTAGCTGAAAGAGGCGTAGCCATCTTGATGATTTCTTCGGAGCTGCCAGAAGTTCTTGGTATGGCTGATCGCGTTTTAGTGATGCACGAAGGGAAAATAACAGCAGACATACCAAAACATGAAATGACACAAGAACGAATTATGCATTTTGCTACAGGAGGTGGAAAACTTGCAGTTGAAGACCAGTAATCAATCCGTACTTCAAAAAATAGCACCATTTATCGGTTTATTTCTTATTATGTCAATTATCACGATTTTAAATCCAGATTTCATATCTGTCTCCAACTTAATGAACGTACTTCGGCAAGTATCCATTAATGCGTTGATTGCTTTCGGAATGACTTTCGTCATTTTGACAGGTGGTATTGATTTATCAGTAGGTTCAACTTTAGCGTTAACAGGTGCTGTAACGGCAGGGCTAATGGCCAGTGGCGTAGACCCAATTTTTGCTATGCTACTTGGACTATTGCTTGGAGCAGTTCTCGGAGCGGTTAACGGAATCATTATCGCAAAAGGAAAAGTGGCACCATTTATCGCAACATTAGCGACAATGACCATTTACCGTGGACTGACACTCGTTTATACGGATGGACGACCTATTTCAGGATTAGGCGATAGCTTAACTTTCCAAATGCTTGGCAAAGGTTATTTTCTTGGAATTCCGATTCCCGTTGTCACAATGATTATTAGTTTCGCGATTTTGTATTTCATTTTGAAAAAGACGACTTTTGGCCGCCGTGTTTACGCAGTAGGCGGCAATGAAGAAGCGTCAATCTTGTCAGGAATCAATGCAGACCGTATCAAAATTTATGTTTACTCGTTGCTTGGTTTATTGGCAGCAGTGGCTTCACTAATTTTGACATCGCGTTTGAATTCAGCACAACCAACTGCTGGAGAAATGTTTGAACTTGATGCAATCGCTGCGGTTGTGCTTGGCGGTACAAGTTTGACAGGTGGTCGTGGATGGATTGTAGGCACATTGATTGGTGCCTTAATCATTGGAGTACTGAATAATGGATTAAACTTAATTGGGGTTACTTCCTTCTTCCAACAAGTGGTGAAGGGTGCAGTCATATTATTAGCGGTTCTTCTGGACCGTAAAAAAACAGCATAAGGGGTGCAGGAAAATGAAAAAATTGCAATTGGGGTTCATGTTATTGGTAATGATGATTTTGGCAGCTTGTTCAATGGATGCTCCAGGATCAAGTACTGAAGAGGAAAGTGGCGACGGCGGCGAAGCAAACGGAGATTACACAATTGGATTTTCAATCTCGACTTTGAATAACCCGTTTTTCGTAACATTGAATGAAGGTGCTGAAGCAAAAGCGAAAGAATTAGGCGCAACATTAACAGTTGTAGATGCACAAGACAATGCTTCAAAACAAGCAAGTGATGTAGAGGATTTGATCCAACAAGGTGTAGATCTAATTATGATCAACCCAGTTGATTCTGAAGCAGTTGCGGCAGCAGTAGAATCTGCAAACGCAGCAAACATTCCAGTTATTACGGTTGACCGTAGTGCTGCAGGTGGCGAAGTTGTTTCTCATATCGCTTCAGATAATGTTGCAGGTGGCGAAATGGCAGCAGAGCACTTAATTTCTATTGTTGGCGATGGCGCTAAAGTTGCAGAACTTGAAGGCGTTCCGGGATCTTCAGCAGCACGTGAACGTGGCGAAGGCTTTAATAATGTAGCAGATGGCACGTTGGATGTTGTTGCAAAACAAACAGCAAACTTTAACCGTGCAGAAGGCTTATCTGTTATGGAGAACCTTCTTCAAGCTAACCCTGATATAACAGGAGTATTTGCTCATAATGATGAAATGGCATTAGGTGCGATTGAAGCGATTGAAGCTTCTGGAAAAGATATTGCAGTAGTAGGATTTGACGCAACAAATGATGCAGTTAAAGCGGTAGAAGAAGGCCGTCTTGATGGTACTGTTGCACAAAAACCTGCAATGATTGGTGAAATGGCTGTAGAAACAGCTGTTCAGTCACTTGATGGCGAGGAAGTTGAAGCATCAATTCCGGTTGAATTGGAATTGATCAAATAATAGTTTTAAATACCTAAACTGTAGATTCACTCGAATTGTTTGAGTGAATCTACATTTTTTTTTGAAAAAAGACGGAACTGAAAAGGTGTTAGTTACGTTTCGAATGAACACTTGGTTAACAAATATCTGTTATAATATGGTCAAAACTTGGAGTAGGGGGCCAGTATGATGAAGGATATCTGGGTGATAAAGTATGGTGATCACACAATTCGTGTTGTTAATACATGGACCAATGAAAAGTTGTTTGTGGACGGCGTTTTACAAGACGAACAAGTAGGCTTGCATTTGACTTCCCGGTTGTTTGGAAAAGTGAAAAACAAAGACGGTGAATATGAAGAGATCAAAGTATCGATCGGCTCTGGTTTTTGTAAAATAGAATGCCGTATTTTTGTAGGAGATCGGTTACTCTATACAACAAAACAGCAAATGAGCGGATGAATTAAAGTTGTAAAAGACCATTGGAAAAGCAGTAGAAACTTTTTGTTTCTACTGCTCAGACTGTAGACAAAGTCTATTGAAAATGTATAGTTGTGTATAACCACAACCGTTCCAGCCACTGTGCTTTCCATGGGCTCAGCTTCAGCCTCCTCGTCACTTGCGTTCCTGCGGGGTCTTCAGCTTTCGCTGTCCCATAGGAGTCTTCGTGGCCAGAACGGTTGTTAGCATATAGCTCAAATTAGAGAGAGTAACCAGCGAATCTATTTTTCAAGAGGATTAATGAATAATCACACAAGGATCCGGAGCATAATGCGGCGACTCCTGCGGAAAAACGGAGTGATGAGACCCCGCAGGAGCTTGCGACGAGGAGGCTCAGCGCTTCGTCCGCGGAAAGCGTCCGCATGGAGCGAAGGATCCAGTATATAGGATAATATGAATATTTATTCGTTAACTAACATAATAATTTTTTTGTCTACGACCTGAGCAGTAAAAACTTTTTGTTTCTACTGCTTTTTTTTGTGGGAAAGAATAGGTGGATTGTTCTATTAATAGAATCAAAGGATAAATTGAGGTGTTTTTTAATAGAGAATATACCTGAGTCGGAAATGGATGACTATGTGTAAAGATCTATTTATTTAATTAACTGATAATTTAAGTGGGTACTGTGTTACATTATTTAACATATTATGGGACAGGAGATGTTGTTATGACGAGGAAAAACATGATGAAAAGTTTTGTGGCTTTATTGTTGGCAACAGTAATAATGGTTTATCTCACAGATCATGAAAATAAAGCAGGTGCAGACGGTGAATATGCACCTTTAGTTAGCGAAATCAATGAAATTTTACATGATGATCGACTAGATGGTGCGTTAATAGGAGTTAGTATTAGAAAAGCAGATACCGCTGAACAAATTTACGATCATTTCGGAGACACTCGATTAATTCCGGCTTCGAATATGAAGCTTTTTACTGCTGCAGCTGCTTTTGAAACTTTAGGGGAAGATTATCGTTTCACTACGGAAATACATACGGATGGAACTTTAAAAGGGGAAATGCTTAAAGGGAATCTTTATTTGAAAGGAAAAGGAGATCCAACACTGCTACAAGAAGATTTTGAAAATTTTGCACGTGAACTCAAAAGCCAAGGAATCCAAAAGATTAAAGGCGACTTGATCGGCGATGATACTTGGTATGATAAGGTTCGTTTGTCTGAAGATATTACGTGGCAAGACGAAGTTTATTATTACGGAGCTCAAGTATCTGCATTAACTGCATCACCGAATGACGATTATGATGCAGGGTCTCTTATCGTCGAAGTAAATGCAGGAGGGGCGGTTGGTGAAGAACCAAAAGTGTCACTATCACCTCAGACAGATTATGTAACAATTATAAATAAGGCAAAAACAGTCTCAGCCGATCAGGCAAAGACGGTTTCAATTAGCCGTGAGCATGGAACCAACCAAATTATTATTGAAGGGAATATTCCGGTAGATGGTTCGCGTAAAAGAGAATGGATTGCTGTTGACGAACCTTCAGGCTATGCACTGGATTTGTTTGAGAATGCTTTATTAGCAGAAGGAATCGATTGGTCTGGGAAGTATACAGTGAAAATGGGGGAAACTCCTGCAAACAGCACATTACTATTAGAGCATCAATCAATGACACTGGCAGAATTATCGATTCCCTTTATGAAGCTTAGCAATAATGGGCACGGCGAAGTGCTAGTTAAAGAAATGGGGCGCATAGTCGAAGGACAAGGAAGTTGGGGAGCAGGACTTAAAGTGATGGAGAATGTAGCTGGAACACTTGGTGTTGATACGAATACCATCTTGCTTCGCGACGGTTCGGGAATGTCTCATGTCAATTTAATGCCAACAAACGAAATAACGCAATTATTGTACGGAATTCAAACAAAAGAGTGGTTTAACAGCTATAATAATGCGCTACCCGTTGCAGGAAACGTAGAGCGTTTTGTTGGAGGTACTTTACGCAATCGCATGAAAGAAACTGCAGCGCAACAAAATGTAAAAGCAAAAACAGGCACTTTGACTGCAGTATCTGCATTATCTGGATACGTAACAACTAAAGACGAAGAGCCAATAATTTTCTCTATTGTGATCAATAATGATTTAACTTCAGTTACAGCAATCGAGGATGCAATTGCTACAGCAATCGCAGAATATAGCAGAGAATAATCATGAAAAATGGGAAGCTCACACGCTTTCCATTTTTTTATTAAATTCATATTTGGTAAAGTTCTTGTATTTGCTAGTATTATACCCTAAAAGTCTGTATGTTTATTATATTCAGTTTTTTAAAATCAGGAGGTATACATAGATGAAACCAATTATTGGTGTGACTGCGTCTTTAGAATTGGGGCGTGACGACTACGGCATTGAACTTGCCGATACAGAAGCGATACTTGCAGCAGGAGGTTTACCGGTCATGCTGCCTCATTTAGTTGAAGAAGCTGATTTAGATGAAATTGCTGAACATATTGATGGACTATTTTTAGCTGGGGGCTATGATATCGATCCAACTTTATTCGGTGAAGAACCCCATCCAAACCTTGGGGTGATTATTCCATCGCGTGATGCATTTGAATTAGCTTTAGTGAAAAAAGTATTAGCAATGGATAAACCCATTTTAGGTGTATGTCGTGGAGCACAGATTTTGAATATTGCTGTGGGTGGCGATATGTATCAAGATATTACGACGCAAGTAAAAGGTGATTTGCTCCAACATCAACAAAAAGCACCAAAATTCCACGGTTCGCATTTTGTTGATGTAACAGAAGGTTCACTACTAAACCGATTGACTGGGCAAACGCGCATAAAAGTAAATAGCCGTCACCACCAAGCCAATCGATTAGTACCTGCGCCATTTGTCATTAGTGGTAAAGCGAGTGATGGGATTGTAGAAGCAGTGGAGAGCATGCACCATCATTTTGTATTAGGTGTGCAATGGCATCCCGAAAATATGGCAAGAGCCTCCGATTCAGCATCGATCCAAATTTTTTCCGGTTTTGTAGAGGCGTGCAAAGAAGAGGGAGATGAATAGATGAAGATTTTTGACACACATTGTGACGCGCTGCTAAAGCTACAGATGGCAAAGCGCAATGCATTATTTCATGGAGAATTATTAAATTTTCAGCAGTCAAAAGAATTGGATACCAATTTTGAACGTTTGCAAGCTGGTGGCGTGAAAGTGCAATTTTTCGCTATTTTTATTCACCCTGAATTTCCATCTGATGAAAAATGGCAACATGCTCTTGAGCAAATAGACTTGTTCTACAGTGAAATACTCGGGAACAACCCATTGATGAAACATATAAAAAACTGGAAAGATATTGATTCACTAAAGCCTGATGAAATTGGCGCAGTTTTAACACTAGAAGGCGCGGATGCATTCGGCAATGACTTGATGAAGTTACGTCAGCTTTATCGCTTAGGAGTGCTGTCAATCGGATTAACGTGGAATAATGCCAACCTTTGCGCAGATGGTGTTGGAGATCCAAGAGATGCTGGGTTAACCCTGCTCGGAAAAGAAGTAGTGCGCCTTAACAACGAACATCATGTCTTCACAGACGTTTCTCATTTGTCGATAAACGGATTTTGGGATGTGATGGAATTGGCAAAATTCCCAATCGCTAGCCATTCCAACGCGCGTGCACTTTGCGATCATCCACGCAATCTGAATGACCAGCAAATAAAGGCAATGTTCGAAAAAAGCGGAATGATAGATGTTGTGTTTTGTCCAGATTTTATCAACAAAGATAGTGAACAAGCGACAATACCGGACTTGATCCGTCATATTGATCATTTCTGTGCACTAGGAGGAGTGAATAATATTGGTATTGGATCAGATTTTGACGGTATTTCTTCATATATTACAGATCTCAACAATGCATCGGAATTTCCAAATTTGATCAATGAATTGCAGAAACATTATTCAGAAGCAGAAGTAGAAGGCTTTGCATATCGTAACTTTTTGGAGCATCGGCCGGGAATGTGAATATCAATAATTTCCTCATCTCAAAATTAATAACAAGACTAAAAAGACCCTTCATCACATTGATGAAGGGTCTTTTGCTTAATACTTATTCATAGAGGATTCTGTATTCTTACCTTTAATATCGCTATTTGCGAGCGCATCAGAAGATGCATTCTTTTTCGCAGTTCTGCGTCTGTCTAAAATCGCGTTTATTTCCGCGCCAATTACCAAGATTAAACCTGTTAAGAAGAACCACAACATCAATACGATAAGGCCACCTAAACTACCGTACGTAGCAGAATAGCTACCAAAGTTAGAAACGTAAATTGAGAAACCAAATGATACAGCTTGCCATAAGACTGTGGCGATTACTGCGCCGATAAGTACTTCTTTAAACGGGAAATGCTTGTTGGGAGCGAACTTGTACATAAGGGCAAGAACGATACTCATCACTGCAACAGAAATGATCCAACGTAAAAGTTGAAAAATGATTTCAGTTTGCTCTGGAAGGTCTAATGTCGATTTGATAATGTCGATAATCGTCCCACCGAATATGGGTAAAACAAGTGCGATAATAACAGCTACAAGCATACCTAGTGTTAAGCCAATTGCGGTTGCTTTTAATTTAATAAAAGAACGCGTTTCTTCAATACCGTAAGCTTGGTTGGTAGCGTTGATAAATGCTGTTAAGGCATTAGAAGCAGACCAAAGTGTACCGAGAATACCAAATGTCAACAAACCGCCTGATGGGGTAGTGACCACACTGACAATGGTGTCTTGGAATGTATTAGCTACTTCTCCTGGGAGAATACTGCGGATAAATTCGATTGCTTTAGCTGGGTCAATTTGAAGATAAGGCAAAATAGACAGCAGCAAAATCAATAAAGGAACGATAGCTAATAAATAATAATAAGCTTGTGCTGCAGCAAGGGTTGTTGCATTATCTTTTTTGAATTCATTGCCAAGTTCTTTGACGAATCCCATTGCTTTACTCATATGATAACCTCCATAAAAATTAATTTATCTATTTTTGTATGCCCTATTAAGTAGCAGGTTAATCCTGAAATAAATAGATAAATTGTAACAAGATATATTGAATAGTTTTTGTTAAACAAAAAGAATGTCCGATTAACGGACATTCTTCTTAATGTGTTTTTGGTAATATGTCACAAGCGACTTTTAAGATATGGTGATTTTCCATTTCAACGATCGACCATTGGCATCCTTCTTTTACAAAAAGGTCACCCGTTTCAGCTTCAATAAGCTGATGTTGGATCCAACCAGCAATCGTATCAATATCTTCGCTGTCTTCAAAGCTAAAATCGAAACGTTCTTCCAGATCTTTTAAAAGGACGCGACCATTTAAAAGATAGCGTGTGTCGCTTTCCTTTATAATTTCTTCATCTTCGTCTTCATCAAATTCATCACGAATTTCTCCAACAATTTCCTCTAATATATCTTCCATTGTAATCAAACCTGAAGTTCCACCGTATTCATCGATCACGAGTGCGATATGCGTACGATCTTTTTGCATTCTCACTAGAGCGTTTTGAAGTGGAGTCGTTTCATGAAAATAAGGTAAGGAATGTACAAGTTCTGACATATCAAATTGGCCATTTACAGCATAATGCGTCAATACTTCTTTCGCATTGATAAATCCAATAAGGTCATCTTTATCGCCATCTCTGGCGATAGGATAACGCGTAAAGCGATGGTCACGGATTTCAGAAAGAAGTTCTTCATTCGATAAATCATCGGCAAAGGCAATCATTTGAGTTCGTGGAATCATGACATTTTTTGCACTGCGTTCATCAAAAGCAAAAATGTTCTGCATGTAAGACAACTCAGTTTGATTGATTTCTCCACTTTGGAAGCTTTGTGCCATGATGATTTTTAGTTCTTCTTCTGAATGGGCTTGGTCTTCTTTAGCAGGTTCAATTCCGAAAATCCGCAAAAGTACACGAGCAGAGCCATTTAATATGAAGATAAACGGATACATAACTTTGCCAAACCAATACAAGAAAGGAGACAGAAAGAGTATCATCCGTTCAGTAAATTGAAGTGCCAATGATTTTGGTGCCATTTCCCCTATGACAACGTGTAAGAAAGTCACTAATGAGAAAGCTAAAACAAATGAAATGATGGTTGAGGCGGAAGAAGGAACATCGAGCATTTCAAACAAAGGATAAAAAAGACGTTCAACTGTCGGTTTTCCTAACCAGCCTAAGCCGAGAGCAGTAACCGTGATACCGAGTTGACAGGCTGATAGATAATAATCCAGGTCACTGGTGATTTTTTTAACCAGTACAGCTCTTTTATTTCCTTCATCGATTAATTGGTCGATGCGCGACATCCGGACTTTAACGACGGCAAATTCCGAGCCGACGAAAACAGCCGTTAACGCGATTAATAAGACGAGCAAAGCTAAATTCAATATAAGTATGGGGTCCAATAAATTCCCTTGTTAAGGGATTCACCTCCGAAAGTAGTTGTTGATGTTAAATTTACCATAATTTTACCTCGAAATATAGAGTCAAGCTCAATGCTCGGCCATGATCTTACGTGTAAGCTCTTTTACATCGATGGCAGTGTCTTCATTAATGACATCATCAAGCATGATGTTTTTAAAATACTCGACACTTGCGGGCAAAGGAAGACCAAGCAATTTAGTTAAAGCAATTCGGTACATAACGACAAATTCTTTATCCGTATTGCCTCGTTTCAACTCTGCAAAAGCTTCATAAAATTGGTCTAGCTTATCCGCTAATTCTAGTAAACGACCTTCTACCGAGTTGTCTTTTCCTTCTTTCATGCGTTCAAAAAAAACGTCATGAAATTCTTCAGGGATTTCTCGGAGGATAAATTTTTCCATCATACCTTCTTCCACTTTTGCGATCATTTCTTTTAGTTCAGGAGAAGCGTATTTGACCGGTGTTTTAATATCGCCGATAAATACTTCTGCAAAATCATGATTTATAGTTTTTTCATATAAAGATTTCCAATCGATTTCTCGGCCAGCGCGTTCTTCAATTGTTGCAAAAAACATGGCGTACTGACTTACTTTCCACGAATGGGCTGCAACATTATGTTCTTCAAACTTGAACATTCCAGGTGCACGGATAATCCGTTCTAAATCGTTTAATGAAGTGAAGAAACGATGAATTCCCATAATGACGCCTCCTTTTATATTTCTTTGTGGAATATTCACTGTACAATAGAACCCATTGCTTAATAGAATTCTATATACACTGCCAATTTCCCTATCTTCAGCATACACGATTTTTAGTATAATAAAAATGAGCTCGATTCAAGTACGACAAAGGAGAAAAAGCATGACAGGTAAAACACATATTATTGGCGGTATAGCAGCAAGTCTTGCTTTTGCACAAGTTACGAATTATGATTCCATTCTTTTAGTAGGAGCAGGGGTAATCGGCGCGGTGATTCCTGATATTTGCCATAGCGGCAGTAAAATCGGGAGAACTTTGCCGGCATTATCAAAAACGATTAATGGCCTCTTTGGACACCGAACATTTACGCATAGTCTGCTGTTTCTAGCATTGACTGCTTTTATATTGGAGAGCTTTATGACAGTAGAAGCCATATCAGCAGGCTTGTTAATAGGGATGGCCAGTCATATTGTATTGGATATGGCAACCAAAAGAGGTGTGAAATTGTTCTTTCCATTCAAGTGGACAGTGCGCTTTCCTGTAACTGCGACTACTGGAGGCACTTCCGAATATTTGGTTTTCGTACTTCTTTCACTTCTGACTGTGTACTTTGGCTATGGAGTTTTTCTTCCGTTATAAGTGTTTTATTTTCTTTCTTAAGGGAAATGAAAATATAAATACTCGAAGGAGGAAAATTTTATGGCTAAAAATGATTTTTCAGAACATGCAAATCCAGAGAGCAGCCAAAGCCAGCCACAAGATGAAAAGTTTAAAAGCATCGACCAGCAAGCAAAAGACCGCGGGGAAAAGATGAGAGAAAAAGGAGCTCATAGCAATAAAGGGATTGGTGATGAAAACAACCCAATTGGTGAATCGGATGAGCGTTGAAAAATCGAGAAATAGCAAGTAAAAAGGCAGAGACTTTAAGTCTCTGCCTTTTTTAAAGAGATTAATAAATAAGACATTCTCCAACTTGTCTATAAAAGTGTAAACGGATACAATTAAGAAGGGAATTATTGGATAATATATTAATGAGATGGAGGGATAACATGATTTCTGCAACATGGAATTGGATGTGGGAAAAACATGATCAAGCAAAAGAGACATTTCGGTTATTTACAAATCCCGGAGCAGGCATGTCTGACAATCGAGATCGTGCTGAAGACGCTGGGTCGTACGATGAAAGCAAAAAAAAGCGGAGTTATAATGCACCGCAACTAATTGGTTTAATTTTAGGTCCAGTTCTTTTTATTTTAACTTTGCTGTTGTTTAATCCAGATGGACTAACACCTGAAGCAAAAGCAATACTGGCCAGTACGATCTGGATTGCCACTTGGTGGATTACAGAAGCAATTCCGATTCCTGCAACATCACTCTTGCCAATTATTCTTTTTCCGATGACGAATGGGCTTGATGTAAGCGCTACAACTTCAGCGTATGGAAGTGATACAATCTTTCTGTTCATGGGCGGTTTTATGATTGCTTTGACAATGGAAAAATGGGATTTACATAAGCGAATCGCCTTGACGATTATTTCTGTGATTGGTACGAATACGGAACGTATTATTCTTGGTTTTATGGTCGCGACAGGATTTCTGTCAATGTGGATTTCCAATACGGCTACGGCGATGATGATGGTGCCAATCGGTTTGGCCATTATTTATCAAGTGTCGGAGGCTTTAAAGTATAATACGTCGATCGATACTTCAAAAGAGAATTTCAGCTTTGGCAAAGCTTTGATGCTAGGGATTGCGTATTCTGCATCTCTTGGGGGAATTGCAACATTGATCGGAACACCTCCGAATACGTTACTCGCAGGTGCAGTTAATGAAATTTACGGCATTGAAATCACTTTTGCACAATGGATGCTATTTGGTGTACCATTAGCGTGGATTTTTATATTAGTTGCTTGGGTTTACCTAGTGAAAGTTGCTTATCCACAAAAGTTGAAACACTTGCCGGGCGGAAGCGAAGTAATACGCCAGCAAAAAACGGACTTAGGCGGAGCTTCTTATGAAGAAAAAGCAGTCTTTGTAGTCTTCTTAGCAGTAGCACTTGCTTGGATCAGCCGCTCATTTGTTCTGGATGCATTTGCGCCCAACTTAGAAATGACCGATGCAACGGTCGGTTTGATTGCTGCGATGGTATTATTTATTATTCCTTCTAAAAACAAAAAGGGCGATCACTTGCTAGACTGGGCAACAGCAGTCAAATTGCCTTGGGGTATTTTACTGCTGTTTGGTGGAGGACTAGCTATTGCTGCTGGATTTACAAGCTCCGGGTTGTCTGAGTGGATTGGCAATCAGTTGATTGGGCTTCAGGGCGTTAACGTTCTGATCATTGTGTTGGTTGTAGCTGCACTCGTGTTGTTCTTGACCGAAATTACTTCAAACACAGCTACGGCTTCGATGATGTTCCCGATCATGGCATCACTTGCAGTTGCTCTTAGCATTCATCCTTATGCATTGATGGTAACGGCAGCCGTTGCAGCATCTTGTGCATTTATGTTGCCAGTTGCAACACCACCAAATGCAGTCGTGTTTGGCTCTGGATATTTGAAGATTTCAGATATGGCCAAAGCGGGTTTTGCGCTAAATATCTTTGGTATTTTCTTTGTCGGACTTGCGGTATTCTACTTCTTACCGCTTGTTTGGGGGATAGATCTGATGTCGATTCCATCGGACTTTCTTAAATAAGTTTTAATCGACAGCAAAAAGCAGGCTCACCTCGGGGTAGAGCCTGCTTTTTTTCGGTAAAGAGTAATGGCCATAATATAAAGAAGGGGTAAAATTGCGCTAAATAGCACTAGACCAGTCCAACCGCCAGAAGTCCATAAAGGACTTAACAAAGAACTTCCCGCTGCAACGCCTATATAGTAAGACACCAAATAAAGGCTAGAGGCACTGCCTTTATGGTGAGTTGCTTGCTGGCTAACAGAAGCGGCAGTTAAAGAGTGAGCGGTGAAAAACCCGAGACAAGTGACACAAAGGCCAACAACAATTATCCATAGATAAGGACTAAGTGTCATGAAGATTCCAACAGATAAGATAAGTACACCTGCTAAACGGACATTGCGTAAGCCAAATTTTTCAGCGACTCGGCCAGCAATTGGTGATCCAATGACGCCGATTCCATAAGCAAAAAATAAATACGATATCGCTTGTAACGACATTGAATATGGAGGGGCTTCTAAATAAAAAGGCAAATACGTCCAAATACCGGTAAAGGAGACTTGCAAAATCGCACCAAGACCGAAGACAATAAGGAGTGCCGGATTCTTCAGGTGAAATAGAAAGCCTTCAATATCTTTTGCAAAACTTACTTGGCTAGAGGTGAAGTTTCGTGACGGTGGCAGCAAATAAACGACAATAGCGGACAATAAGAGTCCTGTTATCGCAAAAGCATAAAACGAGATCTGCCAAGAAAAGTGATCAGTAAGAAAGCCCGTTAAAAAACGTCCTAACATGCCACCAAGTGCATTGCTGGAAATATAAAGAGCCATAGCATAAGCTATATTTTTTCGATCGATTTCTTCACTAATATAAGCGAGAGCTGCAGCAGGGACGCCTGCTAGTGCAAAACCTTGGATAAAGCGAAGAAATAGCAAAACAGAAAACGAATCGGTTAGCGGAATAATAAAGAGCGGAATTGCTGATCCAAGCAAAGAATAAATGATATAAGGTTTTCTGCCATTGCGATCGGAAAAGAATCCAAGGATGATTAATCCAAGGATCAAGCCAATAACTGTGAGTGACAAAGACAAACTAGCTGTAGACACAGGAACTTGAAATTCCTTCACAAAGACAGGGAGAAGAGGCTGTACTGCATACATATTTGCAAAAATAAACAAAGAGGCAAAAAGAAGGCTAAAGATAATTTTCCAAAACTGCCGGTCTCGTACTGTATAACGTTGGGAATCCATAGGCCACATCCGATCGACAATCAACTATGAGTGAAGTTGTCTGTAATAATTATTATTTTACCATTGGTCATCTAATTTTTGGAAAACGAACAACAAAAAACCCGCATGCAGAGGCAGCGGGTTTTTTTTATAACTTATTGAAAAAAGAAAGAATTTGTTTTTTAGTCGGTTCTTGCAAACGGTAACGCAATTCTTTGTTTTGTGTGTTAACGATATGGTAGGCAGGATTTTCAGCAACAGTGAATTTCCAGTGAGGTTTTGTATTTTTCTTTTTAATTTGTAATTCAGGAAGCATCATTTTTTTCGTGAAGCTTTCCAATTTTGCCATTAAAAAGGTATCCATGTACCGTACAATCAAAAAGCCTTGTTGGCGTTCTGGATCGAACTTTGCCAAATTAAATTCACTGACGTCAAATCCCTTTTCATATCGCTGAACAGATGGGGATAACACAAAACAATCTTCATTCGTAAAAATTGTTGAGTTTCCTTGTTGTTTCAGCCCTAATTCTTCAACCAGAAAATCCTTGTTGACGAGACTCATTTCGCGTGCAGTAGCCATGTGATTCCTCCTAATATAAATCGTAGTTCTTCTATTATAACACTATTTCGCCGTTTAAGGGACCTTAACGAATTTTCCATAGATTTAGAGTGCGGAGAATATAAAAGCTTAAAGCTGTATATCTCACCAATTAAAGACAGAAAATGGACAATAGTAAGATAATGAAGCGGAGTTTGATAAGTAGGGTAAGATTTCTTTCGGAAAACAAGATATTTCTTAACACTAATGATGGTAAAGGGAATAACGAAGAAGAAGAAAGAATTTTCTGTTATATTTATAGTGACAACGAATTAGAGAAAGGAGTGGTTATGGTGTGTGGAAGGTACTCATTGTTTACAGATTACACAGTGTTAATCGAGCGTTTTAATATTGAAGAAGCAACACTAAGTAAAGATGAATATGCCGTAAGTTATAATATTGCCCCTTCTCAACAAGTAGTTGCGATTGTAAATGATGGCGATAAAAACCGGTTAGGTCAACTACGGTGGGGATTAATCCCTCCGTGGGCAAAAGATACGAAAATTGGTTACAAAATGATCAATGCCCGCTCGGAAACAGTAGCGGAAAAGCCTAGTTTTCGGAAAGCTTTTAAAAAGAAGCGCTGTTTAGTGGTGGCCGATTCTTTTTACGAATGGCAGCATAAAGACGGCGAAAAAATCCCGATGCGCATTAAGTTAAAGACTGGAGAGCCTTTCGCTTTTGCGGCACTCTGGGAATCATGGAAAGCCCCAGATGGCCAAATAGTAAATAGCTGCTCTATTTTGACGACAGCTCCCAATAAATTGATGGAATCAATTCATGATAGGATGCCGGTTATATTATCGAAAGCAGATGAAAAAACTTGGTTGGATCCGCGCGTAGAAGATGTTGAAACATTGAAAGCATTACTAAAACCTTATCAAGCTAAAGATATGGAGGCATATCGTGTTTCTCAAGAAGTAAATTCTCCAAAAAACAACAAGGTAGAATTGATAGAAAAGTTGGTTGAAATGAAGGAGTTGAGTATCTAACTAGCTGAAGGAGGGGGAAACATGAAAAGTGGACTCGTGCTAGAAGGCGGTGGCATGCGAGGTGTCTATACCGGCGGTGTTCTCGAAAAACTATTGGAAGAAAGTGTTTTTGTGGACTACGTGATTGGTGTCTCAGCAGGAGCCTGTCATGCCTCTTCTTACATTTCTAGACAAAATGGCCGGAATCGAGAAGTTACCATTGGTTATGTCAATCATCCAGAATACCTTTCGGTTAAAAATTTGCTAACAAAGCGTGAACTTTTTGGTATGGACTTAATCTTTGATAAAATCCCAAACAGCTTAGTGCCCTTTGATTATGATCGCTTTCATAACGCTACAGAAGAGTTTGTTGTAGGAGTAACAGATTGTTTAACAGGTGAAGCACTTTATTTTGAAAAACAAAGACGTCCAGAAGATGTGCTAACGATTGTTAGAGCTTCAAGTTCCTTGCCATTAATGGCACAACCAGTAGAATTCGAAGGGAGATTTTTAATGGATGGCAGTATTGCCGATCCGCTGCCTATTCGAAAAGCATTATCAGATGGAGTAACCAAACCTATTATTATTTTGACGAGAGAAAAAGGCTATCGTAAAAAAAGGAGTCGATTTGCTGGAATTATGCCAGCATTTGTTCGACAATATCCGGCTATCGCAAAGACTATGGAGAATCGGCATTTGTATTATAATGAAACAATGGAGTTTATCGAGCAAATGGAACGAGAAGGCTTAGCGATGGTCATTCGGCCAAAAGATTTATACAAGATTAAAGGGCTAGAGCGAAACCCAGTGAAATTAGAAACTCTTTACAACCAAGGCTATCAAGATGCTACAGATCGATTTGATGAGATATTTCGTTTTCTTCAGAACTAATTATTGTTAACGACTAGAATGGCATCATGGTAAAGTTAGTAAAGGGTGAACAATTTATGATTACTGTATTAAATCATCAAGATAAACAAATGGCTGAAAAGATTCAGCAAATTCAACAAGCTGCTTACCGTGTAGAAGCAGAGCTTATGGGTTTTTTTGGAATTCCGCAGCTTCATGAAACGATTCGCGAAATCCAAAACAGCACGGAGTTGTTTATTGGGTATAGCGAAGAGCAATTACAAGGGGTTCTATCGTATAAAGTAGAAGAAGGAATGATCGATATCCACCGACTAGTAGTCGACCCCGCTCATTTTCGGAAAGGAATAGGTAAGAAATTATTAAGTGAAGTGCTGAAAAAATATCGTGCGTATGACTTTAAAGTCAGTACTGGCTCAGCTAATCAGCCAGCGATTACTCTGTACAAGCTGTTCGGTTTTCAAGAGACGGGTGTGATTGAAGTAGCTCCCGGAATATACTGTACACAACTTTATTTGAATAACTAACAAACAAACTAATAAAATAAGAGCTTGAGGTGTATTTATGAAACTAGATGACATTGATCGAAAAATATTAGCATTATTAACGGGGAATGGTCGCATGTCGTATGTGGATATTGGCAAGGAGCTTAACTTGTCGCGAGTGGCCATTCGAGAAAGAGTGCATCAACTCACTGAAGCAGGAGTTATTGAAAGTTTTACAGTAGTCATTAACAGTGAAAAAGTAGGGAAAAAAGTATCTGGCTTTTTTGAAGTAGATTGCGAGCCCGCTTCACTGGTAAAAGTAGCTCAAGCTTTAGCTGATAACCCAAGCGTCGCCAGCTGCTACCAAATGACCGGACCATCGACACTTCATATGCATGTACTGGTTGATGATTTTATTGATCTTGAAAAATTTATTAACGAAGAAATGTATGCGCTAGAAGGCATTACAAGAGTAGAGAGTCATATTCTACTTCGTCGTTTCAAGAGCCGTACAGGGATGAAATTATAAAAGTCTACAGCTGAAAAGCTGTGGGCTTTTATTTTTTTGTGTAAATATAATCGAAAATAAATTAGTGGTAGTTTGAAATGTACAAAAAGTTAGACGGAATAGAGGAAATGGAACTTTGTGTAAGTGAAATGATGAAAAATTCATACTTTTGTAAAAAGAGTGTATCTTTTTTAAAATATATCCTCTATAATCAAAATTATCAAAAAATAATCACTTGGTAAGCTAAAATGAATAAATGCTTAACAAATGATTTTAGGGGGGTGTATTGTTGATATCTTTAATCATACGTCGAGCTTTGCAATTACTATTCTTGTTGGTAGGGATTTCTTTTCTTGTGTTTTCTTCGATGTATATCGCACCGGGAGACCCGGCGGCTGTTATTGGAGGGCCAACAGCGACCGAATCAGATATTACTGCGATTCGAGACAATTTGGGGTTAAATGATCCTTTCCTTACACAATATGCAAGGTACGTAGGAAATGCTGTACAAGGTGACTTTGGTTATTCATACCAGACTAGTCAACCAGTTGCTGATGCCATTATGATCCGGTTTCCTAATACGTTGAAGTTAGCCATTGCCAGTATGATAGTTGCTGTGATTCTTGGAGTTATTACAGGATTGGTTTCGGCATTAAAACAAAATTCGCTTTTAGATGTCTCGGCAACTACGTTTGCACTTGCAGGGATTTCCATTCCGAATTTTTGGCTCGGGGCATTATTGATTTTAGTGTTCTCTGTTAACCTTCAATGGCTCCCTGTAGGCGGGATGTCGAATCCATTTTATACAATTGACGGTATCAAAGAATTAATATTACCGGCAATTACGCTAGGAACCGGATCAGCGGCTATGATTGCCCGAATGACTCGTTCCTCGATGTTAGAAGTAATTCGCGCTGATTACGTTCGAACTGCGCGTGCAAAAGGTGTGAAAGAAAAAAATGTCATTTGGATTCATACATTGAAAAATGCCATGATCCCGATCATTACGGTAATTGGTTTGAACTTCGGACTATTACTAGGTGGCACGATTATTACAGAAAAAGTATTTGCGATTAATGGCGTTGGCCGATTAATGATTGATGCTATTGCTGCTCGAGACTTTCCAATGGTACAAGGTTCAGTCTTACTTGTTGCCACGTTATTTGTACTAGTCAATTTAATCGTGGATATCGTTTATACGTACATAGATCCACGCATCAAGTATGAATAGAGAGGAGGAGAAGCTAATGACAACAGCCGAAACACTCGAGCTAAAGCCGAAGAAAAGGGAAAAATATTATGTGACGACGCTCAAACGTTTGTTTAAGAACAAGTTAGCCGTTATTGGACTAGTGATTGTAATTCTTCAAATTTTAATTGCGATATTTGCGCCTTTTATTACGATTCATGATCCAATCAGGCAAAACTTGGCGAATAGTGAAATGCCAGTTTTTAGTGAAGGGCATTGGTTGGGAACAGACAATTACGGACGTGATGTTTGGAGTCGAATCGTTTACGGTGCAAGGATTTCCCTTGTTGTAGGGAGTGTAGCTGTTACGTTAGGGCTTGTGGGAGGAATTATTTTAGGAATGCTGGCAGGCTATTATCGTAAATTAGATGCCATTATTATGCGTTTTGTGGACTTGCTGTTTTCGTTCCCAGGCATCTTGCTCGCTATGTTAATCATAGCGATTCTTGGCACGAGCTTAGTAAATGTAGCAATCGCTATCAGCATTTGGTCCATTCCGACATGTGCTCGAATTGTAAGAGGGTCTGTTTTGTCTATAAAAGAAAAGGAATACATCATGGCCATGCGATCAATGGGTGCATCTGATTTGCGCATCATGGTTCGACACATTTTACCAAACGTTTCGGCACCGATTATCGTATTCGCTACTATGCGAATGGCGACAGCAATCTTATCGACAGCTGCTCTCAGTTATTTAGGGCTCGGTGCTCAGCCGCCCACTCCTGAATGGGGAGCAATGATTTCACAGGGACAAGATTTCATGTGGTCTTCACCACATTTGACGATCGTTCCCGGAATTGCAATTATGTTGACGGTTTTTGCTTTTAACGTACTCGGAGATGGACTTCGAGATGCGCTTGATCCGAATATGGATTTACAACAATAAAACATATAGGGGGATTTTTAAATGAATAAAAAATGGTTGTTTTTATTAACGTTGCTTGGCTTGCTTATCTTAGGAGCGTGTTCGGAAAGTACAATTCCTGAAGGGACAGAAAGCGGAGGAAGTTCCAGTTCTTCTGAAGCAGGAGACCAAGGAATTATTTATGCTTCGACAACAGACGCTGTAGGATTGTCTCCAACCATGACGAATGATTCAGTGTCTTCAAGTGTCATGTCTCAGATCTATGAAAACTTATTTGAGCGTAATCCAGAAACAATGGAGATTGAACCAAAACTTGCAGAATCCTATGAAAACCCTGATGAACTCACATGGGTGATTAAGTTGAAAGAAGGAATCGAATTTCAAGATGGCACGCCTTTCAATGCAGAAGCAGTAAAATACACATTTGAAAAACTAATTGACCCAGCGACTGCAGCACCGCGTGCATCGTTACTAGAACCAATTGATACAGTAACGGCAGTTGATGAAACAACAGTCGAAATAAAAACAAAATACCCATACGGACCTTTGTTGGCAGCTTTGTCTCATTCAAATGCGGCAATCATTTCCCCAACAGCTGACGAAGCACAAGATTTGATGCAAAATCCAGTAGGTACAGGACCATTTAAATTTGAAAGCTGGAGCCAAGGTGATCAAGTAGTATTAGTGAAAAATGAAGACTATTGGGATGGTGCACCAACACTTGATAAAGTGACGTATAAAGTTGTTCCTGAAGTGTCAACGGCAATTTCTATGTTGCAAACGGGTGAAGTAAACTTCATTGATGCGTTGCCTTCGGAACAACTATCACGTGTGGAATCATTAGAAAATATTGAAGTAACGAAAAAAGATGGTACACCTGTATACTACCTAACATTTAACCACTCACAAGAACGTAACGAAAATCCAGATTTCCGAAAAGCGGTAGCAAGCGCAATCAACCGGGATGCCTTTGTTGAAAAATTAAATGGACTCGGCGTAAGAAGTAACAGCGTTCTCGGGCCTCAAGTTTTCGGTTACGATGAGTCAGCTGACGAAGCAGGAACTGCATACGATCCAGAAGCAGCTAAGCAATTGGTAGAAGAAAATGGGTTTGGTGACGAGCCAATCAAATTACTAGCGGCTAACCGAGATAATTTTATTCTTATGGCAGAAATCGTTCAAGCACAATTAACAGAAGCTGGATTTAATGTGGAAATTGAAACAATGGAATGGGCAACATTCCTTGATACAGCAAGAGCGGGAGAATATGACTTAACTTTCTTAAGCTGGTCTAACGTAACAAGCGACGGCTCTGAGATGCTTTACCCTAATTTCCACTCAGATAATGTAGGAGCTTCAAACCGAGCGCAATACAGCAATCCGGAGTTTGACAAACTGGTTGAAGCATCACGTACAACCGTAGACCAAGATGAACGTAAAAAATATTTAGATCAAGCGAACCAATTGATGTTAGATGAAGATGCGGTCGTTGTGATGTATCACGGCGTCGTGACGGCAGCTACAGATAAATCGATTAAAGGTCTTGAACTAGATCCGAATGGCCAATGGTTCTTACAAAATGTAACAAGAGAGTAGGGAAAGTATGGCAGAGACATTACTTGAAGTGAAAAATCTAGTAACCTCTTTTCGTACAGGAGAAGGTTCATTGCAAGCGGTGAGAGATGTCTCTTTTCATGTAGATAAAGGAGAAACTTTGTGTATCGTTGGAGAATCAGGTTGTGGAAAAAGTATCACTTCTTTATCTGTAATGAGACTCCTTCCTTCTAATGGTTCGATTGAAAATGGAGAGATTTTATTAAATGGAGAGTCTCTTCAAAAGCTTTCACCTGAGAAAATGCGACGCATTCGAGGTAATAAGATGTCGATGATTTTTCAGGAACCTATGACTGCTTTGAATCCGGTACTGACCATCGGTTATCAATTGCGGGAACCTTTGCTTTTACATCATAAATTATCTAAAAAAGAAGCGAGTATACAAAGCATTGAATTGCTTAGGCAAGTAGGTATTCCCAATCCTGATAAACGGTTAAACCAATATCCCCACGAGTTAAGTGGAGGAATGAGGCAACGTGTCATGATTGCTATGGCACTTGCTTGCCACCCGAGCTTGTTAATAGCGGATGAACCCACAACTGCTTTAGACGTGACAATTCAAGCTCAAATTTTAGACTTGATCAAAGATTTAAAAGACAAATTGGATATGGGTGTTTTGATGATTACGCATGACATGGGCGTTGTCGCAGAAGTAGCCGACCGAGTTATGGTCATGTATGCAGGTAAAAAAATTGAAGAGGGACCTGTGCGTGAAATTTTTGAGAATCCTCAACATCCCTATACAATTGGGTTGTTAAATTCTGTACCAAATGTAGACGATCCCGAATTTGAGTTAGAACCGATTCCTGGAAATATGCCTGGTCTAAATGATGAGATATCCGGCTGTCGCTTCCATCCACGCTGCAAGTTTGCAATGGATAAATGCAAAACAGACGTTCCTCCAGAATTTCGTGCAGGAAAAGGGCATTATGCGAGCTGCTGGCTAGCTGATAAGGAGGCTGAAACGGTTGACAACAATCCAAGAAAAATCACCCTTAAAGTCTGATATACTCTTAGAGTTAAATAGCGTAAAAAAATACTTTCCAATTAAAGGTGGCTTGTTAAAACGAGTTACTGGAAATGTGAAAGCAGTGGAATCTGTTTCTTTAAAGCTCTATAAAGGGGAGAGTCTTGGAGTAGTTGGAGAATCAGGGTGTGGTAAATCTACGCTTGGCAGAACGATTTTAGGGCTCGAAGAATTGACGGATGGAAAAATTTATTTTAATGAGCAGGAAATTCAAGATTTAAAACGAAAAGAGAAGAAGAAGTTTGTTAAAGAAATGCAAATGATTTTCCAGGATCCTTATGCATCTTTAAATCCGAGGCAACGGGTGGGACATGCGTTAGATGAAGTTTTTAAAATGCATACGGATATGTCGTTAAAAGAAAGAAGAGATTCGGTAGAAGACTTACTAAAAGAAGTGGGCTTGAAACCTGAACATTATGATCGCTATCCACATGAATTTAGCGGTGGTCAACGTCAACGAATTGGAATTGCGCGGGCAATCGCGTTAAATCCTCAGTTTATTATTTGTGACGAAGCTGTATCTGCGTTAGATGTTTCGGTTCAAGCACAAATTTTAAAACTGTTGAAGACATTGCAGGAAAAGTATAATCTTTCGTATTTATTTATCTCACATGATTTGGGCGTGGTACGCTATTTTTGTGACCGTGTACTCGTAATGTATTTAGGGAATACTGTAGAGATGAGTACGGTTTCTGAAATTTTCAACAAACCGCTTCATCCTTATACGCAAGCATTATTGTCTGCGATCCCGAGACCGACAGTGAATGCTAAGAAAGAACGTGTACGTTTAGTTGGAGATATGCCAAATCCTGCAAATCCGCCTTCGGGCTGTGCTTTTCATACGAGATGCCCTATCGCACAAGAGATTTGCAAAGTGGATCGACCCGCATTTATCGAACACGAAAAAGATCATTTTGCAGCTTGCCATTTTGCCGGATAACGAAAAAGCCGAATGCGGAAGCTTTTCCGCATTCGGCTTTTATACTGACAGGAGGAATTGTAATGGATTATTTGCACAACCCGTTTGCAGCACAAAGGCAAACCGTATTTTCAAAAAAAGGAATGGTGGCGACGTCGCAACCATTAGCAGCACAAGCTGGGATTGAAGTGATGCAAAATGGCGGGAACGCCATTGATGCGGCGATTGCCACTGCTGCGGCATTAACCGTAGTTGAACCTACTTCAAACGGCATTGGCGGAGATGCGTTTGCTTTAGTATGGGTCAAGGACAAGCTGCACGGCTTGAACAGCTCTGGTCCTGCGCCAAAAAGTATTTCTCCAGAAGCAGTTAAAGCGCTTGGCTTTGAAAAAATGCCAACACACGGATTAGTACCAGTGACAGTTCCAGGAGTGCCAGCTGCTTGGGCTGAGCTATCGAAGAAATTCGGTAAGTTATCACTTGCAGAAGCCTTGAAGCCTGCGATTCGTTATGCCGAGGAAGGCTATCCGTTAACACCAGTTCTCGGGAAGTATTGGCAAGCAGCTTATGCCAAATACAAAGATTCATTTACAAGTGAAGAATATCAAGGGTGGTTTGATACATTTGCACCAAATGGTCGAGCACCTGAAATTGGTGAGATGTGGTCTTCTCCTGGTCATGCTAAAACATTAATTGAAATCGGACAAACCGATGCACGTTCTTTTTATGAAGGTGCCATTGCAGATAAAATTGATCGCTTTATGAAAAAACACGAAGGATTTTTAGCAAAAGAAGATTTAGAGGCATTTGAACCACAATGGGTAGAGCCGGTTTCAACCGATTACCGAGGCTATAAAGTTTGGGAGATTCCACCGAACGGACAAGGCATGGTCGCATTAATGGCCTTAAACATTTTCAAAGAACTCAACCAACCTAAATGGCAATCTGCGGAAACGTATCATGAGCAAATTGAAGCGATGAAACTCGCGTTTACAGATGGCAAAGCGTTTATTACAGAACCAGAAAACATGCCTGTCAGCACAGAGCACTTGCTCTCAGAAGAATACGCCGCAGCGCGTGCCAAGACCATTGGGGAAATTGCATCTGACCCAGAACCATATGAATTGCCAAAAGGCGGAACTGTTTATTTATCAGCAGCAGATGAAGAAGGCAATATGATTTCTTATATTCAAAGCAATTACATGGGCTTTGGTTCAGGAATTGTCATTCCAGGAACCGGCATTGGTCTGCAAAATCGTGGAGCGGACTTTTCATTAGATTCAGAGCATCCCAATGTATTAGCTGGAGGAAAACGAACATTCCATACGATTATTCCAGGATTCCTAACAAAAGACGGTAAAGCTGTTGGACCATTTGGTGTTATGGGTGGTTATATGCAGCCACAAGGGCATTTCCAAGTGGTTACTAACACCATCGATTATTTAATGAATCCACAAGCTGCGCTTGACGCTCCGAGATGGCAATGGATTGAAGGGAAAACGGTTCTAGTGGAGCCGGATTTCCCGAATTATTTAGCACAGGCGTTAACTCGAAAAGGTCATCAAATTCAAGTAGCGACAGATGGTGGAAGTTTTGGGCGAGGTCAAATTATTTGGCGCAATCCTGAGACGGGTGTTTTAGCCGGAGGCACTGAATCGCGTACGGATGGTTCGGTGGCTGTTTGGTAGGCCTCAAGAAAGTGGGGGAAGAGCAAATGGGAAGTTCTAAGCTGAAAATCAATAAAGACTTGTTTTTAGCATTTTTCCGTGTGGGTCTTCTTGGATTTGGCGGTGGACCTGCTGCGATTCCGCTTTTTCACCGTGAAGCCGTTGTCAATTATAAATGGATGACAGAAGATGAATTCGGAGATACTTTAGCTTTAGGAAATACAATGCCAGGACCTATTGCCACTAAAATGGCAGGTTATATTGGTTATCGTGTGAACGGTGTGATTGGCTGTATTGTTGCACTTATTGCTACAGTTGTTCCTACGGTTATCTTAATGATTATCTTATTGGGTATTTTACAAAAATATAAAAATCTCGAATGGGTCAATAGCATGTCTGCGGCTGTAGTACCAGTTGTAGGAGTTATGCTTGCTATTATGACATGGGACTTTTTCCAGAAGTCAGGCAAGTCTTTAGGTATGGGTCGCGCCATAGCGTTTACAGCGATTGCTGTTGTCTTACTAGAATTATTAAATATTCATCCAGCGATTGTCATTTTAGGAATCTTAATCGTTTCGTTAACTACCTTCAAAAAAGGAGGCAGATCTAAATGATTTACTGGTACCTCTTTTTAGCATTTTTTATTCCAGGTATATTGGGGTACGGAGGTGGACCGGCTTCGATTCCGCTTGTAGAAAAAGAAGTGGTGGATCGTTACAGCTGGATGACAACGCAAGAATTTGGAGAAGTGCTTGCGTTAGGAAATGCTTTGCCAGGTCCAATTGCGACCAAAATGGCAGGCTATATCGGTTATGCAGAAGGTGGAATACTTGGAGCAAGTGTAGCTTTATTTGCCTCCGTAGCGCCGTCTCTTATTTTAATGGTGTTATTAATGGTGACGCTTTTAAAATACAAGGATTCCCCAAAAGTAAAAAACATCACCAAACTGGTTCGCCCGGTTATTGCAGTATTACTTGGTGCAATGACACTTCAGTTTTTTATGACCTCTATCGATAGCTCCGGCACGATACAAACGATTGTATTAGTTGTTCTCAGCTATTGGTTATTGGAAATTAGAAAAGTACATCCGGCACTCGTTATTTTAATGGCGCTCGTTTACGGTGCAGTATCGGGTATTGTGTAAACCAATACAGTGAATATATGAATAGTCCTGAAGAAAAAGCCATCCGTCATCGGATGGCTTTTTCTTCAGACTGTAGACAAAGTCTTATTAAACTGAATAGTGATGCATACTCTTCAACCGGGCTGGCCACTTCGCTTTCCGTGGGCTCAGCTTCAGTCTCCTCGTCACTGAAAACCCATGCTTCTGCATCGCTGCGCTAGCTTCGTCGCAAAAGCTTGTCCTCGCAGGCTTCGGCCAATGCTATTTCTGCGGGGCCTTCAGCTTTCGTCGCTGCGCTGCTCCCACAGGAGGCTTCGTGGCCAACCCGATTGAAGGCTTCTCGCTATAAACAAAGTGAGATTCTTTAGTACGCTTAACTATAAAAGTAAAGTATTAAAAGATCTTTACTACTCACTCCAAGATTCGGAGCACCAAGTGGCGACCATGCGCGTCAACTTAAGAAATATCAGGTGATTAGCCTCCTTTAATTGATGGTAAAGAAGAATACCATCAATTAAAGGAGGCGTTTTTTTATGAAACGGAACCATGCAACTTACCATCTGACGCGATTGTTCCAGTTTCTATCACCCAGGAAACCTTGAAGCTCTCGCTAAAGCAACTCAATTTGTCCAGAGAAAACGGAAGTTGACTGTCAGTTCTTTTATGAAGCTCCTGTTTTCATCTCCCGGAACTCTCAGTGACCATTCCTTATCCGAACTCTGTTCGGACTTGGCTATTCATCAGGTCCCGCTATCCAAAGAGGCATTGAACAAGCGTTTGAATGAACACACGGTTCTTTTTTTACAAGAGGTGTTTTTTGCCTTGTTTGAGCTCCAAAAAAGCTTGCCCCTACCGGGCATTCAATTGGCAACCACGCTTCCCTTCAATCGCATCCGGATACTGGATGGCACAACAGTCGCGCTTTCGTCTAATTGCCAGAGCGACTATCCTAGTTCGGTGGGGGCAGGCGTCAAATTTCAAGTTGAAGTTGACTACCTCACCGGTCAGTTTCAGTATGTGAAGATTCAACCCGCAAAAGCTGCAGATTGTCCAGCTGGTCGCGAGCGGTTGGCCACGATACGGAAGGGGGACTTGTTTTTACAAGACCTTGGGTATTATCAATACACCACGTTTGAACAAATCAATGAGGAACATGCTTTTTATGTTAGCCGAGCCCGGACCGATACGATGTTTTATATCGACCATCCAACGCCTCGCTACCACCCAAATGGAAAAATGGTGGAAAGGTCTGCATATGAGCAACTTTTTATAAAAGAAGAAATGAAGACACTTCACCCAGGAGAAATACGCAATTACCCACGGGTCTATCTGGGCAGGCATAAGAAGTTGCCCTGTCGTCTCGTGCTCTATCGAATGACAGCGGCCGAACAGCGACGCCAAGCCTATCGAGTGAAACGCCGTGACCAGACCAAACACGGTACCATTAAACAAAAATCGCTAGATTTAGTGGGCGTATCCATGTTAGTGACGAACCTTCCAGACAAGGTTCCCACAGAAGAAATCGTTGCGCTCTACCGGTATCGTTGGCAAATCGAACTCCTCTTTCGCTCCTGGAAGAGCAACCTGAAACTGGATCAGTTTCGCCGCATGAAACAAGCTCGTTGGGAATGTCATATCTATGCAGAATTGATCCTTTTACTTCTCAGTACGTTGGTTGCCTATCAATTACGGGTCCGTTTCTGGAAAGAGCGGCATTTTGTGTTAAGCGAACAGATTGCCATCCACGAAATTTCCAAAAAAATAGGGATGCATTGGCGCATCCGTGACGGAACGGATTGGCAATGTATCCATCAAAAAATCGAGCTAACCCTGAACGCCATTGGTCGGAAGAAAGTCTGGAAACCCGGTCCGATCAACTGGCTATAGGCCTAAAAGACAGATAGACACTCAAAATTTGGGGAAATGAGAATGTTTATTTGTCGCGCCCTCAAGTTCAGCGTTATTAGTCATACTATCCCCCGTTCGAAAAAAGATAAAACCTCTTTTGAACGAAGGATAGAAAAGGTGTGAAATTTTCACTTACTCGGAAATATAGCTTTAAGAAACAGCTTAAGTTGACGCGCATGCAAGTGGCGACTCCTGCGGAAAAACGAAGGGCTGAGACCCCGCAGGAGCTTGCGACGAGGAGGCTCAGCGCTGAGTCCGCGGAAAGCGTCCACTGGGTGCGGAGAATCCTATATGCATACAAAAAATGAGTAACTATTCTTTTTGTCATCTCTGTAAGCAAAGGTATTTACTTTTAATTCGAGATGGTATATTGTAGATAACGAGGATAGTTATTGTCCGTAATTGAAAGAGGGTGATTTGGGTGCATATGAAACCAGGTGTAGAGCAATCGGTATATGCAGTGTTGTTATTGAATATGCTTCCGGAGAAAGCAGTTCTTCCAGGTGAAGCAATTAGTCAGCAGTTAGGAACTTCTCCAACATATTTTCAGAAATTATTAAGAAAACTGGTCAGTGCAGGCTTGATCACATCTGTACCAGGAGTCAAAGGCGGATTTAAACTTAAAAAAAAACCAGAAGATATTAATGTATTTGATATATATGTGGCCATTGAAGGTCAGCAATCGCTTTATTCATCGAGCGGGGTATTGAGTGATTTATTGGAACTCGAAGAACCTGAACGTTGCTGTTTATTGACAGAGTTAATGGTAGAAGCTGAAAGCGCATGGCGCTCTCGTATGGAACAAGAAACAATCGAATCTCTTTCACAAAAGATGAAAGAACAGAGATTTCAAAAGAAAGCGACCGAATTAGCCGATTGGCTAGAACAAAAACTAGTCACTTAACAGAAAAGAGGAATTAGGATGATAGATATTTTACCGCGTATTAACCAATTAGCACATAAAGCACGTCAAGAAGGACTGACAAATGCCGAAACAGTAGAGCGCCAAGTATTACGCGAAGATTATTTACGCGCAATTCGTGGACAAGTTGAGTCGACTGTTACGAGCATGAAAGTCATTGACCCACTTGGGGATGATGTTACACCTGACAAAGTACGAATGAAAAAACAAGCAATCTAAACATAGGAAGCTCAAATAGAGAAGGGAAGAACGATATGAACGATTATTTAGTAAGAGCTTTAGCTTATGATGGACAAGTGCGCGCTTACGCCGCACGTACAACAGAAACAGTTGCCGAAGCGCAACGACGCCATTACACATGGCCAACTGCCTCTGCGGCATTAGGCAGATCAATGACAGCAAGCGTCATGTTAGGCGCGATGATGAAAGGCGAAGAAAAATTAACCATCCGTATAAATGGGGGTGGCCCTATCGGCACCATTTTAGTAGATGCGAATGCTAAAGGGGAAGTTCGAGGATATGTAAGCAATCCGTTAACTCACTTTGATTTAAATGAACAGGGCAAATTAGATGTTAGAAGAGCAGTTGGTACAGAAGGAACTTTAGCGGTTTCAAAAGACATTGGATTGCTACAACCGTTTGTTGGACAAGTTCCTATAGTGTCAGGTGAATTAGGTGATGATTTTACGCATTATATTACGACATCTGAACAAATACCGTCTTCTGTGGGCGTAGGTGTTATTGTGAATCCGGATAATACGATTCAAGCTTCGGGTGGATTTATCATTCAATTATTGCCTGGCACGGAAGAAAGTATCATTGAAGACATTGAAGCTCGTCTAAAAGTGATTCCGACGATTTCGAATATGGTACGCCAAGGATTGACACCTGAAGATATTTTAGCCGAAGTATTAGGCGCAGGTAATGTTAAAGTATTAGACGAAATACCGGTTAAGTTTCAATGTCAATGTTCAAGAGATCGTATTTCGAATGCAATCCAAGGACTTGGAGCAGCGGAAATCGAAGATATGATTGTGACAGATGGTAAAGCAGAAGCACAATGCCATTTCTGCAATGAAAACTATTTATTCTCTAAAGAAAATCTACAAGATATGTTGAAAACAGAGGCATAATAAGCGCAAAAGGATCATGGCTTAGGTGCTGTGGTCCTTTTTTATTGGAAGCGAAAAAGATATGTGTTAGTATTATCTTTAATTCGAGATAAGTTTATGGGAGATTAAATAGGGAATTAAACAAAAAACGAAATTTGGAGGTAATTGACGAATGAAACATCTTTTTCAAAAAGGGACGAATTCAGCAAAACCTACTTTTCTTATGCTACATGGAACAGGTGGAAACGAAACAGATTTGTTAGCAATCGCTGCCCATATTGATCCCGAGGCTTCTGTGCTGAGCGTTCGCGGAAACGTATCAGAAAATGGGATGTCCCGCTTTTTCAAGCGGTTATCAGAAGGCGTTTTTGATATGGAAGATTTGAAGATGCGTACAGGGGAGCTGTATGAATACATCGGACAAGCTGCTAAAGAATATGATTTTGATCGTAATAATGTGATTGCAATTGGATACTCGAATGGTGCGAATATCGCTGCTAATTTGTTGTTCACATATTCAGATTCATTAAAAGGAGCAATTTTGCACCATCCAATGGTTCCAAATCGGGATACTGATTTACCTGATTTAACAAACATTCCAGTATTTATTACGGCCGGCACGAACGACCCAATATGTCCTGCAGAAGAATCAACCGACCTGGAAAAACTACTAGCAGGAGCTGGTGCAAAAGTTCAATTGCACTGGGAAGATTTTGGACATCAACTAACAATGCCTGAAGTAGAAGCGGCAAAAGAATGGTACGACAAGTTATAAAAGAAACCTTCCCTAAGTGATAGGGGAGGTTTTGTTGTTTCATACGAGCTTTTGACAAAGATAGCACTTTTCATTCATGATAAGGAAAAGAAAACTTAGGAGGGGTGTCATGCAAACTAACTCGCGGATTCAAGAACAATTAGAAGCCTGGGTGGAAGGAAATAGAGGCCATGCCATATTAGGAACTACCGCTCAATATATACCTGCACTTGGAAAAGAAGACCCGAGTCAGCTTGGAATTTGTATGCTTGATGACAATGGAAATTATTATTGCGCAGGGGATACTGATAAAGAGTTTACGTTACAGAGTATTTCAAAAGCATTGACGTTTATTGCATTGAGTTGTAATTATGGTTTGGATTTTGTGTTGGAGCGTGTCGATGTAGAGCCAACTGGCGAAGCATTTAATTCAATCGTTCCATTTGAAATTCATCGCCCCAACAAACCATTTAACCCCTTTATCAATGCAGGAGCTATAACCATTTCAGCGTTATTACCAGGGCAAACTAGCCAAAAAAAATATGAATTTCTTCTGCATTTTCTAGAAAATCTAGTGGGCCACCCTCTTGAACTTGATAAGGAAGTATACGATTCTGAATGGGCATCTTCACACCGTAACCGAGCTTTAGCTTATTACTTGAAAGAGGCTAAATTCCTGGAAATTGAAGTAGAAGAAGCGCTTGATATTTATATTCGTCAATGTGCGATAAAAGTAAGCACGAAAGATTTGGCGTTAATTGGGTTGATCATTGCATATGATGGATATAATCCGATTACAAAAGTAAAGCATTTTTCTGATGAAATTGCGCAAGTAGCAAAAGTATTAATGGTAACTTGTGGCATGTACAACTCATCAGGGAATTTTGCAGCACATGTTGGAATTCCAGCGAAAAGTGGTGTATCTGGTGGAATCATGGCAGCTGTTCCACCAAAGCTCCACTCCCAAACGTATGAGTTTCGTGCAGGAGCCGGGATTGGCGTATATGGTCCAGCGATTGATGTACAAGGAAACAGTGCAGCAGGCACAATGATGCTGCGGCAAATTTCGAAAGAATGGGATTTAAGCATCTTTTAATCTAACCTCGTAGGCTTTTATCAGCTTGCGAGGTTTTTTTTTTTTTGAAAAAAATGAGAAAAACGTGTTTTTTAAATGAAGACAGGGTAAAAGAAAAATGAATAAAAAACAGAAGGAGTGGCAAAATGGCGAAAGAACCTAATGTAAATGAAAACAGCAAAGACGAACAGTTGGAACAGTATCGTGTAGATGATTCTGGAAAAAGTTTGACAACCAATCAAGGGCTTAAAATGGCTGAAGATGAATTTTCATTAAAAGCTGGTGAACGCGGTCCGACTTTGATGGAAGATTTTCATTTCCGAGAAAAAATGACCCATTTTGACCATGAACGAATTCCAGAACGAATTGTACATGCAAGAGGATATGCTGCACATGGTGTATTTGAAACTTATGACTCTTTAGAGCATTTAACAAAAGCGAAATTTTTATCAGAAAAAGGAAAAAAGACCCCTGTATTTGTCCGGTTTTCAACTGTCGCAGGATCAAAAGGATCTGCTGAGACGGTAAGAGATATTAGAGGGTTTGCGACTAAATTTTATACAGAAGAAGGAAATTATGATTTAGTCGGCAATAATGTGCCGGTCTTTTTTATCCAAGATGCCATAAAGTTCCCTGACTTTGTTCATGCGGTAAAACCAGAGCCGCATAACGAAATGCCACAAGCTGCGAGTGCTCACGATACATTATGGGATTTTGTTATTAATAATCAAGAAACTGCACACACGATTATGTGGTTGATGTCCGATCGAGCAATTCCACGCAGTTTCCGAATGATGGATGGATTTGGTGTACATGCTTTCCGTTTCGTTAATGCAGAAGGTAAATCGCATTTTGTGAAATTTAACTGGAAATCGACACTCGGTACCCATTCGCTTGTTTGGGACGAAGCGCAAAAGATTGCTGGAAAAGATGCTGATTTTAATCGCCGTGATTTGTACGAGTCCATCGAACAAGGAGATTTTCCTGAGTGGGAATTAGGCGTTCAAATTGTTGCAGAAGAAGATGAGCACAAATTTGATTTTGATCTATTAGATGCAACTAAGTTATGGCCACAAGAAGAAATTCCAATTCAAATCGTTGGCAAAATGACATTAAATCGCAATGTCGACAATGTATTTGCGGAAACAGAACAAGTTGCCTTCCACCCCGGGCATGTCGTACCAGGAATCGATTTTTCAAACGATCCATTGCTTCAAGGACGTCTGTTTTCTTACACGGACACGCAATTGTTACGTTTGAATGGACCCAATTTCCATGAGTTGCCAATCAACCGACCTGTATGTCCGTTTCACAACAACCAACGGGACGGATTTGGTCGCCAAACGATTAACAAAGGACGGGTTGCTTACCAAAAAAGTTCATTTACGAACAGCACGCCTGCTCCTGTAAGTGAGGCTGAAGGTGGGTATTCACATTACCAAGAAAAAATGGAAGGTCGTAAAGTACGTGCTCGTAGCGAAAGCTTTAAAGATCATTTCTCACAAGCGACGATGTTTTGGAACAGCATGACCAAACCAGAGCGCGAACATATTATTGAGGCATTTAGTTTTGAACTTGGAAAATGCCAAGAAATGTGGATTCGTGAAGGGGCTGTTGAAATGTTTGCCAATGTTAATTTAGAAATGGCTCAGGCTGTTGCTAAAAATATTGGAGTAGCACCACCGACGAGTTGGGGTTCTGATGTGACTAAAACTTCGCCTGCATTAAGCATGGAAAACACTGTGAAATCAGCAGCTACTCGTAAAGTGGGTGTATTGGTTGGTCAAGATTTTAATGATGTAGAAGTGATGAAGATTCTCGAAGAATTTGAAAGCAAAGGCGTAAATTACGAAGTCGTTAGCGAAACCCAAAGTAAATTAAGTGGTAAAGACGGGAAAGAACTTGAAGTCGATCATACATTTACGACGACAGATCCAGTGCTTTACGATGCGATTTACGCAGTAGGTGGACCCGATGTAAGTAAGAAATTTGCCAAAGAAGCTTCACGTTATATCGGAGAAGCATTCGATCATTACAAGCCAATCGGTGCTACTCATGATGGACAGAAATGGCTACAAACAGCTGGCATTAAAGGACAACCGGGGGTTGTGGCAACAGAAGATGCGTCTAATTTTGCTAACTTATTCATTGAAGCTATTGCCGCACACCGGCACTGGGGCCGAACAATCGAATAAAAATTTATAAAACACATGTCCATTCCAAAAGGTTTAAGAAAATGCGCATTGGGTATTTTTTAGATTAAGCAAGCATAGAAAACAAAAAAATGGAGGAATAGGAAATGACTAACAATAAATTTATGGGTACATTCGACAGTGAGACAGAAGTATTAAACAAAATCGAAGAATTGAAAGCACAAGGTTCTCGTGAAGATGATATGTATGTAATGGCACGTGATGAAGATCAAATCTCGATGCTTCGAGGACGAACAGACGTAGATTATAAATCAGCTGAAGGAAATTGGATGGATAAATTCATGGGCTTCTTATCAGGCGATGATTCCACACGTGAAGCATTTTCAGGTATGGGTGTAGACAAAGACGAAGCCGATCGCTATTACAATGAAGTGCAAAACGGTAAAATTCTATTGTTTGTAGACCGTGAATACGGTGCAAACTATGAAGGGGAAGCGCCTTACGATAACACATCGACAAGCACAGAAGCAGGGACAATGGGTGCCGCTAGTCTAACTGGTAGCCGATTAGACAGAAATCATATGGACAATGAAGCTGTAGGTAGAGATGGTCTAACAGTAGATACTAATGATGAGAATGACGTCTACTATAATAAGAAACACGATACTTTTAGCCGAGAAACTACTGAAACAGCAGGTGTTGGAAACGAATCAGGAACAGCATTTGGTCTTGAATCTGAACGCACAGAAGATAGATTTACAGATACAAATCGTTTTGAAAATAAAGATACAAATCATCACACAGAAGAAGAAAAAATTCAATTACATGAAGAGCGCTTAAGCGTTGATAAAGAACGTGTACAAACAGGTGAAGTTAATGTTGGGAAACACGTTGTTGAAGAAAACCAGTCAATCGAAGTACCGGTAGAACGCGAAGAAGTTTATATTGAACGTCGTCCAGTAAATGAAGAAACAGTTGGGAATTCTTTTGATAAAGAGTCTACATTAACAGGAGATGCTTATCAAGAAGGCCAAGACATTCACATTCCCGTGTCAGAAGAGCATGTAGAAGTTACGAAAAAAGATGTAATAGCTGAAGAAGTTGTCGTTGGAAAACGCAAAGTACAGGATACAGAAACAATCAATGAGACAGTTCGTCATGAGGAAGCAGATATCGATGACGATACTAATTTTAAAGATAACAAATTGAACCGTGAAGAGCGCACAGATCGTGACCGTTTCTAATAGAAAAGAGTGTGAAAGGCGGGGATGATTCCCCGCCTTTTTTTGTCGGTCTAGAAAGAATAGCGTATAGTAGAAGAAAGCTAGGAGGGATAAGCATGGACGGTAAAAAAAGAAGTGACGTGAAACCCGGTATTGAAGTAAATGTGATTTTAAAGCAAGATCAGCGTTCAGGTAAGAAAACAAAAGGGATTGTAAAGGATCTACTGACAAACTCAGCAACTCACCCGCATGGCATTAAAGTGCGTTTAGAAGATGGACAAGTGGGACGAGTTTGTGAAATTCTTTCTGCAAAGTAAAAGTGATTTCGAGACATAGGATTAGCGAGACAAAGGAAAGACTTATAACTACAAGTAAAGACAAATTCACCAAAACCGGACCCATAAAAAGGGTCCGGTTTTGTGTTAATATAGGGGTATTGAAAAAATGAAGGAGTCTCTTATGATGAGTCAATTCTTTGAACGCAAAAAACAGGAACTTGGAGTTCAATTAAATAAAATACAACGAACAGCAGTCGAGCGAACAGAAGGTCCGTTATTGCTACTCGCGTGCCCTGGATCTGGAAAAACAACTACGATGATCATGCGGATTGGTTATTTAATCGAGGAAAAAGGGGTATCACCTTCGCGGATTAAAGCGATTACGTTCAGTAAAGCTTCAGCCAACGATATGCTCGAACGTTACAAGCGCTTTTTTCCATCACTACAACCAATTGATTTTTCAACTATTCATAGCCTAGCTTTTCAAATCACTCGTGATTATTTTTCAGGTTCGCGTTACATCATGATTGAAGGTAATGAAGCAAATGGTCTTCACAAAAAAAAGTTGCTTCGTGAAATGTACCGAACAGAAAACGATGAGCCGATTACAGACGATCAATTAGAAGAATTGATTTCGTTCATTAGTTATGTAAAGAATAAAATGTTACCAAGAAAGCAATGGGCTAAACTAAAAGAGCCTTTTCCTGGAGCGATTGAAATACTAAAAACCTATGAAGCTTTTAAAGAAAACTATGAGGTAAGGTTAGTAGATTTTGACGATATGTTGTCACTTGCTTACGAAGCATTAGAAAAAGATAAAAGCTTGTTAGCGAAATTTCAAGGACGCTGGGATTACGTCATGACAGATGAAAGTCAAGATACGTCACAAATTCAGCATGCCATTGTGGAAAAGTTAGTAGCGCGCCATAAAAACTTATGTGTCGTAGCAGATGACGATCAATCGATATACACCTGGAGAGCAGCTGAACCTACGTATTTATTGAAGTTCAGAACGGTTTATCCAGATGCTTATATTATGAAAATGGAGCGCAATTACCGTTCTTCTCAGAACATTGTTCATACTGCGAATGCGTTTATTAAAACCAACAAAAAGCGTCACGATAAGAACATGTTCACCAAACAAGGAGAAGGCGATCCGATTGTTTTAAAACGCTTAAGTTCAGAAGAAGCGCAATTCAAATATGTGCTGAAAGAACTCAAGGAATTGACGGACTATGGTGATGTGGCTATTTTGTATCGCAATAATTCATCTTCGACTTTGTTAATGAGTGAACTTGAACGTTTAGGTATTCCATTTTATATGAAAGATTCGGATAATCGCTTTTTCTCGCATTGGATTGTAGAAGACATGCTGAATTTTATGCGTTTTAGCTTAAAGCCGGAACGCATTGATATTTATTCGAAAATCGCTTCTAAAACCAATGCGTATTGGTCAGGTAGCCAACTGAAAATGCTAAGTCGAATGAAATCGACAGGCGAGCATGCTTTTGATGACATCAACTTAACGATCACGTTAAAAGACTATCAACTTAAAATTTTGGCCGAGCAAAAAAAATGGTTTGAAGCATTAAATGACATGAAACCATTAAAAGTGATTCGAACGATTCGAGGGGAAATGGGTTACGACCAAATGCTCGCTAGCCGTGCTGAGAAGTTTGGTATGAAAATGACGTACTTAGCACAAATCCTCACCACACTAGAACAAATCGCGGAACCGCTTGACTCAATGATGGCGTTTGCGAAGCGGCTTAAGCAATTAGAACAAGTAACTCAGCAAGCCAAAAAAGAAAAAACTGACGATATGCTGACCTTATCAACTTTCCATAGCTCAAAAGGCTTGGAATTTGAACGAGTTTATATGATTGATTTGGTAGAAGGCGTTATACCAACTGAAGAAGATGCAGAAACACCTGATTTATTAGAAGAAGCACGTCGATTATTTTATGTAGGCATGACGAGAGCAAAAACGCATTTAGAGCTCATTAGTCATGGCAATGAATCACGCTTTGTTGAAGAAGTACGCAAGTTAATTGTTCCTGAAAAAAGACTAGCTACCACGCAAAGTAGTGTAGCTAAAACCCCTATTAAAGTAAAAGTACCAGATAACCCAAATGCGATTCACACTGAAGAGGTTTTGCGTGAAGGTGTTCATGTTCGTCATCGCGTTTTTGGTGCGGGCGAAATTGTTGAACGAGACAAAGAGCGGATTTCCATTCAATTTGCTAAAGAAAGAAAAGACTTAATGATCGATATTTGCATTAGCTATAAATTATTAGAAATAATCGAGTAGCGCTTCTGTAAAAAAGCAGATGTGACATAGAGAAGAACGCGGGGTACTAGAAATGAGATTTAGGGACTGGGATCGAAGTTTAAAGGTTCGTTTAATAGGCGAATTTTTCATGAATACAAGTTATTGGATGGTATTCCCGTTTTTAGCGATTTATTTTGCTGAAGAGTTCGGTAAAGGAACTGCCGGGTTATTACTCGTAATTTCGCAAGTTTTTTCAGTAGCAGCAAACTTAGTCGGTGGATATTGCGCAGACCGTTTCGGGCGTAAGCGTATGCTTATCGTAGCATCTGTCGCACAAGGGTTTTCGTTTTTACTGTTTGCCTTTGCGAATTCACCGTGGATGCAGTCTCCTGAGCTAGGGTTTATCGCGTTTACACTTGCAGGAATGTGCGGCTCGCTATACTGGCCTGCAAGTCAGGCCATGATTGCAGATGTCGTACCGGAAAAATACCGTAGTGATGTCTTTGCTATTTTTTATACGACTTTAAACATTGCAGTAGTAGTAGGTCCATTATTTGGTGCGGTACTTTTCTTTTCGTACCGATTTGAATTATTGCTTGTCGTTACGGTCATTTCGATGCTGCTTGGCTTAGTATTGAAATTGTTAACAAGAGAAACGTTAGCACAAGCTATGGTAGACAAATGGCAGACTCAAACAGCGATAGGTTGGGTTGGGGCTATTTCAAAGCAGTTTAAAGAATACGGGTTAATCTTCAAAGATCGCCTATTCTTATTATTCATCATTGCTGGAATTTTAGGTGCCCAAACCTTTATGCAATTAGATTTACTAATACCGATTTACTTGAAAGAAACAATTGATAGTCAAACCGTTGCGACGTTATTTGATAAAGAGTGGTTTGTCACTGGCGAAACTTCTTTTGGTCTCTTGCTCGCTGAAAATGGATTGTTCGTTGCGTTACTAACTGTGGTTGTGACAAGATGGATGACGAAATTTCCAGAGAAATGGGTTTTCTTTGCCTCAGCTGTTTTCTACGGCCTAGCGATGTGGTTATTCCCGTTAACATCATGGTTTTGGATATTTGTTGTAGCAATGGCGATCTTCACGTTTGCGGAGTTGATGGTTGTGGGTCTACAGCAAAGCTTCATATCAAAACTAGCGCCTGAAGATATGCGTGGCCAATATTTTGCGGCTGCGAGTATGCGTTATACCATCGGTCGTATGATTGCACCAATCTCCATTCCGATGACTGCTTGGTTTGGTTTTTCTTGGACATTTGGTGTGCTCGGTCTTCTCGCAATAGCGAGTGGGTTTGTGTATCTATTAATGTTCAAACTATACGAAAAAAGGCCTTCCCAATAAGGAAGGCCTTTTTGCTTGTAAACAAAAAATCTTTTCTAGAAAGAATGGATGAGGTGCTCGCGTAGAATTGGCGAACAATGATAAAGTTACGTATCAATCGGTTGAAAGTTACGATGTGATTTTGAAATTTTGCATTAGTTAGCAGTTTTGGGTGGTTTGCATAGGATGTAGCAAGAATTTTTAAAGCGTTTGCTATCACTCGAAACAAAATACCAATGGTCATTGATTTTCCGGTAGGTATAAGAAGTGTCCAACTCGGACATGGTCGGATATGTACCTGTAGAAGAATAGACAAAGCCTTCCGTTAAGCCGATAAAGTCTAGAAAGCGTGGCGTAGCTGTTTGGAAAAAAATGAAATGCTTTTCTTCTGAGTACATGCGCGCGTCAATAAAGGAATCTCTATTGGCTAATGTATATTCTGGAGGTGTGTAATAAAAAGCAAATCCTGCATTAGTAGGGTCTTTTTTCTGGATTTCTCCAGACAATAGCTGATCGATCATTTCATTGCGTTCGTCTTGGAACACATAATAGTTTAACTCGACTTCAAACACATGAAATGCAAGATTCACCAGGCTGATGCCGACCACCAAAATAATCAAAGGGGCGAATATTTTTTTGAAGGCACCGACAATCGCCCACACCAGTATGATAAAAACAGCTAAGAAAATAAACCGTGGAAGCTGGTACTGCTGTAAAGCCTGGATGTTGATAAAATCAATTGATTGAAGAACTATTACCAACAGCACGCCGACAATCGCCCCAAACATGAGTTGTCTTTTCATTTTCACATACTCCTTTATTAGGTGGATAATAACTAAAATTGTTATCGTCTTTATTATATAGAAATTTTTACCGAATGGAGTTTATTTCGGTGCTTTCCGAAGACCCATTCCTAGCAAAATAGCTATTTTTCATAAAAATAAGCAAAGAGGTTGTGGAATGAATTCATTCCACAACCTCTTTTGTCTACAGTCTAAAAGGCCTTCCTAATGAGGAAGGCCTTTTACTTTGATTTAGTTTTGGTCTTTAGCTAATTTCACGAGCATATGTGCTAACATATGCTGTTGGTCTTTATCGCCAACCTGCCATAAACGTTGCAGCAAGTATTCTTCGCTATTTTTAGGCTCTTCTTTTTTCGCAAGATGAGATGCAACTTTCTCTGCTAATTGCGCGATGCGCTCTTCGCTTAATCCCATTTTCTCGCCTAACTCTACTTTTTCACTTAAGTAATTAATGAATACGGAAAAATCTGCTAAAATCTGTTCTTTTTTCTTCTCATCTGTATTTGATAATTTCTCTTCAACTTGTTTATTGATGTTCTCCATTTCTTCGCCAACTCCCTTGTGATTTTTCAATACAATGTTTATTTACCACTGACGCGATGGTTTAAACATCGGATTTTTAATAAAGGTTCCGAAAATTCGTTTAAATTAACTGCTTAAGGGTAATCAGGTAGTGATGATGGAATACAAAGAGGAGGATGATTAAATGACCTTATACGACAAAATCCAGGAATTGAAAAGTTTTGAATGTCCAGACCGTTGCGTGTTAAGTGTATATTTGAATACCAATCCAGCTGATTTGAACGCCCAGAATGGGGCATGGAAGATCCATCTGAAAAACGGGTTAAAACGATTAGACGAATATTTAAAAGCATCAAACAATGAAGAAGAAATGAAAGCATATAAGAATTTACGGAAAAAAGTAGAAAAAGAAATTTTAGACAACCAAAATGAACTTCAAAAAGGTGTCGTAATTTTTGCTTCAGAACACAATGATTTGTGGTCTGTACATTACGTACAAGTTCCAGTGAAAACGAGTTTTCATTGGGAAAACAAACCTGAACTAGAAGAGCTTCGATATATGTACAAAGCTTATCCATACGCTGGAATTGTTTTACCAGGCTTTAAAGGCATTCGTGTCATTGATACATCCATGGGAATTATTAACGAAGAGTTCTTTTATGAGTTTGATTCAGGCTTAGAGGTTTGGACAGAACAGAAAGGCGCACGCAGTTCTGGGCGAGTAGGTGTTGGTGCAGGTAGCACAGTCACCGGTGGTGGTGGAGGCAGTCCCTCTGATGAATTGGACCATCGACTAAAAGAAAACTTAGAGCGTTTCTATAAAGACATGGGCGGCAAAATGGAGAAGTTGAAAAAAGAACGCAAATGGGAAGAAATCCATATAGTTGGTGAAGCTGACCATGCTAAATCATTTGCGAAAACACTTCACCAAAAACCGAATAGCTGTGTTTATAAAAACTTAATGAACAACGATCCGGGCAAAATCCTGCATGAAGTATTCGAAGTATAAACAAACACCTCAGCATATTTGCTGAGGTGTTTTAATTTGGTGTTGGACAAAATGTACAAGTAGCAAAAGCGGGCATCTCTTTATAAAGGCAGCAAGTTTTTCGTAACGGTTTCGAGACAGCTAGTTGCAGGGGAGTAGTGCCGAGTAACTTCGCAAGGTAAGAAGTTTTGATAGGCATCCAATTTGTGTCTTGCAAGAGCCACTCTAAATCTTGTGCAACGAGTCGAGGGTTTCGTGATTCTAAACTAGCGTAATACCATAACACAGAACCTAAAATATTCTCCCAACAAGTAATGGACGAAATTTTCGTGGTTTTTTTGAACTCATTTAATAATTCATCTACTTGTTTATAGAGAATATCATGAAATGCTTGATACCGTTTATCTGGCGTGATGAGTTTAAATGTTGCGGACTTCACATGCGTTTCTAATAGTGGCAAGCCGTAATTATGAACACGGTTAAATTGTAATTCTCGCCAATCAACATCAAAATAACCATCGGATTGATGGAGCAAAGTAAATTGAGCCGTTACATACAAGGCATATTGCCGAAAAAAATAAGAAACAGCCACACCAGCATTATCGGTGTCACACCAAGTTTTTAATTCTTCTATCATGGTGGGAATATCTTGACTTAATGCTTGTTGTGACATGCGATCGACTACTACAGACTGAGCAGTTAATCCATATTTGACTTGTTGGGGAAATGTCATTATGGTTCACCTCTTTTTAAATATGCTACGGTAAATGCGAGCGGTTTGCAAAGCACGAGTTGAGATTTTTTAAAAGACATGACTAAACTGGAGAAAAGGAGTGAGTTTATGACATTTTCTATTTCACAAATTGATCACGTTCAAGTAGTAGCACCTGTAGGACAAGAAGAAATGGCAATTGCGTTTTACGCGGGTGTCTTAGGAATGAAAGTAATTGAAAAGCCTGCCGCGTTAAAAGCTAGAGGTGGAGCGTGGTTTGAGTTTGGTAATCAGCAATTGCACGTAGGAGTCGAAGAACCTTTTTCACCAGCCAAAAAAGCGCATCCAGCATTTCGGGTAGCGGGTTATGGGGAGATGAAAACGCATTTACTAGCGAACAAAATTGAAATAAAAGAAGACGATAGTATTCAAGGCGTTGAACGATTTTTTGTTTTCGATCCGTTTGGAAATCGTCTAGAGTTTTAATTGTCAAAAAAAGCTGCCCAAATGGACAGCTTTTAAAGAACTTATACAGTTTGAAGAGCTACAGCTGGGCCAAAGAATTCAAAGTGAATTTGTTCTTCTTTCATGCCAAGTGTGTGTAATTCTTTGATCATTGCTTCCATGAAAGGAACAGGACCACATACATAAACATCACCTGTAATGTCGACGTATTCTTCTAAGGTAGCACGTGTGATATAACCTTCTGGTTGATCTGAGTAAAGAGTTTTATAGCTAGCATTCTCCATCGACGCCACATGTTTTTGAATATCTTTATCAAAAGCATGCATTGATTCATTACGCGTAGCGTGAAGGAAAGCAGTTGGGCGTTCTGGTGTTGATGTTGCGACTGTTTCAAACATACTCATCATTGGCGTAATACCTACGCCTCCGCTGACAAATGCTACGGGTGTATTTTTTGTAGTATCAAGAACAAATTCACCAGCGGGAGCACTAACTTCAAAACGATCGCCCACTTTCATGTCATCATGCAGGTAAACAGAGACGCGTCCGTTCGGGTCGTTGTCTGCATCACGTTTAACAGAAATGCGGAACTCATCTTCGCGAGCTGCTTGAGACAGGCTGTATTGGCGATTAAACAAATACTCTTCTCCTGCAATTGCCATACGCACAGAGATGTATTGGCCAGGTTTGTAAGAAGGAACGTTTTTGCCGTCTACTGGTTTCAGATAGAAAGAAGTGATATTTTCGCTTTCTGGTTCTTTGCGGACAATTGTGAATTCCTTAAAGACGCTCCAGCCATTTTCTTGAGTTTCCATATTTGCATACATGTCTTTTTCAACGCCGATAAAGGCATTTGCGATGACGCCATAAGCTTCTTCCCAAGCATTCATGATGTCATCAGTCGCTGCATTGCCCAATACTTCTTTAATTGCTTTTAATAAGAAATCGCCAACAATCGGATAATGTTCTGGTTTAACTCCTAAGCTAACGTGTTTATTCGCAATTTGAACAACTGCTGGAAGAATTGCTTCAAGGTTGTCGATGTGAACGGCTGCGGCATAAACCGTGTTTGCCAAGGCTGCTTGTTGACGACCTTGTTTTTGATTTGCGTGATTAAATATATTCAAAAGTTCTGGGTGTGCTTCAAACAGATTTTTGTAAAATACAGTTGTAATCGCTTCTCCGTGTTGCTCTAATACCGGTACTGTGGATTTAATGATTGTTCTTGTCTCTACTGATAACATAGTCAATCTCTCCTTTTGTTTTCTATAACTTGACTATACGCCTTTAATCTCTTTAAAGATATATTTTAAATACATCTTTAAAATATAGACACATTTAGCTTCACAAAGACGTCACAACCATTAAGATAGTTCCTTTTTTCCAGTAAATGGCGATACTGTCGACTTTCTTCTGAATACTGTCCAAATCGATGAAATACTGTCCAAATGACATCAAATACTGTCCGAATCAATAAAATACTGTCCAAACACAAAAAAGCCCAACCAATGCTGATCAGCTCACTTAACTATTCATGATTTATACTCGAAGCCACTACAACTAAAACAGTGAGGTCCATTTGCTTTCGAACAAACAATAAAATCGATATAATGAACATGCAGAAGAGGTGAGAAAAATGAGGTTGACCATGTATACAGATTTCTCGTTACGTGTGTTGATTTATTTAGGCACAAAAGAACCAGATAAGCTGACAACGATACAAGAAATTTCAGAAGCATATAGTATATCTAAAAATCATTTAACAAAAGTTACATTTGAACTTGGAAAAGCGGGTTTTATTCATACTGTTAGAGGCAGAGGGGGCGGTATTCGTCTAGCAGACCTCCCACAAAACATTAATGTAGGTACCGTAGTAAGAAAAATGGAAGATGACTTTCATTTAGTAGAATGCTTTGATCCGACTACAAACCGTTGCCCAATTTCACCGGTTTGCGGACTTCGTGGTGTTTTAGGAAAAGCGCTTCATGCTTATTTGGCAGTACTCGATGAATATACGCTTGAAGATCTTATGTTCAATAAAGAAGGGCTTCGTGAAATTTTGAAGACATAAAAAACGGCTCAGAATTCTGAGCCGTTTTTGCATTTACAATTCTAATGATTGAGGTTCTTGCCCTTTTTTATTCATTAACCGTACACGAGTTGGTTTAATGGCAAGAATGGTCAAGTTCGGATCATCCGGACCTTCAAACCAGCCTTCTAAATGTTCATTCCACACTTTATCAATCATTTCGCGATCGTCATTTAATGACATGCTTCCTTCAATCTCTAAAAATGAATCGCCAATACCTTCACCGTCATAGCCTAAAAGAATGTGGGCATGAGGATTGGCCTCCAATTCATCAACTTTTTGCGTTTTTTTACTAGTAGCTGTATAGAGTGTGAAATCATCGTTAAAAAAAGTCATATAGCGCGAATGGGGTTTATCTCCTTTAATCGTTGCAAGGGTCCCCACATAACTATTTTCGAGTATTTTTAATGCCTCTTTCTTCACTTCTTCTTGATTCATCCAATACCACTCCTTTTGTCTTTGTAGTTATCTATTCCTTTTTTGATTCGAACTAAACATAAAACGACCTGCTAGAGTAGCAGGTCGTTAAATCTGTTGGACTATTTTCGGAGTTCGATCGAATGCACTCGGAAGCACCATCCCAATTAAGATGATGAAGATTCCTACGATTTGAAGAACTGATAATGTTTCGTGAAGGATAAGGACTGATGCTATTACAGCTACGGGCAATTCCATAGCACTTAAAATAGAAGCGAGACCAGAGCCGACGCGTGGTACGGCGACAGAAAAGAAATAAATGGGCATAATAATTCCGAAAAAGCCTAATAATACGCCGTAAATCCATAAGCCCTCATTGAACAATTGTCCGTTCCAAACAATTTCAGGTGTTTGAAAAATCCCGACTACAATTGCTGCGAAAAAGGATACGTAAAATAGGCGCGCGGAAGTATCCATACCAGTGATTTCCTTGCCATTGACGAACATAAATGCCGAAAAACAAAAAGCAGCGCCTATTCCCCAAGCCCAACCTTGCCAAGGAATTCCACTCAAGTCGGTTCCGATAATACCAGCCGCAAGTAAAGTACCTGCAAACAGTATAATCAATGAAAAAACCTCTGTCCTTTTAAGCCATCTACGGTTGACAATACAATCTAAGAACATTCCAATCCATGTGAATTGAAAAAGCAAGACAACCGCCAAAGAAGCCGGTAGGAAATTAAGTGAATGCGCATAAACCGATCCTGTAGCAGCGGTGAGACTGCCGGAAATAACCAATATTTTCCACCCTTTGATTTGAGGCATTTTACGTTGTGTAACAAAAAATAAAAGAGCCGCCATTGCGAACCCGATAAAGTATTGGCTAGTGACTGCTTCTGCAGCGGTAAAACCATTTTTCATGGCTACCTTTATAATAGTTGAGAGGACGCCATAACAGCTTGCTGCCACGACGACCATAAGTGGATAAATCCAGTTTTTCATTTCTTTTCACTCCTGTTCAAATGAGAATCATAGCACAAAAAGACCGCAGAGAATACCCTCTGCGGTCTTTTATAAAAGGATTAACTTTTACGAAAATTCATCTTATTTATTCGGGGAATTTTTCTTCACTTGAAGAACTGTCTTTCGTGCCACGTTTATCTTTTTCTTCTCGTTTTTCTTGTTTTAAATCTTCCATCGGGATAGGATCGACATGCATTTCTTCTTCATGCATTTCGGTCAATGTTTTTTTATCCGTTTTATATTGTTCGGGATTGTCCATAGAAGCATGGTCACTTGATTTACGTTCTTGTTCTTTTTCTGACATATTGTGCACCTCTTCCTTTTCGTATTATTCTTTGTATTCCTTAAATGAAATTTTTAAAACATGAAGTTTCTTCTTAACAAAATAGCAAATATGATAAGATGAAATCAAGGAACGGAAGGAGCTTTATAATGAATGCTAAACCAGCAATAACAGTAGGTGGCTTAAGTTTCGAATGGGATTTGGCCAATGGACGCTTTTTGTTTGAAGGGCAGGAATCTGTTCTATTTTGGACTTCAACAGCTATGAAAATGTTTTTTGATTCTATAGAAGAAATTTCTGGGGAAGATGCGGCAAATGTCGTATTGGAATCAACAGGATATCGTCAAGGTTTGATAGTAGGGGGATATTTTCAGAACATGGAAGGCGTTTCTGCTGCCGAAGCTTCTCAATTGATTACGAACACTTATGCTTCCGCAGGATGGGGACTAGCAGAAATTAAAGAATTAGATGTGGAAGCACGTACGCTAGAAGTGCACTTGAAAAACAGCTGGGAGCATACAATCAATGTAGCGCAAGAGAAAAAGGAGGGAGGTAGTTTTTTACCTGCCCATTACGCAGGGATTTTCTCTTCGCTTTTTAATGAAAACATTTGGTATAAGGTCGTACATCACCAGTTAGATGGCTATGAAGAAAGTGTAATTCAGTATTTCCCCTCGGAAGAAACCATTCAAAAAAATATTCATCGCTTATCCCGTGTAAAAGAAGAGGAAAAAATCAACGAGCTAGAACGATTGGTAGATGAAAAAACCCAAGAACTCAGTGAAATGATTAAAGAAATCTCATCACCGCTTATTCCGGTTCTTGAAGGTATCGTCGTCGTCCCGCTACTCGGAACTTATGATGAGGCACGTGCAGAAGAACTATTAGTGAAAACTTTGCAAAATATGCCGAAGCACAAAGCCAAGTATTTAATTTTGGATTTGACAGGATTAAACACTAATTTCACACATCACGCTGCTATGTTGATTGAAAAACTTGGTTCGACAGCTTCATTAATTGGCACACAGACTATTTTGGTTGGTATTTCCGCGAAGATGAGTCAAACCATTACAGAAGCAACTATCAATTTATCAAAATTTGAGTGTTTCCAAACTTTGCAACACGGCATTCATTACGCCTTAGCTCAAAATGGCAGAAGCATTATATAAAATCAAAAGACGTATTGGACTCGATCCAATACGTCTTTTTTGAATTTTATTTCGCTGATTTCACGATTTCGATAATGACTTGTGTGGCTTTTTCCATGTTTTCAGCGGAAATAAATTCATATTTTCCGTGGTAATTTTCGCCGCCTGTGAAGATATTCGGTGTTGGAAGTCCCATGTATGATAATTGAGAGCCGTCTGTACCGCCGCGAACAGGAACAATATTCGGTTCGATGCCTAACGTAATCATCGCACGTTCTGCATTGTCGACAATTTCCATCACCGGTTCGATTTTTTCACGCATATTGTAATATTGATCTTCAATTTCTAATTGAATTGCGTCATTGCCGTATTGTTGTTGAAGTTTTTCTGCAACAGCTTGCATATGACGCTTTTTACCTTCGAATTGTTCTTTATCAAAATCACGAATTATATAGCTCAACTCAGCAGATTCCACAGTACCTTCGAAATTATTCAAATGAATAAATCCTTCGTAGTTCTCCGTTAATTCAGGAACTTCGTTTTTCGACATCTCTTGTTGGAATTGAATCGCAACAGTTTGGGCATTGACCATTTTATCTTTTGCCGAACCCGGATGAACACTTTTCCCTTGAACAACTAATTTACCACTCGCTGCATTAAAACTTTCGTATTGCAGTTCACCAAGCGGACCACCGTCCATCGTGTAAGCGTACTCTGCACCAAAGCGCTCAACGTCGAATTTGTGAGGACCGCGACCGATTTCTTCGTCGGGCGTAAAAGCAACACGGATTTTTCCGTGTTCGATTTCTGGATGCTTAGATAAATACTCCATTGCTGTCATGATTTCTGCAATACCCGCTTTGTTATCCGCACCAAGAAGTGTCGTGCCATCGGTTGTGATTAACGTATGGTCCACATAATTTTTTAAATCAGGAAAATCCGATACCATCATCTGAATACTGTCACTTAACAGAATATCTTGTCCATCATAATTGTCGATACGTTTTGGGTTGACATTTTTCCCAGTAAAATCAGTCGCTGTATCTACATGTGCTAAAAAGCCGATGACTGGAATTTCTTTATCTGTGTTTGCAGGCAAAGTACCAAAAAGATACCCGGCATCATCCATGCCAACTTCTGTGAGCCCAATGCTTGTCATTTCTTTTTCTAATTCATGGAGTAAGTCCCATTGCCCTGGTGTAGAAGGTGTTGACTCACTCGTGAAATCAGATTGTGTATCAATTTTTGCATAACGAACCAATCGTTCAATTAACGCCTCAATCATGTATAAATCCCCCTAAAATCAGTCTTGTTTCTATTTTACCACGAAGCAAGAAAATTCTGGCGCAAAAGAAAAACGATGCCCACGTAGGACATCGATTCATTAATTTTGTTGTTTTACTTTGAGAGATTCTTGATGTGCAGCTTTGATTTGTTCCAATAGATTGTTGTCTGTCAATAACTGATATCCCGTGTTAGCTAATGCTTTAGCACCTCGGATTAATGCTCTATCGCCTTGATCGGATTTTGCTGCTTCCCGAAATTCTTCTGTATGTGCAATTAATGTTTCAGGTCCGATTTTAATATAGCCATGCGCCGTCGGAACTTCATAACTAATATTGCCAGCATCTGTAGAACCAAGACCAGAGATTCGAGAATCGGCTACGGTTTCACCTTGCGCTTCGAGTTCATTACGGATTAACGCATCCAAAGCAGGAGTTAGCACTAAATCACGTACTTCATTTTGAAAACGTTCAATTTTAACAGTAGCGCCAGTAGCTAAAGCAGCACCTTCAGCAATTGCACGGATTTTACGGGCCGTATCAGCCGTTTTCTTCCATGAATCCCCGCGAATATAAAAGCGCGCCGCCGCATACTCTGGAATAATATTGGGGGCGTCTCCGCCGTGCGTAATAATACCATGAACACGTGCATCTGACGGCAATTGCTGACGTAAAGCGTTAATGCTATTAAACAATTGAAGCACAGCATCTAATGCATTTATGCCTTTTTCAGGAGAACCTGCTGCATGAGCAGGTTTGCCGTAAAAGTGAAATTCTAGTGGATCAACCGCAAGAGAAGGACCTGTGATAGCTGAGTTTCCAGAAGGGTGGAGCATTAGCGCTACGTCAATCTCTTTGAGTAAACCGTGTTTAACTAAACTGCCTTTTGCACTACCATTTGGACCACCTTCTTCGGCAGGAGTTCCAAGAACAACAACTTCACCACCAGCAGAGTCGAGTGTTTTAGACAAGGCAATCGCGGCGGCGACACTTGTTGTGCCAATAATATTGTGTCCACAAGCATGTCCAATTCCAGGAAGTGCATCGTATTCAGCAAGGTATGCGATAGTAGGGCCAGAACGTTCACTTTTTTTACGAGCAAAAAACGCAGTTTCATGCCCAGCGACACCTTTGTCGACCATAAATCCAGCTTCTTCAAGCAAACTGATTAATAACGAACTAGCGAAAAATTCTTGGTTGCCAATTTCAGGATGGTCGTGAATTTCATGGCTCGTTTGAACGTATTTTGTACGTCTTGCGTCGATAGACTGAGAAATGGTCTGAACTGCTTCTTTAATAAGTGCCATGAGAATGCCTCCTTTATGGAATATGGTTTATTGGTAGTCGACTAGTTCTTCCACTGTCACGTTCGTTGGAATTTGAGCGCCTTTTGTATGTTCAATGATAAATTCCGTCGTGTCTTCTTGTTGATATAATTCAACGATTTTCAAATAAGCTTCGTTGTCTGCATCTTCAGCATTTGCTGCAATCAAATTAATATAAGGTTTTGCTGTATCACTTTCACGTGCGATAGGATCTTCTGTCGGATTCAATCCAGCATCTACTGCAACACCATTATTAATAATTGAAGCGGCAACATCAGGCATAGCGCGTGGTGTATGACCAGAAACCATTGGGACAATTTCAATGTTTTTCGGATTTTCGGTAATGTCTTCAGCTGTCCCAGTTAGTCCAGCATCTTCAGAAAGAGTGATTACACCAGCTTCGTCTAGAAGTAAAAGTGCACGACCCATGTTCGTCGCTTCGTTAGGTACAGCGATTTGTGAGCCTTCTGGAAGTTCCTCAATAGATTCATATTTATCGGAATACAATCCCATTGGCGCGATGACAGTAGAACCAATTGGAACAATATCGATATTGTGTTCGGCAACAAATTCATCAAAATAGGAAATCGTTTGGAACGCATTTAAGTCCAATTCTCCTTCAGCCAGAGCCAAGTTAGGTGCTACATAATCAGAAAAAGTTTGAATTTCCAAATCAATGCCTTCTTTTTCAGCTTTTTCAGCAATATAATCCCAAATGGTCGTATCAGAACCACTAATGCCAAGTGTTACTTTCGTGGTTCCTTCAGCATTGCTATCGTCTCCGCATGCTGCCAAAACTAATGCCAGTAATGTTAGTAATACTGTTGCTGTGATTTTTTTCATAAATAATTCCTCCAATTTTGTGTGGGCTTGTTTAGTGTTAACTGCGTCTTACACGTCTTGATAGTATATTTCCGAAAGATTGAACTCCTTGCACGAGTAAGACAAGAATAGCTACTGTGATAACCATAATAAAGGTATCGAATCTCTGATATCCGTATGTAATCGCTAAGTCTCCAAGGCCGCCGCCGCCAATAGCGCCAGCCATAGCAGATGCGCCGATCAATCCGACTACAGCTATAGTTAATGCAAGAACTAGAGAACTGAGAGCTTCTGGAATCAAGAACCGAAAAATGATTTGCGCCGGTGAAGCACCCATCGCTTGGGCCGCTTCGATAACTCCTTTGTCGACTTCTAGGAGCGAGTTTTCGATTAACCGAGCAATATAAGGTCCTGCGTAAAACACTAAAGGAACTATCGCTGCTGCAGTTCCAATAGAGGTTCCGACAATAAGTCGTGTCAACGGAATAATGGCGACCATTAAAATAATAAAAGGAATCGAGCGGAAAATATTGATGACTATGTTTAATACATTAGATACCGACTCGTTTTCTAATAAATGACCTTTTCGGGTAACTACTAGAAAGATTCCGAGTGGAAAGCCGATCAATAAGGAAAAGCCGAATGCTGCGCCAGTCATATAAATGGTTTCCCATATAGCTTCTAAAATTTGATCATAGTTAACTGACATAATGAGTAACCTCCTCTATGTGTATGTTGTTGTCTCGAATAGAGGTTATTGCGCGTTCAATTTCTTTTAGTTCGCCGGAAAATTCCACAATTAAGTTGCCGTACGGAACCCCTTGTAATTCGGTAATATTTCCAAATAACACATTTAAATCTACGTTAAAGTTGCGTGATACACGAGACATTACGGGTGTGCCGACTGAATTCCCTGTAAACTGCAAACGAAAAATTGTGTGATCGCTATGCGGTTCATGAATTTGGGCTAGCAAGGATTCGGGTAATTCATCATTCATGACAGAGCGGACAAAACGTTTTGTTGTAGCTTGTTGTGGATTCGAAAAGACTTCAAAAACAGTGCCTTGCTCAATGACTTTCCCTTCTTCAAGAACCGCCACTTTGTTACAGATCTCTCGAATAACACCCATCTCATGAGTAATAAGCAAAATGGTGATATTGTATTCTTTATTGATTTTTTTGAGTAAATCCAAAATAGATTTAGTAGTTTGAGGATCAAGCGCTGACGTCGCTTCATCGCATAACAGAACAGAAGGGTTTGTAGCAAGGGCACGAGCTATACCGATCCGTTGCTTTTGTCCACCCGACAATTGATCTGGATATTTTTGTGCTTGGTCTGCAAGTCCTACAAAGTCGAGTAAATCTTTTACTTGTTTTTCAATGTCTGCTTTAGGCGTCTTTGCCAGTAGCAGTGGCATAGCCACATTGTGAAAAACGGTTTTAGAATTCAGTAAATTAAAATGCTGAAAAATCATACCGATATCTTTTCTGATGGTACGAATTTCTTTGCTAGATAGCGTCGAAATATCCTTTCCGTGAATTAATACACGTCCTTTAGAAGGACGTTCGAGCAGGTTTACTGTGCGGATTAATGAACTTTTACCAGCACCACTAAAGCCGATAACTCCGTAGATTTCGCCAGTTTCGACAGTTAAATCGATGCCATTTAATGCATGGATTTCCTGTTTCCCTGATTGGTAGGTTTTGGCGACGCCTTCGAATTGAATCATGTTGACTTGACCTCCTCATGCTGTATTTTTTCAAATCGTTAATGCTCACAATCCGTTGAGAAACTAGACAAAAAGAGCCCTCTTTTTTCTTAAACCATAAGAAAAAAGAGGGCTCCTGTAGAAACCATCTAATTCTCATCTTCCAAATGCACGAGTGCATTTGCAGGAGTTGGCACAGTTTTTGTGGTTAAACAAATCTGCTGCCGAAACGTCATAGGGCCTGTCCCTCGGTTTCTCTGGATAAGAAAGTGATGTATGCTATTCGATTCGTGATTCCTACTTTATGGCGGAATAGCAAAAAAGTCAAGAAGAAGATTGATTTTTATTTCAAAAATTTTGAAATGCGCTCAACTTCCTAATTAAACTGGAGTGGAAGGTTTCTTCTGAAAAACTGCAGATACTTTTGTTTCAGTACCATTCTTTATTCGTATAATATTTTCGCGATGCTTCCAAACGGCCATTGCAAAAAGTAGAGTACCGATCAATAGTGGCCAAAGCCCAATTGCAGGGACAACTGCTATTATATAAAAAACAGCATATAGTACAAGTACGCCGATAACGAGATAGTCTGTTGCCAGCGAAACGACAATCAATAACAATAATCCAAGTAAACCAAGCTTCCAGTCGAGTGCTAACATGACCCCAATAACAGAAGCAGTTCCTTTACCTCCGTCAAACTTCATATAGAACGGAAAGTTGTGACCGAAAATAACGCCAGCACCTGCCACAAACAGCATCGACCACGTGAGCTCAGGAGAGAAATTACCTAAACCTAGTAGCAGCCGTAAACCTACAACTGCCGCAAATCCTTTAAAAATATCAATAACAGCAACGAGCAATCCATACTTCCAACCTAAAACAATTGCTGCATTAGAAGCACCGGAGTTTTTCACGCCGGAGTTTTTAACATTCACACCGGATAACATTTGTGCCATCAGAGCCCCGTGACAACAACCAATTCCATAGCTGACAATAAATAATAGCGAAATCCAAATAAACATAGCTGGTTCCTCCTTTATATAAAAGATAACGTTTGAAAAGAGTTGAAGTTTCAAAATTTTTTGACTAATAAGCTTGACAAATGAAAAAAAAGTTTCTATACTTCAAAACAAGATCAAAAATTAAATTTAATACTCTTATCAAGAGTGGCGGAGGGATAGGCCCTGTGATGCCCGGCAACCAACAGACGATTTTGTCTGGAAAGGTGCTAATTCCTACAGAACCGGAGTTATAGGTTCTGATAGATAAGAGGAGGAAAACTCCGTATATGCGGCCCTCTTCTTAGCGAAGGGGGCTTTTTTCGTCCTCTTTGCAGCAACAAAACAAAAAATAGGGGGAATAGAAAATGACAAACTTAAAACCAGAAACATTATTATTACACGGTGGACAACAAGTAGATCCAACAACTGGATCGAGAGGTGTACCGGTTTATAAAACAACTTCTTATGTTTTTAAAGATACGCAGCATGCACAAGATTTATTTGGTTTAAAAGATGTTGGAAATATTTACTCACGTATTATGAATCCGACAGTGGATGTGTTTGAACAGCGAGTAGCGTTATTAGAAGGTGGGACTGCAGCAGTTGCTCTTTCTTCAGGAATGGCAGCAATCGCCTTTTCTATTTTGAACATTGCAGAAGCCGGGGATGAAATTATAGCGGATAGCAGTCTTTATGGTGGTACTTATAATTTATTTGCCAATACATTGCCACGTTATGGCATCACAACTAAATTTGTAGATGCGACAAACCCAGAGAATTTTAAAGCAGCCATTACAGATAAAACAAAAGCATTATTTGGGGAAATTATCGGTAATCCGAGCTTGAACGTCTTTGATGTAGAAAAAGTAGCAGAAATTGCTCATGCACACGGATTGCCATTATTGATCGATAATACATTTGCTTCACCATATGGCAGCAATCCAATTGAGTTTGGAGCAGACGTAGTCATTCATTCAGCTACAAAATGGATTGGTGGACATGGGACGACAATTGGTGGAGTGGCAGTAGATGCTGGAAAATTCAATTGGAATAATCCACGCTTCCCGAACTATACAGAACCGGATGAAACTTACCATGGACTGCGTTATGGCATTGATGTACCGGATGCTGCCTTTGCGACAAAACTACGCGTTCAATTATTGCGTGACTTTGGCCCGTCATTAAGCCCTGATAGCGCCCATGCTTTGTTGCAAGGGTTAGAGACTTTGCATTTACGTATTCCAAAGCACAATAGCAACGCTCAAATTATTGCAGAGTACTTAAAACAACATCCGCAAATTGAGTGGGTCAATTACCTAGGATTTGAAGATCATCCTTCTCATCAAATTGCGAAGAAATACTTGAAAAATGATGGTTATGGATCGATTGTCAATTTTGGTATTAAAGGTGGACGAGAAGCCGGACGTAAAGTAATCGACAACATTAAGCTTTGGTCTCATGTAGCTAATGTTGGCGATGCGAAATCGCTTATCATCCATCCTGCCTCTACTACACATCAACAATTAAACGATGAAGAACTGAAATCATCAGGCGTAACAGAAGAGTTAATCCGACTGTCTGTGGGATTAGAAAATGCAGAAGATCTAATTGCTGACTTAGAGCAGGCAATCCAAGTAACCGTGTTAGAAAACGTATAAGGAGGAATCGGCATGAAAACAGTATCCGTTGGCTCATTAACCTTGGACTCAACTAAGACGATAAACAATGTAGAACTTGCATATGAACGTCTCGGAGATAAAAATGCTCCTGTTATTCTGGTTTGTCATGCGCTAACTGGAGATCAACATACAGTTGGCACAGAGCAAAATCCAGGTTGGTGGGCGGGACTAGTTGGTCCGGGGATGCCAGTGGATACGACTGTTTTTCAAGTGATTACTTTTAATGTGTTAGGCGGTTGTCATGGATCGACGGGACCTTTATCGGTCAATCCTTTAAGTGGGGCACCATACAAAGCTGATTTCCCAACCCTGACGATACGTGATATGGTCCGAGCAGAATATCAAGCGTTAAAAAAACTAGGAATTAAGAAAGTGGCTGCAGTAATCGGGGGGTCACTTGGGGGGATGAAAACCCTAGAGTGGGGAAGAACTTACCCGGAATTTATCGGAGCGATTTTTCCGTTAGCCGTTACTCCGTATTATAGTGACTATGGAGTAGCATTTAACCACATTGGGATAGTAGCAATTGAAAATGATAAAGATTTTAATGGCGGGAATTACAAAGACGCTAGTTTGTTAAAAGGATTCGAAGTAGCTAGAATGGCTGGTATGGTTACTTATCGGAGTGGCAAAATGTTCAATCAGCGTTTTGGGCGGAGCGGTAATGATAGCGAATTCAATGTACAGTCGTATTTAAATTATCAAGGAAAAAAATTAGCAGGTCGTTTCGATGCGAATAGTTATTTAGTGTTGTTAAAAGCAATGAATACACATGACATTGAAGGTGCAGTTTTAGAAGTTCCGGTATACTCTTTATCATTTACACATGATTTACTTTATCCGAATGAACTGATGGTTCCATGGCTTGAAAAGCAAACTAATACAGCTTGGAAAATCATTGAAACGGATTTTGGTCATGACGGATTTTTGATAGAGTTTGAAAAATGGGGAGGCTTTATAGAAGAAAAGTTAAAAAGCCTTATAGTGCCGGAGCTTATAAGGTAAACAATTTTATTGAAATCAAGTATGGAGAAGCTGACATAAAAAAGCATCTAGGGCTGATTAGTCCTAGATGCTTTTTTATGCTATTTAGAAAGTTTTGAATACCCTTATTTTCCGAAGCTTATCGCTCGCTCCCGCTCTCTACGGGTCTCTCAAACTCGTTATTCTCGCAGGAGTCGAGCGAACGCTTCTCCAAATAAGTAAACAGTTCACTTTTTTTAAATAGTAAAAGTATCTGCTTTTCATAAAATATAGTAGGTTAGTAACTTGTTCAACGCGATGTAAAAGCATCTTGGACTGGTTAGTCCAAGATGCTTTTTATTGGTTAATCTTCATCTTTAATATCCACGTCATCTGGTATCGGGGTAGCGCGCCATTCTTCCAACGCCAATTTAGCCTGTTCCAACTGCTGAAAATGTGTGCCGAATTGAGAAGTGTTGATCATGTATTGCTCTCCGTCATGGACTGCGCGAATACGGCCTTCTAACACATAACGGTTGACTTGTTCTTCAGGCATGGACAAAAAAGCTGCAGTTTCCTGGACTGTCATATACATAGGATCGCCTCCTCTTTTCTTTTATTATAATAGAAGGAGAATACTATCTCAAACCATTAGCGTCCTAGTATCAATGGGAAAAAGCTTTTAATGTGAAATCAGCTCGTTCTTTTTTATCTGATTTTTCAACTAATTATATACAATTTAGTTGCTAGGCGTTTAGTTTCGTAGAAGTAAGGGGATGATAATAATAGAATGTGCAAAAAAAACAAAAGGAGGACGAGGTTATGAATGACATTGGCAACTCTTTTAGAGGAGTTGGAAACACGATTATCGACTACATTCCAAACGTTTTAGGGGCATTATTATTATTACTTGTCGCATGGATTGTTGCAACGGTTGTACGGGCTATTTTTACTAAAGGCTTGAAAAAAGCAGGTGCAGATCGTGCCATGGTCAAAGGCCATATGGCAAAAACAAAAGAAGACGCAGACAGCATACTGGATTCTATAGGGAAAATTCTTTATTACCTAATCTTCATTTTGTTTATTCCGAGCGTTCTGCAAGCTTTGGATATGAACAATGTAGCACAGCCAATTTCAAACATGATGGATAAGCTATTGGCGTTCTTGCCAAATCTCTTCATGGCTATTATTATCCTTGTAATTGGTTACTTTGTTGCTAAGTTTGTAAAAAATCTTGTGTTCAGTCTTTTAACAGCCATTAACATTGATAAGTGGTTTAATAAGTTTACTAACAAACCAAGTGGCACGACAGGAACAACAAGAATGGACGCTGGAGACAAGGCGACATTAGCAAATGTTTTAGCTAATACAGTCTTTGTTATCGTCTTAATTCCGATATTGACAATTGCGTTAGAAACATTGAATATTCGTTCTATCTCTGAACCCATTGTAAACATGCTCAATCAAGTTCTGAACATGATTCCAAACATCTTTGTAGCGATCATCCTTATTCTAGTGGGTGTCTTAATCGCTAAATTCGTGGGAGATTTGTTGATTAGCTTATTAAATGGAACAGGGATTAACCGCTTCTCAACATATTTGAATATCGATAAAACAAAGACACCAAGTTTCGATATTGCCAATATTATTGGTAAAGTTGTGCAAGCGATTATCATTATCTTCTTTACTGTAGAAGCGATGAACGTACTGCAACTAGATGTATTAAATGGAATTGGTGAAGCAGTAATTGCATACTTGCCGCTTCTCATTAGTTCATTAATTATTCTAGGTCTTGGCTTGATTGGTGGTAGCTTGCTTGGAAACTATGTAAAACAAGCTTCTGGCAATCGTCTTATGGGAGCTGTTGTGAAATACGTAATTATTGTAATTGCCGTATTCATGACGCTTGATCAGTTGAACTTTGCGACAAACATCGTTAACTTGGCCTTCCTGTTCATTATCGCTGGACTTGCAGTCGCATTTGCAATTTCCTTCGGTATAGGTGGGCGCGATTTTGCTAAGCGTCAACTTGAAAAATTTGAAACAAAAATGGAAAAAGAAAACGATAAGCCGGACCTTTAAGTTCATTTTCCGATCCCCTTAGGTTGACATCAACCTAAGGGGATTTTTATATTGTTTCAAAAAAAGTGCTAGGAACATGTTAAGAGAAGATATGGGAATAAAGTTATATTGAAATATAAAATGAAATTCTCGCTTCCTTAATCATATACATTATTTATTCACTATTATTAAAGAGATTTTTAAGTTTACAGGAAAGAAAAGCTTGATTAATGTATAAATGCTCCCGAAATAATAGTTTAAATAATTAAAAAATTCAGTTGACTTGATTTTATGAGAACGGTTACAATCAAGAGAGTTATTCATTACATAATAAAAGTAAAGGGGGATAGCATAGTTTGAAACTGAGCGAACGCTCAGTTGGAGATGAGGAAATTAGAATTTATTTGAAATGGGGGATACGATGAAAGCGTACAAAAAAGAAGTACAGTTTACCGTTTGGATGACAGCGGCCTTTATATTAGTTGGTAACGTTGGGTTAATATTTTCAGTGTTTCCTGTCGATGCTATGTTATTCGGTTTTCCAGTTATGTATATTGTTCCGATTTTAATGGGGTGGTTTGGTGTTTTCATTTTAACCATAGTAGCTGGGAAAATTGGAAACCGTATTGATGATGAAATTGATAGCGAAAACGATGCGCTCGGAGTTTCCGGCGAAGTAAAGGATGTGTAAATAATGGAAGCACAAAACTGGCAGTTAACCAATCCAATTCTCGGTTTAGCGGTTGTGGGAGCGACTTTTTTACTATTTTATATCGTTGGGTTTTTATCCAATCGGAAAAGTTCATCAGCCCAAGATTTATATACGGGTGGCGGGAACGTCGGAGCTTTCACTAACGGTTTAGCGATGGCATCAACGTACATGAGTTTAGCAACATTTCTCGGAATTACAGCATTGATTCTTAAATTACAGGTGCCATTTATTATGCTTTGGATTCAATTGATTTTGGCAATTCCATTAATCACTATTATCTATGGAACTAGTCTTCGCCGGATGGGTGCGTTTTCTCCTACTCACTTTATCCGTGATCGTTACGGCGTGACAGCTTCTATTATTGCAGCTCTTTTCATGATTTTAGTTTCTGTTATGTATGCTTTAGGACAAATGATTGGAATCGCGATTACATTCGAAACATTATTAGGAATTCCCTATTTAACTGGACTTTTTGTTTTTGGAATTATTATCGTAGGATATATCACAATCGGTGGTATGGCTGGAGCAACAAATAATGCCGCGATTCAAATGGTTATTATCGCTTTAATGTTCATCATTCCACTTGGTGCGATTATGAAAGCAATCGGAGCGACAGGCTGGTATTTCCCACCTTTGTTCTATGCTGATATGGTTCCGGCAATGATGGACGCGTTGCCAACTTTCTTTGACTACCAGTTTTCTACTAAGTGGTATTTCTCTATTATCCCAGCTTTGACAATCGGAGCTTTGGGTCTACCTCACTTGGCTATGCGTGTCTACACAGCGTCCAACCTGAAAAGTGCACGCTCGGCCATGGTTTGGTTCGCCTTTATTCTTGGACTAGTGTTCTCAGCAACTTATGCAATGGGCTTTGTAGGCGTTTATGCAACAACTACTCAAGGTCTAGTCATTTCAGAAGGAGATGCGGATAAATTAACCATTATCTTGAACTTGGTTTACAATCCAGAATGGGTAACGGCACTTGTTATTGCAGGAGCAATTTCAGCAGGACTATCGACTTTGAGCGGAAATTTACTGGCGATTGGTGCCTTGATTTCCCAAGATATTATCGCTACCTTAAAGCCGAATATTCCTCAGCGTTTAAGTCTGCGTATCGGATTTGTCGCTATTTTTGCAGGTGGATTGCTCAGTATCTTGTTGGCAATCGAACCGCCAGCTTTCCTAGTTGTTAGTATTCTTTGGGCATTCGGTTTAGCCGGAGTCACAAACGCACCACTAATTATTGTTGGAGTTTGGTGGAAAGAAGCCAATAAATTCGGTGCCATTGCTGCTTCTATAGGTGCGGGTGCCATTTACATTATTGTGTCGCCATTTGTTTTTCCAAGTATCGTCTTAACGGGACATGCCGTAACGGATGGAATGGGCTTGTCAGGGGCAATGCTAGCTGTACCAATCAGCTTTATCTTGTTAATAGTTGTTTCTTATATCACAAACCGTATGCCGAGTCTTCAAAATAAATTGACGAAGCAATCGGACATTGAATTAATTGAACGCATCCATGGTTGGAAGGATATCAAATCCTATCGTTATAACAGTGTCCTTGGTGCCGGCGTAACAGTCGTCGTTTCTGCAGCTGTTGCGATATGGGCTTTAATGCCTTGGGGGATGTAGGAAATGAAAGAAAGGGTGACTAAAATGGTCGGAAAAATGGTTACATTAAATGATGCATCTTTTCGGTCATTTTTAGAATTACCGAAAACTCAATTGGTGAGCAATTTGCTATTGTTCATTGTTGGTTTAGGCTATGGCGCGATTTCAATCGCGTCAAACGCCTCATACATATCAAGTTTCGATTCGGCTTTGTTGCAAAATTTTATGGTTCCGGCAATTTTCATCCTATTTGGTTTGCTAATGTCGTTTATTACAAAAATCGGCTTAGCGCTATTGCTTTGGGCAGGTTCCAAAGGTCTTGGGGGAAAAGGGCTGTTGCGGGATATTAATCGAGCGACACCAGTAGCGCTGTTGCCAGGTCTTCTCGGCGCTCCTTATTTAGCAGAAGTAGGAAACGGACATCCAATGGTATATATGCTGTTGGTAGTCGGAATTATATGGATGTATCTAGTGTGCGTTAAAATCATTAAAACAACTCAAAATTTCACACCTGTTAAGGCTTATGTGGCAGCGTTGGCGGCATTCGCTTTTTTAGCGAGTGTTTACTATTTAATCATACCGCCAGCATGAAGAAAATTAGAATGGGGGCTATCTTATGGAATTCAAAGATTTAATTGCACCAGAACAGTATAATATCACTTCGGAATTGGAAGCGTACAAAGAAGACACTGAGCGCTTGGCTATTAGATGGTTAGATAGCGAAGGCAATCGCGAAGATCTTTCTTATAAAGAGCTCATCGGTAAAATGAATCAATACGCTCAAGCTTTGCTAAAGCTGGGGATTGAAAAAGGGGATCGTATGCTAATTATTCTTCCGCGTATTCCGGAAGCGTATATTACGTATTTAGCTTGCTTACGTGCGGGAATCGTAGCGATACCGTGTTCTGAAATGCTTCGAAAAAAAGATTTGGTTTACCGGATGCATCATTCTGGGGCAAAAGGAATAGTGGCACATTACAAAACCACTGCTGAGACCAATTCCATTGACGAAGAATTGGATGCATTAAAGAATAAGTTGATTATTGGTGGTAAAGAAGAAGGTTGGCAGTCTTTTGAGGAGCTGGCAGAAAATGAAACATCAAAATTTGAAGCTGTGCCAACTCATCGTGAAGATATGGCGTTCTTGTCTTATACATCAGGAACAACCGGCAATCCAAAAGGCGTAGTACACGTTCATGGGTGGGGTTATGCCCATGTCCGGACAGCAGCAACAAAATGGCTTGGCGTTAAAAGTGGCGATATGGTTTGGGCAACGGCAGCTCCGGGGTGGCAAAAGTGGATTTGGAGTCCATTCTTGTCGACGATTACACTTGGAGCCACGGCTTTTGTTTATAACGGACCATTTGATGCGTTGAAATACTTGGATTTATTAAAAACTGAAGAGATTAATGTTCTTTGCTGTACGCCGACAGAATATCGGATCATAGCAAAAGTAGAAAATCTCGATTCCTACAAATTGCCAGCACTAAGATCGGCAGTGTCTGCCGGAGAACCTTTAAATCGACAAGTCATTGAAGCCTTTCGACAGGCATTTGACCTCAACGTCCGCGATGGCTATGGACAAACAGAAAACACCTTACTTGTTGGAACACTTCAGGATATGGAAGTTAAGGCAGGTTCGATGGGGAAACCAACACCGGGAAATCCGGTCGATATCGTCAATGATGAAGGACAACCGACAGCAATTGGGGAAGTAGGAGATATCGCCGTTCATCGCGATTGTCCAGCATTATTCCGAGAATATTATCAGGATCCCGAGCGGACAAAAGCTGCGTTTCGTGGTGATTGGTACTTAACAGGAGACCAAGCATCGCGCGATGAAGATGGCTACTTCTGGTTTGAAGGAAGAAGTGATGACATTATCATCAGTTCAGGTTATACCATTGGACCTTTTGAAGTTGAAGATGCATTAATGAAGCATGAAGCAATTCAAGAATGTGCTGTGGTTGCTGCACCTGATGAAATTCGGGGCAATATCGTCAAAGCTTATGTTGTGTTGCGAAATGCTCAAGATTTTTCGGATAAAGATGCGTTAGTTAAACAATTACAAGACCATGTGAAAGAAATCACAGCGCCTTATAAGTATCCGCGTGTCATTGAATTTCTAGAAGAACTGCCAAAAACAGCTTCGGGCAAAATTCGCCGCGTCGAGTTGAGAAAACTAAATGCATAATTGAAAAATGCCGGACAGCATCTAGACTGTCCGGCATTTTTTTCGTTTTATTTAGGAGGGACAATCAGTTTATGCTGAAATGCATAAATGACGGCTTGAGTTCGGTCATGAACTTCGAGTTTCGCGAGAATATTGCTGACATGCGTTTTAACTGTTTTGACCGCAATAAACAATTGATCGGAAACTTCTTGATTGGTTAAACCGCGTGCGAGTAGCAGCAAAATTTCCATTTCACGTTCAGTTAACTCATCGTGAAGAACTCGTTCATGACGCATTTGTTTCATCATTTTGGTCATTACTTCTGGTTCGAGAACCGGTGTACCGTTCATAGTTTCTCGAATCGAATCGGCAATCCGTGAAGCTTTTGAGGTTTTTAAGATATAACTGACCGCTCCCGCTTGAAGTGCAGGATATACTTTATCATCGTCCAAAAAACTTGTGACAATCATAATTTTAGCTTCTGGCCACTGGTCAATGATGGCTTTTGTCGCTTCTGCCCCATTCATAATAGGCATCACCATATCCATTAAAATTAAATCGGGTCGTAAATTTAACGCCATTTGGACAGCTTCTTGTCCGTTTGTGGCTTCTCCTATAACTTCCATATCCTTTTGAGACTGCAAGTAAGCTGAGACCCCTATGCGTACCATTTCATGGTCATCCACTAATAAGATTCGAATCATCAGTTTTCTTCCTTTCAATCGGAACTTTTACTTCTACAATGGTGCCTTCAGAAGGGACAGAAACGATTTTGCTTGTCGCTCCGATTTCGATAGCGCGTTCTTCGATATGCTTTAAGCCATAAGAAGTCGATTTGGATTGTTCGCTTTCAAATCCAATGCCGTTGTCTTGTATGCGCAAGATTGCGAAATGATCTCGCTCGACAAACAAAATATGAACTTCAGTGGCTTTCGAATGGCGCAATGTATTTGATAAAGTTTCTTGTGCAATACGGAACAAATGATCTTCCGCCCCTTTTTGTAAAGGCACTTCTTCTAATTTATGATCAATCGTAAAATACACTTTTTCTTTCAGTTCACTAACCAATTCAAACAAACCTTGACGCAAACTCTTGTCGTGAAGAGCAGCTGGACGTAAATGCAAAAGCAAGGCACGCATTTCTAATTGAGCTTGTTGCACCATTTTTTCTGTTTGCAACAGCCCGGGTTGTGCATCTTCGCTTTCTGTCATAGACGACAACAACATTGAAGCAGCAAAAAGTTGTTGCGAAACAGAGTCATGCAATTCTCTTGCCAGTCGTTGTCGTTCCATGATCAAACGCTCTTGAATAATTTGGTCTTGTGTTTCGGCCCGTTCATTGGCAATCCGCGTTAAACTTTTACGCTGCGTTTCCAGAAGCTTTTGCAGTTTTAAAATAGAGCTAGATAAATTCCGTGGCAAAGTTTTCATGTTCGCTGCTTGAACTACGGTGTTGTCTTCGTTACGTAAAAGTGCTTGGAAAATTTCTTCGATTTCTTGTACTTTTGAGCGTGATAACGATTCAGTCCACCACGAGATACCGACAGACAAAGCAAGCATAAGAACCACTAACCAAATGCCAAGCGGCAATCCCGCGATAAAATCTTGCCATAAAACAGCCCAGCTCTTAAGTGAAGGCAAGCCAAGTAAAGCAAATAAAATGCTAAAGACAATTAAAGCAAACAGCGTAATAAAGAATAAACTGCGTGGAAGTATTTGTCTCATCGACGAATCACCTCGACATCTCCCATCCAAGTAGTCACAGAGACGATCAATTCAACTTTGCTGCCCTCGTCTATTGGATAGCCATCTTCTACATGAATGGTTCCGTTAATAATGCGTTTTTTGTCCCCATTGAAAAAGCGGGATTCACCAAGAAGTGTTGAATAAAAAACGCGTACAGGAACTTCATAAGGAACAACAACTTGGATTTTCCCGAAACCTTGACGAATAGAAATGAGTGATGTTTTTTTAGGCAGTACCGTTTGCGTCGTATCCACTAAAATATCCCCGACAAATCCTTGGACATGTATGTCTTTCCATTCATATGCTTCTATTGGTGTACTTTGTGTAGATAGCACTTTGTTTTGAATAAGTCCTTTATCAGTTGCTTCATAAATAGGAGCTGTTTGAAGCCAGTCATTGCCTTTCCATAAACGAAGCAACAAATATACGGCTAGGCTAAACACCATCAAGCGTAAACTCCACATCGACAAAATGGAAATCCCGATTAGAAAAGTACCTGCCCAAAAATAAGAACGGCGGTATTTCACTTTGTTTTTTAATGCATAGTAGATGGTTCCGATACCAAGAAGAATCAAAAACACACTGCCATTTTCAAAAAAGGCAGCTTCTACAAAAATTAAAAATAAGGCGCTCAAAATAAGAAATGCTTGTTTGTTTGTTGAAAAATGCGGCATGATTTTGCCTCCTTCTTTGTATCAGAAAAAATAATGAGGAGAAACCTTCTCCTCATTCTAGTTTAAACAAGTTCTTTTTGATTTGCGCTTTTTTTCTCTAAAGATTCGAGACGGCGTTCCATCGCTGAGCGTTCATGACGTTCTTCAACTTTCGTACCCAGTGTCGTAATGTACGAAGTCATATCTTCAAAAGAGCCAATTCGTTCTGCAACAAGTTCAGGACTCAGTAGTTTGTCCATTTGGTAATGCGCACGAGTAGCGTTTTCTTTGCCCATTAATTGAAGTTGTTTTACTTTCATGTCTTTTACTTTGTGTTTCATTTCTTCGTAGCGATGTTCTAAACCTGTCAGTTCCGCAATGTTTTCATCGAGGTTGTTTTGCAAAGTCTTTACACGTGCAGTATAAGTTTGAACTTCCATCTCTGCAAAGTCAGCAAGATCTTCTTCACCTGAAATTTGTGCCAAGTCGGATTGACTTTGGCGCTTATCAAGCATAGCAGAAGCTTCAGCCAATTCTTTTTCTAGTTTATCATTTAATTGGGCTTGGCGTTCGACCCATTTTCCTGTAGCCGTTGTTTGGTTTTCTGCTTCTGTAATATAGCGATTGAGCAAGGCCAGTGGGTTTTTTTCTTCTTTTTTTGCGACGATGGCATCCACATCAGTTGCTACTGCAAATTTTAAACGTTCCCATAAAGTTGTCATATCTATTACCTCCCTATTTAGTTAACTTATTCCATTCATATTCAAAATTTGTAAATGGGTCACTTTCTTTCAAGGTACTAATCGAAACGCTTTGTCCGTGCCATTTACGATAAATCATCCACAGTCCTGCGAGTGCAGCGAGACCGATTAATGCAGGTACGTTAGAAATGGCAGAAACTGCACCAACAACTCCAACAGCCGCCCAAAATACTTTTGACCAAGTGGATAAGCTTCGTAAGTAATAATGCACACCTACGTAGACGACGACAGTTGCTACTGCTAATGCGAATAAAGCACCAACATTAGAAACTGCGACGATTCCGGCGATGATTCCAAGTGTTACTAACCAAAATTTGTTCATGGTGTTTGCCTCCTTTTTAATTTGTAAGTTCATCATACTAAGAGAATGGTTTTTCCAATACGGTCTCTGACTGCATCTTTCACTAGGTCTTGAGGCGTAGAAGAGTCTAAGTGGAGTCATGCCAAACGCTTCGTGCATGGACGCGTTGACATTTGGAGAGTGGTGAGGAGTGAGTGTCGTGGTAGATAAAGTTAGTAAGATAGTCGTGCCGGCCGCTTGGGACAGAGCTCCCGCCAGAAGCCAAGCAAAGAACGCTTGTCTTCTAGCTCCGCTTCGTCCGCTGGCGCGTCAGCACTTGGAAAGGGTGAAAAATGAATGTTCGGATGAATCGGGTAAGTGAGAAAGTTGTACCTGGACACTTATAGAGTGAAAAAGAGTTCAATTGCGAAGGTTGTGAATTGAAATGCTATACTATTTTTTATGACATGGAAAAAAATGTCCTTCAATAGAAGAGGTATTTTAATGAAAGAAGAGGCGTTTTTATGAAGGTAGTTATGGGGATAGGCAGTACGTTATTAATTTATACAGCACTAGTTGCCTATTTGGGGTGGGCTACATATGTCTGGTTCACAAGTTTTATAGAAAGTATGAATCCGTGGTTATTTGCAATTTTGTGGTTGGTGATTGCGTATAGTTATGTCATTGGTAGAATTGGTCATAAATGGCTAGGGTTTACGGTGCTCGGTTCTTATTGGTTTGCATTTTTACAATACGCTCTTTTATTGATTCCATTGGCGAATATCGCTGCATTACTAGTAGAAACTAAAAATGATGTGTTTTTTATAGGATTGGCAACAGCACTCATTTTACTAGTGATATTCATAGTGGGAACATATTTTGCATACAGTCCAGTTGTTCGTGAGTTAGAGCTCACAGTAGAAGGGCAAGATTCCGAACCACTTCATCTAGTGATTGGTTCGGATTTTCACTTAGGGTTTTTATCGGGGAAAAGACACTTACGGCGATTTGTTGATATGACTAACGCACTTGATCCGGATGTTGTCCTTTTGGCAGGCGATTTGGTGGACGATGATCCGGTTTGGTATGCACGGTATGGTATGTCTGAAGTGATGGAACAATTAAGGCCTTCTCTTGGTATTTATGGTGTTTTAGGAAACCATGAGTATTATGGTAAAAAAATTCCGTTATTGGTGAAGTTAATGGAAAAGTCCGGTGTGAAAATATTGAAAGATGAAACAGTTTTGGTTGCGGATCGTTTTTATTTAACAGGGCGTGAAGATCGTACAAACAATAACCGACTTTCATTAGCACAGCTAAAACCGGAAGAAAATAAATTGCCATGGATTGTGATGGACCATACCCCGGGCGATTTAAAAACGCCGAGTGAACTAGGGGTAGATTTTCATCTATCCGGTCATACGCATAAAGGACAAATGTGGCCCAATCATTTATTGACAAAGCGAATGTTTGAAGTCGATTATGGGTATCGTTTAGTAAGAGGTACGCATTTTCTTGTGTCTTCTGGATTTGGTTTTTGGGGACCTCCACTTCGTATCGGGAGTCGCTCAGAATTATGGTCGGTCACAATGAATTTTCGATCACCAACTTAAAAAGGAGTGTTTAGATGGAAGAGTGGATTACTTTGGTCATGTCCGATTATGGCTATTTTGGTATCTTTTTTCTCATTCTGTTAGAAAATATATTTCCGCCGATTCCTTCAGAAGTGGTTTTGACGGTCGGCGGATTTATGACAACCACTACGACCATGACCATACCAGGAGTAATAGCAGCTTCAACGGCCGGCTCTGTGAGTGGAGCGATGATGTTGTATGGCGTTGGATTACTTGTGGATGTAAAACGGCTGGAGAAAATTATTGATAAGTATGGCAATTGGCTGCGCGTGAAAAAAGAAGATATACATAAAGCTGATAGTTGGTTCGACCGTTTTGGTGTTTGGACGGTGTTTTTCGGAAGGTTAGTTCCGTTAGTACGCAGTTTGATTTCGATTCCAGCAGGAATGTCGAATATGAAAGTATGGATTTTTATTACTTTTACTACACTCGGAACCTTACTATGGAATACGGTATTGGTGTTTGTCGGTGAAGCAGTAGGTGATAACCGACAGCAAATTATGCGCCAATTATCGCTTTATTCGAATGCAGTTTATGTCTTAATCGCATTAAGCGTTATAGCAGCTGTTTGGTATTACATTAGGAAAACAAGATCAAGTAACGAGTAGAAAACTGCTGGCAATTGCCGGCAGTTTTTTTAATTGTTATAATTGTGTAACAATAATGGACGGAGGATGGTTATGAAGCCAATTGTATTCATTACTCAAAAGTTACCAGATCAAGCAGTAGCCGAATTAAAAGAACAATACGAAGTTCGAATGTGGCCGGAAGAAAATACACCTGCTCCGCGTGAGAAATTGCTTGAAGAAGCAAAAGAAGCGCATGCACTTTGGACCATGTTGTCTGATCGAGTGGATAGCGAGGTTTTTGAAGCCGCCCCTAACTTGAAAATTGTTAGTAATTTAGCTGTTGGCTACAATAATATCGATCTAGAAGCCGCACACAAACATGGTGTGACGGTTACAAATACACCCGAAGTGTTAACGGAATCGACTGCAGATTTAACATTTGCCTTATTATTGGCCACTGCTCGAAGAGTGATAGAAGCAGAAAAAACAGTTCGCTCAGGAAAATGGCAGTCATGGACGCCAATGGGTATGACAGGCCAAAATGTGGGTGGAGCTACGCTTGGAATTATCGGGATGGGTCGCATTGGTGAAGCTGTAGCTCGGCGTGCCAAAGGATTCGGGATGGACATCTTGTATCACAATCGGACGCGGAGAAATTTGGAAGACGTTCGGTATGCCGAATTTGAGGAATTGTTGAAGATCTCAGATTACGTTGTGATTTTAACACCTTTGACGCCTGAAACAAAAGGCATGATTGGTGCAAAAGAATTGGCGATGATGAAAGAGAGTGCTTGCCTAATTAACGTAGCTAGAGGTGGTATCGTTGATGAAATGGCTTTATACGAAGCATTAAAAGAAGAGCGGATTTGGGGTGCAGGTTTGGATGTGTTTGAACAAGAACCGGTGCCTATAGATCATCCATTGCTGACATTGCCCAATGTAACAGTATTACCGCATATCGGCAGTGCTACTGTCCAAACGCGTTTAGAGATGATGGCATTAAACGCAGAAGCAATTAAAGCATGTTTTGAAAATAAATCAGTGAAAAATAGAGTTTGCTAATAAAGATCAAAAAGCAGCAGTTGTATCGCTGCTTTTTTTAGCGATAAAAACTATGTGTATAAGCACTCTTATCTTGCAAGAGTTGAAGTTTACTGCTATTTGTTATAAAATGATTGAGGTTTTTACTGCTTTTTTGTAACAGAACCAAATAGAGAAAATAGGAGGTATGATTCATGCAAAATCATACACACAATGTTTTACTTTACTATCTATATACACCGATTGAAGATCCAGAAGCTTTTGCAGTTGAACATTTAGCAGCATGCAAAGAGTTAGAGTTGAAAGGCCGTATCCTTGTTTCAGAAGAAGGAATCAATGGTACATGTTCAGGAACAATCGAACAAACCGCAGCTTATATGGAAATGATGAAAAATGATTCGCGCTTCTCAGCCATCTCTTTTAAAATCGATGATGCTGAAGGACATGCGTTTAAAAAAATGCACGTTCGTGCGAAAAAGGAAATCGTTCACCTTGGACTTGAAGACGACATCAACCCGAACGAGCTAACAGGCACTTACCTAGAACCGAAAGAATTTTATAAACAAATGCAAGAGCAAGATACAATTGTATTAGATGCACGAAATGATTACGAATATGACCTAGGGCATTTCCGTAATGCAGTTCGTCCTGATATTGAAAACTTCCGCGATCTTCCAGAATGGATTCGTGACAACAAAGAACAATTTGAAGGTAAGAAAATTTTGACGTATTGCACAGGCGGAATCCGTTGTGAGAAATTCTCTGGCTGGCTAAAAAAGGAAGGATTTGAAGATGTTTCACAACTTCACGGCGGTATCGTTACTTACGGGAAAGATCCTGAAGTGAAAGGTGAACTATGGGATGGCCAATTATACGTTTTTGATGAGCGTATTGCTGTACCGGTAAACCAAGTAGAGCACGTCGTTGTAGGGAAAGATCATTTTACAGGCGAACCTTGCGAACGTTATGTAAACTGTGCAAACCCGGAATGTAATGCGAAAATTTTAACATCTGAAGAAAACGAGCATAAATACATGCGTTCATGTTCAGACGAATGCCGCGAACACCCACGTAACCGTTATGCATTTGAAAACGGTTTAACGGGAGAGCAAGTACAAGCGCGTCTCGATGCATTAAAAGAAACAACTGAAGTATAAGACGAAAGGTGTTGGAATAGATTTATTCCAACACCTTCTTTTTTTCATTCAATTATTTTTCAACTTCTTCCTGGCACTCAAAACAGACCAGTTCTCCGTCCACATAAACCCCATCTAAAAAACCATCACGGCAATAAACGTCTTTACCACAATTACTGCACGGTCCAATGAGCTCAAGCATCTTGCAAACCTTCAGCATAGACGTACATGGCGTCTTTTAAGTATTTTGCTAAGCCTTGTCCATGTTGATCGATATTGCTTGCAAAGCGGCTATCTGAGGCGTACAAATCACCCAGTCCACGGAACATTTTTGGTGAACATTCGTAAAAACGGTTTAACAAAGTATAATAAGCTTTCATTTCTTGTTGAACTGCCGCTATTTGCGGAGGCAAATGCATTAAGCTAGCGACCGTATTATAAATGCGATCCCCTTCACGATTGATTTCTTCTAAATCTTCCTCTTCTTTTTCTACTACTGGTTCGCTTGTTGCTGACAAAATTTCTTCAGATATAACTGTTTCAACGGGCGCAACGGCAACAGCGACTGCTGATTCCTGATGAGTTTCAGCAGTTGCAAAAGAAGTATCTTTTTGCAGTTCAAGAGGCACTGTAATAGAACTTACTTCAGGTTTTTGGTATTTTTCCATTAAATCTTCGGTTTTACTGCTAGCAAAAGCTGAAAAACGTTCTTGGTCTGTCAAACTTTCAAAACCTTGTAACTCTTGCTGAGTACGCTCTGCATTTTGGATCAGCTTTTCAATACGCTGCTGTTTTTGTACCAATAAGTCGATATGCTGCGATAATGCATATTCACGATCAAAGCCATCTGCCACAAGCTCTTGAATTTTCTTTAATGAGAAATTCAATTCTTTTAAGAATAAAATCTGTTGAAGCAATTTCAAGTCTTCTCCGTTGTAATAACGATATCGGTTTGTTCCAATATTTGAAGGTTTTAATAAACCAATGCTGTCGTAGTGGTGGAGAGTCCGAACACTGACCCCCGCTATTTTTGCTACTTCTTGTACTTTGTACAATCTAATCACCTCTCTCTTTAAAATACACTATAACGCACCGTTAGTGTCAATAGTTTAGTGAAAAAGACGTTAAAATGTATTGTTTTTGTCTTATTTAAAGTTAGTGAATCAACTAAAAAATTATTTTTCTATATAAATTGAGTATTCTAATAGTAAAATGCAGAAATTTCAGATATCTCCTACTATTTTCTAGAAAACTATGAAATAATGAAGGTGAAAGCGTTATCAAAAGCTAGCACATGAAAGGGGCAATGACGATGAAATTAACTAATTTTGTGAATGGCCAATGGCAACAAACAGAACAGGCGGAATTTAGACCTGTTTTGAATCCGGCAAATGGAGATGAGCTAGCAAAAGTCCGAATGTCTACAGCACAAGATGTTGATTTAGCTGTGAAAGCTGCAGTAATCGCACAGAAAAAATGGGCGAAAGTACCAGCGCCAAAACGCGCCGATTATTTATATGAAATAGGTCGATTGATGAAAGAGCGAAAAGAGCATTTAGCTCAAGTATTGACGAAAGAAATGGGTAAAGTTATTGAAGAAGGCCGTGGCGAAGTCCAAGAAGGAATCGATATGGCTTATTATATGGCTGGAGAAGGAAGGCGAATGTTTGGTGAAACGACACCATCAGAACTGGGAGACAAGTTTGCCATGAGTATCCGTTCGCCAATTGGCGTAGTAGGATTAATCACGCCTTGGAATTTCCCTGTAGCAATTGCAACATGGAAATCGTTTCCGGCAATTGTAGGAGGCAACACATTTATTTGGAAGCCCGCAACAGAAACACCGATGATGGCCTATGAAATGGCGAAAATCTTTGAAGAAGTGGGTCTTCCAGATGGCGTCGCTAATATTGTCTTTGGAGCTGGTTCAGAAGTTGGAACCGCACTTCTAGAACATAAAGACGTGCGAGTGATTTCATTTACTGGATCAACCGAAACCGGTCGCAAAGTGGCAGAAACGGGCGGTCGCAATTTGAAAAAAGTATCACTCGAAATGGGCGGTAAAAATGCCGTTATTGTTATGGAAGATGCTGATTTGGATTTGGCTGTAGAAGGTATTCTTTGGAGTGCATTCGGTACAGCAGGACAACGTTGTACGGCATGTAGCCGGGTCATCGTGCATAAAGATGTTAAAGAAGAGCTTCAAAGACGATTGTTAACGAAAATGGAAACACTGACAATTGGAGATGGCAGCGATGAAAACATTAAAATTGGTCCAGTTATCAATCGAAAAGCTATCGAAAAAATTCATTCTTATATTGAAATCGGTCAGCAAGAAGGAGCTACATTACTGGTAGGGGGAGAAATTTTAACAGGTGGCATATACGATAAAGGAAACTATTACGCTCCGACATTGTTTACGGATGTACAGCCGAATATGCGCATAGCGCAGGAAGAGATTTTTGGTCCAGTCGTTTCGATTATTGAAGTAGCAAGTTTAGATGAGGCGATTGAAGTGAATAATGGTGTGATTTATGGGTTATCCAGTTCGATTTATACGGCAGATGTAAACCGTGCATTTAAAGCACAGCGCGATTTAGATACGGGTATCGTCTATATCAATGCGGGGACAACAGGAGCAGAAATTCATTTGCCATTCGGCGGAACCAAAGGGACAGGAAATGGCCATCGCGATTCAGGAGTTGCAGCATTAGATGTCTTTACTGAATGGAAAAGTGTATATGTTGATTACAGTGGGAAATTGCAACGTGCTCAAATCGATAACGAAACATGATAGAAAGGGGATGAGGAAATGAAAATCGTCGTATTAGGTGCAGGGTTAATGGGGAAACAAGCAGCTAGAGACTTAGTTGCTGATGAAGCTGTTGAAAAGGTCTTTTTAGCCGATCGCAACAAAGATCAAACGATGCTTTTCAAAGATAAGCTAGGCAATAGTAAGTTAGAAGTTTTAGAGTTAGACGCCAGTGATAATGAGGCGTTAGCAGCAGCAATTTCAAAAGGAGATATTGTCATCAATGCATTATTTTACACATTTAATGAAAGAGTGGCGGCTACTGCACTTTCATGTGGAGTGCATTCGGTCGATTTAGGTGGCCACATTGGTGGAGCCACAGACGCAGTACTTGAAATGCACGAAGAAGCGCAGAAAAAAGGTGTGACACTCATCCCTGATTTAGGAGTAGCACCCGGGATGATCAACATTTTGACTGGATACGGTGCAAGTAAACTTGACCAAGTGTCAGATATTCGCTTGTTTGTTGGGGGCATTCCGGTTCATCCTGAACCTCCACTAGAATACAATCATGTCTTTTCATTAGAAGGGGTGTTTGATCATTATACCGACAAATCGCATGTTATTCGTGACGGAAAGCTGCTCGAAGTTGAATCTTTATCTGAAATTGAACATATACAATTTGAAGATTTTGGGGAACTAGAAGCTTTTCATACTTCTGGAGGAACATCGACGTTAACGGAAACATTTAGTGACATCAATTCATTGGAATACAAAACTCTACGTTATAAAGGACATGCTGAGAAATTTAAATTATTGGTGGAACTAGGTCTGACAGATCGAACAAAAACAGTGACAGTCGATAATCGAGAAGTAAATCTTCGGGCGGTCTTAAAAGCTGTACTTGAGCCAATAACCGAACTTGGGGATAAACAAGACGCTGTTGTTTTACGAGTGATGGTGTCAGGTGTGAAGGCGGGAGAGGAAGTTACGTACGAATACAATATGGTGACGATAAAAGACCAAGAAACAGGTGTTACTGCGATGGCGCGTGCGACAGCTTATACCATTTCCGTAGTAGCGCAAATGATTGGTAAGGGGATTATCGATAAGCGAGGAGCCTATCCTCCTGAGATGATTGTGCCCGGAGAAGAATATATTGCAGAAATGGCGAAACGTGGAGTTGAGATTAAAGAGACTATTCACCGATCAGCTTTTCAAAGTTAAAAAATTCGACTGAGTAGATTAATTATAAAAGGGCGGTTCCTTTAGGGACCGTCCTTTTATGGTTAAATAAAATCTTCAGGTTGTTTAGGAATCAACATTTTCAAACTACCAGGCTGTATTTCTATATCGAGTGGCGTTTTTAAATAGATTTCGCCATCGGTATCTACATCTAACTTCTCTTTCGTTTTAATGGAGATAGACTGACCTTGATAATGCGTAATATGCTCCAATTCTTCAGTCACCACTTCAGGTTGAGCGAGTGAAAACCATTCCCGTATGGCTGCTAAAGAGGAAGTTTGAATAACAAATAAATCGAGTAAGCCGTCTGCTGGGTCGATTGTTGCCATTGGGAAATTATGGGTTCCGATTGACTTTCCGTTCATGACTAACACGAGTACACCTTCTTCTGCATAGCTAATACCGTCAATTTTCAAATCGACTGAAAACGGAGTGGCTTGCCGCATCGATTGCAATGCACTCATAAAATAACTGATTTTTCCGTAGCGTTCTTTTAACGTAGGATCGATATTAGAAGAAGCATCAGTAATTACACCGATTCCTGCAAAATTGAGAAATGAACCGCCGTTAATTTTTCCGGTATCAATTTTTTTAATATCGCCATTTATCAGTGCTGGCGCTGCTAAATCTAAATTTAGTGGAATATCCAAAGTGCGCGCAAAATCATTGGCTGTACCACTTGGTAATATGGCAATCGGAGCAGGGTCAGCAATCTCAGCTAAAGCCCGGACTGCGGAATGGACGGTTCCATCGCCGCCTGCGATAAATAGAATGTCTGCATCCATTGCAGCGATTTGACAAGCACGCTCGAATTCTTCTGGTGAAGCGGTTTGAATAATTTCGAGTGAATGCGATGCTTGTGCAATGTGTGGAACGGCTAGTCTTAAAACAGAGTCTACCGTAGACTGTCCTGCATTGCCGTTATACAATAATACGGAACGATTGAACTTGGGCATGTCTGCTGTCCTCCTGTAAGTCTATTTACCTTTGTAATTCCACTAAAAGAAACTCGGTAAACAATAGAATAAAAGTAACTGCATTAGCAAAGAAAGAAGGTTCGATATGACAACGAAATTGTATTATGAAGATTCAACCGTTTTCTCAACCGAAGTACATGTAATAGACAGTGGGGAAGACGAAACCGGGTATTATGTGGTTTTAGATCAAAGCTGTTTTTATCCCGAAGGCGGTGGTCAGCCTGCAGATACGGGCGAGATAGGCCTGGCAACAGTATGGGATGTACAACTAATCAATGGTGAGATTCGTCATTATACGGATATTGAATTGCCAAAAGAACGTTTTTCTGCTCAATTGGATGAGCAGAGAAGACGAGATCATATGCAACAGCATGCGGGTCAGCATTTGTTGAGCGCTTTGTTTGAAGATACTCTAGGCTTGAAAACGCAAAGTTTTCATTTAGGAAAAGAACGCGTGACCATTGATTTGGATTTGGATATAGCAACAAAAGAGCAACTTCAAGAAATTGAAAAAAAAGCTAACGAACTTATCGGTCAAGCTCTTCCGATTTCCACAAGATGGGTAACTTCAGAAAAAGCCCAAACATTGAAATTGAGAAAACCTCCAGTTGTAGATGGAGCCATTCGCTTAGTTGAAATTGAGGGAATTGATTTGAACGCTTGCGGAGGTACGCATCCAAAAAATACGGCTGAAATCGGTTTACTAAAACTCATTTCAACAGAAAAAAGTAAAGGAGGCATGCGGGTTTATTTTTTATGTGGGAATCGAGCATTAGACTATTTCAACTTTTTATTAAATACTGCCGATCAATTGGTCGTTCAGTTAAATGCACCCGTTGCTGAATTATCGCAAGCGGCGGAAACTTTGTTAGTAGATAAGGCTAGTATGAGTAAAACGATAAAAAGTCTTCAAGAACAATTGTTAAACTTAGAAGCAAAAACGATTGTTCCAGAAAATCAACTTATACAAGAAGTTTTCGAAAATCGGTCGATAAAAGAGTTGCAACAGCTTGCACGACTTGTCATAAGTCAGCACCCTTCAGCAATCGCTTTGTTTATTAGTAGTACAGAAGACGACATGCGTTTTGTCTGTGCAAAAGGTCAAGATGCACAGGGAGATATGCGAGAAGTATTAAAACAGCTTCTTACGTTGACGGATGGCAAAGGGGGCGGAAATGTCCAATTTGCTCAAGGTGGGGGCAAAACGACTGAGCCTCCAACAGCATTCTTATCCGTATTTCAGAAGACTTTAAAAAAATTTATGTGAAATGTGTAACTTTTCCAGTGCTCTCCTGTCTAATAGAAAAAGGGATGTCTGAAAGGGCGTGAGCGTCATGAAGAAGAAAAAAATTTGGATTATTGCAATCATGGCTGTTGCAGCAATTGGGTTGGTATTTGTTGTGCTCAATAACAAAGTATCAGTAAGTGCTTCTCCTATCGCTTTAACGGAACAAGGATGGAAAGCCAATTTCTCTTCATCTCTCCAGCAAGAAGCTGTAGAGAAAGGTGACGTGTACATTACGGATGCACAGAACAACCATGTAGAAACCGAAATGTACATCCAAAACAATGGGAAAACACTGGAAGTGGTAGGCATCACAACTGGTGAATATCGTTTGCATATTAAACGAGCCGCATTGAAAAATCGATTTTTTAAAAATTTAACGGATACGGAAATTACATTTGTTGTACAGGAGCAATTAGAAAAACTATCAGGGGAAGAACAATTACGAGATTATTTTGGCCGATTGATGGAGATGTATCAAAATAATCAACGGTACGATGGTGGTATGGAAGAAACAGCAGAGTCCTCAGACTCAAGCGCTAGTCAAAGCGATGGTGCTGGCGCAGAGGGTGATTATTCAACTACCAACAACCAAGTAGAAGGTGTAGATGAAGCAGATTTGGTGAAAACCGATGGTTCGTACATTTATTCAATTAGCGAATCGCGCGTCGTGATTTCAGATGTGCGAAATCCTCAGGAAATGATAATTGCTGCAGAACTACCTTTTACAGAAAATATGTACCCCGAGCAACTCTTCTTAACAGAAGATGTACTTGTTGTCATGGGCAGTCGTTATTCAGCTTATCCAAATATGACTGATCGGATGCCTCATGGTTGGACACCACAAATTGGTGTCACTTCTGTTTATTTATATGATGTTAGCAATCCCCAATCTCCTCAGTTTATTCGAGAGTTTGGCACTGAAGGTTATTTGAACGGTGCTAGGTTGACGAACAACATTCTTTATTTTGTGACGAACGTCTATCCAGACTATTGGATAATGGAAGAACAAGATGAGCCGGAACTTCGTCCTCATCAGTACGATTCGAAACAAGGAGGAGAGCTTCAGCCAGTCCCTTATGACAGCATTTCCATTCTTCCGGGAACAATGGAAGGCAGTTATAGCGTGATTACAGCTATGGATTTGACGGCTCCAGAAACCAACGAAATCTCAACAGATGGTTTTTTAGGCGGCAGTGAACAACTGTATATGAATGAAGATCATTTATATTTAACGGCCCCCGCATATGTACCTTTGGATGATGAAGAAATGCGTGACGATCGAAGAATGGACATTTGGTTCCCACAACAAGCCAATACGGAAGTATTTAAATTCGGGTTAAATGGCACAGCTGTGGAGTTTATAGCTTCTGCAGAAATAACAGGATCATTGCTCAACCAATTTTCTATGGATGAATACGATGGTTATTTCCGAGCCGTAACGACAGAAGGAATTGCATGGGATTTAACTTCTCCATCAAAAAATCATTTGTTTATTCTAGACAAGCAAATGAATCAAGTAGGATCAGTAGAAGATTTGGCACAAGGCGAGCGAATTTATTCGGCACGGTTCATTAAAGATAAAGCCTATATGGTGACTTTTAAAGAAACAGATCCATTGTTCGTTATCGATGTCTCGACCCCATCTTCTCCGAAAGTACTCGGAGAGTTGAAAATACCAGGTTTCTCAAATTACTTGCATCCTTTGGATGACGATCATTTAATTGGTTTTGGTTATGATACGAAACTAGTGCCTGTAAAAAATGGAGAACCGCGTGTTGTTACAGGAGGTATGAAGATTTCGTTGTTTGATGTTAGTGACTTTGAAAATCCATTAGAAAAAGACACTGAGATTATCGGTGGGCCTGGAACCTACTCTGCGTTGCAATACGATCACAAAGCATTGTTTACACATCAAGAAAAAAATCTATTTGGTTTTCCTGCAAGTTTATATGACGAAACTGAAAAAGATTATATAGGATTTGAAGGGGAAGGCGCTTTGATTTACACGATTACTCCGGATGGTATTTCGCTAGCAGCCAATTTGATTGAACAAACCACAGATCAATACGGCGATTGGAATAGAGCTGTTCAACGTATTCTCTATATTGATGAAGAACTGTATACCGTGGCAAATGGAGAAATCAAAAGTTACGGATTAGAAACCTTCGAACCGGCTGGTACGTTGGAATTTGATAAATCAGAAAGAAGCGAATAAACTTCGCTTCTTTTTTTAGGTTTAATTAGTTGGAAAAGGGAAGACCAGTAGTATTCTGAATACTACTGGAGGGATAATAATGAAGGCAGTGACATTTCAAGGCACAAAAGATATGAGAGTAAAAGAGGTGAAAGATCCTGAAATTCAGAAAAAAGACGATATTATTGTCAAAATAACATCAACAGCTATTTGTGGTACAGATTACATATCTATCAAGGAGCATTGCCAACCACAAAAGACACGGTCATTGGACGCGAGCCAATGGGAATTGTAGAAGAAGTAGGACCGGATATTACTAAAGTGAAAAAAGGAGATCGCATTGTCCTGTCTTTTAATATCAGTTGTGGTCAGTGTTTCTATTGTAGCAATGAGAGGGAAAGCCAGTGCGATAATTCAAATAGCAATCCTCATTTTGATACAGGCGCATATTTTGGTTTAACGGAACGTTACGGAGATTATTCCGGCTGACAGGCAGAGTATTTACGTGTGCCTTATGGAAATTTTACTCCTCTAGTGATTCCTGAGTCTTCGGAATTGGAAGATGAATCGTTATTGTTCTTGTCGGACGTTTTGCCGACGGCGTGGTGGAGTTTGGAACATACAGGAGTGAAAAAAGGGGATACAGTTGTTTTTTTAGGATGCGGTCCGATTGGCCTTATGGCACAAAAATTTGCGTGGATGCAAGGTGCGAGCCGCGTTATTGCAGTCGATGAAATTCCTTATCGAATGGAACTTGCTAAAAAAATAAACAATGTAGAGATTGTCGACTTTAGCAAGCGTGATAATACGGGGGATTTGATTCATGAAATCACATAAGGAGGCGCTCGTATTTTAATTGATTGTGTTGGAATGGATGCGACAGGGGCTGTCCAGCAAAAACTGATGTTACAAGGGGCTATACTCAGTGCTATTGACATCGCAAAAGATGCTGTTAGTAAATTTGGAACCATCCGATTGACCGGTGTCTATGGGTTGACTTATAATCAGTTTCCACTCGGAAATATGTTTGAGTGGAATATCACCTTGGAAATGGGACAAGCTCCAGTCATCCACTTGATGCACGTGAAATTATTTCGCACATTATGCCTCTAGTAAATGCGAGTGATACCTAACAAATATTTAATGATCATCAAGATAATTGTACAAAAGTCGTATTAAAATCTTAGCTATTAATATACCTATAGCAAAACTTATTAAACGCTCCGATGTATTGGGGCGTTTAGTTTTTTGCTAAATTGCGTTATGATAAGAAAAGATATCGACTGTGAAAGGAGAGGGACATGTGGCGCAAATAGGAGAGACGAGACGTGAACTTGCCTTGGATTGCTTTCTATTGGCCGGAAGAATTATGATGGAAAGTGGCGCGGAAACATATCGTGTTGAAGATACAATGATTCGAATGGCTGTGTCACAAAATATGGTAAACTCCCATTGTTTCGTGACGCCATCGGGTATCATGTTTTCTCCAAGTGAAGAGCTAGCTACACGATTTGTTCGAATTAATAACCGAAGCACGGATCTTGAGCGGGTAGCTTTGATTAATTCGGTTTCTCGAAAGTTGGTAGCGGGAGAATATACGTTACAACAAGCCTATGACGAAATGCTGATTATCGATCAAACCAATTATCGATTTCATATATGGATTCAAATTCTAGCTGCTGCTGTAGCAAGTGGCTGTTTCTTTATTTTGTTAGGCGGCAAGTGGGCGGATCTCCCATTTGCATTTCTTTTTGGTGGTACTGGGTTTATTATTGTAGAAACCATTTTAATAGAAACGCGGGTTAAGATATTTGCAGAGTTTATCGGCTCTTTTGTTATTGGAATTTTGGCATCTATTACTGTCTATACAGGTTTTGCATCAGATTTAGATACTTTGATTATCGGATCGATTATGCCACTTGTACCCGGGTTACTGATTACGAATGCGGTGCGCGATTTGATGGCAGGCCATTTTGTATCTGGTTTATCTAAAGGAGCAGAGGCGTTTCTAACGGCTTTTGCAATTGGGGCAGGCATTGCGGTCGTTTTATCATTTTGAGGAGGAGATCGGATGAACTGGCCATTAGAAGCATTTCTCAGTTTTATGGCTGCAGGCGCATTTGGCGTCATTTTTAATACGCCACGTCGCACATTAATCAGTTGTGGTCTAGTTGGTATGAGTGGTTGGCTTATTTATCGCATATTTTTTCTGACTTTCGAAGATCCGGTGCAAGCTTCTTTTGCAGGTGCGTTTGTGGTTTCAATAGTGGCCCATTTGCTAGCTAAAAAATTTCGAATGCCGATGATTATTTTTAGTATCGCTGGAATTATTCCTTTGGTACCGGGAAGTAAAGCATATAACGCTATGCGAAAGATTGTAGAACATAATTACTTAGAGGCCATTGCGTTTGCTTCGGAAGCGATGATGATTTCCGGAGCTGTTGCCATGGGATTGGTTTTTGCGGAAGTATTAATGCAGCTGTTTTTTAAGCGGCAAGCAAAAAGAATACAGAAAAAATGGGCCTGAGGCAAGAATAATTCTTGTTTGTCAGACCCGTTTTTTTATATCGTTCTTTTGAGATTTTGGGTGTAGGCAGCTTGCACTTTTCTATGTTGTCTAGCTCCAGCTGCCAGCCCCTCGAGTCGCTTCAGCCTTGCCGCCAATGGCTGAAGACCGCCATTAACGGTAAGGCTTCCAGCGCTTGTCGGTACTACACGGCAGCTTGCGCTTTTCTAATTGTCTAGCTTCAGCTGCCAGATTCTAGAGTCATAAGCCACTCCGGCTGTGCGTCAAAGGACGCCACTTCGCCAGAGCGTCTTATGCCCGTCGAATCTACACGGCAGCTTGTGCTTTTCTAATTGTCCAGCTCCACGGGCGCTTGCGCTTTTCTTTTTACCCCAGCCATTTTTCTAGGTCTGCGGCTGTCATCGGGTGTCCGATGAGGTAGCCTTGTAGGCTGTCGCATCCCATGGCGCGTAGAAGTTCAAATTGTTCATTTGTTTCGACACCTTCGGCAGTTACTTGGAAATCGAGTGATTTACCAAATTGAATCATACCGTTAATTAATTTTTGAATTCTCTCTTGTTTGGTGATGGATTGGATAATCATTTGATCTATTTTTATTGAAGATATTGGCAATAAGAGCATATAGCGGAACGAAGCATACCCAGTTCCGAAGTCATCTAATGCAAATGTGATGCCTTCTTGATGAAGATTCTTCATTTGTGTCATGATTGAACGTTCGGCTTCAGCTTCGAGTGCAAATTTTTCGGTGATTTCAATCATTAGAGAACTTGGATGACAATCATTAAGCTTTAAATTTTCAAGCAGCATTTTCGCCATATCTTTATCTCTAAATTCATGAATCGATGAGTTAATGCTAATTTGGAGATCGATGTTTTTTGATTTCCAGTCTTTTAATTGAAGACAAGCCGTTTCGACGACAAAGCTACCAATTTTATTGATCAATCCGTTTTCTTCTGCAATTGGAATTAGTTCATCAGGAGTAACGACCCCAATTTCTGAATCGGTCCAACGGACAAATGCTTCTACACGTTCAACTTTACCGTTTGCTAAGTTGACGATTGGCTGGTACAAAAGCTGTAAATTTTTTCGGTCTAATGCATAGATTAAGTGTTTTTCAATAGCTGCTTTACGACTTAATCGTTCATGGTCATCAGGTGTCAATACCGATATATTGCTGCCTCCACGTTCTTTTACCTTTTTGATGGTTGCGTAGGAAGCTTTGATTAAATGCATAAAGCTGTGTTGGTCTTCAGGGTATTTGGTGATAGCTCCACTAACCGTTAATGGAACGGCTATGCCTTGTAAGTAGATAGGATGTTGTTGCAAATAATGCAGGAACCCTTCAATAAACCAATTGCTTAATGGGGTTACTAAAGCGAATTCATGTAAACCGGCACGTGTAATAATGGAGTCAGAAAAATACAGACGAAGGCGCTTCGTAAATTCAATAAGTAATTCATTTTCGACATCTGTATCCGAAACATCACTTAACGTATAGAAACGGTCAATATCCATAAAAACAAAGGAGAAATGACGACCTTCTTCTATGTATTCGTTGACTATTTGTTCAAGTCTATGGCGATTTTCCAAACCGGTTACAGGATCGATAAATGCAATTTCTTCAAGATGTTTTTGGGCTTGTTTATTAGCTGTGATATCTTTTTCAAGGAAAATGTAATACGTATCTTCACTTGATAACTGCATTGGAATAGCCGTTAGTTCGACCCAATAAATTTCTCCATCTTTTTTAACTTTTTTCGCTTCGCCGTTCCACACATCACCTTGTCGCAAAGTGGACAAAATCGAATCGACAAATTGAACGTCTCCATCGCTGTCTCCGAACATATGCCATACAGGTTTTCCTAAAATTCGTTTTGGTGTCCATTTACTTAACTTTAAAAATAGTGGATTGGCATACGTAATCAAGAATTCTTGGTCAAAATAAAGCAACATGAAAGAGTCATCTAAACCATTACGTAAGTGGTTTAACTCAATAGAAGAAGAACCATCTTTATCTGCTTCGTTCATTTCATAAATGGTCATAACATATTGTTCACCATCGAATGTGTAGGATTTAGCTACTACAGTCGTGTAAGTTGTAATTCCTCCGCCTAACTCTATTTCAATGTTTTCAAATCTAACGGATTCTTCAGTATGTAATAGCTTATCCCAAGAATGCTTGTTTAATGCAGCTTTTTCGGGATTCATATAAGAAGAGATCTGACCTATGACCGCTTCGGCTTCTATTTGGAAAACATGCTCAGCGTGCTGATTGCACCATGTAACTAAGCCGTTTTTATCGAGTATGATAATTGGGAAGGGGATATGGTTGAAAACAAGGGTGTCAGTTAGGTTTTCGTTTATTTCACTCATGCATTGACGCTCCTTAACCGTAGTTTACTTTCATTATAGAGAAGAAAAGGTCTATCGTCATCCTTTTCAAAATAATCTCTAATCAGATTTATGGAATTTTTCTATCCTTTCCCTAGTAATCGTGATAGAATAGGCATAAATCATATGAAAATTGAGGTAAATACATGTATAAAAAATTATTATTATTATTATTTTTAATGTTCATTTTTCCTTTTCCGGCTCAAGCCCATACAACTTTACTTTCTTCAACACCTATTGAAGGCCAAAATGTAACAGAAGTGTTAACGGAAGTAGAGTTGGTTTTTGTTACGAAAATCGAAGAAGGTAGCACAATGAGTATTGAAGGAGAAGTGGACTCTTTCGAATTTGATGATATTGAGATAAAAAATAATGTGATGACTGGGAACTTTAGTGAAACCTTACCAAACGGATCTTATCGTATTTTATGGAATATTATTGGGGAAGACGGACATCCGATTGAAGGTAATATTGCATTCGGTATGTCGATTGAAGTTGAAGAAAAAGAAGCTTCAATTACATCTTCCGTTGTAGATGGAACAGCGAGTGCGACTGAGAAGAAATTAGCAGAAGTTCAAACTGAAAAACATAATAATATACCAGTCACAATTTTGTTGGTACTCGCTGCTGTTTTAATGGGTTACAGCATTTATAAACTTTTGGTGAAGAAGAAATGATTTTCTTTACGGCATTTGCAGACGTTCTTTTATATATCGCTTTTTCTTATTTAGCAGGCTTTGTTGTATTGCAATTTATACCGGAAAATCGAAAACCATTGTTATCTAGCTCTAAAGTTTTGCTGTTAATTAGCACTGCTAGTATTGTCTTATTATCATTTGTTCCTGTTTATGAATTGGCTATGTTTTTACAAAGTAGCCAAAGCCCAATCGAAGCTTATCAAACGGCGATTACGGAATTTCGTATAGGACAAGGGTGGATGATTACCTTACTGCTTAGCGTTATTTTAGCAATCGCAATTTACTTGAACGGAAATCGATACATACAAGCATTATATGTTTTATTGCTTATTTTAACTGTCGGATTTTATAGTCACATTTCGACTCTTGATCTATGGATTGGTTTTGCTCTTCATTCGAGTCATATACTTTTCATGTCGATTTGGACAGGCGTATTGCTTCATGTCGCATGGTTTGCAAAAAATGGAGCCAATTGGCGTCCTTTTTTAACATGGTTTACCCCACTGGCTGTAATCTGTGTTGCAGGTGTAATTGCTAGCGGGATTGTCATTATGTTTTTTTTCGTAGCGCCTTCAGATTATGCGAATTCATGGGTCTTGCCTTATGGTCAGTTGCTGTTGTTAAAGCACATCAGCATTATTCCAGTTCTTTTGGCGGCGATGATTAACGGATTTCTTAATAAGCAAAAAGAATTTCAACAAAATTGGTTGAAAGTTGAAAGTTTGCTGTTACTTCTTGTTTTTGCTTTTACTGCCATTATGAGCAAACAAGCACCACCTCATGACGTGAATGATACACTGCGGATTGAAGGTGGTGGCTGGCTTGTTGAAAAGTTATCGGGACCTCTTTATATTCCTATTGCGGCTAAACTGGATTTAACGTTAAATGGTTCTTTGTTAATAACTCTCAGTTTCTTATGTTTAATCGTCATGCTAGTAGCTTATTTCAAAAAAGCAAATGCTTGGCTTTCTCTCATTTTCAGTATTGGCTTTATTTGTTGCTTTTATATAGGGGTAATGATGAATTTATCTTTTTAATAAAGAATCTGCCAATCTTTTAAGGTTGGTTTTTCTATAGGAAGGAGTGTGGGAATGGACCGTCTAAAAGGAGTTTCTATGATATTGGTGGGGGCTATCATGTGGGGAGCCACGGGACCTTTAATGGAGTGGGTAATGAGCAATTACGTTGTTTCGGTACCATTTATCATAACGTTGCGTCTAACGGTGGCAGGAGCTTTCTTACTTTTGTTCTTAAAGTTGAAAGGTGTCCGTATTACAGCTATTTTCCGCAATAAATTTTGGATTCGACCATTGCTAATTTTTTCTTTGTTTGGCATGTTGGGTGCCCAATACAGCTTTGTTGCAGCGATTGAAGCAAGTAATGCTGTAGTCGCCACATTAATGCAATTTCTAGCGCCGGTCTACATTATTGTCTTTGTTTCCATAACGCATAAGAAATTACCACCTCTCTACCAAGTTGTTGGGATGTTAGGAACGTTAGCCGGTTTATTTTTACTACTGACGAATGGAAAACCAGATCAATTGATTATTAGTGCAGAAGCTTTATTTTGGGGAGTTCTGGTGGGGCTAGCTTTTACTTTTTATACGTTATATCCTGCGCGTCTTATGCAGGAGTGGGGCGTATTACTAATTGTTGCATGGTCTATGCTTTTTGGCGGAATTTTCATAGGGTTGATAAATCCATCCACATTCATTAATGAATTCGCGATTTTAGCAATACCTGCAGTAAGTGGTTCGATCTTAGGAATTATTATTTTTGGCACTGCCGCATTTGTCTTATTTCTTAGTAGTATGCGCTTTATTACACCCGTGGAGACAAGTATTTTGTCCTCTTTTGAACCATTGACGGCAATGGTCATCTCCATGTTTTGGTTTGGCCAAATCCTGTCTCCAGTTCAATTAGTGGGTGCACTGGCAATGTTAGTATTTGTCGGGTGGCTGTCCCTTGCTGGAAATCCAAAAAAGAAGAAAAAGGGAAGTAAAGTGCCTCAAGTTATCAACTAAAAAAATAGAGAGTTAAAGAAAAACGACACCTTATTCAGGTGTCGTTTTTTGAATTGGGATAGAAATGCTATTCGATATCTGAAAATTATGGCATACTATTTAGTACAAAGGTTCGGGTTTCGAAACATTTAGGAGGCATGCTCATGAAAACAGTTTTCTCTTATGCAAAACCATATAAATTTTATATTGTGATTGCACTTATTTTAATGCTGTTAGAGCTAACGGTAGAGTTAATGCAACCGTTAGTTATTGCCAGCATTATTGACAAAGGAATTGTCGCAAGAGATCAAGACGTCATCATCCAATTAGGGATTGTCCTTATGGCTCTGTCGGTAATTGCTTTTATTTCAGGAATCGTCAATTCCTATTTTGCAGCTCACGCATCTCAAAATTTTTCATTTGATTTGCGGCAAGCGGTTTATGGTAAAATCCAGTCTTTTTCATTGGCGATGTTCAATAAGTTTCCGGCGTCCGGACTTATTACAAGGCTAACAAGTGATGTGACATTGGTTCAACAAGTGTTGTACATGGGCTTACGAATTATGTTGCGGGCACCACTACTGGTTGTGGGAAGTATGATTATGGCATTTGTAGTCAATCCGAAATTGGCTTTATATTTAGTGATTGTCTTTCCATTTTTGCTGGCATTTTTGTATATCATGGTTAAAAAAGGCGTGACGTATTTTGGCTTTGTTCAAAAAAGACTCGATCGCGTCAACCGAATTGTCCAAGAAAACCTTCAAGCAGTACGCTTGATCAAAGCATATTTGCGCGGGAAATACGAAGCTAACCGTTTTTCTGAAGTCGCTGGAGACTTAAAAGTGGATACTGTTAAAGCATTTCGGATTATGGAAATTATTTTGCCGATTTTATTATTTGGAATGAACGTTTCGTTGCTCGCTGTTTTGTGGTTTGGTGCTTTTGAAATTCGAGCAGGGGGAGCCCAAATTGGTGAATTGGTCGCAATCGTCAACTACGCGATGCGTATAACCGGTGCGTTCTCTATGTTTTCATTTATCATCATGATTTTTGCACGAGCGAAAGCATCTTCTGAACGACTAGAAGAAGTGCTACTTGCAGATGATGGGCATGAACAAGAAGACGTTGGAGAAAAAGAGGCTATTCAATTAGGAGAAGTTCGTTTTGACAAAGTGTCCTTTACGTATCCTGGTACAGATAAACCGGTATTAAAAAACATTTCCTTCGAATTAAAACCAAATGAAAAACTAGCAATTATGGGAGCGACAGGATCTGGAAAATCGACTTTACTGCAATTGCTGCCACGTTTTTATGATGCAACAAAAGGTACCGTTTCTTTACATGGTCGTGATGTGAACGAATGGTCAATGCGTGAACTGCGGAAAACGATTGGTATTGTTCCTCAACAATCGCTTCTTTTCACAGGAACGATTTCCAATAACCTTTCTTGGGGGAAAGATGAAGTCGTCCAAGACGAGCTGGCAGATGCTGCGATTAAAGCGCAAATTCATGAAACTGTTGAGCGTTTTCCGAAAGGATATTACACTCGTGTTGGTCAAAAAGGTGTGAATTTATCAGGAGGGCAAAAGCAACGCTTATCCATCGCACGAGCTCTAGTCCGTAATCCATCGATTTTGATTTTAGACGATAGCACTAGTGCATTAGATGTTAAAACCGAAGGCGCATTGTGGGAAGAACTTGAACAAGAACATGCGACAATGCTCGTGGTTACGCAAAAAATTAGAACAGCAATGAGAGCCGATCGAATATTGTTGCTAGAAGAAGGTCAGATTTCTGCTTATGGTACGCACGAACAGCTGGTACATAACTCGGAACTGTATCGTCAAATTGCAATGTCTCAACAGGAAGAGGAGGTTGATGAATATGTTTGATGCCATACGCCGACCATTTGGCCATGAACCCATTTTGACTAAGGAAGATTTAACAAAAAAGAAAGATAAAAAAGATGAACGTGCGCAAAATTGGAAATCAACACTGATCAAAATTTGGAAATTAGTCGATGAGCAACGATTTTTATTGATTGTCGTTTTGGCACTCGTATTTGTCAGCTCCGCAATGGCATTGCTTGGACCGTATTTAATCGGTTTTATCATTGATGAGTATATTGTTCCGCAAAGCTTTAATGGTATGGGAGTAGTCGTCCTCTGGCTAATAGTCGTCTATATTGGCCATTCTGCATCTTTGTATTTGCAAAATTTTTGGATGGTTGGGATTGCCCAGCAAGTGATTTACCGTTTACGGACAAGGCTCTTTTCACATCTTCAACGTTTGCCTGTCACATTTTTCGATAAGCGGCAGCACGGTGAGTTGATGAGTCGCATGACCAATGATATTGAAAACGTCTCTTCTACATTGAACACATCTTTTATTCAAGTATTTTCAAGCATATTAACTTTAACGGGTACGGCGATCGTCATGTTGACACTGAGTCCGTTGTTGACGTTATTAACCTTAATTATCATCCCACTTATGTACGTATCCATCCAATGGATTACAAAACGTACGAGTAGATTGTATAAAGAACAGCAAAAAGCCATTGGTGAATTGAATGGCATGATTGAAGAAACCATTTCTGGCCAAAAAATTGTGAAAGCTTTTTCGCAAGAACCGCGAGTAATGGAAGAGTTTCGCGAAAAAAGTGAAAACCTTCGACAGGCTGGATTTTGGGCATGGACTTATGCTGGTTTTATACCAAAAGTCATGAACTTTCTAAATAACGGCAGTTTTGCGGTTGTCGCGGGTGTCGGTGGAATTCTCGCTTTGAATGGTTCGGTGTCCATTGGTGTTATCGTTATTTTCACTGAGTATTCACGCCAATTTACACGTCCTCTAAATGATTTAGCGAACCAGTTTAATACGGTGTTGTCAGCCATTGCAGGGGCGGAACGCGTTTTTGCCATCATGGATGAAACGGAAGAAAAAGATGATCAAGTGTTGAATGTTGAAAAAGAACTGAAAGGTGAAGTGGTTTTCGACCAAGTTTCATTTAAATACGAAGGGGCAGAAGAAGACTGGACCATTCACGATGTTAGTTTTACAGTCGGAATTGGTCAAACAACAGCATTAGTTGGAGCGACTGGGGCAGGGAAAACGACCATCATGCAATTATTGGCACGTTTTTATGACGCCAATAGAGGGGAGATTCGGTTGGATGGTTTGCCGATTGCTTCGATGCCACGTGAAACATTGCGTAAACAAATTGCTTTTGTGCTACAAGATCCATTCTTGTTCGAAGCGACAGTTAGTGAAAATATTCGTTACGGTAAACTAGATGCAACAGACGAAGAAGTAATGGAAGCTGCAAAAGGTGCTAACGCACATGAATTTATCGAAAAGCTACCGAATGGCTACGATACGATTTTAACTGGTGATGGCTCGATGATCAGTCAAGGTCAGAAGCAGCTGCTATCTATTGCGCGCGCGCTTATTGCAGATCCGGTTATTCTATTGCTAGACGAAGCGACTAGTAGCATCGATACAGTTACAGAGCTGAAAATCCAAGAAGCATTAGAGCATCTTATGGCAGGGCGGACAAGTTTCGTCATTGCGCATCGACTGAATACCATCCGGAAAGCTGATTTGGTGCTCGTGATGGAAATGGGGAAATTAGTAGAGTCTGGTACACAGCAACAATTACTAGATGAAAAAGGAATTTACGCTACTATGCTAGCTGAAGCTAAATTATAATATGAGGTCTGTTCCAGTTTATATGGAACGGACCTTTTTCTTTATTTTCTTAGCGCCACTTTTTCATGCGGTATGATAGGATAAAAATACCGAATGATTTTAACGTGTCGATAAAAACGTATTCGAACAAGATCAAGTTAATAGGAGGTAGCAAAATGGATTTATCTTTATCAATCAGTTCATTTCCAATAGATGAGCAAACAGCTAACGATATGACAGAATTGCTAGTGGGGCTATCCGCTGAAGCTAGAACAGTGCTTCATCCGACTCTTTGGAGAGGAGCGGATTCAAGAGGATTTGCGGTACTTGCTTATACAGAACAAGATGAATTAATCGGTTTTGCATCAGCGGCAGATATGGTGGGATTGCATCATTATGAATGGTCGCTCTATGTCCATCCAGATTACAGACGGCTGGCACTTGGCACGGCTTTAGCAGATGGCATTTCGCATGGCTTAGCGCAACGTCAGGCAGAAAGTGAATTAGTAGCGTTTGTTAATGATGTTGAAATTTCAGGTTTCATGGAGAGTTTAGCGTATGATCTTGATTTTCATGAAATTCTTCTGTCAGCAGAACCGTTATCAAAAAGCGAACTGCCGAATGATTTAACAATCGCACCTTTCGCAGGACAAGCTGAAGAATTAACTGAGCTATTAACATCCGCATTTGATGACACGATTTTACCGATTTTAGAACACAATATGATAGACCCCGAAAGAGAAATATGGCTGCTTCAAAAAGATCAACAACTGTTTGCGACGGCCACACTCGTTGAAGAAGAGAAAGTCTTATGGATTACCGCATTTGCAGTTCATCCGGATCATCAAGGCAAAGGGTATGGCAAACAACTACTGAAATGGTGCCGAGAATTGGCACATGAACGAACACTAAATTCGGTGTATCTTGATGTTGAAACAGATAACCAAGCATTGCACGTATACGAGAAATCTGGATTTGTCCGAATGCAAACCGTTTCTTATTGGAAGTCTAAAACGGATTGATCAAACCAAGCTAGTATTGACTAAACGAAATGAACCGTATACAGAATAGGTGAAAGTGAGATTAGCAGAGGCAAAGCCGAGGTTAAATGGAGTGACATTAATGAACAACTACGAAAATGGTCAAAATATCGCTGCAGCAACAGAAAAAAACATTCGTACTGATTTTAAAGAAAGCATGACATATGGTGATTATCTTCATCTAGATAAGCTATTAACTGCACAGGACGGTGTTAGCGGACATCACGATGAAACTTTATTCATCATCATTCATCAAGTATCAGAACTATGGATGAAGTTGATTTTGCATGAGCTGCAATCGGCAATCGATCACATTGAAAAAGACGATCTTCAGCCTGCGTTCAAGCAATTGGCAAGAGTATCGCGCATTCAGTCACAAATTATTCAAGGCTGGGATGTCTTATCGACATTAACACCTGCAGAGTATATGGAGTTCCGTGATGATTTAGGCAATGCTAGTGGATTCCAATCTTATCAATACCGAATGATTGAATTTGCACTTGGTTACAAAACAAAACATGTGTTGAAAATTTATGAAAAAGATGAACCGCTTCACGCAGAATTGGAGAAAGCATTTAATGCACCTGGTCTGTATGACGCAGCGATTCAAAAACTGGCGAGAAGTGGATTTACTATTGATAAAGACGTTTTAGAGCGAGACGTTAGCATGGTTTATGAATCCAATGAAAGTGTCCGTGAAGCTTGGAAAACCGTTTACCGCGATGTAGATAAGTATTGGGAACTATATCAGCTAGCTGAAAAGCTAGTTGACATTGAAGATTGGCTTCAGCAATGGCGTTTCCGTCACATGAAAACAGTAGAGCGTATTATCGGATTCAAGCAAGGAACTGGTGGCTCATCAGGCGTAAATTATTTGAAAAAGGTTTTGGATCAATACTTCTTCCCGGAACTGTGGGAAATAAGAACGGATATTTAGGAGGGATTTTGTGAAAATTTTTGCTCATAGAGGTTGCTCGGGGTCATACCCTGAAAATACACTAGCAGCCTTTCGTGCAGCGGCTGAATTGCCAATTACGGGTGTGGAAATTGATGTTCACTTAACAAAAGATGGTGGAATTGTCGTGATACACGATGAAAAAGTCAATCGGACAACCAATGGCAAGGGCTATGTAAAAGAATTAACATTAAAAGAATTAAAACAACTAGATTGCGGTTCCTGGTATTCTGAAGAATGGAGCGAGGAAAAGATTCCTACGCTAGATGAAGTATTCGATGTATTTGAGAACACCAACCATCGTTTAAACATCGAAATAAAATCAGATGTCTTTCCGTACGACGGCTTGGCTGATAAGGTAATCGACTTGGCTGCAAAGCGCGGGTTTAGAAATCGAATCTTACTGTCCTCTTTTAATCACGAAGATATTCAATCTGTTGTACAAGGCAAACAAGTGGAAAGTGCTATTTTAACCTTTGAAGTGCTAGTAGATGTCTATGATTATGCACGCGTCATTGGGACAAAGCGAATTCATGTTTCTTTGCCATCAGCTTTTAGAAAAATGACAACTGACGCTTTGCGAAAAGGCGCCATTGTTTATGTTTACACAGTCAATGACGTTAATTATGCAGAAGAACTACAACGAATTGGTGTTCATGGCATCTTTACAGATTATCCAGAAAAAATGCTGGCACATTTCGCATAGAAAAGACGCGTCGAGTTTCCGACGCGTCTTTTTGTTTTACCATTTCGCATAATAATCATCGATAGAACCAAGAAGCTGTGTGATTTTTAGCTTTTTACCATCAGGATAACGAACATAGCCATTATAGTAGCCGAATAATTGATGGATTTCTGATTTGATGAGGCGTATATCATTTTTTGATGTACGCTCAAAAAATGGAGAGAAGGTCAGTCTGACATCATCAGAGAATTTACTATGAATTAGCCACGGGTTTTTATAATTTTCTGGGTCATAATGAAATAGAACATCTTCATGAATCTTAGTCATTTTACCATTAACAAAAAAAGCATTTTCTGTCATGCCGGTGCCATCGGTCCATTTTCCACCTAAATTTAAACCAATGACTTTTCCGAGCGAACGCTGCGAAGCCATAGCCCAATTCCAATGAGATTCTCGTGGCAAAACGCCTCGTCCATAATCTAATACGGCAAAGCTATCGACTTTTTCAAATTCAAAACGTTGATTGCCGATTTTTACCATGCCGCTAACTGGAAGGGATGTATGCTTACCAGAAAATTGAAAGGTTTGGCGATTCCAAGGAACAACGACATTTAAAGACTCGTAATCTTTAGGGTGTGAAATAACCAGAATGGCTTCTAAATCCTCACCATCAAATTCTTTTACACTGACAGTTAAATGTGTGGCATCTTGACTATATACAGATTCGATTGTCATCGTATCGCTTCGGAAGTAACAAGGATCCAATACGTTTTCGGATAGTTTCAAATGTCTTGTAAAGGGAAGCACAATAGTTTTTTCATGAAAACGTTGCGTCTCATAATTTAAAAAATAAACAAAACAGACAGTCGCATAATCCAAGTGGGAAATGGTTGCAGAAAATAAAATTTCATCTCCAAATACACACCAATAATTCCACTTCTTTTTACGCATAAAGTTTCCACGCAAATTGCTTTCCACCAATGGCTGCTTTGCATATCCAATAGCATTTGGATTTAATTGGCCTTTTGCATCACAAAGTTTTACGACTTCAGTAAGCTCTCGTTCAACATGTTGCATTAAATCCACCTCACGGTTAATCTTCTCCTCTTATTGTATCAGAACAAAACGAGAATATCCGTTGGGACCATTGTATTCATGACGAAAGTCTGAAAAATAAAATAAATGATATGCAATTAGTCTTTAATATGAGCTAGAAATTTTCTTTTCTCCAAAGAAATGCGATGGTGCCCTCTCCTGCATGAACTGCAAGTGAAGAACTTAAATCACCGATTAAAATATCTGCTTCAGGAATTTCTTTTAATACTTCCTGTTTTAGATTTTCTGCTTCTTTCAATACATTACCATGCATAATTTGAAAGCGCTTTACTCCAAATTCTGCATGATCTTTTTTTGCATGATTGATTAAATACTGAATGGCTTTTTTATGTGAACGCACTTTATCGATAGGCTGTAGCTCGCCTTCAGGAGTAAGTTGAACAATAGGTTTAATCTGCAGCAAACTTCCTAAATAATATTGAGCACCGCTCATGCGTCCACCTTTATAAAGTTGAGTCAAATTGCCGATTAAAATATAATTCCGGAAATTTCCCGTTTCTTTCGCCAGCTTTTGTGCGATTTCTTCTGCTGAGTGTCCTTGTTCTTGAAGTTTAAGACCCCGTTCAATCAAACCAGATAAACCATAAGACAGCGCTAGCGAATCGATCGTATAAACTTTGAATTCGCTCATTTCAGCACCAGCAGTAGATGAAGCGATAGTTCCGCTAAGTTTGGCAGAAGCATGGACAGCAATCGCACATTCATACTCTTCTTTTAGTTGATCATACAACTCTGCAAACTTTCCTGCAGAGGGTTGGGAGGTTTTAGGAAAGGTAGTAGATGCTTTAATGCGTTTATAAAGGTCTTCGTTTGTTAAATCCACACCATCGTCTATAAACTCTTCTGTACCAAAGTGAATGTTCAAAGGAACAACATACACATCCGGATGCGCTTTAAATTCTTCTGTCACAAATCCCGTCGTATCGATAATCCAAGCAATTGGTTTTTTCATAAAATACCCCTATCTTTTAGAATAATTAGAATACAAAAACTATACCATGGATAATATTCTAGCGGTAGTATGAGCTTTGTAAACGGTTTATCTTTAATGAGAACTCAGCGAAACCGGCTATTGAATGATTCTTGGATGTCGAATTTATGTTTAATGACAATAATAATAATTGCCATAATTAGCGGCCAAACGACAATCCAAACTTGAAGAATGAACGCCATGATGATAAATCCAGCAAAACTTGCTAACATCGATAAGGTTGCGCTTTTTAACCAAGGGTAAAAGGCAAAAAATAAAATGAACATAGCTAAAAACAGATCAGGCGTTAAACAAAAGCTTACACCGATAAAAGTAGCAATTCCTTTGCCACCGCGGTATTTAAGCCAAAATGGAAACAGATGACCAATAACAACAGCGAAACCGGCAACTGCGATTGCCCAAATGGAAAAGTCGAAAAAGAAGCCAATCCATACTACTAATGCGCCTTTACCAGCATCACCAAGAAAGGTTAAGAGAAAGGCAGGTTTCCCAAGAATGGCACCCGCATTTCTGGCACCAAGGTTGCCGCTACGTTGTTGCCGCAAATCAACACCTTTCCATTTACCAATCCACCAAGCCGTCAGTAAATTGCCGATAAAATAGGATACTAACCAGTAAACAATCATAAAGAGCCTCCAGTTTTAAAATCACAACAAAGTTTAAGGCCTTCCCTACAGGTGGGAAGGCCTTAATAGGAAAGATTAGTTCAACTCGGCTACTTCGAAAAGATAGTCGCTAATAACACGAAGACCTTTATCGAAATTTTCAAGGTGGAAATGTTCGTTTGGTGCATGGAAATTTTCAGATGCTAATCCAAAGCCCATTAAGACAACAGGTAAACCTAAAATTTCATCGAATGCAGCAACAATCGGGATCGATCCGCCCATTCGTGTAAATGCAGTCGGCACGCCGTATACTTTCTCATAAGAACGACCAGCTGCTTGAATAGCAGGGTGGTCAAAAGGTGTTAAGAAAGGTTTGCCTTTATCAAACTCAGTGATTTCAACAGATACGCCAACAGGTTTATGGGATTCAACATGTGCTTTTAGTTTTGCGACGATATCATCTGGGTCTTGGTTTGGTACTAAACGACAAGTGATTTTAGTGCTAGCTTCTGCAGGTAACACGGTTTTAATGCCTTCTCCTGAGAATCCACCAGTAATGCCGTTAACTTCAAGTGTTGGGCGAATCCAAGTGCGCTCGACAAAAGAATAGCCTTTTTCGCCAAAGTCTTCAGAAATACCAATTTCTTTTTTCTCATGCTCTAAGTCAAATTCAAGCGCTGCAAATTCTTCGCGTTCTTTGTCGGAAACTTCTAGTACGTCGTCATAAAAACCTTCTACTTGGATTAATCCTTCTTGATCGCGGAACGATTGCAAAATTTCTACGATGGCATGCAATGGATTTTGAACAGCACCACCATATAAGCCAGAGTGCAAATCGCCTTTTGGTCCTTTAACATCGATTTGGATGCCAGCAAGACCACGTAATCCGTAACATACTGCAGGGCGACCAGGTCCTTGCATACCTGTATCAGAAATAACGATAACATCAGCTTTTAATAATTCCTGATTTTCTTCTACGTATTTTGGAAGGTTCGGACTGCCAATTTCTTCTTCACCTTCAATGATGAATTTAATGTTTACCGGCAATTCGCCATTTAGCTTTAACAGGGCTTCAACAGCTTTAACGTGCATATAGACTTGTCCTTTATCGTCACTCGCGCCGCGTGCATACAATTTATTGTCGCGCACTTGCGGTTCAAAGGGAGCGGACTCCCATAGGTGAAGAGGATCTACCGGTTGCACATCGTAATGGCCATATACCAGTACTGTCGGTTTGCCTTCTGCATGGAGCCAGTCCGCATAAACAACTGGATGTCCTTCGGTTTCATCGATTTTCACATTTTCTAATCCTGCTTTTTCTAAAGCAGTGACTAACCATTCTGCACCTTTTTGCATATCTTTTTTATGCTCGGATAAAGAACTAACTGAAGGAATGCGTAAAAATGTTTTTAACTCTTCTAGATGTGTTTCCCGGTTGTTTTTAAAATATTGGTCTATTGCTTGAGCATTCATCAAGATCCCTCGATTCGGTATATTTATGTTTGAAAAAATTATAACATACCAGGTTTTGGTTTTCGACAAGGGGAAATTAGCTATGGTATAGTGTTTACTACGGAAAGAGTTCGTAAAATTATGTGTTTATGACACTGGAGGAAATAAAATTGTTTATAGCATTAGGAATCTTTTTAATCATGTCGTTTTTCTTATCAGGAAGCGAAACGGCATTAACTGCGGTAAATAGGATGAAGGTCCATCTTCGCGCGGAGCAGGGTGATGACAAGGCGCAGAAACTGCAGAAGTTAATTGCGAAGCCGGACCGAATGATTACGACAATTTTAATCGGTAACAATGTTGCTAACATTATGCTACCGACATTGGTAACGATGATTGCCATTTCCAAAGGATGGGAAGTTGGTGTTGCCACTGCGATATTAACAGTGGTACTTATTATTTTTGGAGAAGTTTTGCCGAAAACAATTTCAGCAACATTTGCCGACAAAGTAGCTTATATCGTTTTCCCAGTCATCAGCTTTTTAGTGGTGATCTTATTGCCGTTAACTTGGCTATTGGCGCAATTCACCAATGTGTTTATTCGCATCATTTCCAAAGGTACAGTTAAAGAAGCAACCATGACAAAAGAAGAATTGCGTACGATGGTTGATATTGCCTCTACAGAAGGTACGTTTGAAGAAGAAGAGTCGGAACGCATTAAAGGGGTTCTGGACTTTCCTCATAAAGATGTATCAGACGTTATGTCCACTCACCGTACAGATACGGTAGGGATTGCCATTGACTCAACATATGAGGAAGTTCGGGATTTGATTTTGGATTCTTCTTATACCCGTTATCCTGTTTATGAAGAAAGCATGGACAACGTCGTTGGGTTATTTTATTCGAAGAAACTTATTGAATGGTCGATGAATCCAAACTTGACCTTAGAAGAATTGATGGACGACAATCCATTATTCGTTGTGCAATCTGTAAGCGTTGAAAAAGTCTTTAAAATGATGATGGCGAAGAAAAAACATATGGCTGTTATTCTCGACGAATACGGCGGCACACTCGGAATTGTCACGCATGAAGACATTATTGAAGAAATGATAGGTCAAGATATCGAAGATGAAACCGATGAAGAAGATGATGAACTAGTTTTTGAAATGACGGACGAAGTATTGTCTTGTCATGGTCGTCTAGAAATCGAAGATGTAAACGACATGTTCAAAGTAGAAGTTCCTAATGACCACGATACTATCGCCGGCTTTGTCATGCAGCAGTTAGGGCATGTGCCAGACGAAGGTGAAGAGTTCACATACGAAAACCTTCACGTAGAAATCAATGAAATGGACCGAAACCGAATTGTCCGTTTAACCATTACCAAAAAAGATGAAAAAGAAGAAGAAGTATTAGCTTAGTAACTTGCCTGTCTCCGGACAGGTGTTTTTTTTGGTGAATAATAAAAAGTTCCCTTTATTACACAATTGTAAGGAGAATGAAAGTAGAAGCGATAGAGTGAAAGGTGCAACTCCGTCACTATAAGGTTATAAGAGAAAGCGGAAGCGATATTGGCTTCGCTCGATAAATATTATAGACGGAGGCACGATCATGGAAACTTTATATACAGAATACAATCGCTATATCTACCATTTATGTTTGAAACTGACGCGCAATAAAGCAGAAGCTGAAGATTTGATGCAAGAAGTTTGGTTGAAAGTAGTACGATATGAGTCTTCTATTGCCGAAGTAGATCATGTTAAAGCATGGTTAACAACAATCTGTATGAATACATTCCGTGATCGTTACCGTAAAAATGTAAGACGTAGCAAGCACTTGATTCAACAGCCAGAAGGCTTGGATGTTTCGTTGCTAGACTTGATTCCTTCAGATGCAGCAGGTGTATCTGAAATACTAGAAATACAAGATGTCTCTGATATGATTCGCCATAAAATTTCAGAACTAGACTCGATTTACCGTACGACAATTTTGTATTTTTATGTTCATCAATATTCATTGATTGAAATTGCAGATGTCATGAAAGTATCGATTGGCACTGTGAAATCGCGCTTGTTCCGAGGCAAAAAACGGTTGAAAGATATGTTGATGGACGATGACCGAACACGTGAATATGTAGTAGCAATGTAAAAAAGCAACCGATTTTTCGGTTGCTTCAGAGTGGAATCAAAGAGGAGTTGGAATGTATCTATTCCAACTCCTCTTTTTTGAATAAATGAAGTGTATTTCATAATCTTATTCATCAACTCACGGCTTTAGGCAAGATTATGCCAAGAATATAAGAAGCTGTTTTCAAAACTTGAAATAGCAGAACTTTACACTAGGAGGAGCCATCCCCAAAGCGGCCGAAGCGATTCGTTTCTAACAAAAAACTATTTTTCTGAATTTTTTTGTGTGAAAAATTTTATGACGGTTTTGTTCCCCCACTGGTTATAATGGACTGAAGGGGGCAGGATCATGAAAAAGAAAAGATTTCAAAATTGGAGTAAGAAAAAGCGGATTATTATGGGGAGTATTGGAATTCTTATATTCCTTTATATCTTAGTTATCGTTTGGCAAACATTTAAACCTTTGCCAGAAGGGGTTTCGAGTAAAGGTGATCTTCATAGAGTAGATCAAGTAGACATGATTTACGATCTGTCTTATGCACAAGACCAAGAAGGGACAGAAACTGAAAGTGAATTGCGGATATTTAAAGAAATTTATAACATGATCGACCAAGCTGAAGAGTTTATCGTCATCGATCTTTTTCTTTTTGATAATTATAACGACTTGGACACGGATTTTCCTGCAGTAGCGGAAACGTTGACGAATCATCTACTCGACAAAAAAGTAGAAAATCCAGATATGCCAATTTACTTTATTACAGATCCCATTAATATCGGCTATGGCTCTTATGAAAGCCAGTTTTTAGATACATTAGAAGAAGCAGGCGTCGAGGTAATCATTACCGATTTGGACAAATTGCGTGATTCTACGCCTCTGTATTCCGGTCTTTACCGTGTCATTTTCCAATGGTTTGATGCAGGAGGTAAAGGGTGGATACCAAACGGCATGTCGAGTGATGCACCTGACTTAACTTTATCTTCTTATCTCAAAATGATGAATATTAAAGCCAATCACCGAAAAGCAGTCATTACTGAAAAAGAAGCCATCATCAGTTCAGCCAATCCTCATAATGCGAGTGGCTTGCATGGCAATATGGCATTTAAAGTTAGTGGACCTGTGATCAATGATATTCTTGAAGCCGAAGAAGCGGTATCCCGCTATTCAGGGGGACCGGATTTCCCGAGAATTGAAGCTGCAGAACAACAAGGAGACTATCAAGTACAATACTTGACCGAACGCAAAGTATTAGATGCCTTGCTATCAGATATCGAAAAAACAGCAGAAGGAGATTCAATCCACCTTGCTATGTTCTATATTGCAGAAAGCAGTGTTGTCCGTGCTTTGACGGATGCTGCTAATCGCGGAGTGGACGTTCGTCTAATACTAGATGCCAATGAAAATGCCTTTGGTACTGAAAAAACAGGTTTGCCAAATCGACCAGTGGTTCATGAAATGTTAGCAGAGTCAGAAGATCGGATACAAGTGCGTTGGTATAATGCAATCGTTGGACAATTCCACACCAAATCAATCATGATTCAAACAGCAGATGAAACGATAGTTATGGGTGGTTCGACGAACTATACAGAACGAGCATTTAATGATTACAATATGGAAAGTACGATTCGTATTTTAGCTCCGAATGACAGCGAATTAACAGGAGAGATGACGACTTATTTTGACAGACTGTGGAATAATGAAGATGCACTTTACACATTAGATGTGGAAGAATATCAAGATGACTTTACATTTTGGCAACGTGGAATTTACGGTTTCCAAAAATTATTCAAATTGACGACGTATTAAAAAAGAAAAAGGGCTACCCCCGAAAGTCATTTTCATGACCTTCAGGAATAGCCCTTTTTTAGTTTAAGCTTCTTCTGGTTTTCCAGCTGCAATCCATTCTTCTACATTCCAGACTTTTGTTGCTAGTCCTTCGTAAAAATCAGGTTCGTGACTTACTAAAACGATCGTGCCTTTATAAGCTTGCATTGCACGTTTAAGTTCAGCTTTTGCATTGATGTCCAAGTGGTTGGTCGGCTCATCGAAAATTAGCCAATTGCTTTCTTCCATCATCAATTTGCAAAGACGAACTTTGGCTTGTTCGCCACCGCTCAAGTGTGTCATCGGACGAGAAATATGTTCGTTTTTCAATCCTGTGCGAGCAAGTGCACCACGGACTTGACCTTGGTCCATACTCGGATAAGCTGACCAAATTTCATCAAGCGGTGTATGCGTTGGTGCTTTCACTTCTTGTTCAAAATAGCTAGGCGTTAAATATTCTCCGCGAAGAACATCGCCTTCAAGAGGTTTGATTTTGCCAAGCATTGTTTTAAGGAGCGTCGATTTACCAACACCGTTCATGCCCACAAGCGCAATTTTTTCACCGCGTTCAATCATAAACGTCAACGGAGGTAAAAGTGGCTTATCATAGCCAATTGATAGAGATTCTGCTTCTACAACATAACGGCTTGGGCTACGTGTTTCTTTAAAAGCAAATTGTGGTTTTGCTGCAATTTCGGGTTTTTCAATGCGATCCATACGGTCTAATTGTTTCTGGCGTGACTTAGCACGGCCAGTAGTAGACGCACGAGCTTTATTTTTCGCGATAAAAGTTTCGGTTTTTTTAATCATGTCTTCTTGTTTTTCATATGCTTCTAAATGTTGTTTTTTGCTCAATTCAGCAAGCTCAATGAATTTTTCATAAGTTGCCGTATAGCGGGTTAGGCGTGAAAATTCCAAGTGGAAAATAACGTCAGTAACGCTGCTCATAAATTCTGTATCATGTGAAATCAATAAGAATGCATGCGGATAGTTTTTCAAGTAATTAACGAGCCATTGAATATGCTCTTCATCAAGATAGTTAGTCGGCTCATCCAGTAGTAAAACTTTTGGTTTTTCAAGAAGTAACTTTGCTAGTAATAGCTTAGTACGTTGTCCACCCGAAAGAGCTTCTACGTTACGTTCAAGTCCAATTGCATCGAGACCTAAACCGCGAGAAATTTCTTCAACTTTGCCGTCTAATGTGTAAAAATCTCCAGCGTCCAATGCGTCTTGCGCTTCAGCCATTTGCTCGAGTAATTCTTCTAAACGATCAGGGTCCGCATCTCCCATTTGCATCGCGATATCATTCAATTCGGCTTCTTTTTTATAAAGCGGCAAGAAGGCATCTTGAAGAGTTTCGCGAATTGTGCGTCCTGGTTGCAGCTGGGTGTGCTGATCTAAGTAACCATAATGTGTCCGTGGCTGCCATTCTACGCGGCCATCATCGTGAATGATTTTGCCTGTTATAATATTCATCATTGTCGATTTGCCGACGCCGTTAGCTCCAACTAACCCAACATGTTCACCTTCGACTAAACGGAACGAGACATCGTTAAAAAGTGTCCGATCCCCGAAAGTGTGACTTAAATTTTCTACTGTTAATAAACTCATTTAATAAATTCCTCCATTATCATAAAAAAAACCGCGGTTACAGATCCGCGAGTTTTTTGTTTAATTCCGCAAGTTGTAGTTCCATTTTTTCTAACCGTAATTCTGCTTTCTCCACCATGCCGGCGTGTCCAGTCGTCTCTAGTTTCTCGATATCACCTTGATGGCGCACGTAATCCATCTTCAGTTCAGCAATCGCATACTCCAATTCCTGTTTGTTCACAAAATCACCCTTATTTTTCTATCATTGTAACACAATAACGTAGAAATTGAATGCTTTACGATTTTCATTCAGTATATAATACCTGTATAATTCCATAAAAGAAACTAAAGGAAGTGATGCGCTATCGACAGCTTATTGTTCGACTTAATGCTAATAATTTTTCTGGGAGTGCTCTCCCAATGGATCGCCTGGCGTCTTCAGTTTCCAGCCATTGTTCTGATGTCGATTGCCGGACTTCTTGTTGGTCCAATTTTTGAAGTGATCCACCCCGCTGAAAGTTTCGGCGAATTATTCAATCCTTTTATTTCATTAGCAGTTGCCATCATTCTATTTGAAGGTAGTTTAAATTTGAACTTTAAGGAAATCCGCACGTTTGGAAAGCCGATTTTACGAATCGTCACCTTAGGTGCATTTATCGCTTGGATTGCCGGTTCTTTTGCCGCACATTACATCGCAGGATTATCACTTGGTGTTGCATTTGTAATTGGTGGTTTGTTTATCGTAACAGGACCAACCGTCATTTTACCAATGCTGCGTCAAGCAAAATTAAAATCACGTCCAGCCGCTATTTTGAAATGGGAAGGCATTGTAGTCGATCCTTTTGGTGCTTTGCTTGCATTATTTGCATTCCAGTTTGTGTTGTTTGCTATTGGCGATGAAACCGCAGCCGCATTTGGCTTGTTTTTCTTAGCTTCTTTGTTTGCTGTAGCACTAGGTGTCGGGACAGGAATGTTAATGGGAATGATGTTCGAGAAAGGGCAAGTGCCTGAATTTCTAAAAGCGCCAATGGTTTTTGGCATTGTTTTGTTGATTTTTGTTATTTCCGATATTGTGATGCACGAAACAGGCTTGCTAGCGGTAACGGCAATGGGGATGGTCATGGCCAATATGAAAATTGCTTCGATCAACGACATGCGCCATTTCAAAGAAAACATTTCTGTGTTATTAATTTCTAGTATTTTCGTAATGCTGACGGCTTCTTTAAATCTTGATGTATTGATCGGGATTTTCAATTGGGAGATTGTTTCATTCGTATTGGCGATGTTATTTATTGTTCGTCCACTATCGATTTGGCTATCAACAATTGGTACCGACATGACAATACAAGAAAAAACCTTAGTTGGTTGGATTGCGCCACGCGGTATTGTGGCATTAACAGTTTCAGGTTATTTTGCAGGTGTCTTGCTTGAGGCAGGTTTCGAGGATGCAGAACTGCTGACGGCCTTAACCTTTGCACTGGTGTTCTCAACAGTAATTGTTCATAGTTTCACAATTGGATGGGTAGGCAAGAAACTCGGTCTTGTTGCAGCTGAAGATCCAGGTGTTATCATTATTGGTGCGAGTCGATTTGCAACGAAACTTGGGAAAGTGTTAGCAGAATTTGAAAAGGGCGTCTTGATCATCGATTCTTCTTGGGGTCGTTTACAAGAAGCACGCCAAAATGGATTGAAAACGTATGCGGGGGATATTCTATCAGAGCATACGGATTATGAAGTGGATTTAACGCCGTATGAAACAATGGTTGTCGCGACGGGCACCGATTCGTATAATGCGCTTGTCGTCAATAACTTTGTTCCAGAAATGGGGCGTGCAAATCTTTATCAAACTGCGATTCATGAAGGAGATCCGGGAGATTTTCATGCTTCGTTAAGCGGACGAACTTTATTTGGAGAAAAGTGGAATATTCATGAGCTAGAGTGGAAAGCAGAAGAAGGCTACACGATGCGAAAAACCCAGTTGACGGAACAATTTAGTTATGAAGATTTCAAAGTGAAATGGACGGAAGATACCATTCCGTTATTTGTTTACTACTCGCAGGGGAAAATTGAATTTTTTGCAGAAAATAATAAACTCGAGCCAAAAGCTGGAGACACTATCGTCAGTTTTACTGCAACTGCTCCCGAATCTGAGCGGACTCAGGAACGTTTAGAAAGCAAGCGTTCGAAAAACGGTTCTCAGACTAAAGAATGAAATCTCTCTCTCAAAAGTAATTTCGGTACGTATTGTGAAACAGGGTTTGTTATGATGAAGACAAACAGGGTATTGCGATGCTGCTTGCAAAAATGCAGTTAATAGCAAGAACGTATTTTGAGGAGGACAAGAGAGTATGAAAGTTTTATTAGTAGACGGCACGATCATTGGCAGCAAAACCGGTGCCATTTTAGAGCAGATCCAAGTTTATATCAATGAAAAAAATCCCGAAATCGAATTGAAATTGATGAAGTTAGCTGATTACGATCACCAGTTTGTTGATGGACGTCCGCTAGGTGAATACAATGACAGCATGCAAGAAATCGTTCGTCGCTTTGAAGAAGCAGATGGCTATATCATCGCAACACCGATTTTCCAAGGGTCCATTCCGGGTGTGTTGAAAAATACATTTGATATGCTTCACCCACGCACGATGCGTTACAAACCAGTATCGATCGTTGCAAATGGTGGAACGTATCAGCATCACTTAGTCATCGAAAATCAGTTGAAGCCGATTCTAGATTACTTCCGCTGTCTCGTAACGCCAAACTATGTTTACACGCATACGAGCCATTTTGACGGAACTAATACAATTGTGAGCGAAGATGTTCACAACCGCTTACGTGAATTGGCACGTGTTTTCGTACAATACGCTGAAATGAGCAAACATTTGTCGAAAGAAACATTGGATAATCATTAATTTGATAAAAGAAGAAACCTCCCGGATGCGGGAGGTTTCTTCTTTTTGGCTTTTATTTGAAGTGATTTACGATTTTATTCCATTAATAGGTCTTACTGTCGAAATGGAGCGGAATACTGTCCAAATCACCAAAATACTGTCGAAAAGCTAAAACGCTTCCGGAATCACATACTGTCGGTCTTTAAAACTGCCGTGATAAGGCATTTTCGTACTCGCTAATAGCTTTGAAGAGATCGAAGGAGACGTGATTCCTGTAAAGTCGCGGAATTCTCGACTGTTAATAGTCGTTTTGACCAAAGTGCGATATTGCCTCAACGCATCAAGATGCGCGAGAGGATCTAAGTGCTGGCAAGCATTGCAACGCCATTTCCCACCACGATAATGGAGCAAGCAATATGGGCAGTTGGGGCATAAGACGCCAGGTGGAAATGAATCCGTAAGTCCAAGTGACGCAAATGGTTTTATTGAATGAAGCGCAAGTAAGTTTTTCGCCAGTGACTCTGTTTTTCTTTGAGATAATACATCGTGCGGGTGAAGAATCAATAATTGTTCCATGAGGTGTGGTAGTCCAGATGACTGAATCATGATGCGACTGCCTGCGCGAGATTGAATCACAGACGATGGGTACGTAAAAATGATGGCGCCGACAACAGGCAGCTTAATGCGTTGCTTGAGTAAAAAATGTTCCAGCCATTTTTCGTGGCGGCGCAATTGATCGTCTGGATTGTTCATGCCATCAATGCTGCCGTCTTTATTGGTTCTGGAAAATTGCCTCAAAGTAGGATCGAAATTGAGTAAGCCGGAAATGCTTTTGATTTCCAAAGCCAATACAAATCGACTAGTCACAAGAACACTATCAATTTGATGGGAAGACTTCTCTTTTTGGATGAATAAGTCGTGGATGAAATAATGCGGTAACGAGAGGTCGATTTCGTGCCAAAAGGAGTCTACGCGCAATTCGCCGTGATATCCGGCGGTGATGCGACGGAGCTTTTCAGTCCAGTGAGGATATTGGGGATGGACGGTGGGCATTCGTTGAAGCAAACTTTCCAGTTGGAAAATTCCAGAAGGTTTCGTGCGCGTTTTAATGATCAATCGATCCTCTCCTTTATGTGAAATTACTTTAAATATAGCTAGAATTTGCGTGCTGTGCAAGAGGAATTTGAAGTTAATGGAAGTACTGTCGGAAATGATTGAAATACTGTCCGAATTGGGTAGAATACTGTCCGAATTCCACCAAATACTATCCAAATCACCAAAATACTGTCCAAACCAGAAAAACCCCTCTCAAAAGCCAGTCCAAGCAGAAAATGTTACAATAATCACAGTAGAAATGAGGGTGAATATAAATGAAATCAATCGTTTTAGCAGAAAAGCCATCCGTTGCACGTGACATTGCACGTGTTTTAGGGTGCGAACAAAAAGGCAACGGCTATTTAGAAGGCAAACAGTATATCGTCACATGGGCACTCGGCCATTTAGTGACGCATGCGCAGCCAGAGCAATACAATAACGACTTTAAAGAATGGAAAATGGACACGTTGCCAATCATTCCAAAGCCATTCAAATTAGTGCCAATCAAACAATCGATGAAACAATTTAATGCCGTAAAATCCCAATTGCAGCGCGGAGATGTAAAAGAAGTCATCATCGCAACTGATGCTGGCCGCGAAGGCGAACTTGTCGCACGTTGGATTTTGGAGAAAACCAATACACGTAAACCGGTAAAACGGTTGTGGATTTCATCGGTTACCGATAAAGCCATTAAAGACGGATTCAATAACTTAAAAGAAGGTCGCGCTTACGAAAATCTATATGCAGCAGCCGTAGCGCGCGCAGAGGCGGATTGGGTTGTCGGTATTAACGCAACACGTGCCCTAACGGTTAAATACAACGCGCAATTATCAACAGGTCGCGTGCAAACGCCGACGCTCGCCATGATTGCCGAACGGGAAAACCAAATTCGCAATTTCCAGCCGAAGCCTTATTACGGCATGCAAGCTATTACCGACCAAGCAACATTTACATGGACAGATGGCAATTCGACCCAATCGTTTGATAAAGAAAAAATCGATAAGCTATTCAATAAACTCGAAAACACGCATGAAGGCACCGTAACGGATATTAAAATTACGCCGAAACGTCAGCCTGCACCGCCTTTATTCGACTTAACGGAATTGCAAAAAGAAGCGTATAAACGCTATAGCTGGTCAGCAAAAGAGACGCTGAACACGCTGCAAAATTTGTACGAGCGTTATAAAATCGTGACGTATCCGCGGACTGACTCGAAGCATTTGACGAGCGATATGCGCGATACGCTAAAAGACCGCATCAAGGCAGTACAAATGGGACCATACCGCAGCGCAGCTTCAATGATATTGAAAAATCCAGTGGCACCTCAAAAAGGCGTGATCGATGACGCCAAAGTTTCCGATCACCATGCCATTATCCCGACGGAAGAAACGCCACCATTACACGATCTCTCGGACAAAGAGCATAAATTATACGACATGATCGTCAAACGTTTTCTCGCGGTATTTTATCCGCAATACGAATATGATCAAACGACAGTTAAGCTGACTGCTGGAGGAGAGACGTTCCAAGCTAAAGGCAATACCGTTCGCAATGAAGGCTGGAAACGCATTTACAAAGACGAAGACGATAGCAACGACACGACATTACCAGCGTTTGAAAAAGACCAAAAGTTGACGCTTAAAGGCATTGCATTAACAGATGGCAAAACCAAACCGCCCGCTTTTTTCAATGAAGGAACGTTACTTGGTGCCATGGAAAACCCAGCGCAGTTTATGAGCGGCGAAACTAAAGAAGTCATTCAAACCTTAGGTGAAGTAGGCGGATTAGGTACAGTCGCTACACGAGCTGACGTTATCGATAAATTATTCAATACCTTCTTGATCGAGAAAAAAGGCAAAGATTTAACGATTACCTCAAAAGGTCGTCAATTGCTTGAACTAGTTCCAGAAGATTTGAAATCACCGAAACTTACTGCCGATTGGGAACAGCAATTAACGAAAATTGCCAAAGGCCAATTGAAAAAGGAGCAGTTTATTACAGAAATGATTGCGTTCGCTGAAAAGTCGGTTTCGGATATTAAAAAAAGCGATAAGAAGTTCAAGCACGATAACATTACCGGCAAAATGTGCCCGGATTGTGGGAAACCGCTTCTTGAAGTCAACGGCAAACGCGGCAAGATGAACGTTTGCCAAGACCGCGAATGCGGCTATAAAAAACAAGTAGCGATGCAAACCAATGCGCGCTGCCCAAATTGCCATAAGAAATTAGAATTGCAAGGTGAAGGAGACGGCAAAATTTTCGTTTGCAAATGCGGTCACCGCGAAAAATTATCGGCATTTGAAAAACGCAAAAAATCAGGCCAATCAAAAGCCAATAAAAAAGATGTCAATAAATACTTGAATCAACAAGACGATGCCCCACAAAATACAGCAATGGCCGATGCGCTAAAAAAATTATTAGGGCAAAGCGAATAGAATCCCGCTGCGGATGATGGTATGCTGTGACTAACGAATCTTTTCAAAGCAAGGAGAAGATGTCATGGCAAAGAAAATTGCAAAAACGAATGCTGCACGAATGCTTGATAAAGAAGAAATTCTTTACGAATTGCTCTACTACACAGTTGAAGACGGCAAAGTGGATGGTGTTTCAGTAGCCAGCAAAATCGGCTATCCGCCAGAACTTGTCTATAAAACACTCGTCGCATCAGGTGCATCAAAGCAAACTTATGTCTTTGTTATTCCTGTAGCACAAGAATTAGACCTGAAAAAAGCAGCGAAATCCGCTGGTGAAAAGAAAATCGACATGATTCCCGTGAAAGATATTTTGTCACTAACAGGCTATGTCCGAGGCGGCTGTTCACCTGTTGGAATGAAAAAACCATTTCCAACGTTCATTTCTGCAGAAGCCGAGAAATTGTCCGAACTGATCGTTTCTGCCGGTAAAATCGGCATGCAAATAAAACTCGCTCCAACCGAACTTGTGTCTGTAACAAAAGGTCATTTTGCTGAGTTGACCGCATCAATTCAATAATGCCTCCATCCATTCTTTGTGAATGGATGGATTTTTCATATCAACATATAGAAAGAAGGATTTGGATGAAGCGTGCGTTATTTTATCGCTGGTTGTTTTTTATTATTGGTTTGATCGTTTTGGCTCTTGGTTTTACGATGACCATTAAAGGTAGCAAACTAGGCATCGGCCCATGGGATGTTTTGCATGTTGGTTTATACTTGAATTTCGGACTGACCATTGGTACATGGTCTGTGATTGCTGGATTCACAATCATTGCAATCACGGCTTTTTTCACACGCCAAGTTCCACAAATCGGCACTTTTTTGAATATGGTATTAGTGGGTATCTTTATCGATATTTTTAATTATTTAATTCCAGACATTCATACGCTAGTTGGACAAATAATAATCCTATCAGCGGGCATTGTCATTTCGGGGTACGGTGTGGGTCTTTATGTATCGCCCAAAATCGGTGCGGGTCCACGAGATAGCTTGATGATGCTACTTGTTCATAAAACTGGTTTGAGTATAAGTGTTGTTCGTGCAGGGATTGAAGTAGGTGTCGCATTGCTCGGTTGGTTACTCGGAGGGCCGGTTGGCATTGGGACGATTGCCGTGGCATTGCTGACTGGCCGAATCGTCCAGCAATCGTTGCCTCAGTTTGAAAAACTGCTCGTAATATTAATCGGCGATAAAGAAAATCAGTCGCACGTTCTTAAAGTTTAAAATCAAAGCCAGGCATATGAGCCTGGCTTTTTTTCGTGGCAAAAGAGTAAACGACTTGTTCCACAATACTTGAAACCTTCAAAGCAATATGATTTAATAAAGCCTAGTAAGTCTATTGGTTTTGTATAAAAACCTAAGGAGGCATTTTTATGGGACGTGAATTTGTAGAGATATTTGATGAATGGGTGCATACGTATGATGAATCAGTGAATGGAAATGACGAAGAATATAAAGATGTTTTCTTAAAATATAATGAAATCTTACAGGCAGTTGCCGAGGCAGCTATTGGACCTGTCATAGAATTTGGCGTTGGTACGGGTAATTTGACGAAAAAATTACTTGAGCGAGATCTAGAGGTAGTCGGAGTCGAACCAAACCAAGCGATGCGGAAAGTGACTGCTCAAAAAATACCGAATTTAACAGTGGTAGATGGAGATTTTTTAGAATTTGAAACACCGATTTTTCCGCAAAGTTTTGTAAGTTCATATGCATTTCATCATTTAACAGATGTTGAAAAAGCCCAGGCGTTTCAGATTTATGCCGAAAAACTGTCAACTGGTGGTAAAGTGATTTTTGCAGATACCGTGTTTGATTCAGAACAAAGTAAGAAAGAAATGATTGCTTTTGAACAAGCAAGAGGTCATATCAATTTAGTAGAAGATTTGAATCGCGAGTACTACACGACGGTTCCAAAATTAAAAGAGTTAATCACAAAAGCAGGGTTTACCGTAAACTTGTCGAAGATGAACAACTACGTCTTTTTGATAGAAGCAACTAAAATATAAGGAGCGATAGAGATGAAAAAAATGAATGTTGAAAGTTTTAACTTAGATCACACAAAAGTGGTGGCACCGTATGTCCGTTTAGCAGGAGAAAAAACCGGGACTAAAGGCGATACGATTCGCAAATATGATATCCGTTTCAAGCAGCCAAACAAAGAGCATATGGAAATGCCGGGTCTTCATTCTCTTGAACATATGTTGGCTGAACATAGCCGCAATCATTCCGATGACATCGTCGATATCGGACCGATGGGTTGCCAAACAGGCTTTTATTTGTCTGTTATTAATCTTGATGACTATGATGAAATCCTTCGCATTTTAGAAAACACATTAAAAGACGTCATAGAAGCAAACGAAGTGCCAGCGTGCAATGAAGTGCAATGCGGATGGGCTGCAAGCCATAGTTTAGAAGGCGCGAAAGAATTGGCGCGTGAAATGTTAGCGAAAAAAGAGCAATGGACTCAAGTATTCGCTGAAAGTGCGAACTAAGGAGAATATCGATGAACTATGTAACAAACATTCAACAATTGATTGGTGACACACCATTAATAGAATTAACGCATAGTCGAATTCCAAACGGTTGTCGCATCTTTGCTAAGCTTGAATATTTTAATCCTGGTGGTAGTGTCAAAGACCGTTTAGGGGTTTCGCTTATTGAAGATGCTGAAAAACGGGGTGTCCTCAAACCAGGTGGCACAATAATCGAACCAACTGCCGGCAATACCGGTATTGGTTTGGCAGTTGCTGCAATCGGCAAAGGGTATCACGTGAAATTTGTGGTACCAGAAAAATTTAGCCAAGAAAAACAAGGCTTGATGCGCGCATTAGGAGCGGAAGTCATTAACACACCGACGGAAGAAGGCATTAAAGGTGCCATCAAAAAAGCAGAGCAATTGGTTGAAGAACAAAATGCATTTTCGCCTTCGCAATTTTCAAATCCGGCCAATCCAGAAACGTATGTCCGAACGCTTGGACCTGAATTATGGAATGCGTTGGATGGAGAAATCGACGTTTTCGTTGCAGGAGCAGGGTCGGGTGGAACTTTCATGGGGACTGCTCGTTATTTAAAATCCAAAAAGCAAGCTGTTAAAACGGTCATTGTGGAACCGGAAGGCTCGATATTAAACGGCGGACCATCAGGACCTCATTTGACCGAAGGCATCGGCATGGAATTTTTGCCTGATTATATGGATAAAACCTATTTCGAAGCCATTCATACAATCACCGATAAAGAAGCATTTATGGCTGTGCGAGAACTAGCCAAGACAGAAGGCTTGTTAGTGGGTAGTTCATCAGGAGCCGCATTTATAGCGGCGTTACGCGAAGCGGAAACCGCCAAACCCGGAAGTCATATTGTTACGGTGTTCGCAGATTCAAGTGAACGTTATATGAGTCAGCAGATTTACGATAGAAGTTTTGAGGAGGAACAACAATGAAACCAAAAACAAGGTTAATTCATGGGGGCATTTTCGGAGACGAAGCAACAGGCGCCGTGTCGACACCGATTTATCAAGTCAGCACATATAAACAAGAAGCGGTTGGGAAATTTAAAGGCTACGAATATTCACGAACCGGAAACCCAACACGTCATGCGCTTGAAGAATTGATTGCAGATGTTGAATTTGGACATGCTGGATTTGCATTTGGCTCAGGGATGGCCGCTATTTCATCGGTTATGATGTTGTTTTCAGCAGGGGACCATATCGTTCTCACAGATGATGTGTACGGTGGAACCTATCGTGTCATCAATAAAGTATTAAACCGCTTTGGGTTGGAATTTACCTTTGTGGATACTGGAAACTTAGCGGAAGTAGAGGCTGCTGTGAAAGAAAACACAAAAGCGATTTTCATTGAAACGCCGACCAATCCATTGTTGAAAATCACAGATATCGAAGCCGTTGCAGCTTTCGCAAAATCGAAAAACTTGTTGACGATTGTAGACAACACATTTATGACGCCTTATTTGCAAAACCCAATTAAATTAGGCGCAGACATCGTGTTACATAGCGCAACGAAATATATCGGTGGACATAGTGATGTTGTGGCGGGTCTGGTTGTTGTTAATTCAGCTGAACTTGCAGAAGAAGTTCACTTCGTGCAAAATTCGATCGGCGCTATTTTAGGGCCGCAAGATTCATGGTTGCTCATTCGTGGTCTGAAAACGTTAGGTTTGCGCATGGAAGAAGCCAATTCAAACGCACAAAAAATTGCTGAGTTTTTGGAAGGACACGACGCTGTTGGGAAAGTGATTTACCCAGGGCTCGAAAGCCATCCGGGACGCGAATTGATGAAAAAACAAGCAACAGGCTTTGGCGGCATGATTTCATTTGATGTCGGCAGCAAAGAAAAAGCTGGAGAATTACTAGCAAAACTAAAATACTTTACGTTGGCAGAAAGCTTAGGTGCTGTGGAAAGTTTAATTTCTGTGCCCGCACAAATGACGCACGCATCCATTCCAATTGAACGCCGCGCAGAATTAGGAATCGTAGAAGGATTAGTTCGAATTTCAGTAGGGATTGAAGATGTAGAAGATTTAATTGAAGATCTAGAACATGCATTAAAATAAGTAGAAACCGCCATGATTGGCGGTTTTTTATTTTTTTAATAAATTTAAACTTTTTAAAACCAGTATATGGATAAAGATGTAAACATATTATCTGTAATTTCGCGACACGAAATATATCTTATTTCTCATTTTTCTGGTTAAGCTCTCATGTTATGATTTTAATAGTAATAATATTCTGACATTTCGAGAGGAGAAATACGATGAAGAACAGCAAATGGGTATCAATTTTATCTGCTAGTGCTTTAACGTTATCTTTAATGGCACCTGCAGCAATAGCGGCACCAAGCGAGACCGTACCATCAATAAATGATTGGAACAGCGAAAGATATGGGGAAAGAATCGATATTGACGGAAATCTAAATAAGTTGTCACAAGATGCTGATTTCCAAAAAGAAGCAGAGAAAAAGATAAAAGCGCAAGCAGATGAAGTAGGAAACGGAGAAGCTGATGCCAAAGCTGATGGGACATTTACATACGATGGCGGCACAAAAAAGTTTTTGAATCGTAACTTGTCTTTTAAAGATTTTACACTTCGAAGTGTCGGAGACAATGTAGAAATTTGGGTGGCTAATGATTTGTCATACGGACCAGACAACCCGAAACCGGCTGATGTGGTCACACAAGTACAAGTAGATAAACTGCGTGATGAATTCGACAGCAATATTTATCCGACAGCCACTGAATTTTTCGGAACACCAGAGCAATTAGATGGTTCAAATTCACCACTTCCTGGTCTGGTAGGGCTTCCTGATGATTATTATGAAGGATCAGACAAAATCATTATGCTCGTTGATAATGTGCAAGATGAAGGCTGGAATGATCCGAGCTATCCGTTTTTTGTTGCCGGATTCTTTTGGCAAACACTCGAAAACTACATCGATCGCAACATTGTTACAATCGATACAAATTCATGGGATACGCGTTTAGAAAATACATTCTACGGTACGACAATCCATGAATTGCAACATTTGATCCAAGCCGATAACGACGGTGCAGAAGAAAGTTGGGTAAATGAAGGGATGTCCACATTCTCTGAATATCTGGGAGGTTACGGACACGGAGAAGGGTCTATCAACTTTTATTTGGATCACCCAGAAAACTCCTTAGTAAACTGGGATGAACACGGAACAGCAGCAACAGGACCAGAAACGATTGCAGACTACGGTCAAGTCTACTTGTTTATGCTTTATATGTACGATAAGTTCGGCAAGGAATTTATCCGTGAATTGGCTACAGATGGTACAAGTCAAGGCATCACTAGTGTCGAAAAAGCATTACAAGATAATGCTACGAACAAAACATTTACGGAAGTGTATCAAAACTTTATGACGGCTTTGACATTAGATAATTCAAATGTCAGCAGCGATTACAATTTTGATAGCATTGACTTACGTAAGCTGCCAGTCGGTAACGAGGGAGCAGTAAGAGGCAAAACAGTAGACTTTGAAAAAGCAAAAACATTTGAAAAAGAAGGCGTTCCGGCATGGGGCGGCGACTTTAAAGAGTTTAACTTTGGCAAAGATGTCCGAGGATTAGAATTTGATGGCGTTGACTTCCTTCCTTTACAGTGGAAATCAGTAGCAGACCCTAAAGGTTCTGGTGAACAAGTGTTGCATGCCAATAATGGCGATGAAGCAGATCAAGCGTTAATCTTTGGCGCAACGGTTCCTGCTGACAACGCAACATTAACATTTGACCATTTCTACGATATTGAAGAACAGTGGGATTACGGTATGGTTCAAGTATCAACGGATAATGGAGATACGTGGACTTCTCTTGAAAATGAAAATACACGCAGTGATGTAGTTGAAGAGGGCTATCCGACCATCAAAGAAAACGTTCCTGGATTTACGGGCACAAATGGGGATTGGACAACTGAAACCTTTGATTTATCAGCTTATGCAGGACAAGATGTCCTAGTTTCATTCCGTAACTTAACGGACTGGGGTTCGAATGAGGCTGGCTGGTTTGTTAAAGATATTCAACTAGGTGATTTCTCGGCAGATGGAACATCAACAGACGTCTTCCAATCTCTTGGCCAATTAAAAGGTGAATACGTGGACTTTACAACGACATTTATCCAAACGAAGAAAAATAGCAAAGAACGTGTTTTCCACGTTGATCCATTTAACGTGACAGATAAACAAGCACTCGATCTTCAACAAGTTCTGCGCGAGGGCAATGTGAAAATGATTACTTCATATGCTGCAGAAGCTGGACAACGAGAAGCAAAAGAATTCACGTATGAAGTACAGTACAAAACAAAAAATCCAAAAGCAAGCAAAAATAAGAAATAAGTTAAAAGCGGACCGCGGTCCGCTTTTTCTTTTGGAAAAAATGGTCGTATGTTAAGATAGATACAGAATTTTGTTTTGAAAGGAAGAGGACATTGTCAAAAAAACTAGATGCATTTTTAGATGAGAACTTAACAGAATTGAAAGAACAGGGGCTTTATAATGAAATTGACCCAGTTGAAGGACCAAACGGCGCAATCATCAAAGTGCGCGGCAAAGACCTAATCAACCTTTCTTCAAATAACTACTTAGGACTTGCAACAAATGAAAACTTGAAGCAAGTAGCTAAAGATGCAATTGATAAATACGGTGTTGGAGCAGGTGCCGTTCGTACGATCAATGGAACGCTTGATTTACACGTGAAATTAGAAGAAAAGCTTGCGGAATTCAAAGGGACAGAAGCAGCAATTTCATATCAATCTGGATTTAACTGCAACATGGCCGCAATTTCAGCGGTAATGGATAAAAACGATGCGATTCTTTCAGATCAATTAAACCATGCTTCAATTATTGATGGCTGCCGTTTGTCGAAAGCGAAAATTATCGCTTTTAAACATTCGGACATGGAAGATTTGCGCATGAAAGCAAAAGAAGCAACAGAATCTGGTCTTTACAATAAAGTTATGGTCATCACAGATGGCGTCTTCTCGATGGATGGCGATATTGCCAAACTGCCAGAAATCGTTGAAATCGCTAAAGAATTTGATTTGATTACGTATGTGGATGATGCACACGGCTCAGGCGTTACAGGTAAAGGAAAAGGAACTGTGAAGCATTTCGGTCTTGAAAAAGAAATCGATATGCAAATGGGAACTTTGTCTAAAGCAGTCGGCGTTGTTGGCGGTTATGTAGCTGGTAAGAAAAACTTGATCGACTGGTTGAAAGTTCGTTCACGTCCATTCTTATTCTCAACAGCGGTAACTCCAGGAGACGTTGCAGCTATCACAGCTGCGGTTCAAATGATTATCGACTCAACAGAATTGCACGATAAGCTATGGGAAAACGGCGACTATTTGAAAAAAGGCTTGGATGCATTAGGTTTCGATATTGGTCATTCAGAAACGCCAATCACACCTTGCATCATCGGTGACGAGAAGCTAACACAAGAATTCTCGAAGCGATTGTTTGAAGAAGGCGTTTATGCAAAATCGATCGTCTTCCCAACTGTTCCAAAAGGCACTGGACGCGTACGCAATATGCCAACAGCAGCTCATTCAAAAGAAATGTTAGATGAAGCCATTGCGACTTACGAAAAAGTAGGCAAAGAATTAGGCGTTATCAACTAATAAAACACGAAACACGCCAAGCGGCATGCCGCTTGGCGTGTTTTTATTTCCAAATATAGGCGATACTGTCGAGATTGGGTGAAATACTGTCGGATTCGTCTGGAATACTGTCCAAATTTCTCAAATACTATCCAAATCAACAGAAATACTGTCCGAAGCAAATTCTTGCGCTTTAAAGTAAATCGCAGCGAACACTCTTGCCGTCACCAACATAGCATGTTCATTAAAATCAAAATTCTCATGGTGATGTGGATAAACAAGCGAGCTATTATCCATTTTTGCACCTACAAAAAAGTAAGCACCAGGTTTTGCTTGCGTATAATACGTAAAATCTTCAACCGGCATGACCGGATCGATTTCTATAACATGGTCTGCACCTAATACGCTTCCTGCAGCTGCCCGAACAATATTCGTTTCCGCGGGATGATTCCAAAGAGAGTCATAACCTGCTTCGATACTGACATCTGCAGTAGCCCCCATGGCAATTGCAACGTTCTCCACAATTGTCCGTAATCGCTGGCTTGCTAACTTACGAATTTCAGGATCAAATACACGAATCGTGCCTTCAAGCACAGCTTTACTCGAAATGACGTTATCGGCATCGCCTGCATGGAATTTACCAATTGTGACGACTAGTTCTTTTAACGGATCCGCATTACGACTGACGATCGATTGCAGTGCCACCATAATATGACTCGCCGCCAAAATTGGATCAACTCCATGATGTGGCTCAGCGCCATGCGTTCCCGAACCGTGAACAATAATTTTAACGACATCTTCAGAAGCTTGTAAAAACCCGTCACGCAAATAAACGCGTCCCATATCCATTGTGCTCTGCAAATGCGCACCGAACACTTTATCAACGCCATCCAAACAACCATCCGCAATCATCGCCTGCGCGCCACCAGGAGACACTTCTTCGCCAAACTGGTGAATCAACACAATAGTACCTGGCAAGTCGTCTTGAATGGCGACCATCGCTTTCGCAAAGCCAAGCAACGCAGCAGTATGCCCGTCATGTCCGCAGGCATGCATAACGCCCGGTATAGTAGATTTATAAGCAACATCTTTTTGATCGTCAATCGGTAAGGCATCAAAATCTGCGCGGAACGCAATCGTTTTGCCAGGTTTACCACCACGTATCGTACCAACAACACCACGTCCACCTACACCGCGACGAACTTCAACACCTATTTCTTCCAAGCGGTCTGCAATAAAAGCAGGCGTCGCAATTTCTTGATGCGATAATTCAGGATTCATATGTAAATGTCTTCTCATCTGGACCATTTCTTCATACAATAAATCAAGCTGTTTCGTTACTGTCATATTCAAAACTCCCTAAATTAAAATTAAGTTACTAATCTGTCATAAAATTCACTATAGTATAAGTATACAATAAGTTAAATCCATTGGAGGCACTCAAATGAAAATCACAAAAGCTACATTGCATGCAGTCAGATTTCCGCTCAACGAACCATTTATCATTTCCTATGCAACTTATCCAGATATGCCCGCATTAATTGTTGCGTTGGAAACGGATACAGGGCTTGTTGGTTACGGAGAAGCTGTACCGGATGAGCATGTCACAGGAGAGTATTTCACTGCTGCCTATGAAATTTTAAAAGAACAATTTCTTCCGGCAATTATCGGAATGAGTCCATTTGATATTGAAGCCATTCATTCGAAAATGAATGCGTTAATGTCTAGAAACCCAGCATCTAAAGCGGCTGTTGATATTGCTTGTTACGACTTGATGGGAAAAGCAGTCGGCCAGCCCGTTTATAATTTAATTGGTGGGCAAGCAACGGCTCATTTGGATTACCCGAAAGTGCTGAGCATTGAAGCGCCTGAAATTATGGCGGAAAAAGCAAAAAAAGCCGTTGAAATGGGTTATGCATCATTAAAACTTAAAGTCGGAAAAGGGCAAGCACAAGAAGATGTTGATCGAATTTTAGCTGTTCGTGAAGCGGTAGGTAAAGATATGCCCATTCGCGTCGACGTTAACCAAGGCTGGAAATCACCAGGTATTGCAGTTGCAGCGATAAAACAACTTGAAGGAGCCAATATTACTTGGATCGAACAGCCAATTCGTATGGGAGATATTCGCGGCTTAGCAGAAATTCGTTCAAAGACAGCTGTTCCGATTATGGCTGACGAAAGCATTCAATCGATGGAAGATCTATTAGAGATTATTCGTCTGCAAGCAGCTGACGTTCTCAACATAAAATTAATGAAATGCGCAGGCATTTTTCATGCCATCCAAATGGCAAAAGCAGCCGAAGCAGCTGGCATGCTGTGCCAAATCGGTTCTATGGTTGAATCGTCTGTCGGCTCAGCAGCAGGCTACCATGTGGCTATGTCACGCATCAATATCGAAAGCACAGAATTGACTGGGCCACTATTATTCAGCGAAGAAATCGGTAATTTAACTTACGAACATCCATATGTATTATTATCAGGAAAACCAGGATTAGGTATAGAAGTAGACCAAGCACAGCTAGACAAACTAACAGTGAAATCATGTGTCATTGAATAGAAATTGAAAAAACCTCACATTCCTTTTTAGGAATGTGAGGTTTTTTTGGAGAATTACTCTCAAAAAAACTGGTGATGTCGACTACATCACTAGTAGCTTAAAGTGCAGTTGCTCGACTCCTGCGGAAACAGTAAGAGCCGGAGCTGCTGGACTGAAAAGTGCGAGGGAAGCAGCAAAGGCCGTACCCGCGAAAAGCAATTACCGGAACAGAAAGCCACTACTAGCAGCTTCCGCTTTTCCTGTTGTCCAGTTGCAAGTGCCTAGCTCCGACAGGCACTTTCACTTTTCCTCATGTCCAGCTCCAGCTGCCAGATTCTAGGGTCGTAAGCCGCTCTAGCTGTGTGGCTGGAAAAACGCCGCTTCGCCAGAGCGTCTTACGCCCGTCGAATCTACACGGCAGCTTCCGCTTTTCTTCACACTTCCGTCTCTTGAATTAAACTTAAAAAGCGTTGTGTTCGTTCTTCTTTAGGGTTATTGAAAATGTCTTCTGGTTTGCCACGTTCGATGATGCGGCCTTCGTCCATAAACAAAACTTCGTCAGCAACGCCTTTAGCAAAGCGCATTTCATGCGTCACGACGACCATCGTCATACCTTCAGCCGCAAGTTCTTTCATTACTTGCAACACTTCTCCTACTAGCTCAGGATCGAGCGCAGAAGTTGGTTCATCGAATAACATCACTTTTGGTTCGAGTGCTAAAGCACGGGCGATGCCGACGCGTTGTTGTTGGCCACCGCTTAATTGAAACGGATAGTCATTCATCTTTTCGCCAAGTCCAACTTTTGTTAACAATTGCTCAGCCTTTTGTCTCGCCAACTTTTTATCTTGTTTTTGTACCGTAACAGGACCTTCCATGACGTTTTCAAGAGCGGTCATGTGAGGAAATAAATTGTAATGCTGAAACACCATAGCTGATTGTTTGCGAAAAGCCATAATTTGTTTTTTGGATAACGGCTTAGAAAAATCAACCGTTTGTTCATCAATCGTGACGGAACCGGAAGTAGGGGTCTCTAATGTATTAAGACACCGAAGAAAAGTGGTTTTTCCGGAACCAGATGGACCGATTACAACAATCGCTTGCCCTTTTTGAACTTCCGTATCAATGCCTTTTAATACTTCAAGCTTGCCGAACTTTTTATGCAAATTTTTTATTGAAATCATAGTGGACTCCTTACCGCAATCAGTAAACTGCTTTTATTATCTAGAAATATACCGGTCAAAACGATTTTCAAGCCTGCCTTGAACCAAGGACAAGGCAAAACAGATGACCCAGTAAAGCAATGCTGCTTGTCCGTATAATAACAAAAATTCGTAATTCGTCGCGGCAATTTGCTGAGCGACTCGGAACATTTCGGTCACGAGAATAAGAGAGGCAAGCGATGTATCCTTCACTAAACTGATAAACGTATTTGACAATGGTGGCAACGAAACACGAGATGCTTGTGGCAAAATAACGCGCCGTAATGATTGTGTATAGGACATACCAATTGTGCCAGCTGCTTCCCATTGACCTTTAGGAATCGACAAGATCGCTGCCCGAATAACTTCAGAAGCATAAGCTCCGACGTTTAGTGAAAACCCAATCACAGCTGCTGGAAATGGATCAATCGTGATGCCGAGTGTCGGCAGTCCATAAAAAAGAATAAATAATTGAACCAGTAAAGGGGTTCCTCGAATAATCGATACATAAACACGAGCGATAATTTGGAAAATTTTCACCGTCGAAATTCTTGCCAATGCTGTCAAAACCGCTAATGCCAATCCAAAAATAAACGAAATGATGGATAATGGCAAAGTGAATTGAAGTGTTGCTTCGATCAATGGAAGAAATGAGGATTGCGCAATATCCACAAGCCGTTCCATTCTGACCGGGTCGGAAAAAATACTATTCAAGTACATTTTCACCAAACCATTTTTCGGAAATTTCATCGTATGTGCCGTCTTCGATCATATCAGCCAAAGCTTTGTTGGCCTCATCCACAATTGCGCCACTGTCTTTTCTAAACAGCAATCCACTTTGTGCAGCGTCTTCTGATTTATCGACTACTTTTACTTTTGCATCTGGGCGTTGTTTCATAAAATCTAGTACCGTTAAATTATCATTGACTGTTGCATCCACACGACCTGAGTTCAATAATTCGATGGCTTGGTTAAATCCTTCTACACCTTCTAATTCTGCACCAAAAGAAGTAGCAGTTTCTGCATAGTTACTCGTTAACGACTGTGCAGAAAGCTTGCCTTCTAAATCTTCAAAGGTCTTAATGTCTGTATTATCTTCGGCAACCACTAAAACTGCAGTAGACGTGATATAAGAAGAAGAAAATTCGTAGCTTTCTTGACGTTCAGGGTTAATCCCGACTTGATTGGCTACCATGTCAAAACGACCGGCATCAAGTCCTGCAAACATAGCATCCCACTGTGTTTCAAGAAACTCAGCTTCAACGCCGAGACGATCTGCGACTTCACGTGCAATTTCCACATCAAACCCTGTTAACTCTCCTGAAGCATCGTGAAAAGTAAATGGTGGGTAAGTACCTTCTGTCCCAATAACTAACGTTCCTTCTTCTTGTACTGTAGTTAATAGATCTGATCCGCCAGCTTCATCCTCAGTAGTATCTGTTTCTTCAGATCCACCGCAAGCAGCTAACACCAACATTGCTACTACTAATAAAAACGTTAAACTAAACTTCTTCATGAAAATCTCCTCATTTCTTTTATTATTTTATCTTTCCTTCTACTTTTTTAGCTTTATACCCTTTATTGCTCTAAAGTAAATCGACCAACTAAATTCAATAGTTTACATTACCTACTTGTTTAGTTGGTTTTACGAATAAAAAAAATGGCGTTTACTAAGCAAAGCGAGAGGAATCTTAAAGCTGATTTATTATAGCACGCATTTCGCTAAGTCTCAAACAGCATAAACCGAAAGAAATTATTTTTATTGAAGTGTCTTTATAACAGTATTTTCTAGCTTAATCATCAATTGAATCTCTTTTTTTTTAAGAAAATATTTGTGTTTTTAAAGAGAACAACTTATAATAAATTTATGTTAAAGCTTAAATTATCAGTGTTTACAGCGTATTTTTTGTGTTTTTAGGACGGACAAATGTTTTTTGGGAAAAGGAGTGTTGAAAATGGAACGAATTATGGTTACAGGTGCTTTAGGACAAATAGGGTCGGAGCTTGTCGGGAAATTACGAGGCATATACGGGAACGAGAACGTATTAGCAACGGATATTCGTCAATCAGATGATCAATCAGGACCTTTTGAAATTTTAGATGTAACAGACGCAGAGAGAATGCATGATTTAGCAGAAGATTTTGAAGCGGATACGATGATCCATATGGCCGCATTATTGTCGGCAACTGCTGAAGAAAAACCTTTGCTTGCTTGGAATCTAAATATGGGTGGTCTTGTAAATGCACTTGAAGCATCTCGTAAACTTGGTATGCAATTTTTCACGCCTAGTTCTATTGGAGCGTTCGGTCCTTCAACACCTAAGAAAGACACGCCACAAGATACGTTGCAACGTCCGACAACGATGTATGGCGTCAATAAAGTTGCTGGGGAATTGTTATGTGATTATTACCACACTAAATTTGGCGTCGACACACGCGGCGTTCGTTTCCCAGGATTAATTTCAAATGTAGCACAACCAGGTGGCGGCACAACTGATTATGCAGTCGATATTTATTACCAAGCAATTGAAAAAGGCAGCTACACGTCTTATATTGCAGAAGGTACAGCTATGGATATGATGTATATGCCAGATGCGTTACAAGCCATCGTCGACTTGATGGAAGCAGACTCAGATCTATTAATTCATCGCAATGCCTTTAATGTGACAGCTATGAGTTTCACACCTGAAGAAATCGCTGCGTCTATTCAAAAGCATATTCCGGAATTCAAAATGTCTTATGCGGTTGATCCAGTGAGACAGGAAATTGCGAATAGCTGGCCAGATAGTATTGATGCATCTGCTGCTAAAGCGGAATGGGGCTTTAAAACTTCTTACGACTTAGACGCAATGACTTTCGATATGCTCGAAAAATTAAAAAAAAAGCTTCAATTAGTTTAATAAAACCGAATTAAAAAATGCCATCCGCAATTTGCGGATGGCATTTTTTGTAGATTAGAACAATAAATGTGCAACGCCGACAACAATCGGTAACGCAATTACTGTACGAAGTATGAAAATAATAACTAAATCTAAAATGTTTACAGGGATTTTAGATCCAAGCAATAATCCGCCGACTTCAGACATGTAAATCAATTGTGTAACAGACATAGTCGCAACGACAAATCGAGTCAGTTCCGACTCAATGCCTGCACCAAGAATCGCGGGTAAGAACATATCCGCAAAACCAACGACCATTAGTTGAGCCGCTTCAGCAGCTTCCGGAACACCTAACAAGTTCAAGTAAGGAACAAATGGCATACCGAGAATTGAAAATACAGGCGTGTACTCAGCTAACATCAATGCAATTGTACCAAATGCCATAACAACTGGAGCAACACCGATCCACATATCTAAAACGTTTTTAAAACCGTCTTTAAAGAAATTACTGAGTGAGCGGTTGTCGTCAGCTTTTGATAAGGCTTTTTCAAGTCCGTGTGACGCAACATTATAGCCATCTGGAACATCTTCAGTTTGAGATTCCTGAGGCGTGCCGTCCATGAAAGTAGTTGGCTTGTTTGTAAGTGGGTAAAGGCGTGGCATGATTAATGCCAAAACAATACCTGCTAAAATGACAGTCGCGTAATACGGTAGGAAGTATGTTCCAAGACCAATTTCTTGAATAACAACAATCGCAAATGTAATAGAAACAACAGAAAAAGTCGTTCCGATAATGGCTGCTTCACGTTGCGTGTATTTATTGGCTTCGTATTGTTTACTTGTAAGGAGTACACCAATTGTGCCATCTCCAACCCACGAAGCTAGAGCATCAATAGATGAACGGCCAGGTAGACGGAAAAGTGGACGCATAATTTTTACCATCATCGTACCAAAAAACTCAAGTAATCCAAAGTTCATTAATAGTGGAAGGAAAAGTCCGGCAAAAAAGAAAATGGTGAAAAGAAAAGAAAGCAATCCGCTTCCAGATAAAAGAAGTCCACCGGTATTTTCATTCCATACAGGCTCTGGACCGATTTGGAATAAGACCATAATCGAGAAAATCGCACCGAGAACTCGAACGAACGTCCAGAAGAGATTGACGTTAAAAAGCTTGTCGAAAAATGAAACATATTCGGTTTCGTTAACTTTTTTCGTGCTAAAGAGCAATGATCCAAGTGCGGCCACGATTAAAATGCCCATCATAATCCACGGTACGAAGGATTCGATAGCTCCGGCCATGATGTTAGCGAGTACTGCGATTGTTACCAACCAACCATCTTCAGTTGGGATTGGAACCAAGAACAGTAGGATTCCGAGTAAAGAAGGAATCAAGAACAATAACCATGTTGAAGTTGAATACTTTTTCATCACTAATTCCCCTTTTCTCTATGCATGATTACACGCGATAATAACTGATTATACAGCGCTTTTCCCCGTGAAAACGCTTTATCGCCAATGTTTATATTATCTGAAAACGACAATAAAAAACACCCCTCAACTTAAAAAAAGTTGAGGGGTCATTTTAAAAGGACTTTTCAAAATCTTCGTCCCAGCGATAATTATAAAAACGTTCTTGTGTTAGCCAGTTTTCGGTTTCAGTGTCACCTTGCTGAAGTTTATGTTCCATTTCTTCAAGCATCCAAGCAGTTTGAGAAATGTGAGCTTTCATTGAATTCATTTTTTGTTCGCGTACTTCACTAATATTGTAAACAACATCAGGCTTGCCGAGTTTTTCCAATGTGTCGTTAGCGAAAGCCACACCGTGAAGAGTTGGACGATCTTTCATTCGGCGCACTGCGCGAACAACTGCACGAGCAGTTGCCTCATGATCTGGGTGAACGGCAAAGCCAGGGTAGAAAGTGATGATTTTTGAAGGATTTAATTCTTCGATTAAATCAGTCATCATGCGTACCATTTTTTCATCATCTTCAAACTCAATGGTTTTATCACGCAACCCCATCATCCGCAGATCCGTCAATCCCATTGCCTCTGCAGAAGCTAGAAGTTCTTTTTTGCGAACTTCTGGCAATGATTCTCTTGTAGCGAATTGCGGGTTACCAAGGTTGCGTCCCATTTCGCCGAGTGTTAAACATGCGTATGTTACGGGAGTGCCTTGTTGAATATGTGTGGTAATCGTTCCGGAAACCCCAAACGCTTCATCGTCAGGGTGAGGAAAGACGACCAACACATGACGTTCTTGTTGAATTGTCATTATCATTTTCCTCCTTTAATAACTAAACGGTGTTTCGCTAATTTGCAGCGCAACCGCCAGTTTTCCAGTTCCGTCGTGACCTGCTAGCAATAGCCGACCTTGTTCATCTAATTCGTAATGGGTAATGCCTTGAGCATACACCCAACCATGTGGTAATTTCAGTCCAACACGGTGCGGGCTGTCACCGACAACTTTTCCGAGTTCGTAATTTATCACAACGTTGCGGATAAATGCACCGGCGTTGAAAAAATCTTTGTTAAAATGCGATGCGTAAGAGCCATTTGTCGTTTCCAAATGAAGGTAAACATCTTTGCCTGCAAATGCATCCAGTTGGACTTGTAATTTTTTCACTTCAACTAATTCCATGATGTTCCTCCTATAAAATCGGTATTCTATCAGTATAAGGAAATGCGCAAGAGAATGCGATTAGCTTGCTCTAATAGATTAACCAACTAGCAAATTTCCATAAAAAACGGTCACAGGAGAGTAATTCAACCCCTCCTATGACCGTTTTTATTTTATAATTTTGTCACTGCAACTTCAGCTTTTGTAAATTTCGATGCGGCGCCATGCATAACTGGACCGACATATTCATTCAATTTCCAACCGTGTTGAATTGCTGTTGCAACAAAAACTTTTGCGTTGAGTACAGCATCTTTAACCGATTGACCATTTGCTAAGTTAGCAGTAATTGCAGCAGCAAACGTACAGCCTGCACCGTGGTTATATGTTGTATCCGTTTTATCCGAAGTCAACAAGTAATGTGCTTCTCCGTCGAATAGTAAATCTGCCGCTTTTTCGTGTTTTAATTGCTTGCCGCCTTTGATTACTACAAATTCAACGCCGTGTGCATGGATTTTTTCAGCAGCCGCTTGCATATCTTCAACTGTTTGCAATGCGCCTTGACCGGATAATTGACCTGCTTCGACTAAGTTGGGCGTAACGACTTTCGCGTTTGGCAATAAATGCTTGATCATCGCATCAACATTTTCAGGGAATAAGACTTCGTTTTCACCTTTACATGCCATAACCGGATCGATGACAACATCTTTAATGCCAGAGTCAGCAATTGCTTTGCCGGCCATTTCGATAATATCGACAGTTGGCAACATACCCGTTTTCAAAGCATCAATGCCTGTCGAAAAGGCTGTTTTTAACTGAGCATCTAATGTGTCTAGTGCAATCGGATGAATACCATGGCTCCAGCCGTTTTCGGGATCCATTGTAACGATTACCGTTAACGCGTTCATGCCATAAGTTCCGTGTTCTTGGAACGTTTTTAAGTCTGCTTGTATACCTGCACCGCCAGAAGTATCTGATCCAGCGATGGTTAATGTTTTTTTGAGTGTCATTGGGTTAGCTCCTCTTAATGAGATTGTCTTTGCCACTATTTTAACAAATATTCGAGCATTTACAACGGATTGTGCTTATTCGGTACGAGCAACAGAAGAGTTGTCACGATGCAAATAAGTAAAAAAGCAGTAGCAAAAATTCCCATTAACAGAAAGCCACTTTTGAAAAGGCCAATCGTAATAAGTAATGTTAGAATGGAAACAACTGCAATAATAAGACCGAGACAGCCGAGTCCTGCGCGCTTTGCGCTTTCTGGAGCTGTTGTGCCTTTTGTTTTTGAAACACTCGTAATCTTTCCACGCCAATCGGCCATCTTCATCGCTCCTTTAAGCAATCGTACCATGAAGCCGAACCGAATAAAATATATGAAAGTAGGGGAAATAATGGCGAAAGATCCGAAATTGACAGAGATCGAACGTTTGTTAGAAGAAATGAAAGAACAAGGAGAAACGAAAGAATCCGGCTTCTGGAAAAGTGTTAAATTGTTGATGGGAGTATGGCGCAATACGTTCCTAGTCTTAATTGCGATTTTATTGCTCTTATTGGTAGCATTGCCACTCGGTACTTTTTGGATGATCCAAGGCAGTACAGCTACTGAAAGCAAAGGCGTTTTTTTAGAGCAAATTCAGGAACTCAATGAACTATCGACAGCTGAAGCTTTTTCAAAAGTGATTATTGAACGTCAAGACAATGCGCTGTTTGGAAAAGAAATCGGGCTTGATTTGCCAGGAACCAAACGCCAATTATTGGTTGTCATTCCAGGGTCGGTTCGTGCAGGAATTGATTTTTCCAAAGTGACAGAAGGCGATATCGTGGTAGATGAGGAAGCAAAAACAGCGACTCTAACATTGCCAGCAGCGGAATTTTTAGGAGGTCCGGAATTGTTTATGGACCAAGTAGAAGTGTATTCCTATGAAGGTTTATTCCGTAGCGGCACCGATATTTCGGAAGCGTTTGATTTGGCTGAGGAAGCGAAGAAAATGATGCTTGAAGAAACAGAAGGCCAAGGGGTACTCCAAACTGCAGAAACCAATGCGGTGCGTTCTGTTCAAGAAATGTTTGGCTTAGTCGACTACGATGTAACTGTTAAATTTAAGGAGTGAGAACGTTGGAAAAACGAATTTTCCATAACGACTGGCAAGACATCCTAGGTGAAGAATTCGGTAAACCGTATTACACGAAGTTGCGTGAGTTTCTGAAAAAAGAATACGCTGAACAAACAATTTATCCAGCAATGGAAAACATCTGGTCAGCTTTTGAACATACAGCGTATCGCGATGTGAAAGTCGTGATTCTCGGACAAGATCCTTATCATGGCCCAGACCAAGCACATGGACTGAGTTTTTCTGTTTTATCAGGAGTAAAGCATCCGCCAAGTTTACGGAATTTATTTAAAGAATTACAAGAAGATATTGGCTGCGCCCAACCAAAAGACGGCATCTTAACCAAATGGGCTGATCAAGGCGTTTTAATGATGAACACTGTTTTAACAGTGAGAGCGGGCGAAGCACATTCCCATCGCGATAAAGGGTGGGAAACGCTGACGGATGAAGTGATTCGCAAATTATCTGAACGTGATGAACCCCTCATTTTCGTATTATGGGGAAGACCTGCGCAAACGAAGAAACGCTTAATTGATATGGATAAACACGATGTACTTGAAGCACCTCATCCAAGTCCACTTAGCGCGCATCGCGGATTTTTCGGCAGTCGTCCGTATTCAAAAGTGAACAGTCTGTTACAAAGCCGCGGCCAAGCGCCAATCGATTTCTGTTTAGACTGACCTGTAGAAGAGTAGCGTGTTAAAATGAAATGAAATCAAAAACGGAGAGGGGGGCTGTAACATGGCCATCGACACTATGCGGATTTTAAATGAAATCGACAAACATACAACTCGTGCTCGTAGCGGTGATGTGGCAAAAGCTCGTGACTCGGTCGCTGCCATTCGCGCATTGTGTGATTTGTTGTTAGAAGACGATCAACCAATGAGCGATATCCAAGCACCACGTGCCGTGCCGCTTTCTTCCCCTCAGCCGCAAACGCAGACAGTAACTGCCGTCAACAAGCTGAAAGAAGAAGACGCAAACGGTGATTCGCTGTTTGAATTTTAAATGGAAAGAGGAAGTCGACTATGAAGTTTTTCTTAATTGCTGGAGCGGTTAATGCTCTATTGTCTGTCGCATTTGGCGCATTCGGAGCGCATCTATTAGAAGGTCGTGTGGCAGACAAATATTTAGATACATGGCAAACCGCTGTACAATATCAAATGTTCCACTCGATCGGCTTGATGGTAGTCGCGATTTTGATGAGCTCATCGCTACTCGGTTCGCTTGGTTCATTAAACTGGGCTGGCTATTTAATGCTTGCCGGAATCATCATTTTCTCAGGTAGCTTATATGTATTAAGCTTAACGGGCATCAGCATTCTTGGTGCCATTACGCCAATTGGTGGTCTCGCGTTTATCGCTGCTTGGGTAATGATCGTAGTTGCGGCAGTGAAAGCACTGTAATAGGTTTGAGTAGGGCAATCCGCTTTGCGCGGATTGCCCTTTTTTAGCATTTGGACAGTAAACGTGTTGATTTGGACAGTATTCCACCTGATTCCGACAGTATTTGGGACGAATCGGACAGTATTTCATTCCAATCGGACAGTATATCCAAATAATTGGAAAACAACTTCGCGAAGCTGGGAATTCACCCTTTTTTCGCTCCGGACAGTAAATGTGTTGATCTGGACAGTATTCGATCCAATTCGGACAGTATTTCATTCCAATCGGACAGTATATCCAAAAAAAGGAATTACAAACACACAAAATCAAACAAAAAAAGCCGCCAAAAGGCGACTCTACTCAATTAAACTTCTAAAAATTTCGCAGTACGTTCAGCATCTAGGCGTGTACCTACATAGAATGAACCGAATTCTGCGTAACGCGCGCTAACTTCATCAAAACGCATTTCGTAAATCAATTTCTTGAATTGAAGCACGTCATCTGCGAACAATGTAACGCCCCATTCGTAATCGTCAAAGCCGACAGATCCAGAAATGATCTGTTTTACTTTACCTGCATAGCTACGGCCGATTTTACCGTGAGATAGCATCAACTCTTTGCGCGTATCCATTGGTAGCATGTACCAGTTGTCATCGCCATCGCGACGCTTGTCCATTGGATAGAAGCAAATATACTGCGAACGTTGAAGTTCTGGGTATAGACGCGAACGAATATGTGGGTTTTGGTAAGGATCTTCATCAGATTTTCCAGCAAGGTAGTTGGAAAGTTCAACGACTGAAACATATGAGTACGTAGGAACGGTATAAGCAATCAATGTTAGCTTATTGTATTCTGTTTCAAGTTCGTTTAATTCGTCCATTGTTTCGCGCAACATCATTAGCATCAAGTCGGCTTTTTGGCCAACAATTGAATACAACGCGTGTGCGCCGGTTTTATTTTCATCAGCTTGGTTGATTTTGTCCATGAATGCTTGGAATTCGTCGATCGCAAATTGGCGTTCTTCGTCCGTTAGCATTTTCCACGAAACCCAGTCCATTGAGCGGAAATCATGGAGAACGTACCAGCCGTCTAATGTAATTGCTGCTTCATTCATTATTCAAACACTCCTTTTAATATAAATCTCTCGCTTTTCAGTTTAGCACAACAAGCATCTAAGTTCCTTTAAAACTAGCGCCTGTCACGAATTCGACATAGCACACACGGCTTTTCAGCACATGATGAAAAGGGTAAACTGAAGATAAGGAATTGTAGAAAGAGGAGAAGTGGGCATGCCGTTATTTTTTGAAGAAACAGCTTGGCGTTTTTGGGATCAGTCGCTAAGCGCGAAAAGTCGCTCTGCGCTTGAATCATTTGCAGCGGACGACACATTATGCGAGTTGGTGGGGGCGGGTAAAAGCGCACCAACCGTTCGAACATGGGTGCATGACGATACGGTAGTGTTAGGGATCCAAGATCATCGTTTGCCGCATATTGAAAAAGGCATGGATGTATTAAAAGACTATGGCTTTACGCCGATTGTACGAAATTCTGGAGGACTGGCAGTTGTACTGGACGCTGGTGTTTTAAACATCTCGCTCGTGCTATCGGAAAAAGACAACGCCATCGATATCTCAGCAGGTTACGACTTGATGCTCGATTTGGTGCGTGAACTTTTCCCGGAAGCTACTATTGAAGCGTATGAAATTGTCGGCTCGTATTGCCCTGGTTCTTATGACCTCAGCATTAACGGCCAGAAATTCGCTGGCATCTCACAACGCCGAATTCGTAGCGGAATCGCGGTGCAAGTATATTTATGTGTCGAAGGCAGCGGTGCAAAACGTGCTGAAATCATTCGTGATTTTTACAATGCGGGATTACAAAACGAAGAAACCAAATTCACTTACCCAGAAATAAAACCTGAAACAATGGCATCGCTCAGTGAGTTGCTCGGTAGAAAAATTACGGTTCAAGAAGTAGTAATTGACCTACATGATTTAATGGAAAGACCGGCACCAATGTCTTTGCAGCCTGATGAGACAGAGTTATACGGATTTTATTTAAATCGCGTTGTTGAACGCAACCGTAAAATGCTAGAACGTCCCCTTGAATAGCAGCGAGACCCTAGTGTAGAATAGCTGGTACATGAAAAAACGGAGGTGCGCAAGTGAGCTACGCAACACAAAAATTAGCTGAAGAAAAAGTTTTTAAAGATCCGGTTCACCGATATATCCATGTGCGCGACCAAGTGATTTGGGATTTGATCAATTCGCGTGAAGTTCAGCGTTTGCGCAGAATTAAGCAATTGGGCACCTCTTATTTAGTATTCCATGGCGCGGAACATAGCCGTTTTAATCACTCACTTGGTGTGTACGAAATTGTACGCCGTATTTCGGATGATATTTTTCATGGTCGTCCGGAATGGGATGAAAGTGAGCGTCTAGTTGTATTATGTGCAGCACTTTTGCACGATTTAGGACACGGGCCGTTCTCGCATTCATTTGAAAAAGTTTTTGCACTTGACCACGAAGAATATACGCGGAAAATTCTATTAGGAGATACGGAGGTCAATGAAATCCTTCAAAAAGTGTCTACAGATTTTCCGACAAAAGTGGCAGAAGTGATTGCAAAAACGTACTCAAATAAACAAGTCGTTTCATTAATTTCCAGTCAGATAGATGCAGATCGTATGGATTACCTTCAGCGAGATGCTTATTATACAGGGGTATCTTATGGCCATTTTGATATGGAGCGGATTCTTCGCGTGATGCGTCCATTAGATGATCAAGTCGTCATCAAGTCGAGCGGTATGCATGCAGTGGAAGATTACATCATGAGCCGTTACCAAATGTATTGGCAAGTGTATTTCCATCCGGTTGCCCGAAGTGCAGAAGTTATTTTGCGGAAAATTCTTCAACGAGCAAAAGAGTTGAGTGCAAGTGGCTATAAGTTTGAACAGCCACCAACTCATTTCCTATCATTTTTTGATCAGAGCTTTACGTTGAAAGAGTATTTGGCGTTAGATGAAGGCGTTTTAATGACGTATTTCCAATTATGGATGACTGAGCGCGATCCGATTTTAGCGGACCTTTGCGACCGTTTTGTGAATCGACGTTTGTTCCAGTATGTCGATTTTGACCCAGGCAAAGATTATAAAAAGCTAGGTGAATTGGCCGAACTGTTCCGGTCTGCCGGCATTGACCCGGAATATTATTTGATCGATGACTCTACGTCTGACTTGCCATATGATTTTTACCGACCAGGAGAAGAAGAAGAGCGTTTGCCGATTCATTTACTGATGCCAAACGGTGATATTAAAGAATTATCACGTTTGTCTCAAATTGTGGATGCGATTTCCGGTAAACGCAGAACGGATTATAAATTGTATTTTCCAGCTGAATTATTAATTGATGGCAAGAAAACCGCTATCAAGCATCAGATTTTGGAAATGCTTCGAGAAGGAGGGATATAGTTGCTCCAGGGACACGCAAAAATCGTGGACTTTATTGCCACTGCGGAAGGCGTAACCGGCCGCAAAAAATTGCAGAAAATGATTTACATCATGAAGAAACTAGACATTCCGTTTCAGGAAAAGTATGAGTTTCATATTTATGGACCGTATTCAGAAGAACTAACTGCTCGTGTGGAAGAATTATGCGACATGGGGTTTTTGTCAGAAGCATTAGAAGACAAAGGTTCTTATGTTCAATATAAATATAGCGTAACGGAAGAAGGCCAAGAATTCCGTAAAGTTTTGGGGGAATCGATTCTAGATAACCCACTCACTGCAGGAAAATTAAATGCTAAAAGTGGTCGGTTTTTGGAATTGACCGCAACACTTCTTTATTTTGATCATTTGAATAAACAAGAACAAATCGATAAATTGCATGTGGTTAAAGGGAAATTGAACTTTACTGCAGAAGAAATTGACGAAGCTTTTGCTTTTATTGAAGAATTAAGGACTTAAAAAAACTCCCGTAACGGGAGTTTTTGAGGTATTTAATGAGTAAAAGGCACTTTCACATTTCTTTGATCCAGTTGCAAGTGCCTAGCTCCTCGGGACATAAGTCAATCCAACTGTGTGGCAAAGATCGCCACACTGCCGGTCTGCCTTATGCCTGTCGGAGCTGACCAGGCACTTTCACTTTTCTTTGATCCAGCTGCAATGGCCAGCTCCTCGAGTCATAAGTCACGCTGGCTGTGCGACTGAAAACACGTCGCTTCGCCACCGCGCCTTATGCTTGTCGGAGCTGAATGGCCATTTCCACTTTTTTTTATTGATCGCTAAAGAGTTTGCCTTTTGTGCCGTAATTGCTTTTTTTCAAGTCTTCGATAAAGACAGTGACGTTTTCGATAGGTGCACCAGTTGTTTCAGAAACAGCTTCAGATACTTTTTCGACTAGTGCGCGTTTTTGATCTTCTGTGCGCCCTTCGAGCATTTTTACAGTGACGTATGGCATAATGGATGCAGCTCCTTTTTCTTAAGAATACTATCATCATAGCAGAACGGAGGATTCAGACAATGGCGAATGAAGAAAAACCAAAACAAAAAGTAGGATTTACCATTATAAAAAATGATCCAACGGGTGGTCATAAAGGGTACGGTATCGGTTCTCTATCTTTGGAGAACGTTTCTCCATTATTTATTGACGTAGAAGAGCAAGAAGCTTTTATCGATATTGGTGCAATGCATGCCCGCAGTGAAGTAGAGCGAGGCATTAAATTTACAACTAACCGAGAAGATTCGGCAGGTGGCAAAGATTATTGGCTTGTGTGGATTACCATCGATTTTAATCCAATCGGACCTTATTACGCAGGAGTTGCAGCGTGTGAAATGGTGGTTAATCGTGAAAAACGTAGAGGCTACAAGATTTTGGCTGACCATGTTAACCGCATGGACAAGTCGATGAAACGTAAAATTCTTGTGGAACAAATGGATGAGCCATCAAAACGCATACTGGCTGACTATTTGGAATCGCATAACGCAGAAATGTGGAACAATAGCTCAGAGCAACTTCACCAAGATTTAGGTAGATGATAAAAAGCGTGTTTGTGTAATGAAAAAATGATTTTTGAACAGAATGTGACATTTCAAATTGCGTCTACCGGATGGTTGAAGTTGTCTATAAAAGGCAGTACACTAGAACTACAGCTTTTCAATAGAAAGCTAGGACACCTGATAGCGAGCAAGTGCCGTGAGCCATTGCGATAAAACCCAAGCCCAATGCCTCATGTCTCTTTCTCCGCACCATCAGGATTTAAAAAGGTTTTCTGTGAAGGGAAAAGATTCCCTGTACAGAAAACCTTTTTATTTTTAGTGTAGTGCAGTGTTGAGCGGGTAAAGAGGAGTATGAAATAAATATTGCACTTTTTTTGAAAACACTTATACTTTTTTAAGTGGATTTTATTCAGAATGAAAAGGAGTTTGATTATAGATGGCAGGATTTTGGTATACAGAAAAGCAAACAGAAAACTTTGGGATTACGATGAAAATCAACAAAACCCTTCATACAGAACAAACAGATTTTCAATTTCTTGAAATGGCAGAAACAGCTGAATGGGGCAATATGTTGTTTTTAGATGGCATGGTCATGACTTCTGAAAAAGACGAATTTGTTTATCACGAAATGGTCGCACACGTTCCATTGTTTACACACCCAAACCCAGAAAACGTACTAGTAGTTGGTGGCGGTGATGGTGGCGTAATCCGTGAGATTTTAAAGCACCCGTCTGTTAAAAAAGCGACACTTGTCGACATCGATGGAAAAGTAATCGAGTACTCAAAAAAATTCTTGCCTAGCATTGCGTCAGGTTTAGAAGATTCACGCGTGGAAGTTATCGTTGGAGACGGGTTCATGCACATCGCAGAATCAGACAACGAGTTTGACGTGATTATGGTAGATTCAACTGAACCCGTTGGACCAGCTGTAAACTTATTCTCAAAAGGCTTTTATGCAGGAATTTCAAAAGCATTAAAAGAAGACGGTATTTTCGTCGCGCAATCTGACAACCCATGGTTTAAAGCAGATTTGATCAAGCAAGTTCAAAGTGATGTAAAAGAAATTTTCCCAATCACGAACTTGTATTTGGCGAACATTCCAACATACCCAAGTGGTTTGTGGGCGTTCACGATTGGTTCGAAAAAGTACAACCCATTAGAAGTACCAGCAGAACGTTTCCATGAAATCGACACGAAATACTATACGCCAGAGTTGCACAACGCTGCGTTTGTTTTACCGAAATTCGTGAAAGATTTAACAGGAGAATAAAACATGAGATTTGACGAAACATATTCAGGAAAAGTATTTATCAAAAGTCATCCGAATTACGAAGAATCAAAAGCGGTTCTTTACGGCATGCCGATGGATTGGACAGTGAGTTACCGTCCAGGTTCTCGTTTTGGCCCGAACAAAATTCGCGAAGTTTCAATTGGACTAGAAGAATATAGCCCGTACCTTGACCGCGAACTAGGTGACGTAAAGTTTTTTGATGCAGGTGATATTCCATTGCCATTCGGCAATCCGGAAAAAAGCTTAGCGGAAATCGAAACTTATGTGCACACGCTTTTAGCGGACGAAAAAATTCCAATGGGTATGGGTGGCGAGCATTTGGTGTCATTGCCAGTAATGAAAGCAGTCGCAAGCAAATACGACGATTTGGCAATCATTCACTTTGATGCACACACAGATCTTCGCGAAAACTACGAAGGCGAAGAATACTCACATTCGACACCAATTCGCAAAATCGCAGATCACATCGGACCGAAAAACGTCTATTCATTTGGTATTCGTTCAGGGATGAAAGAAGAATTCGACTGGGCAAAAGAAAACGGCATGCACCTTTCGAAATTTGAAGTGCTTGAGCCTTTAAAAGAAGTATTGCCAACACTTGAAGGTCGCAATGTCTATGTCACGATTGATATGGACGTATTAGACCCTGCACACGCACCAGGCACTGGAACAGTTGACGCAGGCGGTATCACGTCTCGTGAACTATTAGCATCTATCCACGCTATCGCAGCGTCAGGCGTGAACGTAGTTGGTTTTGATCTTGTAGAACTAGCACCAGTTTACGACCATTCTGACCAAACAGCGAACACAGCAAGCAAATTAATGCGCGAAATGATACTTGGTTGGATTAAATAAAAAAAGAGGAAGCGGCCGTGTAGATTCGACGGGCGTAAGCCGCTCTGACGAAGTGGCGTTTTTCTGCCGCACAGTTAGAGTGGCTTACGACCCTAGAATTTGGCCGCTAGAGCTAGACAATAAGAAAAGCATAAACGTATTTTATTAAACAACTGAAATCTTTAAAAGTCGGCCTGGAAAACCCAGGTCGACTTTTTTATTCTTTACACAACCCCCAAATTAGAAACTTCCTTCTGAAAACGATAAGATAAAAGAAACCAGCTATCTGAAAGAGGTGCGAACAATGCAATTGTATAAATGGACAGGTCCACAAGATCAAGCGGAAGCCTTAGTAGAAAGTTTGTCGAAGGCCCAGTTCACTTACTTGAAAAACGATGACGAAACCGTATTGCTTTACGAAACAGACGAGGGTACAGGTTTAAAAGCGTCTGAAGCATATGAAGTATTGAATGCTGTAGGTGATTTTGCTGATGGACATTATGCGGTATTTAACAATATTCCAGTGACAGATGAAGGTCGTGAACTTTTTGAATCACGTTTTCAAAATAGAGCAGGCATGGTAGAAAAAGAACCTGGCTTCGCTGCAATTCGTGTACTGCGCCCACTCGATTCAGATGTTTACGTCATTCTGACTTTATGGGAAGACAAACAATCGTTCATAGATTGGCAACAGTCTCAAGCATACGGTCATGCGCATGCAAAACGCGGCACTAAAGAAGGTATTGATAAACGTCCAAACATTTTCCCGCGCTCTTCTTTTGTGACCAGTTATACGAAATAAATATAGCTTTTTTAGAAAGTGATTTATCAAAACAGTCTCCTTTGGTAGTGACCCCTTAAAGTTAGATTTGAACTCTAACTTTTGGGGTGCACTACCTTTACTGGAGGCTTTTTTATGTCTTAGCAGAATTGAATTTTAAGTATGCGTTTAGTAATAGGCAATAAGAGATATAGATGAAGTAAGCAATTACCCAGAAAGGAGAGTGACTTATGCATGAATTTGATGAAGTATTCATACAAGTCCTAGTGTTATTGGCCATTGCGATAACGGTTGTCGGCATCGCCAGAAAAGTAAAGCAGCCCGATACCATCGCATTGGTTTTAGTAGGGCTTTTACTTGGTACCACTAGTTTCCCATTTCCTTTTATTGACCAAGCCGAACAATTCATTACCCAATCAGAAGTTTTTCAGGTCATTATCATTTCTTTATTTCTGCCCATTTTGCTTGGGGATGCTACGTTAAAACTTCCTTTTCACCATTTGTATAAACGAAAAGAAACTGTAATTGGTCTAGCTTTAGGGGGGACATTTATATCATTTGTTCTTATTGGCTTTTCAACTCACTTTTTACTTGGCCTTCCTTTAGCAGTCGCTTTTACGTTTGCGGCATTGATGAGCGCAACCGATCCAATCAGTGTCTTATCCATCTTTAAGTCAGCAGGGGTTTCAGAGAAACTTTCAGCGATTATGGAAGGTGAGTCTCTTTTTAATGATGGAATTGCCATTGTGCTTTTTCAAATCGCGTCTGTTTATTTGCTGACTTATATTGATATGGGCTGGGCAGGATTAGGTAGTGGGGTATTGCTATTTCTTCGTTTTGCTGTAGGAGGAATATTGGTCGGTGTCATTCTGGGATACCTCTTTTCACAAGTTATTCGATTTTATGATGATTACCCTTTTGAAATTGCCATATCGGCTTTATTGTTTTTCGGTAGTTATTTTATCGCAGAACACATTCACGTATCCGGAATAATCGCCGTCGTGGCAGGAGGATTTGTTTTTAATGATTATGGCGGTAGAATCGGGATGTCTGAGTTAACGAAAAGCGCGATTAATACGTTTTGGGACGTAATTACCCTTATTGCGAACTCGTTAATTTTCTTGATTGTCGGGTTGGAAATTCGCAATATCGATTTTGCAGGTCAATGGTTGATTATTATTTTAGCCATTGTGATCGTTTTAGTGGCGAGAGTGATTGCGTTATTTTTCAGCACGATGCCGGCCAGAGATTTAAATCGAAAAGAACGGATTTTATTGAACTGGGGCGGACTGAAAGGCAGTTTATCCATTGCTTTGGCGTTAAGTCTTCCAGCGAGTTTCGACGGACGTGAAACGATTTTGTTACTAACGTTTGCAGTCGTCCTGTTTTCTTTAGTTATTCAAGGCTTAACCATCAAACCATTGATCAAAGTATTAGGGTTGCAGTCAAAATAGCACCGCAAATTTGAATAAATGAGAAATTAGCCGATCCTAAAAAAAGGATCGGCTCAGACTGTAGACAAAGTCTATTGAAAATGTATAGTTGTGTATAACCACAACCGTTCCAGCCACTGCGCTTTCCATGGGCTCAGCTTCAGCCTCCTCGTCACTTGCGTTCCTGCGGGGTCTTCAGCTTTCGCTGTCCCATAGGAGTCTTCGTGGCCAGAACGGTTGTTAGCATATTGCCCTAATTAGAGAGAGTAACCAGCGAATTTATTTTCAAGAGGATTAACGAGTAATCACACAAGGATCCGGAGCATAATGCGGCGACTCCTGCGGAAAAACGGAGTGATGAGACCCCGCAGGAGCTTGCGACGAGGAGGCTCAGCGCTTCGTCCGCGGAAAGCGTCCGCATGGAGCGAAGGATCCAGTATATAGGATAAGGCGAATATTTATTCGTTAACTAACATAATAACTCTTTTGTCTACAAGCTGAGCCGATCCTAAAAAAAGGATCGGCTTTTCCTTTAAATTAGTCGGAATTCATCTTACATCGCATTTAGATAAAAAGAACTGACGTAAACAATGGGTGCTGTATTGAAAAAGCCGAGTGAATCGGGCTATAATGAGAAGGTTATTATTTGACGGGGAGGCGGAAAGACATGCAAAAGACAGTGGAAATAAAACTGACAACGACGATCCGTCAGCCGGATATGGAAGAACAAGTAATGGTGTTGGAATCTCGAGGAACATTAACGGAGAAAAACCAGCTGCGCTATTTACAGTATGCCGAGCAGCAAGATGATCTTGAAATTCGAACGACGGTTAAACTTCAAGAAAATGAAGCAATGATTATGAGAAGCGGCGGCTTACAGATGCGGCTACCTTTTTTATTACATAAAGAACAAACCGGCAATCTAACGAATGAACAAGGGTCGTTTATGTTGACGACAAAAGCGCATGAGCTTTTCGTCAGTGATACTCGATTCATGGTCCGATACGATTTGTCATTAGGTTTAGATCATGTCGGGGAATATGAAATGGAAATACAATTTATGGAGGCTAAATAATGAATGCAGTAGAACAAGTTCAACACGACATTAAAACAGCATTTGCGGAAGCAATCGAAAAAGCAGAATTAACAACAGAAGCTGTAGAAGTACAATTAGAATCGCCGCGAGACAAAACAAATGGAGACTATGCTACGAATATTGCAATGCAATTAACACGTTTGGCGAAAAAGCCACCTCGTGCGATTGCCGAAGCGATTGTAGCAAATCTTGACAAAGATGCAGCGAACATCCAAACAGTAGATATTGCTGGCCCAGGATTTATCAACATTACGATCAAAAAAGATTATTTGCAGGACGTTGTAAAAACGGTACTAGAGCAAAAAGTAGATTACGGGCGTTCAACGGCAGGCGGCAATGAGCGCATCCAAGTGGAGTTTGTTTCGGCTAACCCAACTGGCGATTTGCATTTAGGTCATGCGCGCGGATCTTCAGTCGGCGATTCGCTTTGCAATATTTTAGATTTGGCAGGATATGATGTATCTCGTGAATATTATATTAACGATGCCGGTAACCAAATTAACAATTTGGCTTTGTCAATCGAAGCGCGCTATTTTGAAGCATTGGGCAAAGGTGACAGCATGCCAGAAGATGGCTATCGCGGACAAGATATTAAAGATATTGCAGAAGCTTTAGTTCAAGAACATGGCGATAAATTTGTCAGCATGACGCACGAAGAGCGTTTTGAAATTTTCCGTCAACATGGATTAAAAGTGGAATTGGCTAAACTGCAACAAGATTTAGCTGACTTCCGTGTGGAATTTGATGTTTGGTATCCAGAATCGTCTCTTTACAAAAACGGTAAAATTGATGAGGCTTTGGCTAAACTTCGTGAAAACGGTCATGTCTTTGAAGAAGACGGCGCGACTTGGTTCCGTTCAACAATATTCGGTGATGACAAAGATCGCGTATTGATCAAAAATGACGGCACGTACACGTATTTAATGCCCGATATTGCCTACCACGAAGATAAATTGCAACGTGGATTTGGTAAGCTAATCAACGTCTGGGGTGCTGATCATCACGGCTATATCCCACGTATGAAAGCAGCCATCGAAGCGCTTGGTTACGATCGCGATACACTTGAAGTTAGCATTATTCAAATGGTGCAATTGTACAAAGACGGCGAAAAAATGAAGATGAGTAAACGTACAGGCAAAGCTGTAACGATGCGCGAACTAGTCGAACTAGTGGGACTAGATGCGGTGCGTTATTTCTTCGCGATGCGTTCAGGCGATTCGCATATGGACTTTGATTTGGATTTGGCGGTTTCCCAGTCAAACGAAAACCCAGTTTATTACTCGCAATATGCGCATGCGCGTATTAGCTCAATTTTACGCCAAGCAGAAGAACAAGGTTTACTAGCTTCAGAAGAGCATTTAAACTTATTGACTTCTGAAAAAGAAATTGATGTTTTGAAAAAAATTGGGGATTTCCCACAAGTCATCGCAGATGCAGCTAAACAACGTGCACCTCACCGCATTACGACGTACATTCAAGAGTTGGCATCACATTTCCATAGCTTCTACAATGCCAATAAAGTATTAGATGCATCAAATGTCGAAATGACAAGTGCTCGCTTAGCATTGATTACAGCTGTGAAAACAACCTTAGCGAATGCATTGAAAACAGTGGGCGTCGAAGCTCCTGAAAAAATGTAAGCGAAAGCTCTGCAGTTACGTGTATAATGAAAACAGAATTAGAACTTAATAGCGATTCATGAAGGTGCTTATGTCTAAGAACATGAGTTAAAAGGGAAGCCGGTTCAACTCCGGCGCGGTCCCGCCACTGTAAGTGAGAGGAAATTGCAATATGCCACTGAAGCAACGCTTCGGGAAGGTGCAAAGACCAATGATCACAAGCCAGGAGACCTGCCTTTATGACAACACACCCATACGCCTGCGAGGAAAGGCTGGATGCGCATGCTTTTTTATGGCGTCCTTTCAATCCCTCGCAGAACTTTGCGGGGGATTTTGTATTTTCATAAATTGTTTTTTATCTCAAGATATGAAAACTAATGAAATCAGGTTGTGGACAAAGTTTTACTGAAATAAATAACGGCGTATGATCTCCAACTGGATTGACCACTTCGCTTTCCGTGGGCTCAAGCGGCGTCCTTGGCAACTGGCATCGCGACGTCCTGTCGCGCCAGTTGCCACGACCCACACCAAGTGGGTCCAAAGCGTCCACTTGGTCCGGAGGATTCCATAAAAAATGATAATGATTCAATCTTTTTTAGTAGCGGAACTAATGAAAAAAATTTTAATAGATAAGCCGATGCTTTCTTACAACAAAAACACTACACTCTAGGGGGATTTTATTGATGAACAAGTTTTGGAAGTTTGGAGCAACAGCAGGATTAGCAGCAGTTTTAATGGCAGGGTGCGGAGAAACCGCAACACCTGAAGAAGACGTCGAAACACCAGCAGAACCACCAACTGAAGTTGCAGATGTTGAGTTTCCTGTAACGCTGACAGATGCAGCGGGCAATGAAGTTGTCATTGACGAAGAGCCTGGGGCGATTGTTTCCATGATTCCATCTAATACAGAAATTGCATATGAACTTGGGTTAGGCGACAAAATCGTTGGCGTATCGGATTATGACAACTACCCAGAAGAAACGGCAGACGTTGAAAAAATCGGTGGACAAGAATTCAATGTAGAGAAAATCATTGGTCTTCAGCCAGACTTAGTATTGGCACACGAATCTGGATTAGGTGTGGGCGATGCAGGGCTGCAGCAATTGCGTGATGCCGGACTTGATGTATTCGTTGTTCAAAACGCAGCGAGCTTTGATGAAGTGTATGATTCGATTACAACAATCGGACAAGCGACAGGTAGCATGGAAAGAGCGGAAAACATTGTCTCGGAAATGGAAGCTCAAGTAGCATCGATTGAAGAGCTGGCAGCAACAGTCGAAGAACCGAAAACGGTCTTTTTAGAAGTTGGCAGTCAACCGGATATTTACACTACCGGTAGTGGGACGTTCATGGATGAAATGCTGACACTGATCAACGCGAAAAATGTTGCTGGCGATTTAGATGGATGGGTTAGTATGGACCCAGAAGCAATCGTTGCAGCAAATCCAGACGTGATTATTACAACCGAAGGCGCTTATGTTGAAGATGCCGTTGGTCAAATCAAGTCTCGCGGTGGTTTTGCAGAAGTAACAGCAGTTAAAGAAGAAGCGGTTTACAGCCTAGATTCAGATATGCTCACCCGTTCTGGCCCACGTTTAACAGCGGGATTAATGGAAATGGCACAGGCAGTATATCCTGATGTTTTCAATGAGTAAAAATATAGTGGCATATAGCGTTTCGCTATTTATTTTAGCGGGAGCGATAGTGCTAGGTGTGACGGTCGGGACGGTATCCATATCGCCAGTGGTGTTATGGAATCCTTCGTTCGATGAAGCGGCTGCCAATATTTTATGGAATATTCGTATGCCACGTGTCATTTTAGCTGGTCTTGTTGGGGCGGCATTAGCGATTGCTGGTGCTGCATTTCAAGGGCTTTTGAAAAATCCATTGGCCGATCCTTACACCCTGGGAGTGTCTTCCGGTGCCTCAGTCGGCGCTGTGATGACGCTCTTTTTTGGTATCTCTATCCCGTTTTTAGGTCCATTCACTTTACCGGTTATGAGCATGATCGGCGCATTATTGACAATGCTTGCTGTTGTCAGTTTTGCAAAATTGGTGGATCGCTCGATGAAAATGGAAACCGTGATTTTGACGGGCATTATCTTTAGTTCTTTTCTAGGGTCAATTATTTCTTTGATGATTGCTTTAACAGGAGAAGAGTTGCGACAAATTATTGGTTGGTTACTCGGAAGCGTGTCAATGCGTGGCTGGCCATATGTGCGAATGGCATTGCCTTTCGTATTAATCGGTTCATTTGTATTGTGGCTCAAGCGTCGCGAGTTAAATGCTATGTTGTTTGGTGAAGAACGCGCACAACACCTTGGTGTAGATGTGAAAAAAAGCAAAATGACGATTTTAATTGGGGGTTCGGTACTGACTGGAGCTGCCGTTTCCGTTTCAGGAACAATTGGTTTTGTTGGACTGGTAGTGCCCCATATGACTCGATTACTTTGGGGATCAGATCATCGTCATGTGTTGCCTTTATCTTTTATCAATGGTGCTGCTTTATTAATCGTTTGTGATTTAGTATCAAGAACGATTATTTCCCCAACAGAATTACCGATTGGTGTCATTACTGCGTTTATCGGGGCACCGGTATTTGCCTTTATCTTTTTCCGTCAACGCAAAGGAGGGATTTAACTATGCTTGAGATCATCGGACTGACAGGCGGTTATGGTGATAAAAAAATCGTTGAAAATGTATCATTCACCGTCAACAAAGGCTCTATACTTGGAATTTTAGGACCGAATGGCAGTGGGAAATCGACATTAATGAAATTAATCAGTGGCGTGTTGCCAGCAACTAGTGGAGAAATCCAAATTGAAGGAACGTCAATTGCAGATTTTCCGGCAAAAGAACTAGCGAAAAAAATGGCGGTTTTACCTCAACTTCATGCTCATTCTTTTGCTCATACTGTTCGGGAAACCGTATCACTTGGTCGCTACCCTCACCAAGTAGGTTGGTTTTCATCTTGGTCCACAGAAGACGAGCATGCGGTTAAAGAAGCAATGCGGTTAATGGACATTAGCCAATATGAAAAAACACAAATTGACCGGATGTCCGGTGGCGAACAGCAACGTGTTTTCGTCGCACAAGCGTTAGCGCAAGATGCGGGGATTTTATTGCTTGATGAACCAACGAACCATTTGGACATCAATCACCAAAAAGAGTTGCTCGATACGATTAAAAAACAAGCGATCGAAAAAGACTTAACCATCGTATCAATTTTCCATGATATCAATTTAGCATCTATGTATTGCGATCAATTATTGCTGCTTGACCAAGGAACCATCGTTCGCATTGGTGAGCCGCATGAAGTGGTACGAGAGCAAGACATCGAAACAGTTTACAAGACGCGAGTCAGCAATCACCCACATCCGGAATTACCGAAACCGCAAATCACTTTATTGCCAGGAGTTCAAAGTGAAATAGTTAATCACCGAATTTGCGCAAAAGACTTTACCGTTTCAAAAGATATGGTGTTGTTTCAAAGCCCAACGCCATTAAAAACGGTTTCTTCAGCTGTTGTAAATGCAGGTTCTGGATGGTTCCGTAATTTTATGAACCGTCATGTAGATGCAGCTTATAACGTAGATGATAGTGTTCAAGAAATGACCGAGTTTATTGCGGAAAATGGGTTGAAAACTACGGATACAGTAGGGATGATGACCGCCGTTCAAACGCAAGACGTGATTGTCAAAGAATACGAAGGTCCGTTTGGTTCAGTCATCATTGCCGTGACTGCTGGAGTCGGCAATGGTGTAGACGTGTCAAAAGCGGTAGAACGATCCGTACAGGTTGGTACGATTAATACATGGATTATGGTCAATGGTGTTTTGTCAGACGAAGCATTTATACAAGCGATGATTACAGCGACCGAAGCAAAAACGAAAGCGCTTCAAGAAAGACAAGTCAAAGACCCGCTCACAGGTACGATTGCAACAGGTACATCAACTGACAGCTGTTTAGTAGCGGCGACGCAACAAGGTGAGAAGTTGCCTTATGCAGGACCCATTACCGAGCTTGGTAAATTAATCGGAGTCGGCGTTTTTGAATGTACTATAGAAGCGCTCAAATTATATGAGTTAGCAAAAGCGGAAAACGGATGATGTCACATCTTTTAGCGATTTTTTTAGGAATCATTATCGACCGCATCGTGGGAGATCCAGCTAATTGGCCACACCCTGTTCGTTGGATCGGTATGGCGATAAAAAAATTAACCAATCGTTGGAATCGTGGGAAAAATGCATTCAAAACCGGATTTTTACTTCTTGCAACCATTGCGATTACTGCATTCATAATTGTATATGCCATTGTCTTTTTAGCTTATTCGATCAATCCGGTTGTCGGTGTTGCGATAGAGGCGTTGTTAATTGCTTCAGGACTGGCACAAAAAAGTTTGAAAGATGCAGCAATGGATGTTTATCACCCACTTGTCGATCAAAACATGGAATTGGCACGTGAGAAGTTATCCTGGATTGTTGGACGAGACACAGGTGGATTGGATGAAAGTGAAATTACGCGCGGCGTTGTCGAAACGGTTTCTGAAAACACAAGTGATGGCGTAACAGCACCGCTATTTTGGGCGTTTTTACTGGGAGCACCCGGTTTATGGCTATACAAAGCCGTTAATACACTCGATTCAATGGTAGGCTACAAAAATGAAGAATTTAAGGAGTTTGGATTTGCTTCAGCAAAAGCTGACGATGTCTTGAATTTCATTCCAAGTCGCGTAACCGGCTTTTTACTTATAGTCATGACAAAAAGTCACCAAACACTCTCATTACGTCAGCGTCTTCAAATTTGGTTGCAAGATGCCCCTAAGCACCCTAGCCCAAATAGTGGCTGGTTAGAGGCGGCAACGGCTGTCCAATTAGGTATTCAATTAGGCGGAACCAACCGGTACAGAGGCGTCGAATCGCATCGTGCGCTCATGGGAAGAGCGGTTTACCAACTTGAAGCACATCATATTAAAGAAACAATCCAACAGATGCAAAAAGTGACAATTGGATTTTTTATTTTATTTGCATTAGGAGGGATTTTACTTGGAATTGCCTAATCACGGAGCCAATCCACTGCGCTTATATAAACAAGCGGGTATCAGCCTACCCGAAAAAATAATAGATTTTAGCGAAAATGTCCATCCATTCGGACCACCTGCGTTTTTAAAAGAGCAATGGTCGGAAATGTATTCGTTAATCGGCTCTTATCCAGATCCGGACGGTGAACCATTTCGCACGTCAGCGGCACATTTTCATCAGGTCGATGTGGAGCAAGTAGCTACAGGGAACGGAGCAGCTGAGGTTTTTACTTGGTTGGCTAGAAGGTATAGAAACCAACAGGTCGTGTTGGTGGAACCAGCATTTTCGGAATACCGCCAAACCTTGGAAGCAGAACATGTTAAAATCCAGACGATTCAATTACATTCAGAAAATGCATGGACATTAACACGCGAAAATGTTCGAAATGCTATACCAGGATGCTCCGCGCTTTATATATGCAACCCGCATAATCCGACTGGTGTTTTAATACATATTGAAATGCTTCAGCACATCGCGAAAACGTGTCTCGAAGACAATTGTGAACTGGTACTTGATGAGGCGTTTATCGATTTTGTTGGTGAAGAAGCTTCTTTTATGCCTTTTTTAAACGAATTTCCAAATGTTATTATCGTTCGTTCAATGACCAAAATGTATGCGATTCCTGGACTCCGTCTTGGATATGTGGTCAGTCAGACTGAGATAATCAAGCAATTAAAACAAGGGGCGGCACATTGGAACGTCAATGCGTTATCCGCTTCAATCGGCGCAGGGTGTTTAAAACAATCGGATTATCGCGAAAGAGTAATCAAAGCAGCAATAAATGAACGAGAAAAGATGCAACAGTTTTTAGCCATGCATCATTGCGAAACAACAAATTCTGCAGTGAATTTCTTGTCATTTAAATTACCTGAATCAAAAAACGCCACTGCATTTTTTACAGACCTTTTGAAAAAAGGGATTGTTCTTCGTCATACCGAATCTTTTCAAGGAATGAATGGACAGTGGTTTCGAGCCGGGATGAAATTACCTAACAACATGGAAAAACTTCGGGAGGCGATTAGCGAATGGCTCGAGGTCAATTAATTTTCATTAGTGGTGGCGTTCGAAGCGGCAAAAGTACTTATGCCGAAACGATTGTCCGAACTTTTGGCACCACTCGCAAAGTTTATATCGCAAGCGGACAAGCTTACGACGAGGAAATGAAAGAACGGATTGAACGCCACCGTGACGATCGTTTGCAAGACAATTGGTTCACAATCGAGCAAGCACACAAAATGGGAAATGCTATCGAAAAACTACAACCACATGATTTAGTGTTGTGGGATTGTGTGACGACTTGGCTTGCCAATGAGTTATACGAAGGTTGGGAAACGAATAATATGTGCGTAGATACAGCTGGATGTATAGAAGCGAAATGGGAGAGTTTGCAAGAGACAATCGACCAAATGCTAAACACTGTTGATTTATTGACCGTTGTCTCAAACGAAGTGCTAGATGATTTCGTGCGTGATGAACGATACCAAGCGTGGCTCGGTAAAATTCACATTTGGCTAGTAGAGAAAGCGGATCAAGCAATTGAGATGGAGAACGGTCTGGCTTTTAGAAGGAAGTGAAAACATGCGCGGAATAATGATTCAAGGAACTTCTTCAGATGTTGGAAAAAGTATGCTTTGTACCGCTTTTTGCCGAATTCTATCTGATCAAGGAGTGAAAGTCGCTCCTTTTAAGTCGCAGAATATGTCGAATAACTCGTATGTGACGATATTGGGCGAAGAAATCGGGCGCGCACAAGGTGTGCAAGCAGAAGCAGCTCGCACGATAGCTACTGTTGATATGAATCCCATCTTATTAAAGCCTGAAAGCGGCATGAAATCACAAGTGGTGTTATTCGGTAAAAAACTTGAAACCATGGACGGCATGGACTACCGAGCACAATTTTACGAAAAAGGATTACAAGCAATCGATAAAGCGCTCACCAATTTAGCGGGAAATTTCACGCACATAGTTATTGAAGGAGCGGGCAGTCCTGCAGAGATGAATTTAAACGACCGTGAACTAGTCAATATGACGGTTGCAAAACGGGCAGATGTTCCCGTGGTTCTTGTGGCTGATATTGAGCGAGGAGGTGTCTTTGCATCAATTGTCGGAACGCTTGCTTTAATACCAGAAAAAGAACGTATAAAAGGTTTGATTATCAATAAATTCAGAGGAGACGCCAAGCTATTTGAAGATGGCGTGCGGTTTTTAGAATCGTATACAGGCATTCCGGTTCTTGGTGTTATTCCTTATATGGACAGTCATGAAATCGAGCAAGAAGATTCACTAGGAGTGGGAGCGGTACAACAAAAATCCGTTATTAAAGGTGCAATCGACTTGGTTGTGTGTAAGCATCCTTATGTATCCAACTTCACCGATATCGAGCCGTTTTTAACTGAGCGAGACGTCACGGTTCGTTGGGTAGAAAGCGTAGAAGAAATTGGGCAACCTGATATTATACTGTTGCCTGGAACGAAAAGCACGATTGCAGATTTGCGATTTTGGAAAAAGCAGGGGCTTGATGAAAAGTTGAAGTCATTATCAGGAGATACATGGATTGTCGGCCTGTGTGGAGGATTTCAAATGCTTGCTGAAAATTTGTCAGATCCACATGGGTATGACGGTGTTGCAGTAAAAGCTGAAGTGGGATTTGGCTTGGTGCCAAACATGCATGTCCGTTTTGAAAAAGAAAAAATGGTTCGACGTCAAAAAGGCATAGTAAAATTCGAAGCTTTAGAAGCCCAAGTGATTGGTTATGAAATTCATCATGGCCGAGTCACAGGAATCGAACATTGGCTAATTGATTGCGGGGATTCAGTTGAAGGGTATTATCGTGACCGCGTGATTGGAACACATCTACATGGTTTTTTCCGTGATCGGAGCTGTCGAACTGCATTTTTAGCACCCATTCGCAAACAGAAAAACTTACCGATTCCAGTGCATGAAAAATCGGAAGATCCTTTTGATCGCTGGGCCAAGCACGTGAAAAATCATCTGGACTGGCAGAAAGTCACAGAAATAATGGAGGCAAACCAATGACTCGGCAGTTAAGAACCGGATTTCTATTGGCGCTTCAATTTTTTTCGGTGATTCCAGTTAAAAAGCAATTGCCGATGGAGAAAGAATACATTACGGCTATGTATGCGATACTACCTCTATTAGGTTTGTTGTTCGGTAGTGTTTTGACAAGTACCGTATGGTTGCTCCGTGATACAACAGAGATTAGCTCTTTACTACTCGGCTTTATAGTGGTTCTGATTGGCTTGGTACTGACCGGTGGCTTGCATATGGACGGCTTGGCAGATACGGGAGATGCCTATTTTTCTTACCAAGATCGTGACAAGCGGTTGGCGATTATGGGAGACCCACGAATTGGTGCTTTTGGTGCGATGGCATTAGTAGTGGCTATTGTCGGTAAAATCATCCTAGTAGCAGAATCGATAAATGAAGCATCTCTTGTATGGGTTTTATTGATCCCAGTTTTTTCGAGAATCGGTTTATTGGCTTTGTTTAGTTTTACAAAATCAGCAAAGCCAGATGGCGTAGCGGCTTTTTTTCAGAAAAGAGTCAGCCATAAGAAATTGCAACTTGTCGCTATAGTGGCATTGGTTATTAGCTTCATGCTTCTTATTTGGAGTGCTACTTTTTTGTCAGCAATTGTATTAATCATCCTGCTGTTCGGATTTTCATGGCTATACCGCGCTTGGTGTTTACGCAATTTTAGCGGTGTGACAGGTGATTTGTTAGGTGCTTATGTGGAAGGAGTGGAGATTTTATTATGGATGAGTCTTTTGTTCTTCGTTTAATTCGCCATGCTCCGACAAGAGGAAACGAGCAAAAACGTTATATTGGCTGGACCGATGAATCAGTTTTGCCATTTAAGGCCAAACCAGATTTGCAGATAAATGAAGTTATGGGCAGTGATTTAAAGCGGTGTCGAGAAACCGCAGCTGTGTTGTTTCCAAATGCCATTTACCGAGCAAATAGAGAGTTGCGAGAATGTCATTTTGGCCAATGGGAAATGAAAACCTATGAACAGTTAAAAGATATTCAACGTTATCGCGACTGGATAGATGACCCTTGGAACATCAGTCCGCCTGGTGGTGAAAGTTTAAAAGACATGGCGGAGCGGGTTGAACGAGGACTGCGAAAAATACCAAATGGCAACGAAGTTACGTTAGTTCTGCACGGCGGACCGATTCGTTACTTAATCGCACAAGCTTTAGGTGAGAGATTTCAAGATCAAACTGCGCTAAATGGAGGCTGCCATAACTTAGTTTGGAAAAGTCGCCAAGCGTTTGAGGAGCGGGCATTATGCACATCGTTTTCGGTGGAGCCTTTAACGGCAAACGACAATATGTGAAAAATTTGATACAAAATGAAGAAGCATCTTGGCATGAAGGCATGATGCCGCAATTGATACTTAGTGATTCGATAACGGTAATCGCTGGAGTGGAGCGTTGGGTAAAAGAACAACTTGAACAAGGTTTAACAGAACAGCAAATAATAGAAAGAGTCAAAAAAACACTGGGCTCTAGTCAATCGAAACAAATCTGGGTATTAACAGATTTGAACAGAGGAATCGTGCCAACAGAGCGGATCGAGCGTGAACTGCGCGACCTTGTTGGCCGATTGTATCAATTATTGTTTACAGAAGCACAGCAAATTACACGCATTTGGTACGGTATTCCACAAACGATAAAAGGGGCGGATCAAGATGAAAATTTACACAAAAACAGGGGATAAAGGGCAAACAAGTTTGATCGGAGCGCGTACGGACAAAGATGCACCACGCGTTGAAGCATACGGGACGATTGATGAAGTCAATTCATTTATTGGCAAAGCGATGACTGAATTGGCGCCTGAAACTTATGCGGATTTACTAGAAGATTTAGAAGCGATTCAAAATGAATTATTCGATTGCGGTGGCGATTTAGCAGATGTTCGAAAAGATCCGAATTATAAAATGACGGAAGAACCAGTTGAAGTTTTGGAAAAACGTATCGATGAATTGATGGAAGAACCGCCGCTTCTTGAACGTTTTATCTTGCCAGGAGGAACTCCGGCTGCTGCTACGCTTCATATCGCACGTACGATTACACGTCGTGCTGAAAGACAAACGGTTACGTTGCTGAAGTCTGGAGAAGAGTTCCCACAAGTGGTTCAACGTTATTTGAACCGTTTATCTGATTATTTATTTGCAGCATCACGCGTTGTTAATTCGCGCGTCGGTGTTCCAGATAATGAGTATGTGCGCAGTGCCAAAGTATTTAAGAACGGCGGACGCAGTAAGAAATCGGTAGAGTAAGATGACTACGAAAAAACTGGCACTTGCGGCTTTATTTATCAGCTTGTCCGCAATAGGGGGAATGATTAAAATTCCGCTCGGCATTGCGTCTATTGCACTCGATGCAACACCGGCGCTAGTAGCGGTACTATTTTTTTCAGCTCCACTTGTTGGGACTATTGCGGCATTTGGTCATTTGATTTCCGCATTGTTCGGAGGCATGCCACTCGGACCGTTTCACTTAATAATTGCAATTGAAATGGGGGTAATCGTATGGCTGTTCGCAAAATTGCATCATGCAGGAAAGTATAGGCTGAAATGGGTGGCATTTATCATTGGTAACGGAGTGGTAGCGGCAGTGCCGTTTTACTTCTTATTGTCACCAGCGTTTTTTTATGCCGCCTTACCTGGGTTACTAATTGCAGCTTCTATCAATGCTGGAGTCGCGGCGCTCTTACTGCCTTATGTGTTGAAGGCTAGCGGAGGGTCAGGACATGCGACATGAATTGTTGATAGATGGATTTGTCATAACTTCAGATAATTCGGCAGCAATCGGTAGAAAAGAACAAGATGTGATAAAAATTTCTGATGCCGTTACAGCAAAGTTTGCGGCACGTGTTGCATTGCTCGAACAATGGGCAGCAGGTAGCGAACCGCAAGCGATACTGATTCACAATTTTAGTGGAGCTTCTAGTTGGGATTATTACATCGAAGGGGTAACCGAGCTTTTTGCGGAATCGCAATCAACTCTACCGCTCATTTCAGGGAGTACGGAAACCAATATGCCTACAGTGCAATCAGGTATCTCTGTAACGATGATTGGAAAAGGCCAACGAAAGCAAATGTCTGTCGGATCTTTGCAGTGGTTTGTTTACGGCGTTCCGCTAGTAGGCCAAGAAGTGTTGACGAATGAGCATCAAACTGCCAATCTAGCTCTCCTTAAAAAAGCGCTTGATTTATCTTTAGTAGAGCGAGTTTGGCCAGTCGGGTCAAAAGGAATTGCGGAAGAATTCGAATTGCTGATGAAGAGACCAGTGAAAATGTCAACATCCCTTGATACAAAAAAATCCAGTGGACCTGCGACATGTGTTTTAGTCGGTGTGCAACATGAAAATGCAGAACGTGCGATGCGATATTTTGGAGAGCATGTGTATCTAGTTGAATTTGTATAAAGCGAAAGCTGTATCCTGTAACGGGATGCGGCTTTCTTTAGTTAGCAAGACAATAACAAATTTCTGAATTTATTTACTGCAATGCTCCAAGTAGAAGGTGGAATTTGAAAACTCTTTTATATTTAGGTTGACTGAATGCTCATTCATATTTTAATATAGAACATAGTATCGACAAGTTGTAGTCATTCACGTAAACTTTGAGTAAGTTATTTTTTGAATATACACAACATAAGGGGGATATCGCGATGGAGCCATTGTTAATTGCAAACTGGATTTTATTCATAGCTGTAACCGCTTACGCTTTCTATCTCTTCATCTATTTATTGAAGTCGAGATATGATTTTATCCAACTCGGAAAAAAGGTCGAGTTTGAAGAGAATTTCAACGAGCGTTTGCGCAAAGTCATGGTCAACGTATTTGGTCAAAAAAAATTATTGAAAGATAAGAAGAGTGGAACGATTCACGTTATGTTCTTCTATGGATTCTTGCTAGTTCAGGCAAGTGCGATCGATTTTATCATTAAAGGCTTGTCTCCGGACTCGCATTTGCCGTTAGGACCGTTGTACCCGGCTTTCACATTCTTCCAAGAAATCGTGACGTTAACGATTTTGGTCGCAGTGATCTGGGCATTCTACAGACGTTATATTGAAAAACTTGTTCGCTTGAAACGCGGATGGAAATCAGGACTTGTTTTGATTTTCATTGGTGGCTTGATGGTTACTGTACTAATTGGTAACGGAATGAACATGAATTGGCATGGCCATGAAACTGCTTGGACTGAGCCAGTCGCCTCTTTAGTAGCTAGTGCATTTGCTTGGTTACCTGAAGCTGCAACCGTTACAATTTTCTACATCATGTGGTGGGCACATTTACTATTCCTACTTACATTCTTAGTTTACGTACCACAATCAAAACACGCTCACTTAATTTTTGGACCAGTTAACACGTGGTTCCATAGAGTTGATCATGTGGGTCGTTTAAAACCAATCAACTTTGAAGAAATGGAAGACGAAGAAGATCCAGATGCGATGCCATCATTTGGTGTTGGGAAAATCACTGATTTCTCGCAAAGCCAAATGATCGATTTCTACGCTTGCGTTGAATGTGGACGTTGTACGAATATGTGTCCAGCAACTGGTACAGGAAAAATGCTGTCGCCAATGGACTTGATTACAAAGCTTCGTGACAACCTGACAAATACAGGAGCAGTTATGACGCAGAAGAAACCTTGGGTGCCGGCAATGGCATTTAACAATACACAAGGAAATCAGTTGGCAATGGCTGCTGGTGCTGAAGGTATTACGATTGATGAACTTTACAGCCCGAGCTTAATCGGAGACGTTATCACAGAAGAAGAAATTTGGGCATGTACAACTTGCCGTAACTGTGAAGACCAATGTCCAGTTATGAATGAGCACGTAGATAAAATTATTGACCTTCGTCGTTACCTTGTTATGACAGAAGGAAAAATGGATCCAGATGCACAGCGAGCGATGACAAATATCGAACGTCAAGGAAATCCATGGGGTCTGAACCGTAAAGAAAAAGAAAACTGGAGAGATGCGCGTCCAGACATTCATATTCCTACGGTAAAAGAAATGAACAAAGCAGGAGAAGAATTCGAATTCTTATTCTGGGTTGGATCAATGGGATCATTCGATAGTCGTTCACAAAAAATCGCTTTGTCATTTGCTCGACTGATGAATGAGGCAGGCGTGAAATTCGCAATTCTCGGAAACAAAGAGAAAAACTCAGGTGATACACCACGTCGTCTTGGGAACGAATTCTTGTTCCAAGAACTTGCAACAGGCAATATTAAAGAATTTGAAAAAGCGGAGATTAAAAAAATCGTTACGATTGATCCGCATGCTTACAACATTTTCAAAAATGAATACCCAGATTTCGGTTTTAAAGCGGAAGTGTATCATCATACCGAAATGTTGTTCGATCTCGTTCAAGACGGTCGATTGAAACCACAATTCCCGGTAAACGAACGAATTACGTTCCATGATTCTTGCTACCTTGGACGCTATAACGATGTGTACGATGCACCGCGCGAAATATTGAAAGCGATCGAAGGCGTAGAATTGGTTGAAATGAAACGTAACCGTGAAGACGGCATGTGCTGTGGAGCTGGCGGCGGAATGATGTGGATGGAAGAAGATGCAGGTCATCGTGTTAACGTTGCCCGCACGGAACAAGCGCTCGAAGTGAGCCCAACAATGATTTCTTCTGGTTGTCCATACTGCTTGACGATGTTGTCAGACGGTACGAAAGCGAAAGAAGTTGAAGAACAAGTTGGAACTTATGATGTAGCCGAGCTATTGGAAATGGCTGTTCTAGGAAATAAAACGCCAGAACCAGAAACAATTATCCAATAAGTCGCTAGTCATTGAGTAAAAAAAAATTGCTTAATAACAGAAAATTAAGTAGAATAATAGAATAAGTATAAGAAAGAAGGGGAGTAGAATGCTCCCTTTTCTTTTGCATAAAAACCGAGCGAGCGTTCAGTCAATGAAATGTCAATAGAAAAATAACTCGCTTTATTTTTTTATTGAAATTGAAACCGTTTACAACGGAACACGTTAAGGGAGGAAAATCATCATGGCAAAAACAGTCATTATTGACGGAGCACGTACAGCATTTGGGAAATTCGGAGGAAACTTAAGCACATTATCAGCCAGTGACCTTGGAGCAGAAGCGATCAAAGCTGCAATGAGCCGCGCAGATATCCAACTAGATGATGTTCAAGAAGTAATCATGGGGAACGTTTTACAAGCTGGTCAAGGACAAATCCCATCCCGCCAAGCGGCAACAAAAGCAGGTATTCCATATAACGTTAAATCTGAAACAATCAATAAAGTATGCGCATCGGGCATGCGCAGTGTCACGTTAGCAGATCAAATTATCCGTTTAGGCGATGAAGAAGTAATCGTTGCAGGCGGTATGGAATCGATGTCCAACGCACCTTATTATTTACCAAAAGCACGTTGGGGTCTTCGCATGGGCGATTCACAAGTAATTGATGGCATGGTCCATGACGGCTTGTCTTGTTCATTCCACCCAGACAAAGTTCATATGGGAACTTACGGCAACTCAACTGCTGAAGACTTTGACTTGTCTCGTGAAGAGCAAGATAAATGGTCAGCTCGTTCGCATGAACGTGCGATCAAAGCAAAAGATTTGTTTGCTGAAGAAATCGTGGCAATCGACATCCCGCAACGCAAAGGAGATCCAATTACAGTTGATGTGGATGAATCTCCGCGCGCTAACTCAACAATTGAAGCATTGGCAAAACTAAAACCAGCATTCGGAAAAGACGGTACAATCACTGCCGGAAATGCACCAGGAATTAATGACGGTGCAGCGGCACTTGTATTAATGAGTGAAGAACGCGCACAAAAAGAAGGTAAAAATGTATTGGCTCATGTTCTTTCACATACAGAAGTGGCAATCGAACCACACCGTTTCCCTGAAACGCCAGGAATTGTCATTAACGAATTATTAAAGAAAACAGGTAAATCAATCGATGAAATTGATTTATTCGAAATCAACGAAGCTTTTGCAGCAGTTGCCTTAGCTAGTTCGAAAATTGCAGGACTTGATGCTGAAAAAGTTAACGTGAATGGCGGATCTGTAGCACTTGGCCACCCAATTGGGGCTAGCGGTGCACGCATTATCTTGACACTCGCTTACGAATTAAAACGTCGCGGTGGCGGCATTGGTATCGCAGCAATTTGCTCAGGTGGCGGACAAGGCGACGCGATCATGATTGAAGTTCCTAAGGAGGCAAAATAAGTATGTCGATTCAAAACGTAATGGTAATTGGAGCCGGACAAATGGGCTCTGGTATCGCGCAAGTTTGTGCACAAGCAGGATTAAATGTGAAGTTAAACGATATGAAACAAGAAGCATACGATAAAGGCATTGCAACAATCACCAAAAATTTATCACGCAATGTTGAAAAAGGGCGCATGACAGAAGATGAAAAAACAGCTGTACTTGGCCGCATTACATCTTCATTGGATTTAAAAGACGCACACGACGTCGATATCGTCATTGAAGCGGCTGTTGAGAACATGGCGATAAAGCATAGCATTTTTAAAACTTTAGACGAAGTGACACCAAAGCACGCAATATTAGCAACAAATACATCATCACTACCAATTACAGAAATTGCAGCAGTGACAAATCGTCCTGAACAAGTTATCGGCATGCATTTCATGAATCCGGTGCCGGTCATGAAATTAGTGGAAATTATTCGTGGCTTGGCAACTTCAGATGAAGTGTACAAAAAAGTAGAAGAAATGACCTTGCAACTTTCAAAAACACCTGTAGAAGTAAACGACTTCCCAGGATTTGTTTCGAATCGAATTCTTATGCCGATGATTAACGAAGCGATTTTCACACTTCAAGAAGGTGTCGCAACAAAAGAAGCAATCGATGACATTATGAAAATGGGTATGAACCATCCGATGGGACCGTTAGAACTGGCTGATTTTATCGGTCTTGATACGTGCCTGTATATTATGGAAGTGCTGCATGAAGGATTTGGCGACAGCAAATATCGTCCGAGCCCATTATTGCGCCAATACGTAAAAGCAGGATGGCTAGGTAAGAAAACCGGGCGCGGTTTCTATAACTACTCATAATATTTAGGAGGAACCGAAATGGATTTGCACTTTACAGATGAACAACTTATGATGCGCAACATGGTGCGAGATTTCGCGAAAGAAGAAATTACGCCTTTTATCGAAAATATGGAAAATGACGAATTTCCAACAGCTATTTTAAAGAAAATGGGCGAGCTTGGATTAATGGGGATTACCGCTCCTGAGAAATACGGTGGCTCGGAAATGGACTTTACTTCATATATCACGGCTATTCATGAATTATCGAAAGCTAGTGGTGTAATCGGAGTGATTCTATCTGTTCACACATCTGTTGGAACAAACCCGATTCTGAATTTCGGATCACAGCAACAAATTGAAAAATATGTGCCGAAACTGGCGACTGGTGAATACCTTGGCGCGTTTTGTTTAACAGAACCAGCTGCAGGGTCTGATGCAGGAAGTCTGAAAACAAAAGCCGTTCTAGACGGAGATGACTATGTATTAAATGGCTCAAAAGTCTTTATTACGAACGGCGGAGCAGCTGATACGTATATCGTTTTTGCTTCAACAAAACCAGCTGCAGGTTCTCGTGGGATTTCAGCTTTTATTGTTGAAAAAGATACTCCTGGTTTAATCATCGGTAAAAACGAAAAGAAAATGGGCCTTCACGGTTCGAAGACAGTTCAGTTAACATTTGAAAACATGCGCGTACCGGCTGAAAACTTATTAGGCGAAGAAAATAAAGGATTCAGCATCGCGATGGCGAATTTGAATGTTGGACGTATTGGAATTGCGGCACAAGCACTGGGCATCGCAGAAGCGGCTTATGAATACGCAGTGGCTTATGCGAAAGAACGTGAGCAATTCGGCAAACCAATTGCACAGCAACAAGGTATCGGCTTTAAACTAGCGGATATGGCGACGCAAGTAGAAGCGTCGAAATTGCTCGTTTATAACGCAGCTGATTTGTATTCAAAAGGAAAAGACTGCAACAAAGAGGCATCAATGGCCAAACTTTTTGCATCAAAAACAGCAATGGACGTCACAATTGAAGCCATTCAAGTATTCGGCGGTTACGGCTATACAAAAGACTATCCAGTTGAACGTTTATTCCGCGACGCTAAAGTAACGGAAATTTACGAAGGCACGAGTGAAATTCAACGCATCGTTATTAGCAAGCAACTAACCAAATAATTGGAGGAATATAAAAATGAATTTTCAACTATCTGAAGAACACCAAATGATCCGCAAAATGGTAAGAGATTTCGCAAACAAAGAAGTAGCTCCAACAGCAGAAGAGCGTGACGAAGAAGAGCGTTTTGACCGTGAAATTTTCGATAAAATGGCTGAACTTGGCCTAACAGGAATTCCATGGCCAGAAGAATACGGCGGAATTGGTTCGGATTATTTGGCGTACTGTATCGCAGTTGAAGAATTATCACGTGTTTGTGCATCGACTGGCGTTACATTATCAGCACATACTTCACTAGCTGGCTGGCCGGTATATACATTCGGAACAGAAGAACAAAAGCAAAAATACCTTCGTCCAATGGCTGAAGGAACAAAAATCGGCGCTTATGGCTTAACGGAACCATCTGCTGGATCTGACGCAGGTTCTATGCGCACATCGGCAAGAGAAGATGGCGATCATTACGTATTAAATGGGTCGAAAATCTTTATTACAAACGGTGGCATTGCAGACATTTATGTCGTTTTCGCTGTAACAGATCCAGAATCGAAACATAAAGGCACGACAGCGTTTATCGTTGAAAAAGACTTTGAAGGTTTCTCAGTCGGTAAAAAAGAACGCAAGCTAGGCATTCGTTCAAGCCCGACAACAGAAATTATTTTTGATAACTGCCGCGTACCAAAAGAAAACGTTTTAGGTGAACTTGGCCAAGGGTTCAAAATTGCGATGCAAACATTGGACGGCGGCCGTAACGGAATCGCAGCTCAAGCGGTCGGAATTGCACAAGGTGCACTTGATGCATCAATCGATTACGCAAAAGAGCGTGAGCAATTTGGCAAACCCATCTTGGTGAACCAAGGAGTTTCGTTCAAATTGGCAGATATGGCGACTTCAATCGAAGCTTCTCGTTTGTTGACATACCAAGCAGCTTGGCTAGAGTCGAACAAATTGTCATACAGCAAAGAGTCAGCAATGGCGAAATTGATGGCTGGCGATACAGCGATGAAAGTAACAGTGGAAGCGGTTCAAGTATTCGGTGGATACGGTTATACAAAAGATTATCCGGTTGAACGCTTTATGCGTGATGCGAAAATCACACAAATTTACGAAGGTACACAAGAAGTTCAGCGTTTAGTTATTTCCCGGATGGTCACCAAATAAGCGGAGGGTTGCCTTATGAACATAAAGCGTGAGATTGAGTCTTCCGTTAAAGATGAAAGCTTAATAGAAAAGCGCCGCGAACAAATGATTCGCGGCGCTGTCACGCTATTTAAAGAAAAAGGCTTTCACCGGACGACAACACGAGAAATTGCAAAAGCAGCAGGCTTTAGCATCGGAACTTTATACGAATACATTCGGACAAAAGAAGATGTGCTATATCTTGTTTGTGACTCGATTTATGACGAAGTGCATAGTCGGCTCGACCGATTGGATATTGAAAAAGGGTCGATTAGTGTTTTGGTATCAGCAATCGAACATTATTATACATTAATCGATGAGATGCAGGATGAATTTGTGGTCATGTACCAGGAATCCAAATCATTGCCAAAAGACGCATTAAATTATGTGTTAAATAAAGAACTCCAAATGATGGCGATTTTCGAACGCTTACTGACACAATGTGTCGAAAACGGAGAAATTCAAATGACACCAAAAGAAGTGGTCATGGCTGCCCATCATTTATTTGTACAAGGGCAAATGTGGGCTTTCAGACGGTGGGCATTAGACGATTTCACCATTCAGGAATTTATCGATATGCAAACTAAATTTCTTTTGCAGGGGATGGCAGGAGAAAATATCTCAATACAGGGGGCTAAATCATAATGGCGATCATTCAAGAAACAAAAACCTATCAGCCAAAAAACCATATCCGTTTTGTTACAGCTTCCAGCTTGTTTGACGGGCACGACGCATCGATCAACATTATGCGCCGTATTTTACAAGCAAGCGGTGCCGAAGTGATTCACTTAGGCCATAACCGTTCGGTTGAAGAAGTGGTCAATGCAGCGATTCAAGAAGATGTTCAAGGGATTTGTATTTCTTCTTATCAAGGCGGCCACATGGAATACTTCAAGTATATGTACGATTTACTCAAGGAAAAAGGCGCTTCGCATATCCGCATTTATGGCGGAGGCGGAGGCGTTATTTTGCCTCGTGAAATTAAAGAACTTGAAGCATATGGAGTTGCGGGTATTTTTTCACCTGAAGATGGTCGTAAAAAAGGCTTGCAAGGCATGATCACGGAAATCGTGGAAGAATGTGATTTTTCAACAGTTAAAGAAAATCAGTCTTTTGAAAACTTAACAACGGAAGAACCGGTTGTATTAGCAAATGCTATTACTGCGGCAGAAGAAGCGCATACTCGCGATACAGATACAACAGAATTGCTGAAAACCGTTCGTGAAAAAACGAAAAACACGCCGATTCTTGGAATTACCGGAACAGGCGGCGCTGGAAAAAGTTCGTTAACGGATGAATTGATTCGTCGTTTCTTATCTGAACTTCCAGATAAAAAAATTGCGATTTTATCAATCGATCCAACAAAACAAAAAACAGGCGGCGCACTTCTTGGTGACCGTATTCGTATGAATGCGATTTTCAACAAACGCGTCTTTATGAGAAGTCTTGCGACACGTGGGTCGCGTTCTGAGTTGTCAGGCGCAATCGGTGACGTTTTAGATGTCGTGAAATCGGCTGATTTTGACTTGATCGTTGTCGAAACAAGCGGAATTGGACAAGGCGATGCAGAAATTGCGAATTTCTCAGACGTTTCCATGTACGTTATGACGAGCGAATTTGGTGCTCCGTCACAACTTGAAAAAATCGATATGATCGATTACGCAGATTTAATTTGTATCAATAAATTCGAACGTAGTGGTTCACAAGACGCGCTTCGTCAAGTGCAAAAGCAGTACCAACGTAGCCGTTTACTGTGGGACAAAGAATTAGACGATATGCCAGTTTACGGCACAATCGCGAGTCAATTTAACGATAAAGGGACAAACTCGTTATTTGCAGCATTAGTAGGCAAAGTGAATGAAAAATGTGGAACGGATTGGGAAACGGATTACGATATATTCGTTAAAACACAAAAAGAAAACCTCATAATTCCAAACGAACGCCGCTATTATTTACGCGAGTTAACGGATACAGTTCGTGGCTATCATGCGAAAACAAAAGAGCAAGCAGCGTTTGCACGTCGTTTGTTCCAATTAGAAGGCGCAATCGAAGCCGTAAAAGAAAAAGCGCCGGATGATGCGTTAGTTGCTTCACTCGAATCGATTGCAGAAGGTGTTCGTGATGAACTAACAGCAGAATCAAAACGCATTCTAAACAATTGGGATGCCTTAAAAGAAATGTATGCTGGCGACGAATTCGTCACAACTGTACGTGACAAAGAAATTCGCACAATTTTACGTACGGAAAGCTTATCGGGCATTAAAGTGCCACGTGTAGTCTTGCCGAAATTCGTAGACTACGGCGAAATTTTGTCATGGGTTTATTTGGAGAACGCTCCAGGTTCATTCCCTTATACAGCTGGGGTATTCCCGTTCAAACGTGCAGGAGAAGATCCAAAGCGTCAATTTGCGGGTGAAGGTACGCCTGAACGCACAAACCGCCGATTCCATTACTTATCAAAAGATGACGATGCAAAACGTTTATCGACAGCATTTGACTCGGTAACGCTTTACGGCGAAGACCCGGATCACCGCCCGGATATTTACGGAAAAGTCGGCGAGTCAGGCGTATCGATTTGTACATTAGATGATATGAAGAAATTGTACGAAGGCTTTGATCTTTGTGCACCAACCACTTCTGTATCGATGACCATTAACGGACCGGCGCCAATTATTTTGGCGATGTTTATGAATACGGCAATTGACCAACAAGTAAAATTAAATGAAGAAAAACTAGGTCGCACGTTAACTGTGGTAGAATTTACAGAAGTTCGTGAAGGCACGCTACAAGTTGTTCGTGGAACAGTTCAAGCTGATATTTTAAAAGAAGACCAAGGGCAAAACACGTGTATCTTCTCGACTGAATTTGCATTGCGCATGATGGGCGACATTCAGCAATACTTTATCGACCATAAAGTACGCAACTATTACTCAGTATCGATTTCGGGTTACCATATTGCAGAAGCGGGTGCGAATCCGATTTCACAATTGGCGTTCACCCTGTCGAACGGTTTCACGTACGTGGAATATTATTTGAGCCGCGGTATGAACATCGATGACTTTGCACCAAACTTGTCATTCTTCTTCTCGAACGGACTAGATCCGGAGTATACGGTTATTGGACGTGTAGCACGTCGCATTTGGGCAGTCGTGATGCGCGATAAATACGGCGCGAACGAACGTAGCCAAAAACTGAAATACCATGTACAAACGTCAGGACGCAGCTTACACGCACAGGAAATCGATTTCAACGATATCCGGACAACGCTTCAAGCGTTAATGGCGCTACAGGACAACTGTAACTCGTTGCACACAAACGCTTATGATGAAGCCATCACAACGCCGACAGAAGAATCTGTTCGCCGTGCAATGGCCATTCAAATGATCATCACAAAAGAGCACGGTCTGTCGAAAAACGAGAACCCGCTACAAGGTGCGTTCATCATTGAAGAAATGACCCAATTGGTGGAAGAAGCGGTGCTAACTGAATTTGACCGTATCAACGACCGCGGAGGCGTCTTGGGCGCGATGGAAACACAATACCAGCGCGGCAAAATCCAAGAAGAGTCAATGCATTACGAAATGAAAAAACACACAGGCGAATTGCCAATTATCGGAGTCAACACTTACTTGAACCCGAATCCGCAATCTGACGACGACATTAACGCAATGGAAATCGCTCGCGCTACGACAGAAGAAAAAGAAACACAAATCAGCAACTTGCGCGCTTTCCAAGAACGCAACGATTCAACTGAGGCGCTAAATCGCTTAAAGCAAGTAGCGAAAACAGGCGGCAACATCTTTGAAGAATTGATGGAAACCGTAAAAGTCGCGAGTCTTGGCCAAATCACGACAGCTTTATATGAAGTTGGCGGACAATATAGACGTAATATGTAAGCTTGTATAAGCTGGATAAAAAAAGGTGGAACACTTGTCGAACGACAAGTGTTCCACCTTTTTTGCGCGGAGCGAGAGAAAAACGCGCGGAGCGAGAGAAAAACGCGCGGAGCGAGAGAAAAACGCGCGGAGCGAGAGAAAAACGCGCGGAGCGAGAGAAAAACGCGCGGAGCGAGAGAAAAACGCGCGGAGCGAGAGAAAAACGCGCGGAGCGAGAGAAAAACGCGCGGAGCGAGAGAAAAACGCGCGGAGCGAGAGAAAAACGCGCGGAGCGGAGCGAGAGAAAAACGCGCGGAGCGAGAGAAAAACGCGCGGAGCGAGAGAAAAACGCGCGGAGCGAGAGAAAAACGCGCGGAGCGAGAGAAAAACGCGCGGAGCGAGAGAAAAACGCGCGGAGCGAGAGAAAAACGCGCGGAGCGAGAGAAAAACGCGCGGAGCGAGAGAAAAACGCGCGGAGCGAGAGAAAAACGCGCGGAGCGAGAGAAAAACGCGCGGAGCGAGAGAAAAACGCGCGGAGCGAGAGAAAAACGCGCGGAGCGAGAGAAAAACGCGCGGAGCGAGAGAAAAACGCGCGGAGCGAGAGAAAAACGCGCGGAGCGAGAGAAAAACGCGCGGAGCGAGAGAAAAACGCGCGGAGCGAGAGAAATACGCGCGGAGCGAGAGAAATACGCGCGGAGCGAGAGAAAAACGCGCGGAGCGAGAGAAATACGCGCGGAGCGAGAGAAAAACGCGCGGAGCGAAAGAAAAACGCGCGGAGCGAAAGAAAAACGCGCGTTCCCACAAAAATACGCACACTCAGCAAGAATTCCGGAAAAAATAGAAATCCCAAAATAATTAATTCCCAAAACATCCTCCCCCGACCAAAAGTGTGACGCATTAATTGCGCATTTTTCTTTTTCAAAGAGAGACGCGGTCGATATCCCTCTCCATCTTCTGTATAATAAAAGAATACGTATCACAGAAATCAAGAAGGATGGATCCTATGCGAAAAGCTGTACACTACATAATCATCGCAATCTGTGTCATACTGATTTTCTTCCTGTACAATAAAGCTTTGGGATCGATTCCATTTATGGTTCTGGCGATTTATTTATTTTATTTCGGATGGAAACAAATAGATCCGAGAAAAAAGAATACACGGTAGCGGAGACTAGTTAGTTTGTATATAATGAATTAAGTTAAGAAGAAGAAGGGACGTGCACGGAATGAAAATTCGTGAATTATCTAAAGAAGAACTTATAGAAGAGTCGTTTGTTGACTTGACATATGCAATGTTGGAAGAAACGCACGAAACAAAAACGTATGCAGAACTCGTTGCAGAAATTGAGAAATTATTGAACTTGTCTAAAGAGGATATGAAAAATCGTTTAGTGCAATTCTATACGGATCTGAATATTGACGGACGCTTTTTAATCTTGGGCGAAAACCGTTGGGGTCTGCGTGAGTGGTACCCGGTTGAGCAAATTGAAGAAGAATCGGCACCAACTGTTAAAGCGCGTAAAAAGAAAGCAAAAGTTGCTGACGATGAAGGCTTTGACGATTTAGATGAATTGGCATTAGAAGATGAGTTGGAATTTGAAGATTTCGGCGAAGACGATGACGATGATGACGATGACGATGAAGTGGTTAAATCGCCTATCGAAGTGCTTGATTTTGATGCGGATGACGACAAAGATGAAGACGACGTATTAGTTGAAGACTTGGATGGCAATATCATCGATGACGAAGATGACGACGAAGACGAAGACGACGAAGAAGATGACTTGAAGTAATCTGAACATTTTTTCACCTTGACTTATGAGGCCAGACTGGATAATATTTTATTTGGGCTCCTTATAATAGGAGAGATGATTCGTACAGTTTACGCGCTCCCCTGCATGCAGCAGGCGGAGCGCTTTTTATTTTTTACCATTCGAGGAGGAAGCAGGAATGACGAAGTATATATTTGTAACCGGTGGCGTTGTATCATCGCTCGGAAAAGGAATTATAGCGGCATCATTAGGCCGTTTATTAAAAAACAGAGGATTGAATGTAACAATTCAAAAATTCGATCCGTACATCAATATTGATCCAGGAACCATGAGTCCATATCAGCACGGGGAAGTTTTTGTGACGAACGACGGAGCAGAAACGGATTTGGATCTTGGTCATTACGAGCGCTTTATCGACATCAATTTAAATAAATACTCGAATGTGACAACAGGGAAAGTGTATTCCACTGTAATTCAAAAAGAACGTCGCGGCGATTACTTGGGCGGAACAGTTCAAGTCATTCCGCATATCACGAATGAGATTAAAGACCGCTTGTTGCGTGCTGCGAAAACTGCAAATGCCGATGTTGTTATCACTGAAATTGGTGGAACAGTTGGCGATATCGAATCACTGCCATTCTTAGAAGCGATTCGTCAAATGAAATCAGACCTTGGCCGTGAAGAAGTAATGTACGTTCACTGTACGTTAATCCCTTACCTTGGTGCAGCGAAAGAAATGAAGACAAAACCAACTCAGCATAGCGTAAAAGAGCTTCGTAGCCTTGGGATTCAGCCAAACCTAATTGTTGTGCGCACAGAACACCCAGTGCCACAAGACATGAAAGATAAAATTGCGTTGTTCTGCGATATCAAATCAGAAGAAGTTATCGAATCACGCGATGTTGACGTGATTTACGAAATGCCTCTTCGTTTGCAAGAGCAGCATATGGATCAAATCGTTTTAGATCATTTCGGAATCGAAGCACCAGAAGCAGACATGACGGATTGGAAAGCACTTGTTGAGAAAGTACAATCTCTTAAAAAGAGCGTTCGTATCGGCCTAGTTGGTAAATACGTTGAGCTTCAAGATGCTTATATTTCTGTCGTAGAAGCGTTAAAGCATGCCGGCTTTGCATTCGATTCTGAAATCGAAGTGGATTGGATTAATGCTGAACACGTAACTGCTGAAAATGTTGCAGAAAAACTAAAAGATTGCGATGGCATCTTGGTTCCTGGTGGATTTGGAGATCGGGGTGTTGAAGGGAAAATTGCGGCAACTCAGTATGCACGCGAAAACAATGTACCGTTCTTCGGTATTTGCTTAGGCATGCAATTGGCATCTGTTGAATTTGCTCGCAACATTATGAACTTAGAAGGCGCACATTCTTCTGAATTGAACGCAAAAACTGCTTACCCAGTTATCGATTTACTACCTGAACAACAAGACATCGAAGATTTAGGCGGTACACTTCGTCTTGGATTGTACCCTGCGAAACTTGAAAAAGGTTCAAGAGCGCACGAAGCCTATGGCGAAGAGTTAGTATATGAAAGACACCGTCACCGTTATGAATTCAACAACGAATACCGTGAAGCTTTCGAAAACGCTGGATTCAAATTTACAGGCACGAGCCCAGATGGTCGTCTAGTGGAAATTATTGAAGTGACTGACCATCCTTGGTTTGTGGCTTGTCAATTCCACCCAGAGTTTATCTCACGTCCAAATCGTCCGCAGCCATTGTTCCGTGACTTTGTTAAAGCGGCTATCGCTAACAAATAAACGACAAAAGCCTTCCCTTGAGAAAAGGGAAGGCTTTTGTATATAAAGTTATTTATTCTGCTAGTAGTTTATCAATGCGCAATTTAACGGCATAATAAACATAAAGCCCAGCTAAGGCATGCGGAACTAACGCAGCTTTGCCGTCGTCCTGTACAAGGGAAGTTTCTACACTAGTTAAGGGGAGGAAAGCCTCGGCGAATTCACTGTCTTTTGAAGGTGGTGCAACAAGCGCAAAAGGGATGCTAGCATCCGACAACCGACCGGCAAGTTCTGAAGCTTCGCTATTAGGTGTCAAAATGAAGACGCGATCGATACTCGTAACAATGCTTGCTGGCGACCATTCAGCCGCATTTTGCAAAGGTTCATCGCTATGCAATGCAACAGCTGTCACAGCCTTCATGTCACCGAAAGCAGCGATGAAAATTGTGCCTTCTGCGATAGTAGCTTGCGCTAATACAGCAGCGATGCTGTCGATTGCTTCATGTTCTTCTGAAAGATGCTCGAACAAGCGAGTCAATTGAATTGTGAATAAATCCATAAAATCACCTCGTTTAAAAAAGTATAACAGATAAAGGAGAGGCTCTTTTTGAAAACGGTTTTAATAGTAGATGATCAACCAGGAATCCGGCTGTTGTTAAAAGAAGTCTTCACCAAAGAAGGTTACCAAACGGTAACGGCTGGAAGTGGTTTAGAGGCGATTGAAAAAGTTCAGGAATCCCCACCAGACCTTGTTTTATTAGATATGAAAATTCCAGGGATGGATGGTATCGAAATCTTGAAACGCTTGAAAAACAACAACCCTAGCATTCATGTAATGATGATGACTGCATACGGAGAACTTGACCTGATTAGAGAGTCCATTAATTGGGGGGCAGAGCATTATTTTACTAAGCCTTTTGATGTCTTTGAAGTTCGCGATGCTGTTAAGCAATTATTAGATCAGTAATTGGGGAAGAAGTGGCGTAAATAGTGGGTTTTTGATATAGTATAAAAGATATTCGCTTTAAACATTGCTGAGGAGGAAATTTGAATGCCGTTAGTTTCTATGAAAGAAATGATGATAAAAGGTAAAGAAGAAGGATACGCAATTGGTCAATTCAATTTAAATAATTTAGAGTTCACACAGGCTATTCTTCAAGCCGCACAAGAGCAAAACTCTCCAGTTATTTGTGGAGTTTCTGAAGGTGCTGCTCGTTACATGGGTGGATTCACAACAGTTGTTAATATGGTTAAAGGATTAATGCATGACTATAAAATTACAGTTCCCGTGGCAATTCATTTAGATCACGGTTCGAGCTTTGAAAAATGTAAAGAAGCGATTGATGCAGGATTCACATCAGTTATGATTGATGCTTCTCATCACTCGTTCGAAGAAAACATTGAAATCACAAAACAAGTGGTAGAATATGCTCGCCAAAATAATGTTTCTGTTGAAGCTGAATTAGGAACTGTTGGTGGACAAGAAGACGATATTATTGCGGACGGCGTTATTTATGCTGATCCACAAGAGTGCAAGCAAATGGTTGACCAAACGGGTATTGATTGCCTAGCGCCTGCTCTGGGTTCTGTTCATGGTCCTTACAAAGGAGAACCGAATCTAGGATTTAAAGAAATGGAAGAAATTTCACAGCTATGTGACGTGCCACTTGTCTTACACGGTGGAACAGGAATTCCGTTAAAAGATATTCAACGTGCTGTATCTCTCGGTACATCAAAAATTAACGTGAATACAGAAAGCCAAATTACATCAGCTCAAGCAGTTCGCGAAGCATTAAACAACGATCCGGATGTTTACGATCCACGTAAATACATGGGACCAGCTCGCGAAGCCATTAAAAAGACGGTAATGGGTAAAATGAGTGAGTTTGGAAGTTCTCAAAAAGCATAAGCATAAAACAAAAAAGAGGAGAGAGAAGCGTTCGAAAGACGTCTTCTCTTTTTCCCATGATACTGGAGGAGAAAAAACAATGAAATTTTTTATTGATACAGCAAACTTTGATGAAATTAAAGAAGCGCACGCTTGGGGGATTCTTTCAGGTGTAACTACAAATCCATCATTGGTGGCAAAAGAAAAAAATGTCTCATTCCATGATCGCTTAAAAGAAATCGCAGCGCTTGTTGATGGTTCAATTAGCGGAGAAGTTATTGCACTTGATGCAGAAGGCATGATCAAAGAAGGCCGTGAGCTTGCGGATCTTGCTCCAAACATCACAGTGAAATTACCAATGACACCAGAAGGCTTAAAAGCTTGTTCTGTTCTTGCTTCAGAAGGTAAAAAAGTAAACGTTACGTTGATCTTCAGCGCTAACCAAGCATTGCTTGCAGCACGTGCAGGAGCGGCTTACGTTTCTCCATTCCTTGGACGTCTTGATGATATCGGACATAACGGCATGGACTTAATCGCAACAATCGCAGAAATGTTTGCAATCCACGACATTTCTTCAGAAATTATTGCAGCATCTATCCGTCACCCACAGCACGTTACAGAAGCTGCTTTGAACGGTGCACATATCGCTACAATGCCGATTAAAGTTATGCACCAAATGTTCAAGCACCCATTAACAGATCAAGGAATTGAAGCGTTCCTTGCAGATTGGGAAAAGCGTTCAGTTTAAAATAATATGAGATAAAAATAATCAGTATCCTTCTTACATGTTAAAGTAGGAAGGGTACTGACCGCTTGAGCGGAGAAAACCTAAGTTGTGATCGGCAATTCGTTTTACGGCCGAACCAATTGAACTTTTCAGGCTAGCTAAACGGTCGGGAAAGTGGATAAAGGAGAAATTTAATGGATGTTTATAAAATAAAGGGCGGCAACCGCCTTTCCGGAACAATTAAAGTAAATGGTGCTAAAAATAGTGCGGTTGCTTTGATTCCTGCATCGATTTTGGCGAATTCGCCTGTATCAATTGAAGGATTGCCGGGAATTTCTGATGCATGGACACTGAAAAGTATTTTGGAAGAAATCGGTGGAGAAGTAACGTTTGAAGATGGAACGATGAATATTGATCCAACGAAAATGATCGATATGCCATTACCAAACGGCAACGTCAAAAAATTGCGAGCATCTTACTACATGATGGGCGCGATGCTTGGACGTTTTAAACATGCTGCAATCGGTCTTCCGGGCGGCTGTTTCTTAGGGCCTCGTCCAATCGACCAACATATTAAAGGCTTTGAAGCGCTTGGGGCCAAAGTAACAAACGAACATGGCGCAATTTATTTGCGTGCCGATGAACTTCGCGGAGCTAAAATTTACCTAGATGTAGTTAGTGTTGGAGCAACCATCAATATTATGTTGGCAGCTGTTATGGCAAAAGGTCAGACAACGATCGAAAATGCTGCAAAAGAGCCAGAAATTATTGATGTAGCAACTTTATTGACGAATATGGGTGCGAAAATCAAAGGCGCTGGAACGGATGTTATCCGAATCGACGGAGTTGAAGAATTGCATGGCACAAATCATACCATCATTCCTGACCGTATCGAAGCTGGAACATTTATGATTATGGCAGCTGCTGTAGGCGACGGCGTAACAATTGATAACGTTATTCCATTCCATATGGAAGCGTTGACTGCTAAATTACGTGAAATGGGCGTTGATGTGCAAGAAGGCGAAGAATCGATTTATATTCCAAAGTCGAATCAACTGAATGCAATTGATGTGAAGACATTGGTTTATCCTGGATTCCCAACCGATCTGCAACAACCGTTTTCTGTCTTAATGACTCAAGCTCATGGATCTTCTATGATTACGGATACGATTTATTCAGCTCGCTTTAAGCATATTGACGAACTTCGTCGGATGAATGCAAGTGGCCGTGTCGAAGGAAGAGCGGCGATTGTGACAGGTCCAACCCCGTTGACATCTGCAACCGTAGTAGCATCTGACTTACGTGCAGGAGCAGCTCTAGTGATTGCTGGTTTACTTGCAGAAGGTGAAACTGAAATTCGTGAAATTTATCATATCGAACGAGGCTATTCATCTATTATTGAAAAATTACAAGGTTTAGGTGCTGATATACGGAGAGAAACAATTGATCCGGTAACTAGCATGAAGTCTGACCTTAGCCAAGACGCGAATTGACTCTCTTTTAGTGCAAAAATATATGCTACAATAATACAGATATAGTTAATGCCGAACGGGAGGAACTAATAGTATGGAACGAAGTCTATCGATGGAATTAGTACGGATCACCGAAGCGGCAGCAATTGCTTCTTCAAAATGGATGGGCCGTGGCTTGAAGAACGAAGCAGATGACGCAGCAACTACAGCTATGAGAAAAGTATTTGATACGATTCCAATGCGTGGAGTTGTCGTCATTGGTGAAGGTGAAATGGACGAGGCACCTATGCTTTATATCGGTGAAGAGTTAGGTACAGGTAATGGTCCAGAAGTGGATGTTGCCGTAGATCCTCTAGAAGGCACAAATATTGTCGCAGCGGGTGGATGGAATGCGTTAGCAGTTCTAGCAATCGCTGACCGCGGTAACCTTTTAAATGCACCTGATATGTATATGGAAAAAATCGCGGTTGGGCCGGAATCAGTAGGCAAAATCGATATTAATGCACCAGTCATTGATAACCTTCGTGCAGTGGCAAAAGCCAAAAATAAAAACATCGAAGAAGTTGTTGCTACATTGATGGATCGACCACGTCATCAAGACATCATCGATCAAATCCGTGCAGCAGGCGCTCGTATCAAACTAATTTCGGATGGCGATGTAGCTGGTGCGATTAATACAGCTTTTGACCAAACCGGAGTCGATATTTTATTCGGTATCGGTGGTGCACCTGAAGGCGTTATCGCTGCAGTTGGCTTGAAATGCCTCGGTGGTGAAATTCAAGGGAAACTTCTTCCTCAAAACGAAGAAGAAGCACAGCGTTGCATCGACATGGGCATTGACGTAAGCAAAGTCTTAATGATGGATGACCTTGTTAAAGGCGATGACGCTATTTTTGCAGCAACTGGTGTTACTGACGGCGAACTGCTAAAAGGCGTTCAGCTAAAAGGTGGTTTTGCAGAAAGCCATACATTGGTTATGCGTGCAAAATCAGGAACAATCCGCTTTATCGAAGGGCGTCACAGCCTAGATAAAAAGCCGAATCTTGTAATGAACGATTAACGATCCTACTTCATAAAATGAGTCCGGCATTTTGCCGGACTTCTTCTTTAAAGATCTTCTCAATCATTCACTACTGATCCTCAATATTTCTACAAACAAAAATAATACAAATAAGAGTGGTGTCCGATACATGGCAACGATTACAATTTCCGCATTGGAGAATATGACGTTAAAAGAGCTTTATAATTTGGCGAAAGAATACAAACTAACGAATTACAGTAAGTTAACCAAAAAGGAACTTATTTTTGCGATTTTAAAAACACGCGCAGAGCAAGAAGGCTTTTTCTTTATGGAAGGCGTACTAGAAATTATTCAATCAGAAGGCTTTGGTTTCTTGCGACCAATCAACTACTCACCAAGTTCGCAGGACATTTACATTTCTGCTTCACAAATACGCCGTTTTGACTTGAGAAATGGCGATAAAGTTTCAGGGAAAGTGCGTCCGCCAAAAGAAAATGAACGATATTTTGGTTTGCTTCAAGTAGAAGCGGTAAACGGCGAAGATCCAGAAGTGGCAAAAGAACGCGTCCATTTCCCAGGACTTACTCCGCTTTATCCAGATCGCCACATTCGTTTAGAAACGACACCGGCACATTTATCTACCCGCATCATGGATTTAGTTTCACCTGTTGGATTTGGTCAGCGTGGCTTGATTGTAGCGCCACCAAAAGCAGGGAAGACCATGTTGTTAAAAGAAATCGCCAATTCAATTACAACCAATCACCCAGAAGCCGAATTAATCGTTTTACTAATTGATGAACGTCCAGAAGAAGTGACGGATATCGAGCGCTCTGTAGACGCTGATGTTGTGTCGTCAACATTTGATGAAGTGCCTGAAAATCATGTGAAAGTGGCAGAGCTTGTTCTTGAACGTGCGATGCGCCTTGTTGAACATAAACGTGATGTTGTTATTTTAATGGACTCGATTACTCGTTTAGCACGAGCATATAATTTGGTTATTCCGCCAAGTGGTCGTACACTATCAGGAGGAATTGACCCGGCTGCTTTTCATAGACCTAAACGCTTTTTTGGAGCAGCACGTAATATTGAAGAAGGTGGAAGCTTAACAATTTTAGCCACAGCTTTAGTAGAAACCGGGTCACGTATGGACGAAGTCATTTACGAGGAATTTAAAGGAACAGGCAATATGGAATTGCATCTTGATCGTTCTTTGGCAGAGCGCCGTATCTTCCCAGCACTTGATATGCGCCGTTCTGGTACACGTAAAGAAGAGTTGCTCATCGAACCAACACAGCTTGAAAAGCTTTGGGCGATTCGAAAAACTTTCTCTGATTCGCATGATTTCGGAGAGCGTTTCCTAAAAAAATTAGGCCAAACAGATACCAATGAAGAATTTTTCGAGCAATTGGCTACGGAAATGAAAACGCATCGAAGCAATAAGAAGATGATCTAACTACTTGCAAAGAATGCAGGTATTTGATATGATATTGTTAGTGATTTAAATCAAAGCTATTGCATATACGGTCTAAAGAACCGTGTAAGGCAATAGTAAAATAGATTAAACTCTGTTCCAGATGGTTCAGGGCGAGAGGAGAAAATTATTATGAAAACAGGAATTCACCCAGATTACAAACAAGCTACAGTAACTTGCTCATGTGGGAACTCTTTCACAACTGGTTCTGTAAAAGAAAACATCAACGTTGAGCTTTGCTCTGAATGTCATCCATTCTATACTGGACGTCAGAAATTCGCAGCAGCAGACGGCCGCGTAGATCGTTTCAACAAAAAGTACGGCTTAAAAGAAGAAATCAACGAGTAATATTTGCTCAGCATCAGACTGGAAATGGAAATTTTCAATTTGCGAATTTCCATCATCCAGTCTTTTGCTTTCAAGTATCAATTAAAATTATACCTGCCTCGCGCGAAAACGCCAGGCGGGTATTTTTTTCGTTTTAAATCTGAAAAAACACCTTACATATCCCAAAAAATCAGCAGAATGCAGCAATATTTTGGTATGATAAATAGAAAGCTTATTTGGTGAAAATACGCTTTTTATCAAGAATATAAGCCTGTAGATAGCATCACTTATTAGCGTAATAAAAGCCATGGTAAAGGTAACATAACAAAGTGTTTGAAAGGGGTCTCACCTATGTATGTCATGAAACAAACGGGATGGGTTGAACTGATTTGCGGGAGCATGTTTTCCGGGAAATCAGAAGAACTGATCCGTCGTGTCCGCCGTTCCCAATTTGCAAAACAAAAAATTGCTGTATTTAAACCGAAAATCGACGACCGCTACAGTAAAGAAGCGGTTGTTTCGCATAATGGTGCAACTGTGATTGCACTACCAATTTCTCGTTCTTCTGAAATGTGGGATTACATCACAGACGAATTTGATGTAATTGCTATAGATGAAGCTCAATTTTTTGATGAAGCCATTATCGAAAATGTTCAAAAACTTGCAAATCACGGTTTCCGTGTAATTGTTGCGGGCTTAGACCAAGACTTTAGAGGCCGTCCGTTCGGACCAATGCCTGCGTTACTAGCAATTGCTGAGCAAGTAACGAAACTTCAAGCAGTTTGTACAGTTTGTGGTTCTCCCGCAAGCCGAACTCAACGTTTGATCGACGGAAAACCAGCAGGCTCAGATGACCCAACAATTTTAGTGGGTGCATCAGAAGCATACGAACCGCGCTGCCGCCATCATCACGAAGTTCCAACAGGTGTAACTGTTAGCGAATAAATTCTTAAAACTTACTACCTGATAATTATCGGTTTTTTTAATAGTATTTATTTAGTAAGATATGGAGCAAACTAGCGGCGACTCTGCTAATTTGCTCCATATCTCAAATATACTTTGACTGTAATCAATAGCTGCTTATAAAGTTTTACAGCATATTTAGAAGAAAAAGCGGAAGGCGGCGACTCCTAGGGGATCAGGACGAGCTGAAGACCCTGGACTGAGCAAAGCGAGGGAAGCGGCTGAAGGGCCCCCCTGGAAAGCGTCCGCCTGGAGCGATTTCTTCATTAGAATAAATAACCAAAAATTAGAACTTGAGGTGACACCTATGTTTGATCGATTACAATCAGTAGAAGATCGGTATGACCGTTTAAATGAATTGCTGAGTGATCCAGATATCGTCAGCGATACAAACAAACTACGGGAATATTCGAAAGAACAATCAGACTTACAAGAAACGGTTGAAACCTACCGAGAATACAAAGATTTAACAACTCAATTGGCTGAAGCGAAAGCAATGTTTGATGAGAAAATGGATGCCGACATGCGCGAAATGGTCAAAGAAGAAGTGAGTGAACTCGACCAACAGGTTTCTATCGTAGAAGAACGCCTTCACAAATTATTGATTCCGAAAGATCCTAATGATGACAAAAACGTTATTATGGAAATTCGCGGAGCAGCAGGTGGAGACGAAGCGGCTTTGTTCGCAGGAGACTTATACCGCATGTATACGCGGTTTGCTGAATCCAATGGCTGGAAGATCCAAGTAATGGATTCAAACCCGACAGGTCTTGGCGGATTCAAGGAAATCGTCTTTATGATCACCGGTAAAGGTGCTTATTCAAAAATGAAGTACGAAAACGGCGCACATCGCGTGCAACGAGTTCCTGAAACAGAATCAGGTGGACGTATTCATACGTCCACTGCCACTGTAGCTTGTTTACCGGAAGTCGAAGAAGTTGAAGTAGATATTCATGAAAATGATATCCGTACCGATACGTATGCATCTTCAGGAGCGGGCGGACAATCAGTTAACACGACAATGTCAGCTGTTCGATTGACGCATCTTCCAACAAATACAGTTGTAACGTGTCAAGATGAGAAATCGCAAATTAAAAACAAAGCGAGTGCAATGAAAGTATTGCGTGCGCGTGTTTATGAAAAATTCCAGCAAGAAGCTCAAGCTGAATACGATGCAGTCCGCAAATCAGCTGTTGGAACAGGTGACCGTTCTGAACGAATCCGGACATATAACTTCCCTCAAAACCGTGTTACTGATCACCGAATCGGTTTGACGATTCAAAAGTTAGATCAGATTTTACAAGGGAAAATGAATGAAGTTGTCGATGCACTAATTATTGAAGAGCAATCGGCTCGTATGGAAAGTTTGAATAATGACCAATCCTAAGTATGTTTTTGAGGCCCTGAAGAGGGCTTCTTCTTTTTTACTGGAACACGGCCGTGAAGAAGGAGCTGCACGAATACTACTTCAGCACGAACTCGGTCTTTCATATTCGGGGTTAATCGCCTCTATGAGAGATGAAATAAGTGAAGTGCAATGGGAGAAGTTCTGGACAAATATTGAACAGCACACACAAGGAATTCCTGTTCAACATTTGACCGGTACCGAAGAATTTTATGGTAGGAAATTTCGAGTAAATGCAGATGTGTTAATTCCAAGACCAGAAACAGAAGAGTTAATAGAAGAAACTTTGCAACTAATCGATCGCCATATGCTAAAAAAAGAGTTAGCACTTGCAGATATTGGCACTGGGAGCGGTATTATTGCAATCACAATGAAATGCGAATTGCCGCAAGCACAAGTCACTGCAACAGATATCTCGCAGTTAGCGTTAAAAACAGCAGCAGAAAATGCAGAAGAGTTGAATGCTGATGTTGACTTTCGGTTAGGAGATTTAACAAAACCAATCGAAAATGAAAAATGGGACGTTATTTTATCCAATCCTCCTTATATTTCTTATGCAGAGGCTCCAGGATTATCAGATAGCGTTCGTGATTTTGAACCGCATCATGCATTATTTGCAGATAATGAAGGGTTAGCACTATATGAAAAAATGGCAAAACAACTTCCTGAAATGTTAAATAAACCTGGAATTATTGGGTTTGAAATAGGTTATCAACAAGGAGTAGCAGTTCAAAAAATGCTAAAAGATGCTTTTCCAGATGCTTTCGTCTATTGTAAAAAAGATATCAACAAAAACGACCGAATGGTTTTTGCGATAATTGAGTAGCTTATGAACATGTTACGCACAAGCCGCATGTTTTTATCCACAATATGTGGATAAAGATTGAAAAACCCTTAAAAATAGGAGTTGTTCGTGTGAAAACGGAAATGATTGTTGTGGATAAATGTGTGGATGAAGAAAATAGTTATACACAAGCTGTGGAAACATTGAAATCAGGTGAAGTTGTCGCTTTTCCGACAGAAACAGTATACGGATTGGGAGCAGATGCGACAAATTTCGAAGCAGTTAGTAAAATATTCGAAGCAAAAGGACGTCCGGCAGACAATCCTTTAATTGTGCATGTAGATTCGAAAGAATCTGCATTAAATTATGTGCAAGAAGTTTCACCAAAAGCATTGCAATGCATGGATGCTTTTTGGCCAGGTGCGTTAACGTTGATTATGCAAGCAAAGCCAGAAACGTTTGCGAGTAATGTCACGGCAAACCTTCAAACAGTGGGGATTCGTGTGCCAAACCATCCTGTAGCGTTAAAGCTACTACATGAAGTAAAATTACCTTTAGCTGCACCAAGTGCAAATACGAGTGGAAAACCAAGTCCAACGTTAGCGAATCATGTTCGTCACGACATGGATGGCAGAATTCCATTAATTTTAGATGGTGGAGCTACAGAAATTGGTATCGAGTCAACTGTTTTAGATACGACTTGTGAACCTCCAGTTATCTTGCGTCCTGGAAAAATAACAAAAGAACAAATAGAGAGTGTAATTGGAACGATTCGTTCGTCATCCGGAAACAAAGACAATGTACCAAAATCACCAGGGATGAAATATATGCATTATGCGCCTACCGCACCTTTATATTTAATTGAAGACGAAAAAAGTTTGATTGAAAAAGCGATTCAATATGTTCAAGAAAAAGGAAAGCGCGTAGCTGTTATTAGTGAGATGGATTACCCACTTGCTGATTTTAATTTTCCATTATCAATGGAAAGCTTATATGCCAGTTTGCGAGAATGTGATTTCACTGACGCGGATTTAATTTTAGCACCAGTGAAATCAAGTGACCAAGATCAGGATGCATTGATGAATAGGCTTGAAAAAGCAGCAGACCATAAATGGTTTAGTTGATCAAGTGAAAGGAGATAGATGATGAGAATTCTTTTTGTGTGTACGGGGAATACTTGTCGTAGTCCAATGGCTGAAGCGATTGTGACGGCTAAAAATTTGAAAGAAATAGAAGCTCGTTCTGCAGGAATATTTGCAGGAGAAGCGCCTCTTTCTGAAAACGCACAGTCAGTATTGAACCAACAACAAATTTCTTTTAGTCATACTTCAAAACCACTGGATATGGAAGATTTGGAATGGGCAGAACTTGTCTTAACAATGACCAACTCGCATAAAATGGCGATATTGCAAGCTTACCCTGAAACAGCAGCAAAGCTTTTTACCTTAAAAGAATTTGCAGCTGACTCAACGGAGGATGTTAGTGATCCTTACGGAGGACCAATCGCACTTTATGAAAAAACATTTCAAGAGCTAAAATTGTTAATCGATAAATTGATTATGAAAATAACGTGAACGAAAAGACAGACAATCCGAGAGGCTAGTCTGTCTTTTTTGTGTGAAAATGGTAGAATTGATTTAAAGCGTAAAAGAGATTCGGCATAATTCGACAATGGCGCTTTTACGGATCTATAAATTTGATTTCAAGAAAAGAGGGTTTATTATGAAAGTGGCAATCTCATCAGATCACGGCGGCAATAACTTGCGTAAAGAAATCGTTAACTTAATGAACGAAATCGGTATTGAATATCAAGATTTTGGTCCACATACAGACGATTCAGTAGATTATCCGGATTATGCAAAACCGGTTGCAGATCGCGTAGCAAGTGGAGAATTTGATCGCGGGATTTTGATATGTGGCACAGGCATTGGCATGTCTATCTCAGCGAATAAAGTAAAAGGAATTCGTTGTGCACTTGTTCATGATGTCTTCAGTGCAAAAGCAACAAGAGGACATAATGATTCAAATATTTTAGCAATGGGTGAGCGCGTTATTGGACCAGGACTTGCGCGTGAAATTGCTCAAACTTGGTTGACTGAAGAATTCGAAGGCGGCAGACACGAAAAACGCATCCAAAAAATCACGGACCTCGAAAAATAAGGAGGAGTCGACATGCAAACTTTATGGCAATTACAACTTGAAGAGGTTTTAAGTGAATTAGAACAGCAGATCGAGTTCAGGAAAGGCCAAGTTTTTGTAGTCGGCTGTTCAACATCAGAAGTAGCAGGAAAACGCATTGGAACAGGCGGCGGACTTGATATAGCAGAAAGCTTGTTTGAACCTTTAGAAAAATTCGCAGCTCGTCACCATATTTTTTTAGCATTTCAAGGTTGTGAGCATATTAACCGTGCATTGACAGTAGAACGTCGTGCAGCTGAAAAATACGGTTGGGAGCCGGTCTCTGTTGTTCCAGCTCCAAAAGCAGGCGGCTCATTGAGTGCATATGCATTCAGCAATATGGTCGACCCGGTAGTGGTGGAAGAAATTCAGGCACATGCGGGAATAGATATTGGACAAACAATGATTGGAATGCATTTAAAAAGAGTTGCCGTTCCATTGCGTACTTCTGTTAAACTAGTAGGTGAAGCGATTGTGGCATCTGCAACGACACGGCCAAAATTAATTGGCGGTGAACGTGCACGCTATAATCGTGAGCTTGTTCAATCACGGGAGGGATATACGGATGGAATTGATTAAGGCGCAAGACCCAGCAGTATATGAAGCGATGAATGCAGAGAAAGAAAGACAGGAAGCGAATATCGAATTAATCGCTTCGGAAAACTTTGTTTCACAAGCGGTAATGGATGCACAAGGATCGGTGTTAACGAACAAATATGCAGAAGGCTATCCGGGTAAACGTTATTACGGAGGCTGTGAACATGTAGATGTAGTCGAAAACATCGCTCGCGACCGCCTGAAAGAAATTTTTGGTGCAGACCACGCGAACGTTCAACCCCATTCTGGATCACAAGCCAACATGGCTGTTTATACAGCGGTTCTAGAAAAAGGTGATACGATTCTTGGGATGAACTTAAACCATGGCGGACATTTAACACATGGTAGCAAAGTCAATTTCAGTGGTATGCAATATAATTTCGTTGAGTACGGTGTGACGGAAGATGAGCAATTGGTTGATTACGAAGCAGTTCGTCAAGCAGCATTAGAACATAAGCCGAAAATGATTGTTGCTGGTGCAAGTGCTTATTCACGTCAATTAGATTTTGCTAAATTCCGTGAAATTGCTGATGAAATCGGAGCATACTTGATGGTTGATATGGCCCATATTGCTGGTTTAGTTGCTACTGGCGCTCATCCTAACCCAGTGCCACATGCCCATTTCGTTACATCGACTACGCATAAGACGCTCCGTGGACCACGTGGTGGACTGATTCTCTGCAAAGAGGAATTTGCAAAAAAAATCGATAAAACGATTTTCCCTGGAATTCAAGGCGGCCCGCTTATGCACGTAATTGCAGCAAAAGCTGTTGCATTCGGTGAAGCACAAAAGCCTGAATTCAAAACCTATATTGAACAAGTCGTGAAAAATGCTGATGCATTGGCGAAAGCGCTAATTGTAGAAGGTGTAAATATCGTATCTGGTGGCACCGACAATCACTTGCTGTTGCTCGACCTTCGCTCGTTAAACTTGACGGGGAAAGTTGCAGAACATGTTCTTGATGAAGTTGGTATTACGACAAATAAAAATACCATTCCTTTCGACCCGGAAAGCCCATTTGTTACTTCTGGTATTCGTCTAGGAACTGCTGCCGTAACTTCTCGTGGTTTTAAAGAAGAAGACATGAAAGAAATTGCTGCGGTTATGGCAATGCTTCTGAAAAATCCGGAAGATAAAAATACCAAAAAAGAAGCTGCAGAACGTGTTGCGAAATTAACTGCTGCGCATCCGCTATACAAATAAGTTCATACAGCTGCCAAGTAAATATGTTGGCAGTTGTATTTTTATACTATAATGGAACTATCCTCCAAAAATTGAGGGCTAACCTAACAATCCAGCACAAACTATACATATTCTTAAAAGGGGGCGCGTCGTATGCACACGCATGAATTAATGAATGATAATAAAGTAATCATGGAGTGGCTACGCCGTCTCGGTGTTAAATTCCATACATCGTTCTTGGTCATCAACTCCGAAATAGAAAGCCAGCCCATCGTCTATGCAAACGAGGCTTTCTTTAAAATGATTGGCTATAGTGAAGAAGAGACATTAGGACGTAATGGCCGTTTTTTACATGGAGAAAAAACGTCTCAAAAAGCGAGTGAAAATATACATGCTTGCATCGCTTCTGGGGAAGCAGGAATCTTTGAAATCGTCAATTACCGAAAAAACGGCACACCTTTTTGGAATGAACTATCAATCCAACCGTTAACGTTTCCAGAAAAAAATCTTAAGTTCACGTTGTTGTTACAGCGTGATATTACTGAGCGAAAGCGTACAGAGGCTATGAACACGCTTCAAAAGCAAACTTATAAAAAAATTGAAAGCGGTCATAAGCTAAACTCGATCCTGCAAAATATTTGCCATGCGTGTGAATTGTTCTTTATTGATGGTGCAAAATGCACGGTTTTATTGATCGATAATGATGAAAGAGTTTATACGATTGGCGCCACTAAATCGATGCCGAAAAGCTTTGAAGAAGCGATTATCGGCCTGAAAGTAGAGGGAGATATAGGTACTTGTGGAGCTGCCTTTTACCGAGGTCAACCAGTAATAGTGGAAGATATGACTACAGATTATTTGTGGAGAAATCATCAACATTTAGTGGAGAAATTTGGTTTAGTTTCAAGTTGGTCAATTCCAATATTAAATATGGAAGATGTGGCCATCGGTACGTTTGGAATCTATTTTCCTGCCCCAGTAATCCCGAGTGATAAAGATTTGAAATTCATGGAGGGTGTTGCTTCGATTGTGTCTCTGGCTATCAAGTACTCACACCAACATGAAGAAATTTTAAGGCTAGCTTATAGTGACGGGGATACAGATTTACCTAACCGAAACTATTTTAGAAACGAAATCGATAAATTGCTGAAAAAAGGCCAAGAAGGTTTTGTCGCTTTTATTTCAACAGATGAATACACCAAAGTGGTAGATCAATATGGCCATCGTGCAGGAGATGCACTCATGCACGAGATCGGAAAACGGTTAACGGTGCATCAAAATTCCTCGGAAAACTTGATTGCCCGATTTTCAGATTCTACGTTATCGCTATATAGCATCACGCCATTTGTCAAAATACCAGAATACTTAGATCAACTTATGCGTGGATTTGCTGATCCTATCAAAGTTGGTGATATGGAATTATTCTTAACTTTGAAAATAGGTGTCGCCATTGTCATGCCGCACCAAAAAGATTCCGAAGAGTTGATTCGGTGCTCAGACAGCGCACTATCTCAGGCAAAGCTACGCACAGGTGAAGCAATTTGTTATTTTGAAAGTGAGCTGGACGAATTTCTAATGAGGGATTTACGGGTTGCCAACGAATTGACGGCAGCATTAAACCGCAATGAAATAGGTGTTTATTTGCAGCCGAAAGTCGATTTAGAAACTGGTGAGGTTTTAAGTTTTGAAGCTTTGGCACGTTGGACATCTCCAGACTTAGGGGTTATTCCTCCGGATATTTTTATTCCTGCGGCTGAAAAAAATGGCAAAATACGATTGTTGGAAAAAAGTATTTTAAAGCAAGTGCTAGAATGGATGAAAAAAAGAGTAGATCAAGGTTTAAAAATGCGACAAGTAGCCATTAACATATCAGCTGATCATTTTTTCCATCATGCCTTTGTTTCGAACTTACTGGATATGACGACTGAATATGGAATTGAACCAAAGTGGATTCGATTGGAAATTACTGAACGCATTGGCTTTGTTGATATTGAAACTGCCAATAAGGTATTCAAGCACTTGAAATATTGCGGCTTTACAGCATCGATTGATGACTTTGGAACTGGATACTCATCTCTTAGCTATCTCCAAAAGCTACCGATTGAAGAACTGAAAATTGATCGTTCGTTTATCTCGAATATGGATGAACCAGGAACTTTGGCGATTATTCAAACGATTATCCAACTTGCGAATAATTTAAACATGCATGCAGTTGCGGAAGGCGTAGAGACAGATAAAGAACGGAAGATTCTGTTGCGTCTTGGTTGTAAAGAAGGGCAAGGCTATTTATTTTACAAGCCGATGCCACTTAACGAAGCTTTTCTATTATAGAAAGAACTGTAAAAACCAGAGATTTAGTCTCTGGTTTTTTTGTGAGAAAAATTCTATAGGCGAAAATAACTGAATAATGCCAAAGCGGGATCTGACAACTTGAATGAAAGATTTTCTGTTATACTATTTAAGATAATGTTTGAAAAGGAGAGATAGGCCGTGGGAAAAGTATATGTTTTTGATCATCCATTGATCCAACATAAAGTGACTTACATCCGTGATAAGTCGACAGGTACAAAAGAATTTCGTGAATTGGTGGATGAAATTGCTACATTGATGGCATTTGAAATCACACGCGACTTGCCATTACAAGAAATCGATGTGGAAACACCGGTACAAATGGCTAAATCAAATGTTCTTGCAGGGAAAAAATTAGGCGTTGTTCCTATTTTGCGCGCAGGAATTGGTATGGTAGATGGTATTTTAAAATTGATCCCAGCTGCTAAAGTGGGCCATATCGGTTTATACCGTGATCCAGTTACATTGCAACCAGTCGAATATTACTTGAAACTACCTTCTGATGTTCAAGAACGTGAATTTATCGTAGTTGATCCCATGCTTGCTACAGGTGGATCGGCAATTGAAGCAGTTAACTCGATGAAAAAACGAGGCGCTGTAAAAATTCGCTTTATGTGTATCATTGCGGCTCCTGAAGGTGTAGAAGCTTTACAAGAAGCGCATCCGGATGTAGACATCTTCATCGCGGCTTTAGATGAAAAGTTAAATGAAAAAGGATATATTGTCCCAGGTCTTGGAGATGCTGGCGACCGTTTATTCGGAACAAAGTAAGAAAGCGAGGTAAATCAGCTTGACTAAAAAATGGAAAGTTATGACAATATTTGGTACGAGACCAGAAGCGATTAAAATGGCGCCGCTTGTTTTGGAACTTCAAAAACATCCGGAAACCATTGAACCACTTGTAACGGTAACGGCACAGCACAGAGAAATGCTTGATCAAGTATTAGAGACATTCAAAATCACGCCTGACTTTGATTTGAACATCATGAAAGATCGTCAAACATTGACCGATGTCACAATGCGTGCAATGCAAGGGCTCGATGTGGTAATGAAAGAAGCGAAGCCAGATATTGTGTTAGTGCATGGCGATACGACGACAACTTTCGCTGCGAGCCTTGCTGCTTTTTATAATCAGGTAGCGGTCGGACACGTCGAAGCGGGCTTGCGAACGCACAACAAATACTCGCCGTTTCCTGAGGAGATGAACCGTCAACTGACGGGAGTCATGGCAGATATTCATTTTTCACCAACTGAAAAATCAGCTCAAAACTTGCTTGATGAAAACAAAAAAGCAGAAACAATTTATGTTACTGGCAATACAGCAATCGATGCTCTTCAAACGACGGTACGCGAAACGTATTCGCACCCGATTTTAGAGAAAATCGGAAGCGATCGTATGATTTTATTAACAGCACATCGCCGTGAAAATCTAGGTCAGCCAATGCGCAATATGTTCCGTGCGATTAAACGCTTGATCGAAGAACACGATGATATTCAAGTGGTGTATCCAGTGCATATGAATCCAGCTGTACGTGAAGTCGCGGATGAAGTATTAGGTCGTGATTCACGCATTCATTTGATTGAACCGCTAGAAGTTTTGGATTTCCACAACTTTGCAGCACGCTCATTTTTTATTCTGACCGATTCTGGTGGCATACAAGAAGAAGCACCGTCACTTGGCAAGCCGGTTTTGGTTTTGCGTGACACGACTGAACGTCCTGAAGGTATTAGTGCAGGAACGTTGAAACTCGCCGGTACAGATGAAGAAACGATTTACGGATTAGCGAAAGAATTGTTGACGGACGAAGCTGCCTACAAAGCAATGTCTCAAGCATCTAATCCGTATGGAGATGGTAAAGCATCTGCACGGATTGTCGAAGCGCTGCACAAGTATTTTTCAAAATTGTAAGTAAGTAAAACGGCCGATTCACTTTTTTTGTTGTCTAGTTGCATCGGCCAACTCCTCGGAATCATAAATCAGTCTAGCTAAACGGCAAAAGACGCCGCTCTGCCATTCTGCTTTATGCCCGTCGGAGTTAAAACGGCCGATTCCACATTTTTTGTTGAAATTTGTCCACAATATGTCAGAGGGAAATCGCTTGTGAAGTTTTTCACTTCTACTAATTGACATGATTTTACCCCTAATGTATGCTTACAAAGGGTATGCATGAGATGGTTTTCTTACATAGATTATGTAGGTGGAAGCCTGATGCGACTGCTCTTTTTGAGGGTATAATGTCAAATCAACGAGGTTCGAGGGGGTTGTCATGCGCCCAACAAAAAAGCCCTTACAAGCGATGGCAATTTACAGCGCCATTCTGTCACAACTTGTTGGGTCCGTACTCATCGGGGTGTTCACGGGTATGTGGCTTGATGAAAAGGTAGGAACCGCACCATTTTTCATGATCATCTGCCTATTCATAGGCATCACTGCCGGTGTTTGGGCAATGCTTCAGACCGTCCGCAAATTCGAATCAGGAGACAAGTAGAAAATGGATGGACTAAGGGAGATATACACAAGACTAAAAAAGATGATTATTTTCATCTTAGCGTTCTACGTTATTGGTTTGGGGTTTACCTCTTATCAAGAAGTGTTCGCGGGTCTCATAATCGGAACTTTGTTCGGCATTTATAACATGTGGATTCTTGTTCGTCGGATGGAGAAATTTGACCGTGCGGTGGCTGAAGGCTCGAAAGTTCGTTCGCTTGGAACGGCATTACGGTTTGCATCAGGTATTGCTGCAGTAGCGATTGCTATTTTGTTCGCAGAGCACATTCACTTGGTCAGTACGGTAATAGGGTTGATGGTCCCTTATGCTCTGTTATTAACAGAGCGGATTGTTTATCACGTGAAACACCATTAACAATGTGGAAAGAGAGGTGAAACTATCGTGGAACATGGCGCTCCTATGCTCGAGGTGTTCGGGATCTGGTTCAACCTATCGAACGTTATGATGCTACTTGTAGCCGCTCTTATCGTCTTCCTTATTGCTTTTATCGCTACACGCAATTTGCAGCTGAAACCAACGGGCATGCAAAACTTCATGGAATGGATCATGGATTTCGTGAAAGGGATTATTAATAGCAATATGGATTGGAAAGATGGTGGCCGATTCCATGTTCTTGGAATCACCTTAATTATGTTCATTTTTGTTGCGAACATGTTAGGTCTTCCATTTGCAATAGTTGTTAACGGAGATCTTTGGTGGAAATCGCCAACAGCTGATCCAACAGTAACAATGACATTAGCCGCTACGGTACTCATCTTGAGCCATTATTATGGTATCAAGTTGAAAGGGTTAAAAGGATATGCCGGAGGCTATATTAAGCCAATGCCATTCTTATTCCCACTAAAAGTCATTGAAGAATTCGCAAATACGTTGACACTCGGTCTGCGTCTTTACGGGAACATCTATGCGGGGGAAATCTTGTTAACTTTGTTAGCAGGTCTCGCATCAGCAAGTATTTTTGGATTTGCAGCAGCTATCCTGCCAATGATGTTATGGCAAGGCTTCTCGATTTTTATCGGGGCAATTCAAGCGTTCATTTTCGTTATGTTAACGATGGTCTATTTATCGCATAAAGTTGCCGACGACCATTGAGTATAAAACCGCTCTTTTGAGCAAAAAAAAAACAATTATCCTGAGGAGGACATTTTAAAATGGGTTTATTAGCAGCAGCAATTGCAGTAGGTTTAGCAGCACTAGGAGCAGGTATTGGTAACGGTCTTATCGTTTCAAAAACAGTTGAAGGTATCGCTCGTCAGCCAGAAGCACGTGGCGTTTTACAAACAACAATGTTTATCGGGGTTGCATTGGTTGAGGCATTACCAATCATCGCTGTAGTTATCGCGTTCATCGTAATGAACCGTTAGTATTTTTATACAAAATTTAAATGGTGGGGATGCTACTATATGGTTTTCGCCATTTAAACTTGTATGCAACATTTGCTTTTGAAAGTTCATCTTGTACTAAATAAAGATCTTACTATAGAAGAAATTGCATTTTAGGCTCTTGAAGGGAGTGAAACAATCGTGTTTTTTGATTACCTCGTACTCGGCGCAGCCGGGGAGTTTTTGAATATTGGAGACATTCTCGCTACACTTGTCATCTTCATCGGGTTAATGTTGCTTTTGAAGAAATTCGCATGGGGTCCTTTGATGGGCGTAATGCAGCAACGTGAAGAATTGATCAAGAGTGAAATTGAAACAGCTGAAAACAGCCGTTTAGAATCTCAAAAGTTGCTTGAAGAGCAGCGTAGCCTTCTTAAAGATGCGCGTACGCAAGCACAAGAAATCGTTGAAAACGCTAAGAAGCAAGGCGAAGTTTCGCGTGAGGAAATTATTACAACTGCGCGTGCTGAGTCTGGACGTATGAAAGAAGCAGCAGTTCAAGAAATTGCTAACGAAAGAGATAAAGCTATTTCAGCTGTTCGTGAAGAAGTTGTGGCATTGTCATTACTTGCTGCAACGAAAGTGCTGGAAAAAGAAATCTCTGAGGAAGACAACCGTCAGTTGATTAACGAAACGATTGCGAAGGCAGGCGAAGTTCAGTGAGTCAAGTTGCAGAACGATACGCTTTAGCATTGTTCCAAGTCGCTCAAAAACATGAATCGTCTTTGGATATCGAACATGATTTACGTGAAGTAAAAAAAGTCTTTGAAATGACTCCAGAACTTTACAATTTGATTGTCTCTCCAAAACTTTCATCTGATAAAAGAACAAACTTAATCAATGAAGTGTTTAGTGGGGCAAATCCGTTTGTCGTAAATACACTTCAATTGATGGCACAACGCAAACGTTTAAATGAAGTTAGCTCAATGGTAGACGAATTCGTTGCATTGTCTAATGATGCACAAGGAATTGAAGATGCAGAAGTTTATTCTACACGTCCTTTGACTGAAGAAGAACGCTCTTCTATCTCTTCCGTATTCGCTAAAAAAATTGGTAAACAATCTTTACGAATTGAAAACATTATTGATCCATCATTACTTGGTGGATTGCGTATTCAAATCGGAAACCGTATTTATGACAGCAGCGTGAGCACGAAATTGGCACGTCTAAAACGTCAACTAATCGGTTAATTAGAAATTATGAGAGGGTGACATACATGAGCATCAAAGCTGAAGAAATCAGCGGTCTGATTAAACAACAGATTGAAAATTATCAATCAGAGATGAAAGTTGACGACGTTGGTACAGTAATCACCATTGGTGATGGTATCGCACGCGCTCATGGCCTCGACAACATCATGGCTGGAGAACTTGTAGAGTTCTCTACTGGTGCTATTGGTATGGCGCAAAACTTGGAAGCCAACAACGTTGGTATTATTATCCTTGGCCCATACAAAGACATCAAAGAAGGCGATGAAGTACGTCGAACTGGCCGTATTATGGAAGTACCAGTAGGAAACGAACTTATTGGACGTGTAGTAAATCCACTTGGACAACCTGTTGACGGTCTTGGACCAATCAACACAACAAAATCTCGTCCAATTGAAAGCCCTGCACAAGGCGTTATGGCCCGTAAATCGGTTCATGAACCACTTCAAACAGGTATTAAAGCGATTGATGCACTTGTGCCAATCGGTCGTGGACAGCGCGAATTGATCATCGGTGACCGTCAGACAGGTAAAACTTCTGTTGCAATCGATACGATCTTAAACCAAGCTGACCAAGATATGATTTGTATCTATGTGGCAATCGGACAAAAAGAATCTACTGTACGTAACGTAGTAGAAACTTTCCGTAAAAATGGAGCTCTTGATTACACAATCGTTGTAACGGCTTCAGCTTCACAACCAGCTCCATTATTATACTTGGCTCCATATGCAGGTATCACAATGGCTGAGGAATTCATGTTTGAAGGCAAACATGTGTTGATCGTCTATGATGATTTAACAAAACAAGCATCTGCTTACCGCGAACTTTCACTATTGCTTCGTCGTCCACCAGGCCGTGAAGCTTACCCAGGTGACGTTTTCTACTTGCACTCACGTTTACTTGAACGTTCTGCGAAATTAAACGAAACGCTTGGAGCAGGGTCTATCACAGCATTGCCGTTCGTAGAAACGCAAGCTGGCGATATCGCTGCATATATTCCTACAAACGTTATCTCGATTACAGATGGTCAGATTTTCCTTCAGTCCGATCTATTCTTCTCGGGTGTACGCCCAGCAATCAACGCTGGTCTTTCTGTATCACGTGTTGGTGGTTCAGCTCAGATCAAAGCAATGAAAAAAGTTGCGGGTACATTGCGTCTTGACTTAGCGGCTTTCCGTGAACTTGAGTCATTCTCTCAGTTTGGTTCAGATCTTGATGCTGCAACTGCTGCGAAACTTGAGCGTGGGAAACGTACAGTTGAGGTCTTGAAACAAGACTTAAACAACCCAATCAAAGTTGAAAAACAAGTTGTTATTTTCTATGCGTTAACTCGTGGATTCCTTGACGATATCGCTATCAACGACATTTCTCGCTTTGAAGCTGAATTGACAAGCTGGTTGGATCTAAACCACACAGAAATTTTGGATACTATTCGCACAACTCAAGGCTTACCTGCTGATGACGCATTTGCTGCAGCGATTAATGAATTCAAACGCACATTTGCTAAATCTGAGTAAAACCGAGTTCGAATACGAAGAAAAAATAATAAGGTGGTGAAATACCAGTGGCATCATTACGCGATATAAAAAACCGAATTACGTCAACAAAGAAAACAAGTCAGATCACAAAAGCCATGCAAATGGTTTCTGCATCTAAACTAAGCCGTGCGGAAGTGAATGCGAAAGCGTTCGTTCCATACATGCACAAAATTCAGGATGTGGTAGCATCAATCGCAGCCGGGTCTTCAGACACTAGCAACCCGATGATGATTGCTCGCCCTGTAAAGAAAACCGCTTATTTAGTGATTACATCAGATCGTGGTCTTGTAGGCGGATATAACAGTAATGTTCTTCGTACAGTTATGAGTAAAATCCGTGAACGACACACCTCTAATGACGACTTTGTTATCCTAAGCGTTGGTCGGAAAGGAAAGGAATTTTTTGCGAAGCAAGGAATGACAATTCTTGAAAGTGCAATTGCACTTCCGGATCATCCGACGTTTGCGGATATTAAAGAAATAACGCGCAAAGCTGTTGGTATGTTCTCAGATGGTACGTATGACGAAGTTTATATGTACTACAATCACTTTGTTTCAGCAATTCAACAAGAAGTCACAGAGAAAAAAGTCTTGCCGCTGACGGATATTCAACCGACTGGATCAACTGCATCTTATGAGTTTGATCCTTCAGCAGAAGCGATTTTGGAAGTTCTTCTTCCACAATACGCAGAAAGCTTGATCTTTGGGGCTGTTCTTGACGGCAAAGCGAGTGAACATGCTGCTTCCATGACAGCAATGAAGAGTGCGACCGATAATGCGTCTGATTTGATTAATGGACTGACACTTCAATATAACCGTGCACGCCAAGCAGCAATCACTCAGGAAATCACTGAGATTGTCGGCGGAGCATCTGCTTTAGAATAAGAAATACAGAGGTGCCTATGTAGATTCGACGGGCTTAAGACAGAACGCGGAGGAAATGTAATTTCCGTAGTGGGCTGACTTAAGACCCCGAGAATCTGGGCACTATATACTGCTAATACTAAAACTGCGAACTTCTTTAAGAAGAAGTTTTTAAAAACGTAAGACAGGAGGGAACAGCATGAACACAGGACACGTTCTTCAGGTTATGGGACCAGTTGTAGATGTTAAGTTTGCTAACGGCCAACTTCCAGCTATCTATAATGCCCTAACTGTAAATATTGATCGTCCCGGACAAGCTCAAGTCGTTTTGACGCTTGAAGTGGCTCTTCACCTTGGTGACGATTCAGTCCGTACAATCGCGATGGAATCTACTGATGGATTACAACGTGGTTCAGTAGTAACTGACTTGGGCAGAGCAATTTCTGTTCCAGTTGGAGATGTAACATTAGGTCGTGTATTCAACGTACTTGGTGAAATTATCGATTTAGGGGAAGAAATTCCGTTAACAGAGCGTCGTGACCCGATTCACCGTTCTGCACCTACATTCGAACATTTATCCACAGAAGTTGAAATTCTTGAAACAGGTATTAAAGTTGTTGACTTGCTTGCCCCTTATATTAAAGGTGGTAAAATCGGTCTCTTCGGTGGTGCCGGTGTAGGTAAAACAGTTCTTATCCAAGAATTAATCAACAACATCGCTCAAGAACACGGTGGTTTATCCGTATTCGCTGGTGTTGGTGAACGTACACGTGAAGGAAATGACTTATTCCATGAGATGAGCGAATCTGGCGTTATCAAGAAAACGGCAATGGTTTTCGGTCAAATGAACGAGCCACCAGGCGCACGTATGCGTGTTGCTTTGTCTGGTTTGACAATGGCTGAATATTTCCGTGACGAACAAGGCGCGGACGTTCTTCTTTTCATCGACAATATCTTCCGTTTCACACAAGCAGGATCTGAAGTATCGGCATTACTTGGTCGCATGCCATCAGCAGTTGGTTACCAACCAACACTTGCTACAGAAATGGGTCAATTACAAGAGCGTATTACAACAACAAGCGCAGGTTCAGTAACATCTATCCAAGCAATTTATGTACCAGCCGATGACTATACGGATCCGGCTCCGGCTACAACTTTCGCTCACTTAGATGCAACGACTAACCTTGAGCGTAAACTTTCTGAGATGGGTATTTACCCAGCGGTAGATCCTTTAGCTTCAACTTCTCGTGCATTGTCACCTGAAATTGTTGGTGCAGAACATTACGCAATCTCACGTGAAGTTCAAGAAACTTTACAACGTTACAGAGAATTACAAGATATCATTGCAATCCTTGGTATGGATGAGTTAAGTGACGAAGACAAGCTGACGGTTAACCGTGCACGCCGCATTCAAAACTTCTTATCTCAAAACTTCCACGTTGCTGAACAGTTCACTGGCCAAAAAGGTTCTTATGTTCCAGTTCAAGAAACGATCAAAGGATTCAGAGGAATTCTTGATGGGAAATATGACCACTTGCCAGAAGATGCTTTCCGTTTAGTCGGCCGCATTGAAGAGGTTATTGCAAAAGCTAAAAGCATGGGCGTAGAAGTCTAAAACCAGGGACCAGGAGGGAAAAAAATGAAGACCATTGCAGTCAATATTGTCACTCCCGACGGCCCGGTATACGATTCAGAAGTATCTATGGTTATTGCAGTTACAGCAACAGGTGAGATGGGTATTTTACCAGGTCACATTCCTACAGTTGCTCCACTTGGAATCGGTGCAGTCCGATTGAAGAAAGAGAACTCTACAGAATTAGTTGCTGTAAACGGTGGATTTCTTGAAATCCGCCCTGAAAAAGTGACTATCCTTGCACAATCGGCTGAACGCGCGACAGATATTGATTTGTCTCGTGCTCAAGAATCCGCAAAACGTGCAGAAGCACTCTTACAGGCAAATAAAGATGAAATCGACTTTAAACGTGCAGAATTGGCGTTAAAGCGTGCGATGAATCGTATCAACGTTTATGAGGGTAACATTTAAAAGAAAAGCGTAAGAGCCCGTGTAGATTCGACGGGCATAAGACGTACTGACAAAGCGGCGTTCTTTGCCGCACAGTCAGGGTGGCTTATGATCCTAGAATCTGGGCACTGAAGCTAGACAGTAAGAAAAGCGAAAGCGGACAGAAGGGCAATTGACTTTTGTCCGCTTTTTCTTTTTGATAAATAAGTTGAATTACTATCGACGAAAGGATGGGTTATATGGAAACCATGATCGGGCAAAACGCTTTAATATCAATCTTTAGTCATATTTTCTTCACGGGTGTTGCTTTCTATGCAATGCGTGCATTAATGATTGAGAAATTGATTCACAAACACCATATTTTACAGGCACAAATTTTGTATATTTTTCTTAGTATTTCAATCGGGACCTTGGTATCTACTTTCTTCCTAAATATTTCATCTTGGTCACGGCAATTGCCTTACCTGTTTTAAAGTTGCCGTTTTGCCATGTCTTTGATATTCATGGCTATGGCAAAACGGCAAAATATTTATTTCCTGGGAAATATATTCTTGTATAAGGTTTAAATGCGTTATCAAGGGGAAAAGGTCTAATAGCTTGTTACTAAAATATGACTTTCTTCCCTGACGGACATAAAAATAACATGCTATTCGAATAACATAGAGTCCGAATCGAAATTCAGCACAAAATGAGAGTAAATTTGCTTGATTTTTATTAATAAAGAAGGTAATATGAGTAAGGTTTTGTTTCTTAAGAATGACATTGGACTTTATAACGTAAATAGGTATATATATATGAATATTAAACATATGGAGGGTATATTTGTGGATCAGATTATCGTAAAAGGCGGCCAAAAATTAAAGGGAAAGGTACGGGTAGAAGGAGCTAAAAACGCAGTTTTACCGGTATTGGCTGGAGCATTACTAGCTTCAAACAGAAAGAGCATTATTAAAGAAGTACCAAATTTAGCAGACGTTTATACAATTCAAGAAGTTTTAAGAAGCTTAAACGTATCTGTTGAATATTTCCCGGAAAAAAATGAAATGATAATTGATGCATCAGGAACTTTATCAAGCGAAGCCCAATTCGAATACGTTCGTAAAATGCGCGCTTCTATTTTAGTAATGGGACCGGTTCTTGCACGCAATGGTTTTGCGCGTGTAGCTTTACCAGGTGGTTGTGCAATAGGCTCACGTCCAATCGATCAACACTTAAAAGGATTTGAAGCAATGGGCGCGAGTATTACCTTTGGTAATGGTTTCGTAGAAGCTAAAACAAATGGCCGTTTACGCGGAGCGAAAATCTATTTAGATTTCCCAAGTGTTGGTGCTACGGAAAACATTATGATGGCTGCTGCGTTGGCTGAAGGTACAACTATTATCGAAAACGCTGCTAAAGAGCCGGAAATTGTTGATGTGGCTAACTACATCAATGAAATGGGCGGTCGCGTTATCGGTGCAGGTACGGATACAATGCGTATTGAAGGTGTAGAAGAAATGCATGGAGCTACGCATTATATTATTCCGGATCGTGTTGAAGCTGGAACGTTTATGGTAGCTGCAGCAATTACTGAAGGCGATGTAATCATCGAAAACGCCGTTCCTGAACACATGGCTGCCTTAATTTCTAAAATGGGTGAAATGGGTGTCGATATTCAAGAAACTGAAGAAGGATTACGTATTCGCTCTAACCGTCCACTTCGTTCAATTGATATTAAAACAATGCCACATCCAGGATTCCCAACAGATATGCAATCACAGATGATGTCATTAATGCTTACTGCAACAGGTAACGGCATCTTGACAGAAACTGTTTTTGAAAATCGCTTTATGCACGTGGAAGAATTCCGTCGCATGAACGCTTCAGTGAAGATTGAAGGGCGTTCTGTCATCATGAAAGGGCCATCTAAACTACAAGGCGCAGAAGTTGCCGCTACAGACTTAAGAGCTGCAGCTGCATTGATTCTTGCAGGTCTTGCTGCAGATGGAATTACACGAGTTAACGAACTTTATCATTTAGATCGTGGATATGTAGGCTTCCATACAAAACTTGCTGCTTTAGGCGCTGATATTGAGCGTGTAACTGTTGAACAAGTTGAAGAAAAAGTCGAGCAATTGGTCTAATACCATTTATTAAAAGCTTGCGGGGCTGGTTACCAGTTCCGCAAGCTTTTTTAATGGAACAAAAGGATGCAAGGATTTTTTGTCAATGCAATCCTCACTATGATAAAATGTTCAGTTAAGAGAAGGTTTTGAGTCCTATTAAAGGCCTTCATACTGGCAACTTAGAAAATAATGACTTACTTAACTGTTAAAGCATAATAAATGGCTTAAAAGGGGCGTGGGCTGAATGTTTTCTAAAGACATTGGGATCGATCTTGGAACGGCAAATGTATTAATATATGTTAAAGGTAAAGGAATTATTTTAAACGAACCCTCTATAGTAGCTAGGGACAGAAAAACTGAAGAAGTTCTGGCAGTGGGAAAAGAAGCAAGCAAAATGCTAGGTAGAACACCAAAGCATATTGAATCGATTCGTCCACTAAAAGACGGAGTCATCTACGATTTTGATGTGACTGAAGCCATGCTGAAGCATTTCGTGCACATTTTAAAACTAAAAGGTTTTATGTCCAAGCCACGTATTTTGATTTGTTGTCCGACAAATATAACGAGTATCGAACAAAATGCCATTCGTGAAGTCGCACAAAAAGCAGGAGCTAAAAAAGTATATGTCGAAGTCGAGCCCAAAGTAGCTGCAATAGGTGCGGGACTTAACATTTATCAGCCGAATGCTAGCATGGTTATAGATATTGGAGGCGGAACTACAGATGTAGCCGTTTTATCGATGGGAGACATTGTAGCGAGTGAAACGATTAAAGTGGCAGGTGATCGCTTTGATCAGCAAATTATGAAATATATAAAGCAAGAACATAAATTGTTGATAGGTGAAAAAACTGCTGAAAAAATGAAGATAGAACTCGGTACAGCAGGTAAACAGCTTGAAGAAAAAAAGATGGAAGTTCGAGGACGTGATATTTTAACTGGATATCCAAAAACTTTAACCATCAGTTCTTTTGAAATTGAACAAGCTTTGAGAGAATCAGTGGATGCTATTGTCGAAGCTACGCGTGCTGTGCTTGAAAAAACACCACCGGAACTTGCTTCAGATATTATTGAAAGTGGAGCGGTTTTAACTGGTGGCGGTGCAATGTTAAATGGTTTAGACCAACATTTATCTGAGAAATTAGCAATTCCGATTTCAATTGCAGAAAATCCGATGGAATGCGTTGTGCTAGGTACTGGTTTAATGCTAGAAGCAAAAGAAAATATTTTTCGCACTAAACAAACAAGGCCAAACAGCAGATAGCAAAAATCGCACTTTCTGGTTATAATAATTAGAGTTTAAAAATTCGTGTTTCAGTTGAAATTCGAGAATTCAGTAGATGGAAAGGTTGACAAAGTGAATGGCTGAACTGAAGAAAAACTTTTCTCTTCGAAAAAAAGCTAAAAGTGATGTGGCAGAACCAGAAAGTCCTAAAAAGACATGGTGGGTTCAAATACGCCTATTTCCAATTTGGCTACGTATAGTTATAGTGATCGCCTTAATCGCCTTAGCGGCTGTTCTAGGTGTAATGATAGGCTTTGGTGTAATTGGTGACGGTAGTCCCGCCGATGCATTGAAGTGGGAAACATGGCAGCACATATTAGATATTATGGGTGGCAAATAAAGCGTTACATGAAGTAGTTTATCGTGTATATTACCCTTTAATGTAGAAAAAGGAGATGGATCGTTTGTTGACAACTGAACAAATTCAAGCAATTTTACCACATCGCTACCCATTTTTGATGGTAGATCGCATTTTAGAAATCGAAGCTGGAAAAAAAGCTGTTGGTTTAAAAAATGTATCTGCGAATGAAGATTTCTTTAATGGACATTTCCCAGGTTACCCTGTTATGCCAGGTGTGTTAATCGTTGAAGCATTGGCACAAGTTGGCGCAGCGGCTGTTTTGCAGTTAGATGCGAACAAAGGCCGTTTAGCATTTTTTACAGGAATTGATAATTGCCGCTTTAAGCGACAAGTTATACCAGGAGATCAATTACGCTTAGAAGTTGTGTTAACAAAACTGCGCGGATCAATGGGCAAAGGGCATGCAATTGCTTCAGTAGACGGCGAGCTTGCATGTGAATGTGATATTCTTTTTGCTTTAGGACCAGTCGCTTCAGAATAATAATAAAATTTACTTGCGAAAAAGCTGTTGTTGAGAGTCATTTAGTGACTTTCGACAACAGCTTTTTTATTTATGGAATTTTTGGACGGTCTTATACTTCGTCTTTACGAAGTCCTGGACGAGTGCGCATATCAGTTTCAAATCGTTCAAGCAACTCTTGTCCTTCAAGTCCATCCTCTAACAGTTCAGAAAGAAGCGTTTCTGCGTATTTTCGACGAGCCCGTTTTAACGTACCTTTCATTAATATCGAAACATAATCGCCCATGATTTTAACATCTTTAACAACGACCTCAAAAGGTGCAGGTTCGTTTTTAGGATAAGAAATGACAACTTGTACAGCTATTGTTTCGTTACTTTCTTTTAGGCGATCAAAAGTTTCTTGGTGCGGTAAATCGATAAGCATCTCAAGAATCCACGAACGCTCTTTATTTTCCTGGTTTATGATGATGCCATCATGTACCGGATAATCAGTCACTTGATCTTCTTTATCAATGCCTAATGACAGCATTTTAAATGTTTTCATGCGGCGATGCCTCCCATACTAGCTTTGTTTCAGTATAGCATATTGAAGATTTAGTCCGCGAATCAAAACCGCCATTTTAAAATAACAGTATTTTACCAAATATGAGTTTTACTTAACGCTAAGATTTTGTGGAAAGCGAATAAATTCAAGAAAAGAAATCTCAATAAATCTTTTAGAAAATGTCAAAAATGAAATATGAAAGCAGAAAATCGACGAAAAATTATTTTTTCGATTTTGCAAAGAATTCAATCTTCTTAGTATGCTCTAAATAAGCAAAAGGAGGTGAGAAAATGAATCAAGTCGGAATTGTAGGTCGCTTAACAAAAGATCCCACGATGCGAGTCATGAATGAAGGTCGGATACATACTTCCTTCATCGTAGCAGTTTCAAGAAATTATAAAAATCAGAAAGGAGAAACAGAAACAGATTTTGTTCTTTGTTCCACCTGGGGAAGGCCTGCTCATAATGTCTCGAAATACTGTGTAAAAGGATCTTTAGTAGCTGTTACCGGTCGCTTACAATCGCGTTCCTATGATAAAGAAGACGGAACGCGTATTTACGTAACAGAAGTGCTCGGCGACCAAATCCGGTTCCTCGATAAAAGAAAAGCGCAAGAAGAAACCACATCTCAGCAAGAACCGCCGCAAAACGATGCAGACTTCGATTTCCAACCGCCAGGAACTGAACAAGTAAACGCATAGAAAGGAGGTACGTAGAGATGCCAAAAGATGTGCAGCTACAATTAGAAGTGCATATGGAGCAATTGATCGAACTAACCGCTTTGCTGCATCAACGATTGGCAGAAGCGGAGCGGGAACTAAGTGAATTGAAAACAATCTTCTGTGCTGTTCAAAAAGGGTAAGGTTTCATGTCTAAAAGGGGAAATCCGGCCAGGTGGGGACCTGGCCGGATTATTTGACGCTAGTTATAGTGAATAAGTAAACAGTTCTTTCAAGTCATTATCCGAAAGGTCGGTCATCCATTGACTGGATTGAATAAACTCTTCAGACATCGATTGTTTTTGAACCAATAGAGAATCAATTTTTTCTTCAATTGTTCCGATTGTCACAAACTTATGGACATGAACGAATTGAGTTTGACCAATACGATAAGCTCTGTCAGTCGCTTGATTTTCCACCGCTGGATTCCACCATCTGTCGGCATGTAAAACATGCGTTGCGGCCGTTAAGTTTAGACCGGTGCCGCCTGCTTTCAAGGACAAGATGAAAATAGGGAATTTCCCAGCTTGGAACTGAGCTACTAACGTATCACGCTGTTGTTTTGGCATGCTACCGGTTAAGAATGGCACTTCATGACCATACAACTCATTAATCGCTTGTTGCAGTATATGCCCCATACCGATGTACTGTGTGAATATCAAACATTGTTCCCCGCGTTCTGCAATTTCCCCGGCTAAGGTCACAATGCGCTCTAGTTTTTGAGAACGAGGAAGAATTTCAGCAGCGTTCGTATAAGGCTCTTTTAAATAAAGAGACGGATGGTTACATAGCTGCTTTAATTTGCTTAACATTTTCAATACAAGTCCTTTTTTCTCGAAGCCTGTGAGCGTCTCCATTTTCTGCACCGTGTCCTGAACCAAGCCTTCATATAGAGCGGCTTGTTCGGGTGTCAGTGGACAATATTCCAGCTGTTCCTGTTTTTCAGGCAAATTTAATTGCAAGTCCGGATCTTTCTTCGTCCGACGCAGCAGGAATGGCTGAATTCGCTGACGCAATTTTTCTTTATGTTCTTCAGAATTATCGCGTTCGATTGGAATCATGAAGTTTTCTTGAAATTGCTTGATACGGTAAAGGTAGCCTTTATTGATAAAGTCGAATATCGACCATAGCTCAGACAAGCGATTTTCAATCGGCGTTCCAGTCAAGGCAATATGATGATCTCCTTTGAATTTACGGATAGTACGCGATTGTTTTGTGTACATATTCTTGATGTTTTGTGCTTCATCGAGTGTAATGCTCGACCAATGCAAACTTTGCATTTCCTCGCCGTCAGAAGAAGCAATACCGTAAGTCGATAATACGACATCGGGTTTTTCTTTAGCTAAAAAGGCATTAAATTCTTCGCCTTTTGGACGGACACTGCCGTAATGCGTGACTACTTTCAAATCAGGAGCAAAGCGCTCTAACTCTTTTTGCCAGTTACCGAGTACAGAAGTTGGGCAAACAATTAGCGATGGTTGATCAGGTTTTTTCCCGTGAACATGTAGTAAATAAGTAATGAGCTGAACCGTTTTTCCAAGACCCATATCATCTGCTAAACACAGTCCAAAGCCTTCTTGTCGCATAAACACCAAATAATCAAAGCCGATTTTTTGGTAAGGACGTAGCTCGGTTAATAAATTTTGTGGCAATGTTGTTTCCGGTAAATCACGCTTATCAAGAAGTTTGTCGAGTAGCGTTTTTAAGGATCTATTTAAATGGAATTCAACGAGTGGATCATCTTCTTCAGTTGTTTCCTCAAGCATGATTTCCGGTACGTTTTGGAACAACATATCCTTAATGGTCCAATCGGCATCTTCTGCTTCTTCAATCATTTTCCGCAATTGCATCAGCAAGTTTGAATCCACACGTACCCATTCATTACCGATGCGGATAAATTCCTTGTTCTCCGAAACTAAGCGCTGAAAATCTTGCATGCTAAGATCATGACCATTTAACGAAAACTGCCAGTCAAAATTGATGATTTGGTCAAGACCGACAACAGAAGCTTTTTTAATGGTCGAGTTCACATTAGCTTTGACACGAATTTTTGATTCTTGAACAGCTTTTAACCAAGAAGGAATAGACACTTCAACTCCAAAAGCTTGCAAGATTTCTGCATCATTACGCAAAAACTCAAGAATTTCTGCATCTGTCCATTCAACATGGTAAAAACGGTCTTCATCAAAGCTCTCAATAGAAGGGCATAAACTTAGTAGTAAGGCTTGGCGATTTTTAATATCTGGCGCAAACGAACGCCATTTCTCTGGTAATGCTGTAGGTATAGGTTCATTTGTACGACGTTTAGAAGGAGACCAATAAACACTGCCACGTTTTGAACGCATAACCACTTTAAAAGACCAATATTCATCTTCATCGGGTTCGCTCAATTGCAGCGCAACCACATAATCATCAGCATCAGGTAAACCTTGCCAACCTGCTTGTTGGACAAAGCCTTGAATATAAGGCAGTTGGGCAACAGTCAAGCCTTTTTGACGCAATTGATGATGAATAGTATCGGCAAGAAACGCACGTATTTCGTTATCTCCATACTTTGCACTAATTACAATATCATCTGCTTCAACCGATACATGGTCCCATAAATTAGGGTCACTTAATGAGTCAGCGACTTTTTCAGCAAGCTTTAGCCAACTTTCATCTTCTGCACGTTGTCCAGCAAACGTCACGTAATGATGAGGTTCATTTTGGAACAAACGAACAAAATCAGCCGGTGTTAATACCAAATCCAACCCATCAGTTTGTGCAGTCAAGCCGTAAAAACTATCTTTATCCAGAAAATACAAGTACGACTTCCAGATTTCCGGTGGAATCCGATTGCCGGATTCATTGGCGGCCTGGATACGGAAAAGTTCTCCACGATTGATGGTTAAATAGTAGAGACGGCTTCCTTCAGTTTGGAATTGATTCATATAAGATTTCCTTTCTCGATCTCTTCCTGGAGTGCACGCAAGCGTTTATTCTGTGTGCGGATTTCAGTGATGTACGCAGTCCAAAACTCCATTTGACCGCTTTTTTTGCAGGCAGCTTTCATCTTTTTCCAGATGCGGACCGCTTGCTTATAGCTTGGGCGGTTACGCTCTTCCAGATAGGATAATGCATATCGGTGGAAAAGAGGAAGTACGTAATCCGGTGCTGCGTTTTGTACTTCTTTAAGACCACATTCCTCAGCAAAATACAAAGGAGAATTATGAAGGTGATGCAGTTCTGCCCATTGTTTATACATTTGTTTTTCGATTAAATAAGCCGAGTACGCTGGCAAGCCATAGTGGCCAAATTGCTTGAACAAATCTTCCCAATCTAGTTCACTTAATTCGATTTGTGAAAACAAGCGGCTAAGCGTTCGAACGTATTGATGACGGTATTGTGTGTAAAGTCCTTCAAATAAGAAGGTTTTGACATGGGGCTTGATCGCCAACAAAACATTCGTTAAGGCTTGCAGGTGATTTTCATCTTCAGCAAGAACAGCTAAAGCGACCCAGTCATGTGTTTCATTTGGTGATATTTTTTTAATATCCAGATCGTTTTTTAAGAGAATATTAAAGAAAGTTCTTAAACGTTCATCCGGATTTTTTAAAGCGACAAGTTCATTTTCACGGAGTCTACTTGTCGTATACAAATTGGTCCAAAATAGCTGGTAAAGGGAAAAGCGTTGTGAAAACGAAGAATCCTTCACTTCGATAAATTCCCGAACCAAAACTTTCAAATGTTCAAAAAAAGCATCTGCTTCGAATGTTCGGTGTTGCACGCGCAACTGTCCAAGCAAATCACGTAATTCATGAAGTTCGTCATCAAACCACGTTTTAAAAAACGAATGATGAACTTCTTGAGTGCCTGAGATGAACGTCGACCATACTTCAGTTAGCGAGATAAAATGAGCATAGGTACGGTAAAGGACTTTCCACTCACGTTCTAACGGCACGTAAGACAAAGCATTTTTTAAGCGCCCTTCATACATTTGTTCATAATAAAAATAATTGCGTGTCGTATAATCAGGAATGGCATCACGCCAAATGCTGCGGATTAGTTTGGTCCATTGCTCAGGAGAACGTTTTTCAGACAATAAGGCCATCTGTTTGCTTTCAGGTTCACGCCAAGTAGCCACCCATTCAGATAGAGAACCGATTTTTTGGTAAAGTGCAAAAATGACCGCCAACCGGTGGCGACACATTGGTTCTTGCGGACAAGCACAAATTGCCGTGAGCTTATCGAAGTTAAGGATTACCTTAACAGAATGTGCATCTTTTACAATTGCCTCGAGTAGGAGGCGTTCTTCATTGAATGACTGAATCTGGACCCCGTCATGCCGCACTAAAAAGACTGCTTTTCGAACCATTTCTTCATCCAACGCACGGGTCGGCAGAAGTGATTTGTCGATAGCAGCCATATAATTGTGTATTGTATCTTCGAATCTTTTCGCCAGGGATTGAACCGTAGCCATATGCATCGCCCCAAAATAAAACTTTCCCTCTATTATACGTCTTTCAGACTGCTCCGTAAATGATGAAGAATAGTTAGTGGGGAAACAGGTGAGAAACCCATGCATTTATTTTTTTCGGAATATTGTTTTATGTAAGTTAAATGGTACTATTAAAGTAGTAAAGACCTAATTATATTGTTTCGGATAGGAGAATGTTCGTTGTTCAATTCGTTTATTTTAGAAATTCCTGACTTGCGCTCTGTTTTGCATCCAAAGGACGTGTTGGGTTGGGAAGTAGTCTATGCGAGAGCTGAGTTGGTATTTGGTAAGATCAGTTGGCAAATTTCATCAGATGGTGATTGTTACAGCATTCAAGACCCACGTATATTTCCGGATTATTTGGAGCAGGTGCAAGTCGATTTCAAAATGAATCGAATTGTTTTTTATAAACGAGAAATGTCCGATGAAGAGTTTCAGCATTTGGTGGCGTATATTATGGAGAAGGTATCGATTTATATCAAACCGAACGAAATGCATTTTATGGTTATGCCTCCGCGTCACCGTCATCAACGAATGCGCACACGAAAATAATGTAACCGTTCTCTAAAGCTTGTGAGCTAGCCATAGTAGGTAGCTGATGGGCTTTTTTATTTCTGGGATTGTGAGTCTCAGCTGGGGGGATAATTTGTTGTTGATAACATATAAACAATATCAACTGATTCTTAAGAGGGGATAAAAGGTAGCGGCAATAGCGTTTTTATTATAAAAAATGTGACAAAATGGTTTCGGAAACGTCTACTATATAAGATAATTCTTATGCATTTCTATTTTCGAATAGATGTTTTTATGCTATAATTAAGGTAGTCAGAATATTTAAAAAATAAAAAGAGGGGTGATTATAATGTTGCATGTAAAACTTATGAAGCCGTTCTATACGAAGAAAGAAGGGCATCTAGTTAAATTTGTGTTCGCTTATCAGTATTTCTCAATTATGAAAGATGACGAGCTGTTCCACTTTATTCCGGTGGAAGGTAAAGAAATTATCGTCAACCTCAATACGTTTCAAGTAGAGAATCTTTCTGAAGTGTTCGTCTTCCAAAAAGGCAATCGCTTTATCCGCTTGCCTCTTTACCAATTGTTGCTCGTGTCTGATATACACAAACATCTCCAAGCAATACTGCAGGAAGAAAGAGAAGAAGTAATTGAGGTAAATGACCAAACGAGAAAAGAAGCGACGGATGCCATTCATTTTTTAGAACAGGCAAACTACAGTCGCATGATTGATGAAGCGCTAAGTTCAGGAGACCGGGCGATGTTTGATGCATTATTGACCCAACAGCGAGAATCAGAACAATTACATGGAGGTTTGTAAAGTGAATATAGCAGCCTATGGATAAAAACGTCTTTCCGGATCAACTGGGAGAGGCGTTTTTAAATGCGGAAAAATCCATATTAAAAGCCCTTTTCCGATGGATTCGGAAAAGAGCTTTTAAGTATCTGCGTTATTCATAGGTCACCCCTTACATCAAAGTATAAAAGTTGATAAACAGCATAACTGCTGTAGAGCCAGCGATTCCGATTGCAAGATCTCCCCAACCTAGTTCTAGTACTTTATCAAAATTCATCATCTTCATCCGCTCCTTTTACAAAAGTTTTTTTTGGAAGATCTTACTGTAAGTTAAGCTGTTTGCTAACTTGTTTTTAGTATAAATGAATGATTTATAATAAACATCGTACAAAATAACTAAAAATTCTAAAAAGTAAAATAAAAAGATTTTATTTCTTCTAATTTTGTTAACAATCGGTAGCGGTTCGATTGAACTCTTAATGCGGTATTGGTACATTGAGTCATAGTACTGAAGAAAGACTAAATCAGTAAAAGGAGTAGATTTTGTGAGAACGTTACCAAAACGATTAAAAAAAGGCGATACGGTTGGTGTGATTTCACCTTCAAGTCCGCCAAATCAAGAAAATTTAATAAAAGCATTGCCGTTTTTAGAAGAGCTCGGCTTAAACGTAAAACTTGGCAAGTCAGTTTACGAAGTTAACGGCTATTTAGCTGGAACAGATGAAGAACGCTTAGCCGATTTGCACGCAATGTTTGAAGATCCAGAAGTATCCGGTATTTTTTGTGCAGGCGGTGGGTACGGCGCTGCACGATATGCAGATCAAATCGATTACGCCATGATTAAAGAAAACCCGAAAGTATTTTGGGGCTATTCGGATATTACCTTTTTACATACAGCAATTGGCGAATACGCAAACTTAGTGACGTTCCATGGCTCGATGCTGGCATCAGATGTAGGGAAACCAGAATTTCACGAACGCAGCAGACGTATGTTCGGCCAATTATTTGGACCATTTGAATTGCATTACACAGAAGAAGTATCGCCACTTGAAACAATGGTAGGTGGAGTGGCACAAGGTGAGTTAGTGGGAGGAAATCTGTCGTTGATTCGCAGTGCAATCGGTACTAAGTTTGATTTAGATGTAAAAGGTAAGATTTTATTGATTGAAGATGTGGATGAAGAACCGGCTGAAGTGGATGAAATTCTCAACCATTTGCGCATGGCACGAAAATTTGATGAAGCTGCGGGTATTATTATTGGCGATTTCAAAAATGCCGAGCCGAAAAAACGCAAGCCATCGTTGACGTTAGAACAAGTATTAGACAATTACTTTAGTGATTTGAAAATTCCAGTTGTGAAAGGCTTTAAAATCGGACATTGCGAACCGCATTTTTCTGTTCCGTTGGGTGCTCTTGCTAAACTAGATGCAGATGCTAAAACTTTAACAATTCTTCCAGGTGTCGAATAACACAACCGAAACGGAGTGAATAATTTGTTGCAGACAGAATCTACGGCGTGGGTATGTAGTGTTCCCGTTGCAACCGTTTGGACTGCGCCGGAAAAAGCGCGTCCAGTCGATGCAGAAGGAATTGCGGAACATCCCAATATCAATAACTGGCTAAAAAGCATGAGCCAAGAAGACAATCAAGATTTGGTTAATGGTAACCGAATCCAAACGCAACTGCTATACGGGGAACCTGTGTTGATCGAGGAAGTAGTAAACGATTGGGCGAAAATCATTGCGCTTTGGCAACCATGTCAAAAAGATGAGCGTGGCTATCCCGGGTGGGTACCTGCTAGTCAATTAAAAGAAGTCGAAAACTTAACGGAACTTGGCTATGCTCGCGTCAAACATAATAAAGCACAGCTTTGGACAGAAGATTTCAAACCGCTAAAAGTCGTGTCGTTTAATACGATGTTGCCGGTCAAAGAGATTGGCGAGTTTATTCGGCTTCAAACGCCAGATGGGGATGCATTAGTGATGACAGAAGCTGTCGAAATCGTTAGTGCTTACAGTCAAAGTCCAAAAGGAAGTGGAGTAGATATTGCCGAGCTTGGTGCGGATTTTTTGGATTTGCCTTATTTATGGGCGGGGATGTCGAGCTACGGCTTAGATTGTTCAGGGCTTACGTATAATTTAATGAAAGCAAACGGCGTAATCATTTCACGCGATGCTGTGGATCAAGTATTAGAAGGTTTTGAGGTAGATCCGAGTGCTGCTGAATCTTGGCATATTGGAGATTTATTGTTTTTTGCTCACGAAGAAGGCAAAGGGAAAATTCATCATGTCGGCGTGTATTATGGCAACGGGCTAATGCTGCATTCGCCAAAACCTGGGAAGTCAGTTGAAATCATCGAACTTGCAGGAACAAAGCATGAAGTGGAGTTATGTGCCATCCGCCGATTTACAGAAATCGAAGACAGAGAAGACTAGAATAAAGGCAACGAAAAGCAGCGTTTCTTTAAAGATGAAATGGAAGGCAATTTATGCTATAATAGACAGATAGCGTTTTAAAAAGAGAGGCGTGGTATTGATGGCTTTCCAACCCCATGAAAAAGAAGTATCAGAATTCGTAGCAGCACGCTACATAGGCGAATGGATTTCTTTCACTCGTAACGGCGTCGATGTTAACGGCACCATCTTTAAAATTATGGACAACTCGGTGATTGTTGAAATTTCACCAGAAGACGCAAAAGAAATTGGTGCGGCATCCAACATGACCGTAATTTCACATAAGAAATACCGCATTATCGAAGCATAATTCGATAGAGTGAAAGGCTGCTCCTTGTGAGCAGTCTTTTTTTGTTTGGATTTTTTGGGGAGTTGTTGCTATGTGAACGAAATAGAGATTTTATGTGCACTTGGGTGAAATATGGGAGGGTTCATGTAAAAGGGGGAAAAGTTCAGGTAAAGAGCTGGAAAGTTCGGGTAAGAGGAGGCAAAGTTGCTGTAAGAGCGTAGATTCATGTAAAGAAGTGAAAAGTTTAGGTAAGAGTGAAAAAAGTTCATGTAAGAGCCAGAAAAGTTCGGGTAAGAGGAGAAAAAGTTGCTGAAAGAGCATGGATTTATGTAAAGAAGTGAAAAGTTCATGTAAGAGTGAAAAAAGTTCAGGTAAAGAGCTCAAAAGTTCAGGTAAGAGGAGGAAAAGTTGTTGTAAGAGCATGGATTCATGTAAAGAAGTGAAAAGTTCATGTAAGAGTGAAAAAAGTTCAGGTAAAGAGCTCAAAAGTTCGGGTAAGAGGAGGCAAAGTTGTTGTAAGAGCATGGATTCATGTAAAGAAGTGAAAAGTTCATGTAAGAGTGAAAAAAGTTCAGGTAAAGAGCTCAAAAGTTCAGGTAAGAGGAGGAAAAGTTGTTGTAAGAGCATGGATTCATGTAAAGAAGTGAAAAGTTCATGTAAGAGTGAAAAAAGTTCAGGTAAAGAGCTCAAAAGTTCGGGTAAGAGGAGGCAAAGTTGTTGTAAGAGCATGGATTCATGTAAAGAAGTGAAAAGTTCATGTAAGAGTGAAAAAAGTTCAGGTAAAGAGCTCAAAAGTTCGGGTAAGGGGAGAAAAAGTTGCTGTAAAAGTATCCATTCATGTAAAAGAGTGAAAAGTTCATGTAAGAGCCAGCAAAGTTCAGGTAACCACTCAAAAAGTTCATGTAAAAGCCAAAAAAGTTCAACTAAAACAAAAATCCATCATAGCCACGACAACACTGCAACCACGCTGCTATGTCTTTTGGCTCAAACGGTTTAAATATTGAAGAATGTGCCAGCTAATGCGTTCCAAAGATGACACTTTTTTGGTAAAGTATAGTGAAGCAGAACGTCAATTGCCTTGAAAGGAACTTTACGCATGATATCAGATTTCAAATTCTGGCACTTTTTCCCGAGACAAGGACAACTTATACATAATATAAAAACGACAGAAATGCGCGATGTCAACAAGCGCATTGCCTGGATCTTTGCGATGGGCCTTATCGTATTCGCAATGGGTGAGATCTGGGGCATGAATACAGATTCATTGACGCCGATTTTAGCAGCAGGAATGTGGGATGCTTATACATTAGCCCGCTGGACTTCTCTTGTGGGGACACTTCTTTGGGCAGGTTTTTATTTGGCTTTTCACCTTTACGGAGCGGCTTTTTTGTTCGGGAAAATCGTGAAAATGGCTTGGCGCGCGGCACTCATTATGCAACTATACGTGCTTGCGTTGCTGATTATTGAAAAAGGATTGATATTCTTATTGTTTGCGTTGACCGGCTTTACGATGTCCGTATCGATTTTCTCGTTTGGACCGATTGCCGCTACATTTTTAGATCATCACTTTTTGATTTATTTCTTTAATCAACTGACGCTTTTCACGTCGCTAATTATTGCCGTACAATATCGATTTATCCGCAGCTTTACAACAATTAACCCGAAACTGATTTTATTTGGCTTGATCATGCTCCACATATTGGCGGCGTTAATTGTCGCATCGTTTAGTTTGATTCCGACGGATGATATGCTGAGCGGTTTTATGGATGGGGGGAGTCTTTTTGAATAGATTTTATTTTGTTGGGTTGTCTGTTGCAGTGGTGGCTTTTTTAACGGCTAATGGCCTTTTAATGTTTGGCGAGAAAAGCATTTTGCCGAAAAGTGTCTATGTCAGCGATTATGAACAAGCGTACACCGGTACATACACCATCGATTTGTTTAAAGAGGCATTGACGGCACCGCAAGAAACTGTGGATATTTATGTGCAGGACCATGAAGCGCTGCAGCAATGGACGGTTCAAGAAGGTGACAGTGTAACCGCTGGATCAGAACTGGCTGTATTAAATGAAGCGGAAACGGCGGATCAGCGAGCGGTATGGGAAACGCAGAAAATTGCGTTGGAAGGTCAGCGTAACGAAGTGAGTAGTTCACTCGCCACGCTTCAGCAGGCTAAATCTTCTCAAAGTGGACCGGTTTCACAAGATGCATCCAATAATTCCGAAATCACCAATGAAGACGGAGAGACCATTGAGTTTGATGTCAATGTTTCTGTTGGAGTAGCGGTCCCACAAGATGGTTCATACGCTGCAGGCATCGCTCAAGCTGAACAAGAACTCGCTTCGATCGAATCGCAATTAGCGGTGCTAGAGGCGCAATTAGCGCAAAGTCTTTCGAATCCGTCAGTCATCAGCCCAGTAGATGGCGTGGTATCCAAAATCAACCGAGAAACAGAACCGCTAAGCATTGAAATTTATTCGAATGAAAAAATATTCCTCAGCTATGTACTTGAAGACGAATGGCCATTAGTCGAAGTGGCAGATTCAGTCAAAATTCAAGGAGAAGGCATTGAAGGTATCGCTAAAGGAACGGTTCAAAGTGTTTCCGAGATGCCTGCTGAAGAGTCGAGATGGCTAGAAGCTTATCGTGAATTAGAACCACAAGAACAAAACAATCCACTAGCGTATTATGAAATACGAATTGCAGTAGAGTTGCCGGTCGAAAGCAAATTGCCTTTCGGTAGCAATGTCAATACAGCAATCACGTTAGAAACAGCAGAAAATGCGGTAGCACTTCCAACACCATGGCTGTTCGATTATGACGGAGAAGTTGGAAAAGCGCATACCTTGAACATTAACGGGCGACCAAAGACGGTACCTGTAACTGCTGAGTTTGAAAAAGGAGCAAAAGCAGTATTGGCAAAAGGTCCTGAAGCTGGCACCGTTGTGATTCACGAAGAGAAACTGGAACATTTTGTTGCGCCTCCGAAAGTCTTTATGCCTTTCCCGAGTCATCAACCTGATTTTGAAGTCGCCAAAAACACGGATTGGCGTGCGTATGTTGAATATTTACTGGCACGTTAATAGACCAGATCAACCCGAGAGCCACTGCTTTCGGGTTTTTAGCTGTTATAAAAGCAAGTCAATCGGGTTAATCTAGAGCAGACAATAGTGTACGATAGATGGAGATTAAGAAAAACGGACGGGAGTGTATGGGATGGAAGAAACGGATTGGCGTTTTAAAATAGCTCACCGAGAAGCGTGGATTGGTGTAGGCTTGGCGATATTTAATTTTATTTGGTGGTTTGGTTTTGCATATGGTTTAGGCTCACGTCCTGTTGAAGAATATAGTTATATTTTCGGCTTACCAGATTGGTTTTTTTATAGCTGCGTTGTCGGCTTTGTGCTGATCTGCGTGTTGGTGATTGTCATCGTTAAATTCTTCTTCACCGAAGTCCCATTTGATGAAGAGGGGGATGTCTGATGAATTACGCAGTATTAGTCCCTATGCTGGCATTTTTATTGATTATCTTTTTTATCGGCTATTGGTCGAGCCGGAAACTATCGGCATCTTCTAACTTTATTAGTGATTATTTTTTAGGTGGTCGTGAACTAGGTGGTTTCGTATTAGCTATGACAATGGTCGCAACATATGGCAGTGCATCGAGTTTTCTTGGCGGCCCTGGAACTGCCTATACGATGGGCTTTGGTTGGGTACTGCTCGCTATGGCGCAAGTGGTAACAGGCTATTTCGTTTTGATGATTCTAGGGAAAAAATACGCCATTATGGCGCGTCGCTATAAAGCGATTACGATGATTGATTTTTTGAAAGCTCGCTACAATAGTACGATTGTTGTGTTATTATCTGCTTTTAGCATTATCGTTTTCTTGTTTTCTGCCATGGCCGCACAATGGATTGGGGGCGCACGTCTCGTCGAATCACTGACAGGCTTATCGTATAACTCGGCCTTATTTTTATTTGCTATTAGTGTGCTGGTGTATGTGACCATTGGTGGTTTCCGCGCGGTTGCCTTAACTGATGCCGTGCAAGGAGCGGTGATGCTCGTCGGAACGCTTGTATTATTGATCGCTGTTATTATCGCAGGTGGCGGGATTCCCAATATCGTCAACGATTTGATCAATGAAAACCCGAACTTGGTTACGCCATACGGCGCAGATGGTAATTTGACTGCCGCTTACGTATCATCATTTTGGATATTGGTTGGAGTCGGCGTTGTCGGCTTGCCACAAATTGCAGTACGCGCCATGTCGTATAAAAATTCACGTTCAATGCATCGGGCGTTAATTATCGGCACAATCGTTACGGGATTTATTATGCTTAATATGCATTTGATCGGTGTCTTTGCACGTCCGGTTATGCCAGGCATTGAAATTGGAGACAAAGTCATTCCGCTTATTGCGCTAGAAACTTTGCCGCCGTGGGTTGCAGGCATCGTACTTGCTGCTCCAATGGCGGCTATTATGTCGACAGTCGATTCATTATTATTACTTGTCAGTTCGTCGATTGTTAAAGACGTTTACTTGAATTATGTGAAACCTGACGCCACAATGAAAACCATTAAACGGATCTCGTTTGGCGTTACAGGCATACTTGGAATTATCGTTTTCTTACTTGCCTTAAATCCGCCAGAGCTGCTGATTTTTTTGAATTTATTCGCATTCGGGGGTTAGAAGCGGCGTTTATTTGGCCGATTGTTCTTGGTTTGTATTGGAAATGGGGCAATAAATACGGAGCGATTGCATCAATGGCGACGGGGATTATGAGTTATATCGCCATCCATTTTTACAATATCGAAAACGGCAATTTGTTCGGCGTACATACGGTGACGCTGCCCGTGCTATTGTCACTTGCAGCTTTTATCGCCTTTAGTTTGTTGATCGACAGAAAAGCTTATCAATACAATGTTCAATTAAATAAATAAAATAAAGACTTCTCTGCGGAAAGTCGAAAGAAGGTCTTGGCGATTGAATAAATGGAAAATCTACGGCATCTTAACAGCTGTAATGATTGTGTGGGGCTTTAATTTATCAGCTGTCAAATACATGTTGGGTTATGTAGACCCTGTCACGTTAACGGCTTTTCGTATTTTGTTAGCGGGATTATCGGTAATGGCCATACTCGCAAGCTTTAAAATGTTACGCTGGCCAGCCAAAAATGAATGGAAATTTATATTTCTCGGGTCTTTACTTAATGTTGTGGCACATCATTATTTCTTATCAAGTGGCTTATCGATTACGACGGGTTCAAATGCCGGATTGATTTTAGGGACGGGTCCAATGTTAACAGCTGTGCTTGTGTCGCTCATTATGCGCAATTACCCGTCAAAACTGCAATGGCTCGGTGTGGTCATTGGGTTTGCCGGTGTGGCTGCGACAGTGATGGTTGGAAGTGGTGCGACATCTGGGTTAAACGTAGGAGATATCTTTGTTTTCATATCCATATTGGCTCAAGTGTTGAGCTATATTGTTATTGCCAATGCAGCTCGTACACTTGATCCACGCATTTTGACAGGTTATATGTTTGTGACAGGTTCACTCGTATTGTTTATCATTTCACTCATACAAGAACCAGGGGAAATCCAAGCGTTCGCGTCAGTGCCTATATCATTTTGGATCGCTTTTGTGTTCTCCGCGATGCTCGGAACAGCGGTTGGCCATATGCTCTACAATTACTCAATTGGACAAGCAGGACCAACAAAAGCGGCGATCTTCATGAACTTGAATACCTTGTTTTCATTAGTCGGCGCAAGTGTGTTATTAAACGAAAAAATCACTTCTGGTCATATTTACGGATTAGTACTTATTGTAATCGGTGTGTTATTCGGTTCAGGTGCAGCGGAAGACTTATTGAAAAAACGCAAAAAGCGGCTCGCACGTTGAGTCGTTTTTTGTGGGGGGGATTCGAGAAAAAGTCAATGTATTACGAACATAGGAGTTTTTTTGCAGCCCTCTTTTTATTTGGAGTACAAGTAACTATAATGAGAAGTAGATAGATAAATAGATAGCTTTAAGCAACTAGAGGAGTGAAGAGCCGTGGCTACATTATGGGGAACGCCAGAAAAATTACAGGAATTATTATGTGAACTTGTCAGCTGGAAAAGTATGACTTTAACAGATGGAGAAGTGGAATTTTCTTACAAGCTAAAAGAGAAATTGATGGAGCTACCATATTACCAGGAACATCCTGAATATATTAGCGCAAGTGAAGTGAATTGGGAACGCCAAAGCATCACTGCACTTTACAAACATCCAGAAGCAGTGGATACCATCGTCTTGCTTAGCCATTTTGATACTGTGCACACAGGGGAATATGGCGATTTGGAACCTTTAGCATGTAGTCCGGAAGAATTAGGCGAAGCCTTTAAACTTATTCGCGACGAATTAGATGCCGATACATTAAGTGATCTCGATTCAGGAGAATATTTATTTGGCCGTGGCACGATGGACATGAAAGCCGGACTTGCGCTTCACATGTCATTGATTGAAAAAGCTTCTATCGAAAATTGGCCGATCAACTTACTGCTCTTAACAGTTCCAGACGAAGAAGTAAACTCAGCAGGCATGCGCTACGGAGTATCGAGATTGCTCGACCTTGAGCGTGAGCACGGCTTAGAATATATTCTATTCTTAAACGGTGAGCCTGTCTTTGGAATGAAACCCGGAGATACCTCCCATTATTTATATACGGGATCTATTGGGAAAATTATGCCCTCCGCTTTATTTTATGGTAAAGAAACCCATGTTGGGGAACCGCTATCAGGCATCACATCGAGCTATATCTCAACTTACTTAACACATCGTATGGAATGGAACACAAGCTTTAAAGAAGTGGTTTACGGAGAAACAACACCGTTGCCAGTAACGCTAACGCAACGTGATATGAAACTAGAATACTCAGCACAAACGCCTTACCGCACTTCTGCGATGTACAACGTTTTCACAATGGAACGCAACGCAGGAGAAGTTTTCGACATTTTTGAGAACATCGCAATCGAAGCAGCAGCCCATTGCGAACGGGATTACCACGCCATGTGCGAACGTGAAAATATCGAACCCGTCGGTGGTATCAACGTCATGCGTTATGAAAAACTAATCCAATACGCACGCAATAAATTCGGCCACGACTACATCACAGACTTATTGCACGACACATTAATGATGCCGGATTTAGACATCCGTGAAAAATCTATGCACGTCGCAGACATCTTGCTCATTAACTGCCAAGAATTGACGCCGGCAATGGTGCTTATGTTTGCACCACCTTATTACCCGTCCGTCAACTCTTCCGAAAATGAACTCGTTAAACGATGCGTCGAACAAGTCACAGCAAACGCCAAAGAAAAATTTGACCTCGAAGTCAAACAAGGTCATTTCTTCAACGGCATCTCAGACTTAAGCTACGTCAGCTACAACGACCAAAGTGACGGCTGGGTAGCGTACGAAAATAACACACCTGTTTATGGCGATTCATACAGCATCCCATTCCAAGCGATGAAACAGCTAAAGGCGCCTGTCTTAAACGTCGGTCCTTACGGAAAAGATGCCCACAAACGTACAGAACGACTACACATCAAAAACACATTCGAAGAAATGCCAGTACTGTTAGAAGACATGATCCTCTCGATACCCGTAAAAAGTCGCCACTAAGGCGGCTTTTTTTTTGTAGGGAATTGCGATTCAGATAAAGAAGCGAAAAATTCATGTAAGAGTGTGAAAAGTTCAGGTAAAGAGCTCGAAAGTTCATGTAAGAAGAGGAAAAGTTGCTGTAAGAAGTGCGATTCATGTAAAGAAGCGAAAAGTTCAGGTAAGAGCGGAAAAAGTTCAGGTAAAGAGCTCGAAAGTTCATGTAAGAAGAGGAAAAATTGCTGTAAGAAGTGCGATTCATGTAAAGAAGTGAAAAGTTCAGGTAAAGAGCTCGAAAGTTCATGTAAGAGGAGGAAAAATTGCTGTAAGAAGTGCGATTCATGTAAAGAAGTGAAAAGTTCATGTAAAGAGCTCGAAAGTTCATGTAAGAAGAGGGAAAGTGGCTGTAAAGATGCTGGATTCATGTAAAGAAGCGAAAAATTCATGTAAGAGTGTTAAAAGTTCAGGTAAAGAGCTCGAAAGTTCATGTAAGAAAACAAAAACTTCGTATAAAAAGAAAATCACTTATGCTTTGTGGCTTTTCGCTCGCGAAAAGCGTCTTTTGGGGTTGGGTATATCGGTTTTAAGGGGTTTGGATGAGAGTGCTTTTAATAGAAACTTCATATAGCAATACTCACACACTCTCTCCAAATCTGAGATTTGCCCCGCATAGCTATATCAAAAATCATATTTGGATATAAATGGCAAATCGCTAAAAACCCTGCTAAACTAATAAAAAAGGAGGGAGTTTATGATTATTAAATACCGAGAAAAACCAGCAAAAATAATGGGCTACGAAGCGTTATTAAAAAGGATTTCACCCACTCACCCAAAGCGCGCTACCATCAAAAATACCCTCAACAATGCCAGAGCAGGTTTTGGTGGGGAAGAGCGTTTGGACGAAGCGCTCGATTATTTCGATCCGCCTTATGCGTATCAACTCATCCAAGATTTTTCATTGCCCGCACCTTACAAAATTCAAGTCGATACCGTTTTGATTACGCAAAGTTGTGTAATTTTGCTTGAAGTCAAAAACATTACAGGGAAGCTGCAATTTAAACAAAATCCGAGTGCGCTCCATTCAATTTTGGCCGATGGAGAAATTAAGAGCTATAAAAGCCCTATCACGCAAATGAACGAAACGGCGATGCGCATGGGAAAATTCATGAAAACACTTGGATGCAATTTGCCGATTTCTAGCATTATTGTCATCGCTCACCCTTCGCAAATCGTCGAAAATGCGCCTCAAAACGCCCGGATTTTAGCGGTCGGCGAACTCAACTTTTATCTTTCGAATTTAAACTTGCCAAAGCCAATCCTTTCTATAGAACAACTCTACCAGCTTGGCCACTCATTCCTCGCAGCACATCAAAGCTATCAACCTTTTCCACTCGCTCCAAAATTTCAAATTGAACAATCCGAAATCGAAAAGGGTGTCTTTTGTCCACGCTGTCATTTCGGGGAAATGACGAGAACCAAAGTCACTTGGGAATGCGAAACGTGCAGGCTTATCAGCAAAAACGCTCACACCGAAACACTACAAGAATGGTTTATGCTAATAAAATCTACTATAAATACAGCGGAATGCCGCGATTTTATCGGACTTAAAAATTTAGACATCGCTAAACGATTTCTTCTCAACAACAACTGCCAGCCAGTAGGTGGACGCAAACACCGGAAGTATATTTATCAACCACTTCACAAATAAAACTAGTTTCTCGTAGAACTCGAAATATCTACTGTATAAACGAGAAGTTAACTAGTAAAAAGAGTGAACACCCAGGTAAGCCAACATAACCACCCACACCCAACCCCATTTAATTCTTCACCCCACTCATGTACAATCAAACTATAAAAGCATATTCATCAAACCAAAGGAGACCATCATATGAACATCGAGCAGCAAATACTTGAGTATTTTAACCATTTTCATACACATCCAGAAGTGAGCTGGAAAGAAGTTGGAACGACAAAAAAACTAGCAGCGATCATGACGGAGCTAGGCGTGAAGCATCACACGTTTCCAGATGTGACAGGGTTGATTGCTGAGATTGGTGAGGGTACGGAAGTGGTTGCGGTGCGCGCGGATATTGATGCTCTTTGGCAAGAAGTCGATGGCAAATTGCAAGCCAATCACTCTTGCGGCCACGATGCCAATATGTCGATGGTGCTTGGGGCGTTGCTATATTTAAAAAATGAAACACTAACGAAACGTGTGCGTTTTATTTTCCAACCGGCAGAAGAGTTGGGGAACGGATCATTGTCGATGATTGAGCGCGGGGCAATTGATGAAGTGTCGCATTTATATGGTGTCCACCTGCGTCCTATCGAAGAATTGCCGTTTGGCCAAGTGACACCAGCCTTACATCACGGATCTGGAATTTTCTTGAGAGGGAAAATTACGGGAGTCGATGCACACGGTGCGCGCCCGCATCAAGGGAAAAACGCCATCGACGTGATTGCGGCCATCCATCAATTCATAAAATCAATTTATTTTTCTCCATTTGAATCGTATTCGGCAAAGTTGACGCACATTCAAACGGGCGGAGATAGCTTGAACATCATTCCGGGGAGTGCCAACTTTGCAATGGATGTTCGCTCGCAGTCGAACGACTTGATGATAGAACTTCAGCAAAAAATTGGTGAAGGATTAGCGATTATTGCAAAACTACATGATGTTGAAATCACGTTCGAGTGGACGGATTACACACCTGCCGCTGAAGTATCAGAAACAGCGATGCAAATTGCGGATGCAGCGATTCGAGATACACTTGGAGACGCGGCAACTGCTCCGCCAGTTCATACGACGGGCGCCGATGATTTTCATTTTTATACGATCAAAAAACCGCAATTGCATGCGGCAATGATTGGCATTGGGGCAGATTTAACGCCAGGACTGCATCATCCAAACATGAGTTTTAACCACAAGGCACTTGATATAGGTGCACGAGTGTTAGCGAATACAATAAAATCGACGTAAACAAAAATAACTTAATATACTAAAAATTCTTAAGTAAGAAAAATACATGATAAAATAATAGAGCCGACATCCGAGACCCTCTTTAACAAGAGGGTCTCATTTTTATATGTGTTGGAAAAGAACGTTTTTACCCCTTTAAATAAGGGTATTGATTACGAGTTAATTGAAAGGGAGAGAAAGTAAATGGATACTTTTTTAAATGGAATCACATGGTTCGTCGATAATGCCAATACGTTGCTCTGGACATACATACTAATTGCACTTCTTATGGGCCTTGGCCTTTACTTTACTGTTCGCACTAAATTCGTTCAGATTCGCCTATTTGGTGAAATGTTCCGTGTCATCACAGAAAAAAAGGATGGAGATAGCGGGATTTCCGCTTTCCAAGCATTCACGATTTCAACAGCGTCTCGTGTTGGAACAGGGAATATCACAGGTGTTGCTTTAGCAATTGCGATCGGAGGACCCGGAGCGGTTTTCTGGATGTGGATGGTCGCGATTATTGGGATGGCTACTGCTTTTGTTGAAAGTACATTAGCACAAGTTTACAAAATCCGAGACGGTGAACAATTCCGCGGTGGCCCAGCTTATTATATGGAAAAAGCACTCGGCAACCGCAAACTCGGAATCGTTTTTGCCATTCTTTTGACATTGGCATTTGGGTTTATCTTCAACTCAGTTCAATCAAACACAATTGCTCAATCATTTGAAGAAGTCTTTAATATTCCAGATTGGACGATTGGTCTAGGACTTGTGTTATTAACGGCAATCGTTATTTTTGGTGGTGTTAAACGGATTGCCAGAGTTACTCAAATTGTAGTGCCAGTTATGGCAACGATTTACATCATTGTAGCGTTATATATCATCGTCATGAATATTACTGAAATTCCAGCCGTATTCACGCTTATTGTGAAAAGTGCATTCGGTTTAGAAGAAGCAATCGGCGGTGGTATTGGTGCAGCGATTATGCAAGGTGTTCGTCGAGGTTTGTTCTCGAACGAAGCAGGTATGGGTTCTGTACCTAATGCCGCTGCATCTGCTAACGTTTCGCATCCTGCGAAGCAAGGTCTTGTACAAAGTTTAGGCGTTTTCTTTGATACAATCGTGATTTGTTCGGCAACTGCTTTTATTATCATCTTGGCAGGTCTGTACTCGACGAGTGAACAAATCGGAATCTTGCTAACACAAGATTCGTTGAATGTTCATCTGGGTAGCTGGGCGCCGTACTTCCTAGCAATTGCTATTTTGTTCTTTGCTTTTAGTTCGATCATCGGTAACTATTATTACGGTGAAACGAATATCGAATTTATTAACGCTCATAGTGCTTGGTTGACAGCATATCGCTTTGGAGTTCTAGCGATGGTTATGTTTGGGGCACTTGCTCAAGTTCAATTGGTTTGGAACATGGCCGATTTATTTATGGGCTTTATGGCAGTTCTCAACTTAGTCGTTATTGCGTTACTTGGTAAAACTGCCTTTAAAGTACTGGAAGATTACACAAGCCAGCGCAAAGCTGGGAAAAACCCAGAGTTCTTTGCCAAAAATATCCCCGGTTTGAAAAACACTGAATGCTGGGGCGAAGGCGAAACTCGCCACAAATAATAAAGTCAAAAAAACCTTTTTGCGCGTGCGCAAAAAGGTTTTTTTGTGTTGTAATACGTGTAATTTCCGCTAAATAAAGCTAGTAAATGAAGAGGCTATTTGTCAGAATTTTAAGCATAGTATCCCCTTTTTTTCCTAAAATTAAACATAAAAATATGCTTTGTTACACATTTGTAACATAAATGTAACCTTGATTTCGTGTTTTTACTGTTACAATCAAAAATATATTAAATAAGTAATTAAACGGTTGATGCCTGATCACCATCCCGAAATTTAACTAAAGAGGTGCCAAGTGAAGAAACGACTAATACTCATGATAATTGCTATTTTATTAATATCTGTTAGCCCATTCAACACGACACAGGCCAGTGCAGCTACACCAAACGAATTAACTACATACGCTAAGAAATTTTTAGGAACACCTTATAAATTTGGAGGAACAACTCCTTCAGGCTTTGATTGTTCTGGATATTTACGATATGTTTTCAACGAATTTGATATTTCAATTCCACGTACTTCTGTTGAGCAGTACAGCAACGGAACAGCAGTCAGTAAAAGTAATTTAAAAGAAGGCGATATGGTTTTCTTTTCAAATACATATAAACCTGGAATTTCACACGCTGGAATTTATGTAGGGAATGGAGATTTTATTTCCGCTACAAGCAAAGGAATCACAATTGCGAACTTAAACACAAACCCATATTGGGGACCAAAATACACAGGCGCACGTCGTCTTAGTGAAGTTAAAAACGAAACAACTACCGTATCGAAACCATCTCTTTCAGTTGGACAATACTACGATGTATCTTCTGGATATTGGGCAGCAAAAGAAATTAAAGATTTAAGTGTGTCAGGAATCATTACAGGTAAAGGTGATGGCATCTTCAAGCCAAATGATAATGTATCAAGAGCAGAAGCGGCGACAATCATTGCGCGTGCATTAAAACTAGCTCCGGTTAAAAGTTCTGCATTTAAAGACGTACCCGCATCACACTGGGCAGCTGGCAACATTAACGCTGTCATGAAAGCAGGAATCGTTAACGGACGTTCACCAGGCTACTTTGCACCAAACGAAAACATCACGCGTGCAGAAATTAGCAAAGTGCTAACAAAAGCATTTGCTTTATCAGCATCAACACCATCAACATCATTTACAGATATTAAAGGCCACTGGGCTGAAAATTCAATCAACACAATCGCTGCACATAGCTTAGCAACTGGCCACAGCGACGGTTCGTTCAAACCAAACGCTAATGCCAAGCGGGCAGAATATACAGCATTTGTTCACAGAGCCATCACAAATAAATAAATGCAATCAAAACTGCAAGTCCCCTCGAATTGATCGAGCGGACTTGCAGTTTTTTTGTTGTGGGGATATTTGTGTGGAATATTGTAAATATATAATAATTTTAGGTAGTTATTGTTAGCGTATGGATAAAACGCTAAAAAACCTGTGTAGGAGGTGCGAAGAGATGTTTTGTAGGTAACTTTGCAGTAAGTAGGTAAGAGGGTGTAAAAGTAGTGTAGAAGAGTGAAAAGTCGAGGTGAGGTTTTTGGAAGTTCGTGTAGAAAAGTGGAGAGTGGGGGAAGTCGTGTAAAGGTGTGAAAAGTTAAGGTAAGAACGCTGACAGTTCATGTAAGAAGACCAAAAGTTCATGTAAAGAAGCGATAAGTTCATGTAAGAAACTTGGGAACGTGGAGATTCATGTAAGAGAGCGAAAAGTTAACGTAAGAGCGCCAAAAGTTCATGTAAAGAAGCGATAAGTTCATGTAAGAAGTTTGGGAACGTGGAGATTCATGTAAGAGAGCGAAAAGTTAACGTAAGAGCGCCGAAAGTTCATGTAAAGAAGCGATAAGTTCATGTAAGAAGCTCGGAGACGTGGAGATTCATGTAAGAGAGCGAAAAGTTAACGTAAGAGCGCCGAAAGTTCATGTAAAGAGGCAAAAAGTTCGTGTAAGAAGCTCGGATTCATAAAAGTTCATGTAAAGAAGCGAAAAATTCATGTAAAAGCCTCAAAAGTTCATGTAAAAAATAAAAATACGCGTGTAAGCGGAGCGAACACCCGGGTTAAAAAAAGCCACGCCCCATCACCCCTACATCACTCCACAAAAAAGCCCAACCGGCAAAAACCGGTTGGGCTTCAATTTCTCCACTATTTAAAGGCATTGTTAATTACTTCAGCGCTTTCTGCGCGGGTGATTGGGTTTTTCGGGCGGAATGTGTTGTCCGCGTAACCTTTAACGACCTTAGTTGCATAAGCAGCTTGAATCGCATCGTAATAATACATAGCTTTTGGAACATCTGTAAAGTCAGCTTGTTGAGTGCCGGCAAGTTTAAACGCAGATTGCATGATCATTGCCATGTCGCCACGTTTGATTGGATCGTTTGGTCGGAATTCGCGTGCGTTAACCCCAGTAATATAGCCTAACTCATATGCGCTATTGATATAGCCAGCTGCAAAAGAGTCTTTTGGGACGTCGCTAAAATGGTAATTGGTATTGGCTTTATTCAACTTTAATGCACGGCCAATCATAGTAATAGCTTCGGCACGTGTGATGGTCGCATCAGGACGGTATGTGCCGTCAGGGAGTCCTGTAATAATGCCGCGATCAAAGTTCTGTTGAATCGGTAACGTGTACCACACGTCATTTTTCAAATCTGGGAATAATGCAGCTTTAGTTTGGAGAGATTGTACCAGTCCGTTGCCATACGTATTGTCGCGACCTTTTACGCCAAGGTCGACTGCAGCTCGTTTAACGGTCTCGCGCAATTGGATATTAGAAAGATGGGGATATGCTTCCATATATTGCGCAAATGTACCAGCAACAAATGGAGAAGCGACAGATGTTCCTTCCGAAATAGCGTAATCTTCGTTAGATGGTGTTTTAGAATCAGTAAAACTACTTAAAATGCCTTCTCCAGGTGCCACTAGTTCTTGTGAAGCGCCGTAATTCGAGAAATAAGACAGTTTGTTGAGTTTGGAAACCGATCCAACCGCGATAACAGAAGAAAAGCGTGCTGGGTAAAGAACATCATTATACAATCCTTTTTCTCGTTCGTTTCCAGAAGCGGCAATGACCACAATGCCAGCTTCGTATGCTTTTTGTGTAATATCCCGTAAAGCTTTGTCATCGTTAATCGTCGTCAAACTCATATTGATAATGTCGACTTTCTGATTGATAGCCCATTGGATTCCGGCAACAACACCTTCTAAAGTGCCGACACCATTAGCCGACAAAACTTTAACGGAGTAAATCAACGAATCCGGTGCAACACCAACTGTGCCGATGGAATTGTTTTGTGCGCCGATCACTCCAGCGACGTGCGTACCATGTCCGTTCCCGTCTGTAAAAGCACTTGAATTTTCAACTTTGGAAACGCCGCCTGCGACTTTCAAGTCCGGGTGCTTGGAGTTAATCCCTGAATCGATAATGGCGATTTTCACACCTTTACCCGTATAACCAAGACTAGTTGCGGTATTCGCTTTAATTGTTCGGTAACCCCAAGTAGTTGTTTGTGCTGCTGCGGTAACGATTGAATTCTCTTCTATGTATTCAATAGAAGAATCTTTACTTGCGGTTTGAACCAATTGCTCGTTTGGCAATGTGACAGAAACGGCAGAGATGGCATCAAACTCCTCGTGAATTTCTGCGCCCATTTCTTTGAGCAAGTCATAGTCGATGTCTTCTTTAAATGAAATAATCACGCGATCTGAAGCTTCATTGGCTTCGGCGGAGGCATTGCTACTGGCCCATCCACTGACAAGGAGCACAGAGATTGCTAAAACTGATAATTTTTTCAATAGAATCCCTCCTGGAAAGATAATACTTTCCTGTAGTATACAACAAAAAAACGGACTTTTAAGTCCGTTTTAAAAATTAATTTTTTGCTTTCCAGTTGTAATAATCTTCGATTCCTGCAGCAATCGCTGCAGCAGCACGATCTTTATAAGTGCCAGATGCTAATTTAGCAGCATCATAATCATTCGTAATAAATCCTAATTCTACTAAAGCTGCTGGAAGCGGGTTTGTGCGAATAACTTGGAAACCGTAGTTTTTAACGCCGCGGTTTGGATGGTTCATTGCTACGTAAAGTCTGTTTTGAACGAAAGTTGCTAATTCCTTGCTATCGCTTCCAACTGAAGCGGAATAGTAAGTTTCAGAACCGCTTGCGCCATGAGCTCCTGCTGAATTGGTGTGAATGCTTAGGAATGTATCTGATCCACTAGCTACGCCTTTATCAACACGAGCACTCAATGAATGGAATACATCAGTTGATCTTGTCATATAAACTTTAATGCCTTTAGCTTTTAATTTTGCTTCGACACGTTTTGCAACGTCAAGGTTAATGTCTTTTTCGCGTAAACCATTTGCTGTTGCACCACCGTCGTGACCGCCGTGGCCAGGATCAAGTGTGATATAGCGGCTACTAGCCGTTGCTGGTACAGCTTCTGCTAAATAATCAGAGTGAACGTAGCCAGTGTAGCTGCCGCTTTTCCCGTATGCCCATGCGCCTTTGTAACCATAAACTGCGAACGCGTCACCCGAATTTAGTTTGCCAAGCGCGTAGTAGCCTGTGCTTGGTCCAGTACGGATGTTTAAGCTGTTTACTGTTACACGTAAGTTATCGATTGTGACATTTTGATAAGTTACTCGGTAGCTTGAATTTAATGCGCGAGCTAAGAAAATAGCGAACTCTTCACGAATTAATTTTTTGCTCGGTGAGTATGTACCGGTACCAGTACCGTTTGAAACGCCGGCAGTAGCGATTTTACTAACTGCTGTGTACAGGCTATTTGAGCTTGTATCTACATTAATATCTGAAAAGAAAACATTGCCAGTATTTGAGTATTTAAATGCACGGCTTAGTAAGTAAGCCATTTCTCCACGAGTCATTGTTTCTTGTGGACGGAAAGTGCCATCTGAATTTCCTGTAATAATACCTTTTTCGTAAGCTGTTTGAATATAACCTGAACTATAGCGTTTTGGATCGACATCAGGGAACGATGTTTTACGCAATGAGCCGTTCAAGCCTAATGCACGACCGATCAAAGTAGCAGCTTGCTCACGCGTTACTGACTCCGATGGTCCAAACGAATTTTTATCAACACCATTTATCAACCCTTTGTTCCATAAATACAAAATCTCTTCATCAGACCATGAAACATCCTTAAAAGGATTACTTGCAGCAGAAACAGGTTGTACACCAAAACTTGAAATCACAAAAACAGCAGCAACAAGAAACAGGGCAATTTTCGAGAATACGTTTTTCATAAAATTGTCATTTCCTCCTATTAATTTCTATCTGATAGTGATAATAGCAGATATTTATTCAAATTAATGGGTTTTTTTAATAAATAAGAATAAAGTATGGTTTAAAAAGATTATTTTTGTTCCGTGAAATTTTAACCGGTACTTTGTACCTATTTAAATGATATGGAAACTATATAGATACATAAATAAAATAAAATAATAAAAAAATGTCTTTACTAATACAGGAGCATTAATGGTACACTCGGAATTGTCTAGTAATTATTTAACCACTTAAAAATGGTAAATATAGATAATAAGAAGTATAGTATGCCCATTGAAAATAGTTTATCTTATTAATAAGTTTATGAGGTTTTATACAAAAATCTTTATAAATTGGTGAATATTGCTTTTATTACTAAATAGGAGGGAATACAAGAACATGAAAAAACTATTACTAGGCTTTTTAGCCGTATTGTTGGCTTTATCGGTTTTTACAGAAGAAACGGCAAAAGCAGCAGATGATTTAACAGGTCATGCATACGAAGATGAAATAAGAGAATTGATGGAGCTGGGGATCATTGAAGGATATAATGATGGAACCATCCGGCCGAATAAAGAAGTGACACGCGCCGAGTTCGCCAAAATGGTTGTTCAATCATTTGAACTCGGGACAGCAGCAGAAAGTGCTTCTATTGAAAATGCAGTATTTACTGCGGCGGCAACTGCAGCCACTTTAAACTTCAAAGATGTGTTGCCTGAAAAATGGTATTACAATCCAATAGCCGCGGCTGTGGATGCTGGAATCATTAAAGGTTATCCGGACAACACATTCAAGCCCGATGAGCTGATCAACCGTGAACAGATGTCGACCATGGTTTCACGTGCGTTGACAGCTAAAGGTATTGTCATTAATGTTTCAGAAACACAGGCTTTAGGCTTTACGGATACTTCGACAATCAGAAATGAACATAAAGACCATGTTCGCATTCTTTCCCATCTGGGAATCGTCACAGGCAACAAGGATAATAGCTTCAGACCAAAAGACAGCTCAAAAAGATGGATGGTGGCAGTAGTCATGCTCAGAGCAAGAGATGAAGTATTCCCGCCTCAAAACCTGGAATTTCAAGCATCAGCAGTTGCAGCAGATAAGACGACTGTCGTGAAGCATTTCGACACATTCGCTCAGGCAAAAGAATATGTTCAAAATAACACGAAAGTTCAGGCAGTCGAACGCAGTAACCAAATTCTTTGGATGAAACAAGGAATTGTAACAACTAACGCATTTACGGAAGTTTACCCAACGGATAGCTTGAAGCCGAGCACGAGCACTTTCCGTCCTTATGTACCTGCAAATACTGAAATGAAATTTATCGATTCTACAGCGACAACGGTCAAAGTAGAATTAGCTGGCAAAGTTGGATATGTCAGTTCAAAAGTAGTTCGCGTCATTCCGCAACAAATGCAAAAAGGACAATCGTATTATGAAGTGTATGGTAGCAGCTTAGTCCACAAAATTTTTAACCATTCGACTGGAAGCTATGCTTCGACAGGCATAGTAGGCAAAGCACCAAAAGAATTTGTCAGCGGCATGAAATACTACAGCTGGGACGGAGCAACGTTTACAAATGCGTCTGGCGCGAAAGTAGCGGAAAGCTATCAATACTTCAATATGCTACCACTGCATACTGAAACCAACTACACGGCCGAGGAATTAGACAAATACTTGCAGGATAAATTCCCTTATTACAACCAAACAGTTAACGGTAAAAAATGGACAGTAAGTCCACTTGTCGGTGCTGGGAAATTCTTTAAGGAAATGGAAGCAACGCATAAAATTAATGCGCTTTATCTACTGTCCCATGCAATTCATGAAAGTCAGTGGGGGACTAGTAAAATTGCACAAGACAAGTTTAATCTCTTCGGTTATGGAGCAGTGGACGGCGATGCTTATAACCGTGCGTATGCCTACCTTTCATTTAGAGAGTCAATCGAAGACGCAGCAATACGTATTAACAAAGGGTATCAATCACCAACAGGTAGCTATTACAACGGATCGATTCTTGGAAACAAAGGCATCGGCATGAACGTTCGTTATGCATCAGATGCATTCTGGGGAGAGAAAATTGCGGGGCATATGTTCCGTACGGATCAGTTTCTTGGAAGCAAAGATGTAAACCAACACAAGTTAGGTTACACAACAACGAGCCCGTTAAATTTCAGAAAAGATCCAAGTACATCATTTGCTTCACTTTATACACTGAAAACTTCAGAAGTTCCAGTCGTAATCCACACGGAAACGACAGCAGCTTCAGGTTCATTGTGGTATGAAGTAGCTTCAGAAGACAAAGCTTATACAAAAGCTTATGTTCATGGCAATTACATCAAGATGATGCCCGTTGTACAGTAATATAATTTACAAAATCTTAATAGAAGAACCCTGTGTTCAAGCCATTTTAGCTTGAACACAGGGTTCTTCTTTATGTTATACTAGCCTAAGATATTTTGCCCTGAAGAGGAGATTAACAATGATTTCAAAATTCGTTCATATATTGGGAGTGCCGTTTATTAACACAACCCAGAAAGACTTTATCGCAACATTGGAAACGCATGTCGCAAAGCAAGAAAAAACGTTTGTGGTGACAGCCAATCCTGAAATCGTCATGCATTCTTTAAAAGACGAGACTTATAAACAAATATTAGCAAAAGCTACATACATTACAGCGGATGGTATTGGCATCGTCAAAGCGGCCGCAATTATTGGCGAACCGTTGCCAGAACGTGTGAGTGGATATGACGTCATGCTGGATTTGCTTGAAGCGGCAAACAAAAACCACTCGAGCGTCTTTTTTCTAGGAGCCGCTGAAGAAGTGTTGCAAGCTACCGTTAAGAAAGCGAAACAAGACTATCCCGGTATCAAAGTTGCCGGCAGTCACAACGGCTTTTTCGATTGGAACGATCATCAATTACCGCAGCAAATTAAAAACGCAGCACCCGACTTTGTTTTTGTAGCACTCGGATTCCCGAGACAAGAACAATGGATTGGGGCCAATATCGATCAATTTGATAAAGGTGTCTTTATCGGCATTGGCGGAAGTTTTGACGTCTTTTCCGGTTCGGTCAAACGCGCACCCGAAATGTGGCAAAAAATGAACCTTGAATGGTTTTATCGTCTTGTTAAACAACCGTCTAGGTGGAAGCGTATGCTCGTTTTACCAAAATTTGCAGCGACCGTGATTGGACGAAAGGCTTTACGTAAAGGATGAAAAACACATTAGTCAAAAGTACGTTAATCCTATCAATTGCAGCGTTGTTATCAAAAATACTCGGCAGTTTGTTTCGTATTCCGCTTCAAAATATCGCGGGAGATGAAGTGCTTGGCATTTTCACATTGGTTTATCCGGTCTATATGGTCGCTTTGACTTTGTCGGTCGCTGGGATTCCCATCGCCATTTCCAAACTGATTTCAGAAGCGCGTGCGACGAATGACGAGCAACAAGTCAAAAACATCTTTTTCACTTCCGGTATTTTGGCATTACTCTTTGGCATAACCAGTTTCGTTATTCTTTACGGGTTTTCTCATCAAATTGCATCGGTTTTAGGAGGCCAAACGACGCGACTTTCGTTAATCGTCGTGTCGTGTACATTGCTCGTTGCCCCTTATATGGCAGTGTATAGAGGTTATTTCCAAGGACATCAAAATATGACGCCAACTGCAGTGTCGCAAGTGATTGAACAATTTATCCGTGTTGGCTTGATCCTTCTTGTTGCCATTTTTATGGTAGAGCGTCTTTACAGCGATGAGCAAGTAGCAGGCGGCATTATGATTGGTTCAATTATTGGTGCGCTTGGTTCATTAATCTACTTGCGCATTTTGTACAATCGTTCATCTGTTAAAGTAGCGAAAAGCTTACCTTATAAACTAGCCCATTTCCGTTCAACATTTAAAATGATTTTAAAAATCTCGATTCCCATCGCAATTGGTGCTATTACTATGGCTTTGCTGAATTTAATCGATTCCGTGACCATTCCAACAGCATTGAAAATGCACGGTGAAGCAACCGAAGACATCAATTCGCTTTACGGAATATATGGAAGAGGCTTAGCGCTTGTTCAAATCGTCACGGTTTTTGCAAGTTCTGTTATTTTGCCGCTCATTCCATCGATTTCCGCAAAATTAACGCAAAATGACAAAATCGGCGCGGCAAAGCTGATCGACAATACATTTTTCCTGACATATTTATTATCCGTGCCAGCTACAGTTGGCCTCGTCGTCTTGACTTTGCCGATAAATTTAGGCTTGTTCACAGATTTACAAGGCAGTACCGTGCTCGCGATTGTGTCGTTTAGTTCGTTGTTTACGTCGTTAACCGTACTCGGAACTGGCGTTTTACAAGGTATTGATAAAGCGCGTCTTGCTGCTTGGATTATTATTGTAGGTGTAGGGATCAAATTGGTTTTAAATGTCACTTTAGTCAATTTATACGGATTAGAAGGTGCTGCAATTTCGACCGCAGCTATTTACTTAATCTTATTCTTACTTAACGCCGTTGCTATCCGGAAATATACCGGATTTAGTTTTTTTCCAAAAAAGACCGGTACCATCGTTTTTGCTTCACTTGTCATGGGGGCAGCTATTTGGCTGCCAAGTTTACTATTGGATTTTGAAGAGTTGTCCAGACTGGCAGCTTTATTGTATGTGGGAGCAGCAGTCGCAATTGGCGGGCTGATTTACTTTAGTTTGTTGCTAATAACTAGAGCGATAGACCAAAGCGTATTGCAACGCATTCCTGTCATCAACAAATTCATCACCAAGAAATAGCGCCTGCCATTCAGGCCAATCCAAGAAAAGTTAAGGGTGTGTACTTACGTGAAAAAAGTTTTAATCGGAATGCTCCTTGTCGCATTGGTACTTACCATTCCAACAGTCGTTCAACGCGTACAGATAGAAGAAGCAAATAAAAGCATTGAAACCATCGTTCCTTATAAATACACATTAGACTGGATGGTTGAAGATCCCAATTTGACATTAAAACAAATAGTAACGGATTTTAAAAACACAGGTGTTCAAAGTGTTAGTTTAGAACCAGATACGGTTAGTTCTCTTGAACGAAAAAGACTGATTACAGCTGTTAGCACGTCACGCATGCATGAATATTTACTGCTAACACAGCAAGCACCGTTAGAAGCACCTTTCACTAGACCAGGTTTATTTATTCATTCAAACGCTTCTTTTGATTTTGAAAAGGTGACAGAAGGTTTTTTTGAAGAACAACATAGATTTACTGTAAATGGCAGCGACTATGTGTTTATTCCAGGAAAAGTCGATACGATTCTGTCAACACCGGTAACTTATGATAGAGAAGTGATCGAAACCGTATTAAATGCTGGCATGATGGTGATTCCGCGGATTGGCAATTACAGCGATGAAGATCAGCTTGAACGAATGACAGACGAGCTGTTTGCGATTAAACAACCTGGTATCGATAAAGTATTGTTTAGTGGTAGCGATGCACCATTTTCTTCAGACCCAGTCGGTTTGAAAAAATTTGGTGAGCAGCTGAATACAGCCGGTTATGAGTTGATGAGCATCGAATTTAACGATCAAAGTGGTTTAAATCAACTGGCTTATCTTAACGAATTAAACCTTGTCCGCCTGCACAGCCTTGGTGTTACAGAAGACAATATTACAGAAAGCGCAGAGAAAATTGTGCGCGCTGCAAAAGAGCGGAATTTCCGAGCGTTTTTCTTAAACTTAACTCCTGAAAAATATGAACAAGCTTTACCGGTTTTGCAAAACTTACAGACTAAAGTAGATGCAACTTTACCAGCAAGTTTTGCGCGCGACGACTCACGCACATTTGAAACCTACAGTGTGCCGTTGTGGCAAACCGCTATAGCCTTGCTAGGAGTTATTGCGTTTCTCACATTAGCAGCTCAATCGGTATTCAAAAATAAAAAACTGACGCTCCTTGCGTTAAGTGGATCTGCTTTGTTTGCTCTTTTGTATCTCATCATTCAACAAAGCATGATTTTAAAAGCACTGGCATTGGCAGTTGCCATTACAGCACCTATATGGGCGGTTTTATTGAAAAAAGAACCGCAGAAAAAGTGGTATTTAATAAAATCTTATGCACAAGCAGTCGGTATTGCAGCAATTGGTATTTGGCTAATTGTAGTATTATTAAGTGGTAATCAATATATACTCGGAATTGACTTGTTTAGAGGTGTATCATTAATCTATATCGTACCGCTTGCTGTTGTAGCAGTTTATGCAGTTTGGATAAATTCTAAATTCCTTTCGAAAACAAGTGCAGTTTATTTGCGTACTATAATTGAAACCCTCTTGAAAGCTCCTGTGATTTACTGGCACATTATAGTTATTGCGATTTTTAGTGGTATCGTTATTTACTATTTAAGCCGGACAGGCAATGCTGGAGAGGTTTCAACCATTGAACTGCAATTACGTTCATTACTGGAACAAATTTTATACGTCAGACCGAGAACAAAAGAATTCCTTATAGGATTCCCATTATTTGTATTAGCGCTTCACATAGCCAAATCTTATCCAAAAGGATATTACTTCCTACTCATACCAGGGGTCATTGGTTTCTTATCGTTAGTGAATACTTTTACTCATCTTCATATACCGCTCTTGATTTCATTGCTTAGAAGTGGTTATAGTATAGTCTTCGGATTAATCATAGGACTTGTCCTAATATGGCTATATGAAAATGTAGGGAAAAAAATAGTGACTATCATAAGAGTGAGGTGGCAGGCGTGAGAGTAGTGTTATCTGGATATTATGGTTTTGACAATGTTGGAGATGAAGCTATCCTCTACGCCATTATCCATTCGTTAAAAGAGTACGACCCTAATATTGAAATTATGGTGTTATCCAATAAACCAGAAAAAACAGCCGAAACGTATCGTGTCCAAGCGGTTAACCGATGGAGCCTGAGAGAAGTGCGCGCAGCGATCAAGTCTTCTGATGGGCTAATTAGCGGAGGCGGCAGTCTTCTCCAGGATAAAACAGGCCGTAAAAGTATTCCTTACTATGCCGGCGTCATGAAGATTGCCCAACAGCTGAAAAAGCCGGTATTCGTCTATGCGCAAGGGATGGGTCCTATTGACAGCAAAATCAACCAAATGATTGTTAAGCATGTCTTGAATTCAGTAGAATTATTGACGGTACGGGATCAACAGTCCAAACAGCTGTTGGAAAAAGTGGGGGTAACTTCTCCTATTGAGCTAGTGCCAGACCCTGTCATGGGAATTGATACTAGCAGCTTCCAAAGCAGCTGGCTTTCCCAGCAAGATTTTCAAGGAAAAGTCATTACAGTCTCAGTACGTGACTGGGAAAATGATGATTTTGCTTTTCAAGAAATTGCTCGTGGACTCGATCAATTAGCTACAAAAGGGAGAGAAATCGTTTTTGTCCCAATGCACGGGAAACACGATTTCAAAACTTCCCGAAAAGTGGCTGAGCTGATGAAAAATAGCGCTCATATAGCGCCTCACGACAGCACGATTCAAGAAAAAATGGCTATCATCAAAGAATCGGATGTACTGTTCGGCATGCGTCTCCACGCGTTAATTTTTGCGGCTGTTGGGTATACGCCTTTTGTCGCGTTATCCTACGATCCGAAAATTGATTCGTTTGCGAATATTGTCGGTCAGCCAGTTCTTGGCCATGTTGAGTCGAAAGATTGGAACGCGACCGGCTTAGTAGAGGCGGTAGAACATATTCTCTCGAACTATCCAGATGAGCTGGAGAAAATCACCGGAGTGGTCATGCCTCTCCAAAAAAGTGCCAACGAAACAGCGCACGCCGTCATCGACTCTATCAAAGCCCCATCTGCCAGCAAAGCACCACTGGCATACAAGAAAGTGGAAAACCGATAAACCAAACAGGCTATTTAAAAGGCTACCTACCTTTTAAATAGCCTGTTTTTTGTTTGGAAGAAATCGCTTTAGGCAGACGCATTCGGGCCCACAGGATGCGCATCATGCAGCTGCCGCTTCCCTCGCTCTGCTCCTCACTACTCCGCAGCCTCATGCGATTCCAAAACCGCACCAAAACTACTCCCACACAACAAAAAAAGGCATTCCTCAAAATAACAGGAATGCCTCATCAACTATGCTTTTACTTCTTTCGTCTTATTGGGTTTATTCAATACGCGGTTGCCTTGGCCAAAAACGATCCAGCTGTGTGGAACAAAATCGTAGAACAGACGCACAATCAGCCAACTGCTGAAGAACGTGACAGCTAACGTGATCAGCTGCCAGGAATGGAAAATCAGTGGTTCACCGCTAGGCAGCCATCTGCGCATGAACAACAGGAAGAACGGGTGGATCAAATACATGCCGAACGATACCGCGCCGATTTCCGTCAAGAACGCCTTGAATTTCGGCACCTTCCATTTCTGGATAAAATGAACCGTGATGAAGATCACCGCAGCGGCAAAAAATGCATGCGTGCTCCAAGCAAACTCAAGCAGCCGGTTGCTGTAGCTGCCTTGCTGCGTGCGGATCATGTACATCATGCCGACATACATGAAAATCGAGGCTCCGTAACCGATAAAAATTCCAGTAAGCACAGGCAAATGTTTCCGCCAGTCGTGAAGCCAAGCAGCTACACGTTCGTAATAGACGCCAAGGAATGCCCCGAAAAAGTAGAACATGAAGTAGGACAGGGCGATGGAATTTTTAGCCGTTACTTGGAAAACTTCCGAATTCAAGATGACCCATGTCCATTGGATAATAATTCCAAGGATGATGGCGTACTTACGGATAAACCGGAAGCGTTTGAACAAATACAGCAAGAACGGGAACATCAAGTAAAACTGCACACTGACAAACACAAAATAGAGGTGCGTATGCGCTCTTCCTGTCGCCAACGCGGTCAGGAAGCTTGAAATCAGTGTGGGGAAATCTACGAATGTGTCATATAAATTTAATTTCAGTACATAATAAAAGACCGAGAAGACTATATAGGGGACCAGGATATACAATAGGCGTTTCTTATAAAACTTTTGGAACAGGTTCACCGTCAAGTCGCGGTGGTAATAGGTGTAGAACAAGATGAAACTGCTGAGAAAAATAAATGTCGGCGTGCCCAATTTTCCGGCGATGTTGAAAAAATTATACAAAGCGAAGGCAATTGAGCTCGGATCGCTTCCGCCGAGACCGGTGGAAGAGGAATGGACAGCAAACACGCCAAACAAGGCAAGGGCTCGTGCATACTGGACTTCATTCAAATATTTTCGGGATAGATTCATGATATCACCTAGCTTTCTGAAATCTGGCGCTACTTTGAAACAAGCACGTTTGCTATTATAACATGTTTTTGCCCATGACAAGCTTACAAAATTTATAGAAGAGGTGCTCTATGAACAATGTAAAGGAATTGTTGAATTAGTAGTAAGATTCCAATAATTCTATTGTTGTAAAAATTCCCATATGTTAAACTCAAATTGAATGATTGCGCTTATTGAACAAACGGGCAATGCCCGTTTCTACTAGCTCAAGTGAGCCAGTCCATCATAGGCAGCGATTGCTCAAAAAATCTAAAGGATGGTGTCGAATGAAGGGGAAAATGTTTAAATCAGCAATTGCAGTTGCATTGACGGCGAGCGTAGTAGGGGTTCAATCACCTGAAACAGCGCAAGCGGCAGCAGGAGATTTTGAACTGACGATTATGCACACGAATGATACACATGGTAACTTAGATAAAGTAGCAAATCGTGTATCGCTAGTGAAAAAAATTCGTTCAGAACAACCCAACAACCTATTGCTTGACGCAGGTGATGTATTTTCTGGAACGCTTTACTTTAATACATTTGAAGGCCAGGCAGATTTAACATTCATGAATTTGATGAAATACGATGCCATGACATTCGGTAACCATGAATTTGATTTAGGGGCTAGCGAGCGTGGCCATAAATCTCTTGCAGAGTTTGTTGAGGGTGCCAAGTTTCCACTTGTGGCAGCAAACGTAGATTTCTCAGGAGACGCTGATATGGCTGGTCTTCAAAATAAAACTTACTCAAGTGATTATAACGACGGTGAAATTTACAATGGCATTGTCAAAGAAATTGATGGAGAGCAAGTGGGGATTTTCGGTTTGACAACAGAAGAAACCGCTTCAATTTCAAGCCCTGGAGACATTACATTTTCTGATTATATTGAAGCTGCTAAAGAAGCTGTAGCAGAATTCGAAAAACAAGGCATCAACAAAATTATTGCTGTGACGCATATTGGTTTTGATGACTCGTCGGAATTCGATAACGATCAGTTGCTTGCAGAAGAAGTGGAAGGAATTGACGTAATTGTCGGTGGCCATACACATAAAAAATTGGACGAACCATTTATTTACGAAGGGAATACAGATCCAACAGTGATTGTACAAGCCAATGAATACAATAAATTCCTTGGACAATTGGATTTAACGTTTGACGAGAATGGTGTTATTACATCGCAACTTGGAAAATTACATGAAGTCGGAGCAAAAGACGTTGTTGCAGACGAAGAAGCAGCTGAACTTTTAGCACCTTACGCAGCAGATATTGAAGAACTAAAAAACCAGTCTACTGGTGCATCAGCAGAAGTTTTCCTTAATGGTGGACGTAACGAAGGCGGAGTACGTGCTTCTGAGACAAACCTTGGAAACTTGATCACAGATGGCATGTTAGCAGCAGCTAAAAAAATCGATTCGGACACAGTGATTGCTGTTCAAAATGGTGGTGGTATTCGTGCATCGATCAATGTTGGCGACATCACAGTGGGTGAAGTTTTGACGACAATGCCGTTTGGTAACTCCTTAGCAATTATGAACTTGACGGGAGCAGAACTAAAAACAGCTCTTGAGCATGCTGTTCGTCAATTCCCAGCTGAAAATGGCGGCTTCTTGCACGTAGCTGGATTACAATTTTCGTTTGATCCATCGCAACCAGCAGGATCACGCGTTACAGAAGTAAATGTTAAAAACGGTGACAAATTAACACCACTAGACATGAACAAATCATACAAAGTGGCAACTAACACATTTACCGCTAAAGGCGGCGATGGCTTTGCGTCATTCGAAGCAGCTTATAAAGCTGGTCGCGTAAGTGAGCCAGGAAACATCGATTATGAAATGTTCATCGATCATGCAAAATCGTTAGATAAAGTAAAACCAATGCTTGAAAATCGCATCAACGCCATCACACCAATCACAGATGTGGCGATGGATCGCTGGTCATACCCGTACATTAACGATGTGTACCATAGAGGAATCATGAAGGGTACAAGCGATACTAAATTCACAACGAAAAGTAATTTGACACGTTGGGAAGCTGCGACAATCATTTACCGTATGATGAAACTAAACCCAGAAACAGTACCAGCATCACCATTTACGGATATTTCGGATTTGCCAGCAGAGCGTCAAAAAGAAATCAATGCCATATTTGCTGAAGGGTACATTACAGGTAAAACAGCAACGACGTTTAACCCACGCGAAAAAATCTCGCGTGCACATTTCGCATTGATGATCAGCCGCGTTTACGAAAAAGTGAACGGTGAGTACAAAGTAGACGAATACGCTTCGTATTCCGACTACGGCCAACACTCAACTGAAACAAAAGAAGCGATTACACTTCTGGACAACCTTGGAATTGTACAAGGCTACAACGGAAAATTCATGCCGTCTATGCTGATTACAAGAGAAGAAACTGCAAAAGTTGCTTCACTAACAGCACCGCACACAACAAAATAAGTACTGAACAAAGGAACCTCCTTACTCGGCATCAGTTTGCCAAGTAAGGAGGTTTTTGATTGTGTTCATTTTTTAGTTTTCCTAGAAATATGAATTTACATAAAAATATAGTTTATTAACAAGAAAATTACAAAAACTATATAAAGCGCTTACACAAGTCAGTTATAATAGAAAGGCAACAAAAAAAATAGTCAGGAGTGAAGAACTTGTCTAAACATGCATTCGGTAAGATTTTGTTAAGCTTAGTGTTAGTTTTATCGGCGGCACTGCCTTATTTCGCAACGTCGGCAACTGCAGCAGAACCGATTTCGGTAGCAGAAGCCATTGCCAATAATTCAGGAACCGCCACGGTGAAAGGGTATATTGTAGGTGTCGCGAGTAGTAAAACCAATTACGATCAGGAAGCGCCTTTTACATCTGCTACAAATGTAGGGCTTGCTGATTCCGCGGATGAAACCGATCCAACGAAAATTTTGCCGGTTCAATTGCCTTCTGGATCAATCCGCGCAGGTTTGAACTTAGTGGATAACCCATCTAATTTCAAAGCTCAAGTAACAATTACTGGATCACTAGAAGCCTATTTCCAAACAGCAGGTCTAAAATCTCCAACAGCTTTCACCATCCTTGCACCAGGTGAAGCACCACCGACCGCGACTGTAGTCGATTCACTTGCAAAAGCACGTACAATGAACGGTGAACTGATTCAAGTTGATGCGACCGTTACGACCGGAACTGGATTCTGGGGCGGCAAAGCATTTTACATCCAAGACAACACAGCCGGAATGTTTGTTTATACTTCAAGTGCAACCGTTGCACCAGGAGACACTGTCCGCTTAACAGGCACTGTTTCTGAATATAGCGGCGAGTTGCAACTTCAACCGAATACAATAGAAGTTCTTTCTTCAGGAAATCCATTGCCAGAAATGCAAACCGTAACGCCAGCTGGTGTCAATGAAGACACACAAGGCGAGCGAGTAGAAGTGCAAAACGTTACAATCACTGATTTACAATCAGTAAACTCTTACGGTACTTTCGAGTTTTCAGCAGTTGCGGAAAATGGAGAAGCCGTAACAATTCGAAATGATAACCGGAACGGACTGAGCTTTGAGCAATTTACAAAGCAATACAAAGAAGGCGATTTAGTTCATGTTAGTGGAATCGCTTCGAAATTTTCTGATTCGTACCAAGTAAAAACACTTGGCTTCGAAAGTTTTGACCTTGTCAACAAACCAGCCGTTTACGTAAATGTCTTCCCAGGTGTCGTTTCGGAAGGCACTGAAATCACATTAGCTTCTGGTTGGGAAAACGCCAGTGTTTATTACACACTTGACGGTTCAACACCAACAGCTAGTAGCACGCAATACTCTGTTCCAATCGTTTTACAAAAAGACGTAACGATTAAAGCAATCGCAATCGCTGACGAAACGTCTGAAATGTTCACATTCAAATACACCGTCTTGAAAACAGGGGACTTAAAAATCCGGGACATTCAAGGCACTGATCATTATTCAAATTATCAAGGCGTAGTTGTCAATGAAATTGAGGGCATAGTTACGCACATATACAACTCAGCAAACTTCGTTATTCAAGATACCAATCCAGATGACGACATCACAACGTCAGAAGCATTGATTGTCAACAAAGCATCAAACGGTCTCGAAGTTGGAGATTTAGTTACAGTTAACGGGACAGTAGAAGAACATTTCCAAGAAGGCTATTCAGATGCAAAAGATAACGATTTACCAATTACGCGGATTCGCGCAACGAATGTAGCTAAAACAGGAACAGCTCCATTGCCAGAACCAATTGTGATCGGAGAAGACGTTCAACCACCATCTGAACAGATCGACAACGATGGTTTAACTTCATTTGATCCAGAGGAAGACGGCATTGATTTCTGGGAATCACTTGAATTGATGCGTTTAGCTGTACCAAACGCACAAGTGGTTGGACCGCAAAAATACGGCGAAGTAATCGTAGTTGCGGAAAACTCACCGAACACAGAATTCCATAAACAAGGCGGAATTTTGCTTTCAGAAAATGATTACAACCCAGAACGTGTTATCGTCGATTTTGATAATGAAAGCTACGTAGCTAAAGCTGGGGACTCTTTCAATGGAACCATTACCGGCGTACTAGGCTTTGGTTTTGGAAATTACAAACTATGGTCTAGAGAAAGTGACCTTCCACAATTAGTAGACGGCGGCACGCAGCCAGAACAAACGTGGATTGCAAAAGACGAAGAAAAACTAACAGTAGCTGCGTATAATGTAGAAAACTTTTCTGCAGACCCATCACACACATCTGATGCAAAAGCTCAACGCATTGCAGAATCATTTGTTAACGACCTAAACTCACCAGATATTATCGTTATGGTAGAAGTACAAGATAACGATGGTCCAATTACATCAGGAAATAGTGACGCGACAGCAAGTTATGAGCGTTTAATCGAAGGCATTCAAGCTGCAGGCGGTCCAACATACGCTTGGACTGACATTGCTCCTGAATACAATCAAGACGGCGGACAACCAGGCGGGAATATTCGCGTAGGTTATCTTTACAACCCAGAACGCGTTACACTTTCTGAAGGAACAAAAGGCACAGCGACTGAAACGAACTCATGGGTAGACGGCGAACTTGCATTAAACCCAGGTCGTGTTCAACCAATCGCAATGCCAAACACACGTAAACCAATCGCTGCTCAATTTGATTTCCAAGGCGAGCAAGTTGTCGTGATCGGTGCTCATTTAAACTCTAAAGGTGGAGATCAGCCATTATTCGGCAAGAATCAACCTCCATTCTTAGGCTCTGTAGAAGAACGTATCGAACTCGCAACAGCGATTAACGGCTTTATCGCAGATGGACTTGAACAAAATCCAGACCTTAATGTTATCGTTGCAGGCGACATGAACGATTTCGAATTCACGCCAGCATTACAAGCATTAAAAGGCGACATTTTAACAAACAAAGTCGAAGACGTACCATTAGAAGATCGTTATTCGTATTATTACCAAGGAAATTCGCAAGTGCTCGATCACTTACTTGTGACAAACAACTTGGCACAACGTACGGAATTAGATATGGTGCACATTAATGCGATGTTCATGGAAGAACATGGCCGCGCATCAGATCACGATCCATTACTGGCACAAATTTCATTTGAAAAACCAGCAGTTCCAGGCGAACAAACAGCAAAACCTGATCTTTCTGGAGACCAAGCAGTAGTAACTGCCGGCGAACCAGGTGAAAACGGCGAACTTGCTATTACGTTCACAGAAGGAACCGTTGCGAAATTACTTGAAAGCGGAAAAGACTTGCTGATCGATATGCCAACAGCTGATTTAACGTTATCAGCGAGCCATCTGCAGCAAATCGCAAACGCCGCTGGAGAAGGATTTGTCTTAAACCTAGCCGTAGACGACGCAACAGAAGTCGACAAACGCCCTACTTTAACAAATCAAATCAACATGTTCTTAACGGATGCTGAAGGCAACGAGTTACCGTTGAAATTCACTCTACCGGTTACATTGGCATTCGACACAACAAGCGACATCAAAATCCAATTTGGTGCCCGTGAAGATGAAAAAGGAAAATGGAAAATCATCCAAGGCGAATTGGCCGGCGACGTATTCACGCTTAGCATTAACGAACTAGGCAATTACACCGTCGTAACCAATAAAGGCCAAATGAAGAAAAAGTAATAGTCACGAAACCAGCCCCACTCGATCCATCGAGTGGGGCTGGTTTTTAGTTAACTGGGAAGATCAAGGTTTTGTATATGTAATTCTTGAAAAATTAGATCTTCAATGTGAAGGCAAGTGGATAAAAAGTAATAACTGTTTTTAGGCTGTTCGCCACGCGAACAGCTTCCAATCAGTTTTTGAACTTGTGTACCAAGGTGAGGGTGGGGTTCAAGTTGTAGTGCGTGGAGGGTGGAGAGAGTGCGGATACAGGTAAGAGATTGAAAAGTACATGTAAGAGCTCGAAAAGTTGATGTAAGAGCGTCAAAAGTTCGGGTAAAGAGTGAAAAAGTTCGTGTAAGCGGAGTGGATACAGGTAAGAGATTGAAAAGTACATGTAAGAGCTCGAAAAGTTGATGTAAGAGCGTCAAAAGTTCGGGTAAAGAGTGAAAAAGTTCGTGTAAGCGGAGTGGATACATGTAAGAGCTCGAAAAGTACAGGTAAGAGCTCGAAAAGTTGATGTAAGAGCGTCAAAAGTTCGGGTAAAGAGTGAAAAAGTTCGTGTAAGCGGAGTGGATACAGGTAAGAGATTGAAAAGTTCATGTAAAAGCGTCAAAAGTTGATGTAAGAGCGTCAAAAGTTCAGGTAAAGAGTGAAAAAGTTCGTGTAAGCGGAGTGGATACATGTAAGAGCTCGAAAAGTTCATGTAAAAGCGTCAAAAATTCATGTAACCACCTCAAAAGTTCATGTAAAAAACACTCACCCCAACCCCAAAAAACGACTCGCTTCGCTCCTCTAAAATGCCAGCTTTTCGCAAGCGAAAAGCGAAAGTGAAAAAAACAAAATTTCTTAAAAATATTTTTATTAATTCGAGAAACTAAATAATATCAAGCGATACCTAGTAAATACCTCTTAAAAACAGCTAATAATATCAAATTATCTCCAAATATCATTTGCAACATTGAAAAAATATGGTAAATTTAAGTTGTTGTGCAATTATAAAAATTCCATATAATTGCGAATTAGATTCAAAGGGGGAGAAAAATTGACGAAGTTAAAACCGTTTTTATTGTTGGCTTTAGTCTTTATGATGACATTCAGCTCGGCTCTTTTCGGACTGACAGGCATCTCGGCAGCTGTAAACTCATCGAGCGTGCCAAACGTTACGCTAAACGAAGGGGAACTAAACCTTCCTGAAGCTTTCGTAGATCCAGAAGATCCGAAAAAACAGGTGCGCGTGATTATCGAACTCGATAAAGCACCGGCAATTGAAAGCGCTACAAATAAAGGTGTACTTTACAAAAACTTACCTGACAATCAAAAAGAGAGTTTAGAAGCAGCAGTCGTATCGGACCAAGAATCCGTTCAACTTACTATTGCCTCAATCGCTCCTCGTATTACATATCTTGAAAACTTCACGACTGTATTTAACGGATTTTCCGCAGAAGTAGAAGCCGGACAAGTTGAAGAAATCGCAAACCTAAACGGCGTTAAAGCTGTTTACGAATCGACGGAATATCAACGTCCAGAAGTTCAACCCGAAATGAAATACTCAAAAGCATTGGTCCAAGCGCAACAAGCATGGACAGATTATGGCTACCGTGGCGAAGGACTTGTTGTTGGAGTCATCGATACAGGAATTGATCCGAGCCACAAAGACATGGTATTGACAGACAACGCAACTGGCGACATTACAAAATCAGAGGTCGCTGCGTTACTGACTGACAAATCAATCGAAAACGGTAAATTCTTCACAGCAAAAGTGCCATTTGGCTATAACTATATGGATGGCAACAACGAAATTCTTGACCTAGGACCAGAAGCTTCAATGCACGGGATGCACGTTGCCGGAACAGTCGGCGCAAACGGCAATGAAGAAAATGGCGGCATTAAAGGCGTTGCACCAGAAGCGCAATTATTAGCGCTGAAAGTATTTGGGAACGATCCACTATATCCATCAACTTATGGGGATATTTACATTAAAGCAATTGATGATTCGATCAAATTAGGGGCAGACGTTATCAATATGTCACTTGGCTCAACTGCAGGATTTGTGGATTCCTCAAACCCAGAACAAAAAGCAGTGGAACGGGCGACAAATAACGGAATTTTAATGTCAATTTCAGCCGGAAACTCGGACATGTTGGGCTCTGGATATTCTTATCCGCGTGCTGACAACCAAGATTACGGATTGACAGGATCACCGAGCACGTCAATCGATTCATTTGGCGTCGCGTCATTTGAAAACGACATGATTACAGCGAAAAGCTTGGCGTATCAAGTAGACGGCACACAAGCAGGACGCGCATTGTACTTGTTAGCTAACGATGCAGACCCGACAAAACTACCAAATGCAAGCTACGAAGTATTGGCAGCTGGACTTGGAAAACCTACAGATTTTGAAGGGAAAGATTTCACTGGGAAATTCGCGTTAATCTCGCGCGGAGAAATTTCTTTTGTTGAAAAAGGATTAGCAGCTCAAGCAGCAGGCGCAGCAGGCGTGATTGTTTACAACAACACAACTGGTACGATCAGCATGGCGTCAGATGCAGCGATCAAAATTCCATTTATGTCCGCTTTACAAGCAGACGGTGTGAAAATGAAAGAACAATTAGATGCGAATAAAAAGGTGACTGTCGTATTCGATGGTGAATTTCTTGAAATTCAAAACCCGGATGCTGGAAACATGAGTGATTTCACATCTTGGGGACCAACACCTAACCTGGATTTCAAACCTGAAATTACAGCACCAGGTGGTAATATTTTCTCGACACTTAACGACGATAGCTACGGCTTGATGAGTGGTACGTCAATGGCAGCACCGCACGTTTCAGGTGGAGCAGCGTTAATGTTCCAACGCATTGAGGAACTTGGCCTATCAGGTCGCGAGCGCGTACAATTCGCGAAAAACTTATTGATGAATACAGCAGACCCTGTTGAGTTTTCTAAAGGTCAATATGTTTCACCACGTCGTCAAGGAGCTGGATTAATGCAGTTGCATGATGCTTTATCCACAGACGTGATGCTAACAAACAAAGCAACAGGTGACGCAAAAGTAGCATTAAAAGAAATCATAAACGATAAGTTCACGTTCACATTGGAAGCGAAAAACTTATCAGATAAAGCAGCAACGTATGATGTAGCTGTAAATGTCCAAACGGATAACTCGGTAAAATTAAAAGAGTTAAACGTTACAGCACCAAATGCCACAGGATCTTATGTTGTAACAGAAGATGTGGCAATCGATGCACCTAAAACCATCACAGTTCCAGCAAATGGAACAAAAGAAATTACAGTAACAGTAGACGTTTCAGCACTGAAAGGCATGCCAGAATACGCAGCATTTATTAACGGATTTTTCGTTGACGGTTTTGTAACCTTGACAGACAAAAATGAAGAAGTTACTGGCAACACGCAATTAGTCGTTCCGTATTTCGGCTTTAACGGTGGATGGGACGACGCACGCATTTTTGATGAATTCGCGTGGTCAGATGCGAGCTTCTACGGTATCACACAATTAGCAGATGAAGCAGGAAACGATATCACAGGGGGCACACATACAGGGAAATTTGTTCCTGAACGTTTTGCGTTTTCACCAAACGGTGATGAATTGCAAGATGTGGCAGTTCCCGTTTATTCTTTATTAAGAAACGCGAAGAACTTTGAAGTGAACGTATTAGACGCAGCAGGTAAAAAGTTACGGACGATCCGTACCGCTTCAGATTTGACGAAACATTATTCAACAAGTTATTTCTATACATTCGACCCGTTAAACGGCTGGGATGGCATGATTAATGGAAAACAAGCAAAAGATGGCAAGTACCAAATCCAACTTCGCGCGGTGATTGACTACCCGAACGCAGAATGGCAATCAATTAGTTTCCCAATTATCGTTGATACGGTAGCGCCAGAAGCAGCAGCTTCTTATGACGCAGCTACAAAAACAATCACGGTATCAAAATTTGCGGATAACGCTTCAGGCGTTGGCGTAGACCGTTGGGAAGTTTATCAGAATGGTGAAGAAGTGACAGAAAACGAAGACACGCAAGCCGACGAATCTTTGGCACCTTCAAACACTTCTTACAAGCTAGAAACAGCAGTGAAGACAGGTGATGAACTAACAGCAGTCTTTTACGACATCGCTGGCAACGTAACAGAAGTCGAGTTGATGGCTTCTTCGAAAGAAGAAAAAGTTGCACCGGTAATCTTCTTTACATCACCAGAAGTTTTAGAAGTATATGACCAAAAAACAGTAGAAGTTTCGGGGACAGTAGAAGACGATTCGAAAATCGTTTCACTAACTGTCAACGGCGTCAAAGCGAAAGAATTTGACGGCACGAACTTTAAACACAACGTAACATTCAAAGACGGTTCACAGTACGTAACTGTTAAAGCAGTGGATGAGTTTGGCAATGAAATGGAAATTCGTCGCCAGATTTTAGTAGACACAACGCCAGCAGTTATTTCAATCGTCAGTGCACCAAAAGCAGTTGGAGCAAACGTCTCTGAAGTTGAAGTAACATTTAATGTGAAAGACAATATGGACGATATCTCCGCATACGTAAATGGCAACGAAGTTTTCAAAAAAGCGATGTCTGAACCATACGGTAAAGCAAGCTTTAACCAAAACATCAAAACTAAAGTAGCGGTCGATAAAATCGGTGCCAACAATTACACGGTATTGGTGAAAGACGCAGCCGGCCACGAAACTGAAAAAACATTCACGATCACAAAAGCAGCAAAAGTAACATTTAGCGACATTCAAACGTATTGGGCAAAAACTCAAATTGAGGCATTAGCTTCCCAAAACATCATTAAAGGGAAAACCGATACACTTTTCGCACCACAAGAAAACTTAACACGTGCTGAATTTGCAGTATTGCTAACCCGCACACTGGAATTGCCATTAAAAGATTATGAAGGCCGATTCACAGATGCAGGACCAAGCAAAACATGGGCATCAAAAGAAATCGAAGCCGCAGCTCGTGCAGGCATCGTTCTTGGATTGCCAAACAACACGTTCGATCCGAAAGCACCAATTTCTCGCCAAGACACAGCGGTGATGATTATGCGTGCGATCGAATACAAAGAAGCTTCGTTACTAGAAGGCTTAGACACAACGCATAAATTTGCGGACAGCGCGAAAATCAAAACGTATGCAAGTGAGTCTGTTGCACAAGCTTACGCACTTGGCTTGATCACAGGTCGCACAGGCAACATTTTCGACCCACAAGCAAAAATCACACGAGGCGAAACAGCGGCAGTCCTTTACCGCGCCCTCGATAAGATGGATCTATTGAAATAAGCTATTCTATAGAAGAAACGTAAAAATTCTTCTGTAAATAAATCAGGCAAGCAATCAGATTTTTGATTGCTTGTTTTTTTTGTTGTATAAGAAATCGCTACAGTTGCCGCGGGCTTTCACCATCTTTCGCTCTTTCTTAGGTTTCTTCGCATGGTATAGAGTTAGAATGCCATGATAACTTTTATATCCATATTAGGAATTGGTACGTAGCTATTTGTACTATCGCGTTTCGCATGCGAAACGCTGGCATTTTAGAGGAGCATAGCGGATCGTTTTTATGGGTTGGGTTTGAGAGTTTTTAGATGAATTTTTTTAGCTGTTACATGAATTTTTTAACCTCTTACCTGAACTTTTCAGCTGTTTACATGACTTTTCGACCGCCTTACATGAATGCAGTCCTCTTACACGAAATTTTTCACGTTTTACATGAACTTTTGACGTCTTTACCCGACTTTTTCAGCTCTTTACATGAACTCAAAAATTCTCAACCAATTCATCACTTTTTCAGAATCTACATTTGTTTTACCCCAAGTTCAAAAAACTGATTGAAAACTGTTCGCGTGGCGAACAGCCTAAAATAATAGCTGCCGCATTTTGCCCATACTCTATCAACCACCTACCCAGCCGAGGAGCGCCAAGGGCTAGACGAAGCAAGAAGACGAGTGCACTTCTCGGCTTCTTGCGAAAGTCATGCCCAAAGCGAACGAAGGCGACTCTAGAACCTGCACTCACTCCTCCCATATAAAAAGTATATTCATCAGCTATATCATCCGAACCTAGCCGAGGAGCGCCAAGGGCTAGACGAAGCGGTAAGACGAGTGATCTTCTCGGCTTATCGCGGGAGTCATGCCCAAAGCGAACGAAGGCGACTCTAGAACCTGCACTCACTCCTCCCATATAAAAAGTATATTCATCAGCTATATCATCTGAACCTAGCCAAGGAGCGTCCACGGGCTAGGCGAAGCGGTAAGACGAGTGATCTTCTCGGCTTATCGCGGGAGCCATGCCCAAAGCGGCCGAAGGCGACTATTAGAACTTCACACTAGCTACTAATCAAAAAAAGTAGCTCTATCTATATCAACCAACTACCCAGCCGAGGAGCGCCAAGGGCTAGACGAAGCGAGAAGACGAATGCACTTCTCGGCTTCTTGCGAAAGCCATGCCCAAAGCGGCCGAAGGCGACTATTATCAACCTATTTAAATTACCTAAAAAAAGGAAATAACCAGTATCCCAAATAATCCAAATACCCAAAAACCCTCCCGAAATCCCACAAATAAGATAGCTTTGGAACCATGGACTTTTGGTCGTTTTACTGGAAAAATGAAGTTGATTTAATTATTTGATAATTAAGATAATATTCGTTTAAGAGGAGGAACACGTATGGGGAAAACGCGTGTATTGGTATGTTTGGTATTGGTGTGGAGTAGCTTTGTCGCTTTTGGGAGCCAAGTGCTGTCAGAAGCACCAAGTCCTGAAGTTAATTTGACAAAAGCGATGTTGAAGCCACAATCGCCAAAAGAAAAGGTGCGTATCATTATTGAGTTACAAGAAGAGCCGACCATTGAAGCGGCGACGACGAAAGGTATTCTGTATAAAGAATTGCCAGAGCGTCAAAAAGAGCAAATTGAAGCAGCAGCGCTAGTAAAGCAAGAAGCTGCGCAAATGGCGATTGTTAAAGTAGCACCGAAAATCGATTATCTCGAAACGTTTACGGCAGTGTTTAATGGCTTTTCTGCAGAAGTTGAAGCGGGACAAGTCGCAGAAATCGAGAAGCTGCCGAATGTGAAGGCGGTTTATGAGGCAACCGAATACGAACGGCCAGAAGTAGAGCCGCTCATGAAACATTCAAAAGAGCTCGTGCAAGCGCAACAAGCTTGGCGCGATTATGGCTTTAAAGGAGAAGGCATGATTGTCGGGGTGATTGATACGGGAATCGACCCGAGTCACCGAGATATGATATTGAGCGATAACGAAACGGCTGCATTAACACAGGCGGAAGTCGAAGAGTTTGTTTCAGATCACAGCATTGAAGAAGGGGCATTTTTTACAGACAAAGTGCCATTTGGCTATAACTATATGGATGCCAATTCGGAAATCCGGGACGTAGCCCCAACGGCATCGATGCACGGTATGCACGTATCGGGAACAATCGCGGCCAATGGCGATGAAGAAAATGGCGGCATTAAAGGAGTTGCTCCAGAAGCGCAATTGCTAGCGCTGAAAGTATTCGGCAATGACGCCATGTATCCGACGACTTTTGGAGATATTTACATTAAAGCAATCGATGACGCCATTAAACTAGGCGCAGACGTCATCAATATGTCACTCGGCGCAACGGCTGGCTTTGTGGATACATCAAGTCCAGAGCAGCAAGCAGTTGAACGCGCGACAAATAACGGCATACTGGTTGCCATATCTGCTGGTAATGAAGACATGTTGGGATCAGGATTCCAATCACCGTTTGCGAAAAATCAAGATTACGGGTTAATCGGCACACCGGGAATCGCGATGGACTCGTTAGGTGTCGCATCTTTTGAAAATAGTGTAATCACGACAGAAAGTTTTACGTATCAAGTAGACGGTGTCCAAACCGGTCGAGCACTCTATATAGCCGCAAATGACATCGATCCGACAACGTTACCTAAAGAATCGTACCCTGTTGTCGAAGTAGGTCTTGGACAACTAGAAGATTTTGATGGAAAAGATGTAACTGGCAAATTTGCTTTAATTGAACGAGGCATTATTCCGTTTTCAGAAAAAGCCTTTTTGGCAGAATCAATGGGTGCTGCGGGTGTCATTATTTACAACAACACGACAGGACCCGTCAATATGGAATATGATCCGTATATCCAAATTCCGTTTTTGTCGACACTGCAAAAAGATGGATTGGCGATGAAAGCAGAGTTGGATGCAGGAAAAGAAGTTACCGTTGCTTTTGACGGCCAACAACTGGAAACACCCAATCCAAATGCCGGCAAAATGAGTGAATTTACCTCTTGGGGACCAACACCCAATTTGGATTTTAAACCAGAAATTACCGCACCAGGAGGTAATATTTTCTCCACACTTAACGCCAATGAATACGGCTTAATGAGTGGAACTTCTATGGCGGCACCGCATGTAGCAGGCGGAACAGCACTTGTCTTCCAGCGCATTGAAGAGCTGGGACTAGAAGGTCGGGACCGCGTCGAGTTTGCGAAAAACTTATTGATGAACACGGCCAATCCCGTGGAACTCATTCCCGGGCAATATGTGTCGCCGCGTCGTCAAGGAGCGGGTCTCATGCAGTTGCATGACGCACTATCGACCGATGTGATGGTGACGGACGAAAATACCGGTGACGCTAAAGTCGCGTTAAAAGAAATTAAAGACAATTCTATTACGATGACGCTACAAGCTGAGAATTTCTCGGATACGGATGCGACGTATAAAGTTGCAGTCAGCGTACAAACCGATTACACAATTAAACACCCGGATCGGAAAATTGATATTACCGATCCAAATCGTGCCGGCTCGAACGTTGTGACAGATCTCGTCAATATCACTCTACCCGATACCGTTACAGTGCCAGCAAACGGCATAGAGGAAATCAGTGTGACAATCGATATCTCGACTTTACGCGGACGTCCAGAATTTGCGGCGTTTACGAACGGGTACTTTATTGATGGATTTATTACATTAACCGATGCCAACGAAGAAGTGACTGGCAACACGCCGCTTACCGTACCGTATTTCGGTTTTAACGGTGGGTGGGACGACGCGCATGTTTTTGATGATGTCGCGTGGAATCCCGATACGTTTTACGCAACCACGTTCTTGACCGACGAAAACGGACAAATTATAAATGGGGGCAGCCATCAACAAGGCTTTGTGCCAGAAGGTTTTGCTTTTTCACCAAATGGTGATGGCAGCCGGGAATCGATTATTCCGGTGTTCTCGCTCTTGCGAAATGCCAAGCAATTAGAAGTCAATGTACTCGACGCGAATGGCAAAAAACTGCGGACCTTGCAAACGGAAAAGAATTTAGTGAAAAACTTCGCTGAATACTTTTCGTATTATTACGATTTCATCAACGAATGGAACGGGGAAGTGCTCGGCAAACCCGTCAAAGACGGCAGCTATCAAATCGAAATGCGTGCGGTCATTGATTATCCAGATGCTGAATGGCAAACCTTAACAATGCCAATTCTTGTTGACACAGTCGCACCAACTGCAACTGCGACGCTCAACGGATCAACCAATACCGTGAACGTCACTAGTTTTACCGATAACACAGGTGGCGGCGGAGCGGACCGCTGGGAAGTGTTCCACAACGGCGTCGAACTTACTGAAGATCTCGATACCTTTGAAGACGAATCGCTAGCGCCGAAAACCACCAGCTACAAACTGCCAGTTACGATCAATAAAGGCGATCGACTAACAGCGGTTTTCCATGACACAGCTGGCAATAAAACCACGGTGTTCTTAACAGGAGCTGTTGCCGATACAGAAAAACCGGCAGTTTCTATTCTAGCACCTGGACTTTTTGAAGTGCTAGGTACAAAACGTGTCGAGGTGTTTGGCAGTGTAGAAGACAGCTCGCGCATCGTGTCGGTTACAGTAAACGGCGAAAAAGCGAAGCGTTTTGACGGTCTGTTTTTCCAACACGTTTTAACACTCGATGACGGCCGTAACGATATTTTTGCGAAAGCAATTGACGAAGCGGGCAACGAACTAGAAGTGCGCAGCCAAGTGTTAATCGATACAAAACCTGTAGAAATCGAACTAGTGGATGTTCCAGAAACAGTAGAAGCTGACCAGAACAGTACGGAAGTAAGGTTTAATGTGACCGACAATATGGACCAAATCAAAGTGTATTTAATCGATAGTGAAGTATATAGCCACGCCATGAGCGAGCCTTACGGAGAAAATAGCTTTGAGGAAGACATTACAATCGATGTTCCAGTGGAGAGTTCAGGTGAAAACGAATTTACCTTAAAAGTAATCGATGCAGCAGGCAACGTGACAGAAGAAAACTTTACAATTACAAAATAATGCCGAAATAGCTGAGACGAAGTTGTCTCAGCTATTTCTTTTTGTTTTAGGTTATAATAGGTCAAAAGGGGGGCTCCAAAAATGAAAAAGATACTCCTAGGAATCTTAGCGGCATGTGTGTTAGCGATTGGTGTAGGAACGCTAATCATACTTTGGTACGTGGGGATGTTTGTTTTCGATAAAGTTGAGGACTCCCGAACTGAAGACGAGATAGCGAAAGCCTTTATCGAAGAAAAATATGGTATGGACGCTATCTTTATAAATATTACACCTGACAACTTTGTGGATGGCAAAAGTTATAGAATGGCTTTTAAAGAACAAGAAGATGTGGTCTTCACAGTCACATTCGAAACCGTAGATTACGCCACCGTTTACCATGATGATTACGAAATTATGTTGGCAGAGCATGAAGCAAAAGAACAAGCAGAAAAAATCTTGCCACAAATAGAAGAGATTGGATTTAAAAAACCGTTAAGTGGTTTGCTTGTACAAACTGGTTTGGAAAATATAAAAAACGAGAAACGCATTCGCTGGCTAACGCTAGAAACCGAAACGAGTTACGAAACCATTGAAAAATCCGAAATCGAATCCATAATTGCGGTGTTGAATCTTGTGGGAAATCACGATATCGATGTTCAGAAAATTAAATTATACAACCGCTGGGATCGGTCACAAATTGTTTTAGACTTGCAGGAAATAGAGGATGTTCAAAGCGACGAAGAAATAGAAGCATATATCAGGAGCCGGTAAACTCAAATAATCTATTTTTCTAATAGGGATATTAGGCTAAAAAGGGGTGATACTGGGTGAAAAAGAATTTCCTAATCGTCATGATGATACCTTTTATATTAATCAGTGGAGTCGTAATGTGGTGGCTCGTTAATCGGATAATTGATGATAAAATAGAAGACCATAAGATAAAAGAATTTATTGAAGAAAAGTATGACATGGAAGTTGATATTATTAGTGAAACAAATGCCAGTATGACAGAGGGGCATAGTTACCAAATGGCTTTTGAAGAACAAAAAGATGTTGTTTTTACGGTCACGGTAGATACCGAAAATTACGCTACCATTTACCGAGATGATTACAAAATGCAATTGGCATTTTATGAATTAAAAGAACAAATGGAAGAACTATTGCCTGAATTAGAAGAGCTCGGATATACAAAACCAGCGAATGGCGATTTCGTCGACCACGTTGTAAAAGACTTCCGAACACAAGACTCAGTTCGATGGGTGATTCTAGAAACAGATAGCCAACTAGACACCATTGAAACGTCCGAAATTGAAACAGTGAAAAAATTTCTTGATCTTCAAGAAAAACACAATCTGGATTTCCAAAAGTTTTTTATCACCGATAAAGATGGCATACACGGAATTTTGATAGACCTTCGCGAATTAGGCGACAATCGAAGTTTAGCGGAAGTTGATACGTACATCAGGGGCCAGTAAACTCGAACAACCTGCTTTTCTAATGGGTATAATAGGATAAAAAGGAGTGAAACTGGATGAATAAGAATCTCCTGCTTGTACTCGCAATCCCTGTTGTCTTAATAGGTGGCGTCATTGTGTGGTGGGTCGTTAATTATATGATGGATGATTACGTGGAAGACAATGATACTAAAGAGTTTATTGAAGAAAAATATGGCATGGACGTTGATATTATTAGCGAAACAAATCCCAGTATGACAGAAGGACATAGCTATCAAATGGCTTTTAAAGAACAAAAGGATGTCATTTTTACCGTTACTAGAGACATTGAAAAATACGCTACGATTTACCGCGATGATTACAAAATGCAATTGGCATATGTTCAATTAAAAAAACAAATGGAAGAGCTATTGCCTGAGTTAGAACAGCTCGGGTATACGAGGCCTTCTGATGGAATATTTGTCGATCATGTTATTAAAGACCTACGGACACAAGACGCACGTCGTTGGGTAGCACTCGAAACAAAAAGCGACCTTAGCACCATTGAGCAGTCTGAGATCGAGCAAGCGAAAAAACTTGTCGATTTCCAAGAAAAACACAAGATCGATGTTCATATTATTTATATTGTGGATAAAAACCGGAAATATGGAATTCCACTAGACTTCCGTGAAATAGGCGATAATCGAAGTTTAGCAGAAATCAGAGCGTATATTGAGAACACAAGACGAGGCGACTTAGTAACGATAAGCCAACAGATGCAAGACGAATTGGAAGACGCAGCTACTCAAGCACAAACAGAACACTTTGAATTTCGTCTCGATAGCGAAGAAGAAAAATGGCTTTATTGCAATGCGGTCGATAAACAAGGAAATTGCACGGATCTATACGCCTATCTTTTTTTTGAGTCAGGTCAACTCAGCAAACAAAACCCTAATTTAGCGGCGGATTTTGACGCCATCTTTGCTTTTTTTGACAACATCGAGCCGCCGTTAACAACCGTTAATTTATCAATGCGAGATGCAGAAGGGCGAGGGATGAACTTTTCACTTGATGAACGTCAAAACTATGCCTCAACCCAAGAACTGATTGATGACTTGTTTTACGATTAACAACAGACCAGCGAAATAAATCGAACCATTGCCCACACAAACCGTCTATAATAAAATCAACAACGAAAAAAGTGAGCTGATTTGAAATGACACGAAAAACATCTAAAGAAATCAAAAAAACCAATCAAATCATCGCCGCTTTATCAGTAGCGCTGGTACTCGTAATGGCATTGGGCATTTATGTAATGATGAAACCAGATTTACCAGAGCCATCCTTATCCGCTCAGCAACAAACCGAAAGTAACACCCCAGAAGCGGAAACCGAACTCGCATCAATGATTGCTAATGCCAAAACACATGTCTACACGCTGTACACCGACCTCGAACAAGGATCAGGCTTTCTCATCAACAACCAAGGAGACATATTAACTAATGGCCACGTAGTGTTGGACGCCTCGTACATCACCGTCAAAAACAGTGACGGTCAGGAATTTAACGGCAACATTATCGGCAAGTCTGAAACACAAGATTTGGCCATCGTCCGCGTCGACGAACTAGCGGGAAAAGAACCACTCGAAATTGAAATGGAACCCGTCGATATTGGCACACCCGTCGTCGCCATCGGCAGTCCGAACGACCAAAGCAACACGGCTACGACAGGCGAAGTCACCGATACCGACCTTGATTTCTCCGATCAATTTGAATACACCAATCTATACGAAATGAGCGCAGAAATTGCACAAGGTTCGAGTGGGGGACCATTAATCGCAGCCGACACCGGAAAAATACTGGGCATCAACTCCATCATTATCGAAGAAAACCCAGAATCCGGCTACGCGATCCCAATCTACACCGTATGGGATCAGTTAACAGAATGGATCAACAACCCAATCGCACCCGAAGAGCAGGAAATTGTCCTACAAGACGTCAAAGATGCGTACTTCGCCGACGATCTACTCGAAAGCTTTATCTCATCGTATTACGAGCTATTGCCGTATTCGCTGAACGATAGCGAATCGAGCTTTTACTTGTCTTACATTTTCCCAGGCAGTGACGCCGAACAACAAGCGACCGGGCTAATTGAAGAATACAGTGAACCGAATCGTATTTACGACATTGTCGAGCCGACTATCACCGCTATCGAAATCGAAGGCGACAGCGCATTGGTCGAAGCAGAAGCGGAGTTTACGTATCACGACAAAGCGAGCGACAAGTCGTCTACCATTTCGCACGAGGGAATATACACAGTTGTGATTGATGAGTACGGAGATTATCAGATAGAGGGTATTGTGAATCAGTGAGGAGCAGGCTCTTAGAGAGTCTGCTTTTTTATGTGTTTAGAAGTATAGGAGGGTGGTGATAGATTTTGAGGAGTTTTAGAAGTCGCCTTCGGCCGCTTTGGGCATGGCTCCCGCGATAAGCCGAGAAGAGCACTCGTCTTATCGCTTCGCCTAGCCCGTGGACGCGCCTCGGCTGGGTAGTTGGTTGTTAGAGAAAGAGCTACTTTTTTAGTAGGTAGTGTGAAGTTCTAGAAGTCGCCTTCGCTCGCTTCGTCTAGCCCGTGGCGCTCCTCGGCTGGGTAGTTGGTTAATATACAAAGAGCTACTGTTTTTGAGTAGTAGGTAGTGTAAAGTTTTAGAAGTCGCCTTCGGACGCTTTGGGCATAGCTCGACTAGGTTCGGATGATAGTTGATGAATATATTTTTTATATGGGAGGAGTAAGTGCAGGTTCTAGAGTCGCCTTCGCTCGCTTTGGGCATGACTTTCGCAAGAAGCCGAGAAGAGCACTCGTCTTCTTGCTTCGCCTAGCCCGTGGCGCTCCTCGGCTGGGTAGTTGTTTAATGAGATAGAAAGAGTAGGGCATCTTAAAGCTCAACGTTTTTACAAAAGCATGCTCCTTTTATACAGGTATTTCATGAATCGTCACATCTTATCTGTGAAGTGGAATGGGTAAAATGCGGCAGCTATTATATTAAGCTGTTCGCCACGCGAACAGTTTCCAATCAGTTTTTTGAACTTTTGATTAACCAAATGGAGATTTAGGAAAGTGGTGCGCTTGTTGAGGATTTTGGAGTTCATATAAAGAGCTGGAAAAGTCGGATAAAGACGTCAAAAGTTCATGTAAAGAGAGAAAAAGTTCATGTAAAACGCGTCAAAGTTAGTGTAAGAGGACCGCATTCATGTAAAGCGTCCGAAAAGTCATGTAAAGACCTCGAAAGTTCAGGTAACAGGTTAAAAAGTTCATGTAACAGCCAAAAAAGTTCGCATAAAAGCTCCCAAACCCAACTCACAATAGATGCCAGCGTTTCGCAAGCGAAACGCGATAGTACAAATAGCTACGTACCAATTCCTACTATTGATACAAAAGTTAGAATTGAATTCTATTTCGATACTATGCGAAGAAACCTAAGAAAAAGCGGAAGATGGCGACTCCCGCGGGAAAGCGCCCATCTGTAGCGAATTCTCCCCCCGAAAAATAAAAAAGGGGACCAGCAAAAACCTGCTATTAGCAGACTTTCGGGTCACCCTTTTGGAATTCCGTATAGAATTAGAAACGTTTGAAGCTGTGGAATTTCTTGCCCCAGTATGGATCATTCATGCTCTTAACTTCAGCTTTCGCTCCGCCTGAATGCACGAACTGGTTGTTACCGATGTAAATCCCAACGTGTGAGATCCCAGCGCGGTACGTATTAGCAAAGAAAACCAAATCTCCTGGCTGTGGAGTGCTAACAGTGTAGCTCTCCGCATATTGCGTTAACGTCGAACGTGAAACACTCTTACCGGCTTGTTTAAACGCATATTGGATAAATCCGCTGCAATCAAACCCAGCAGTCGTCGTGCCACCAAATTTGTAAGGAATGCCTTTCAATGCCAATGCTTCTGAAACGACTGCAGAAGAAGAAGTTGAAACGGAAGCTTTCTTAACCGTTGTAGAAGTTAACAATGTGCTTAAAATCCAACCAGACTTGCCGTTGACTTTTACTTTGTACCAAGTTGATTTGCCGACTTTCTTTTGGTGAGTCGCTGTAGCAATTGACCCTTTTTTAGCAACTGTGATAACTTTGTTTTTTGTTCCCGCATCCGCGCGAACATTTGAAGTGTATTTGGTTTTAAATGTACCTGATTTGGCAGTTGCTTTGCTTGCAGCAACTTGCTCTATAGTTGAAACTGTAGATTCTTGAGAAGTAGAAATTTCGTTTTGAACGGGTTGAGCGGCCTGGGCGTCAGTGACTGAGTTAGCAAATAGCAATGATCCTGCTGTAAGTAGCGTGAAGAATATCTTTTTCATTGTTGTTGGTTCCTCCAAGTTTTTCATTATTCAAGTATATGAATTAATAATATTTTGCTCTGTCATTTACTATATAGACAGAACAACTTAAAAACAACGTCAATTTAATTGCAGTTATATTACAGTTATATAACAAATAAAAGGCGGCTCCAAAACCCAGTCATACCAAGCATTTATAAACAGAAAAAATATGGGAAATATGTTTATTTTAAAAAAATTCACGTTTAAACAGAAAAATCGGGATTTTTATTACAATTAAATGGTTAATAAAACCATAATTAAAAAGTATTACAGCTATACGTGGCCTATACAAAATCAAAAAAATATGAAAAAGGGTGTGGACAGACTATCAGGTAAATCTATTTGTCGATAAATTGCTAAATAGAATAGATTAATATCTCAATTGCGTAACTAATGAGATTACAATAATGATTTGCGAATGAATTTTGACAAGTAGACCCCAACTTCTTACAATGAATTAAAGTCTGAACATTCAAAAAGAGGTGTGAAAATGAAAAAGGTTTTATCGATAGACGGGGGCGGCGTGCGAGGGATTATTCCAGCGATGCTGCTTGCAGAACTAGAAGCACAAAGTGGAAAGCCGGTTTCGGAGCTATTTGATTTGGTCGTCGGGGCATCAACGGGAGGCATTTTAGCACTCGGACTGGTTGCGCCAGATCCGCAAAATCATACGAAGCCTCGCTACACAGCTGCACAGTTTTTAGGCTTTTACAAAGACGAATCACACGAAATCTTCGATAAATCCTTATTTTTCAAAATCACCCGCGGCATTTTCACAAGCCGTTATCAAGCTCGTGCACTTGAAAAAGCACTCAAAAAATATTTTGGCCCGACAATGCTCTCGGAAGCAATCGCAGATGTCGTTGTGCCTAGCTACGAACTCCATGGACGCTTTACTGCTTTTTTCAAAAGTCGCGACATTCACACGAAAAAAATCGAACGCGACGTGAAGATGACAGACGTCGCACGTGCTGCCTCTGCAGCACCCACTTATTTCACTCCCAAAAAAATAAAAGAATACCCAGGCGCTAGCTTTATCGATGGCGGCGTATTTGCCAACAATCCAGCGATGTGCGCGTATGCCGAAGCAAAAGAACTTTTTCCAGACGAAGAATTATTAATCGTCTCGCTCGGAACCGGCAACCCGCAGCTCACCATTCAATTCGAGAAATACAGAACATGGGGACTGCTTAGTTGGGCCAAACCTTTATGGTATGTCTTATCCGACGGCAGCTCAGACGTTGTCGACTACCAACTAAAATTTGTGCTACCAAACCGAGAAGAAAGCCAACGCTATTACCGCTTCCAAATTGAATTGATCCAACCCGGCACCGAAAAACTAGACGACGGCTCAGCACAAAACATCAACGCACTCATCAAACTCGGCCAAGAATTACTCGACACACGCCGCGAAGAAATTCAGAAGCTCTGCAAACAATTAGTCGAGTAACACAATTGCAATCAATTTGTAGTGGTTCTAATCACATGAACAAGCTAAAATAAGAAAGCGAATAAAATAAACCCAGAGACTACAGTTAAATTCCACTTGGGCAGTTTGCAAAGCCATAAAACCGCGCTGGTCGCTTTGGGGATGACTCCCGAAAGAAGCCAGGAAAACCACCTGTCTTCTTGCTTCGTCTACCCCGTGGACTCGCCATCGCTAACGTCTGTGACAAATAGGTGTGGTAAATAATATTGAGATTTTTTTATGAATAAAGAAGTCAAAAGAAGAGGGGCTGGAACAAACTGTTCCCAATACCTCTTTTGTCTACAAGCTGCAATAACCCTTCGCACGTTTTAAATTTTCCTTCTATATAATGTAGCCGTAAGAAAACGAACTTGATGCATTTAAACTACAACATTCACCACACACTAAGAAGAAAGCACGCGGGGCGGCGAAGGGCAAAAATGTGCTACTGCATAGCTACGCTAGCTTCGTCCGCGGAAAGCGTCCGTTTGATGCGGAGGATCCTATATAAATACAAAACAATGAATTACTATTCTTTTGTCTACAAGCTGGAAAAGATAACATCTTTCTTCTATATAATATGAATTCCCTTGCTGAGAAAAGTAAGGACACAAAGCAATCATTCTATTAATACTCATCGCACAATCAAAAGAAACATAACTTAAAGGAGACACCCCCATGACTAGAAGATACGATTATATGGATTGGTTGCGTGCGATATCGATATTCGTCGTTGTCGGCATCCATGTAGTATCAAAAATTATCAATAGCACGACAACCGATGATTGGATTTGGCATTTTGCCAACATCTTTGATGCCGGCTTACGCTGGTGCGTTCCAGTATTTTTCATGCTAAGTGGTGCATTGCTATTGACGCGTGGAAAAGAAGAAAGCGTTTCAGAATTTCTCAAAAAACGCTTATCAAAAATCGTCATTCCGCTAATCTTCTGGAGCATTATTTACACCCTGTACAATATATTTGAGCTGGAAGAATCCTACACTGTTTATGAAATTATCGTTCAATTCCTAACGGATGATATTTATTACCACTTATGGTTTCTTTACACCATCACTGGTCTGTACATCATGACGCCATTCTTGAAATTACTCGTTCAGCATATGGACAAAAAAACTTTCCAAGCGTTGTTACTGTTTTGGGTTATCTTCTCAAGTTTCTTACCATTCCTACCAAAATTCTTCGATTTCGAAGTCGCTTTCTCGGCAGGACTATTCGAACCGTACATCGGTTACTTTTTACTTGGTGCATATCTCGTTTTATATCCCGTACCGAAAAAATACTTGCCGACACTTGGCATACTGGCACTTATTAGTTACATCTTGACTGTCTGGGGCACATATTATTTAAATATTGGTCAACCAGTAGGCGAGTTCGATGAGTTTTTCTACGAACATTACCGACCAAATAACTTACTGATTACATTATTCATTTTTATTGGCTTTCAACACATGGCGAATAAGATTAAATCAAACGCATTGGTTACACGTATAAGTACCGCAACATTCGGCATTTACATTATCCATCCGATTATCCAAATTTATTTAAATAAGTTTTTTGGACTCAATGAAACCACCCTTAATCCGATTATTAGTGTGCCGCTTGTATGGATCATCATTTTCAGTATTTCCTTCGGTATTATTTTAGTCATGCAAAAACTACCGATTATGAAACGATTAATCCCATAGAAAAAAAGCTTCTCAACAGAAAACTGGTTCAGAGTTTAGAAAAGCCTAACTAGAACGAATAACGGTGTATATTTTCCAGCTGTACTGGTTGTGAGGGGCACCCTCGTCGCTGAAAACCCATGCTCCTGCATCGCTAAGCTAAAGCCACTGTCCGAGGTTCCTTCGCTCACTGACTTTCCTGTGGAAGAATGGAGTAATTAGATAGCGCAGGAGCTTGCGATGAGGAAACTCATTTGGCCGTTCTTGACAACTGGCACCGCAACAGGATATTGTGGTGCCAGTTGCATCACTCATATCTTGTAGGCTCAAAGCGTCTGCTTAGTGCGAAGAAATCCTATCTAAATACAGTGAAATATTGTAATATTCTTTTGTCCAAAAGCTGAGCCCATCTTCTAATAGGAGACGGGCTTTTTTTAGTTGGTTAAATAAAAAAATTTAAAAATCAGTAAAAAAGAGTGATTGTAAAGACCTAAAAAGTGATACAGAAGAAAAAGAGAACACCTAAAAAAGTAAAAATTTATCAAATAATTTCCATTTTATTAAATAATCCTAACTATTTAAAAGGAAAACACAACTATTGTCTAATGTTTTTTTGGTTTTATAATGCAAAGTATCTATTAATGGGTTATAATAATTAAATATTTAGAAAACTAAAACTTTTAACCTAGATTTAACTCGAATGACATAACCTAGTAATTATGATTGGCACTAAAGTTTGATGTCAGTAAGCTAAAGTACTCAGGAACCACTGGATTTAATAATGACGCAAGAGAGGTGAACGGCTTTGAATGCTAAAACCATACTTGTTACCGGAGGGCACGGATTTATCGGGTCTAATCTCATCCATTATTACTTAAACAAATACCCGGAATACAAACTCGTGAATATTGATTACAATACCGAAGCCGCTAGCTCAGAAACTACTTCTGGACCCAATCAAGCATCTCGTTATTCGTTTCACCGAGTGGATATCCGAAACGCTTACGCGGTCAATCATTTATTCGAGCTTTACGACATAACTGACATTATGCATTTTGCAGCAGAAACACGCAGCGAGGAACAAGTTGGGGAAATTCGACTTTACGAACAAACTAATGTGCTCGGTACGATGAATTTATTGCAAGCGGCACAAGACGCTTGGATGGAATCAGCACATCAGCCAAAAGAAAAATACACAGCATCATGTTTCCACCATATTTCGGTAACAGATTCTTTTAAACCTACGTTATACAGCGACAGTAAAAAAAGAGCGGATGACATGATTTATGAGTTCCATAAGAATACCGGGTTAAATGTCATTACGACTGCAAGCCCGGAAGTGTTCGGACCGATGCAAAAAGAGGGAGAATTGATCCCAACGTATATCGAACAAGCGCTAAAAGGTAAATTAGGTGTTTTTGAAGAGTCAACTGAAAATATCCGGTATTGGCTGTTTGTTAGCGATCTATGCGAAGCGATTGATACGGTATTTCACTTAGGAAATTCCGGAAGCCGGTACGAACTAGGTTATAATGCTCGATTGACAGACCGAGAACTTGCTTGGTGCATCATATCACTGATGGGTGCTCTTCATTTCCCGGGAAATTATGAACATCAAAAATACAATATTATAAAGAAGGGCGCTTTTTCATCAGAAAAAACACCACATAAAAAATTGCCAGGGATTGCGCCAGTTACACCATTCGAAAAAGGATTACGCATCACGTTTAATTGGTATTCCAATAAAAACAAAACTGAGGATTTTCTGAAAAAGTAGTAGAAGATAAAACAGTAGATGAGGTGGGCGCATGAACACATTCAAAAATGCCGAATTTTTCGATTTTGAAAAACCAAAAGAATCAATCCAATCGATTGCACTGATTCATAAAAACATGAAGTCGGGCGGCATCGAAATGTTAGTCGTGAAAATGGTGAAATGGTTCAGTGCGAATGGCTATAAAGTTACATTGTTCTTGTATAGCAGCGGCGGACCATTATTACGTGAACTAGAATCGCTTAAAGGCGTAACGATTGTCGTGGATGAAGATTTGAGAGATCCAACGATTAACTTATGGCTTGCGACTAAAATGTTAAGCAGACGCATCGAACAGAAATTCGATTTGGTTTACTCATTTGGGCCGTTGTCGTTCTTATTATCGTACTTATTGCCAGCAAGAAAACGGTTGTCAGGAGTATACTCTCCAGACAGCTATGCTCAAAAAGGGGTAGGCGGAGCAGTCAAAGCGTTAAAGTTAATCGATCCAAAATTTGCTCAAAAACTGATGTTCATGAATCCATCGATTAAAGAAAGAACGGAAAATGCGATTGGACAACCATTAGGAAATGCGATTTTCCCACTGCCGTTGGATTTTTGCACAGCGATGAGTCCACTAGGCAATTCTGAATCCCGACGCATTGTCTCTATCGGTCAATTAGCACACTTTCGCACTTATAACTATTACATGATCGATATTATGGAAAGGTTAATCCAAATCGATCCGGAATTTACGTATCACATTTACGGGATAGGGCAAGGAGAAGATAGCTTGCGTAAAAAGATTGCCAATTCCCCAGCACGTAATCATATCTTTATGCACGGTAAGTTCAAACCGAGCGATAAAAAAGCAGCATTGCAAAACACGTTTTGTTTTGTAGGCATGGGCGTTCCGCTTATCGAAGCAGCGGGCTGTGGCATTCCGGGAATTGTCGGCAAAGTAAACGACCGTTTCGGATTAACAGAAGGCTTTCTTCACCAATTGCCACCGTATGAAAGTGGCGATTCTTTCTCAGATAAGAGCGAGTTGTTCAGTGTCGAAGAACAAATTATGAAGCTGCTATCGAGCAAAGAAGAATACAACAAAATTTCCAAAAAAGAGCGCATGAAAGCAAATGAGTTTGAAAGCAATCACGTGATGGAGAATTTTATCAAAGAAGCAGAATTCAATAAATTCTTAATCCGGTTACACTGAAGAAAAAGTAGGTAATTTCACTCATGAAAATTTCTCTATATAAATAGTGATAGATTATAAATCAATTAACAAGGTATTGCCTAAATAAATGTGTAATTTAGACTAGTATTCTGTGTAAAAAAGTATTATACTGGGAATAACCAATAACAAGAGATACGTCAGACCTGTAAAATGCATATGAAAGTGAGATGAATGCTTTATGGAAGAGTATAACTCTTATAAAGAAAAAGTGGAGAAACAACATAACAAAGCCATAGTAGAGGTGGTAAAAGACCTATACGTTAATGAGGATATAGGACCATCTGTTAGTGCCAAAAAGCTTGGTATTCCGAGACAAGCATTCATTTACTTTGTGGAGCTATACGATTTGAAAAGATTGAAATTCGCAAATAGTAAAAAAAAAACCATCTCCCTCTCAAGAAGCGAACTCATCCAATAGAGTAATCGATTAAACCTGCTCATAGAACCTTGGAGCAGGTTTTTGTTTGGGTGAAAATAAGAAGAAATCGCTTCAGTCGGACGCTTTCCGCGGGCACAACCTCTGCCGCTTCCCTCGCTTTGCTCAGTCCAGTGGCTCCGGCTCGTGCTTTCCCCGCAGGAGTCGCCGACTTTCGCTCTTTCTTCTAGGTGTCTCTTTTATAACTAGTTAATTATCGGGGGAGGTGAACTTAATACACAGTGTGATAACAAATCCTTGTAAGAGCGCCAAAAATTCGGGTAAAGAACAAAAAAGTTCATGTAAAGACTTCAAAAGTTCATGTAAGGACTATAAAAGTTCATGTAAAAGCAAAAAAACTTCACATATAACTACGAAATTTGCTGGTAAGAACTCTTCTATAAGAGGAAAATTCACTTTAGCGAAGGTGTACCGAGCGATCCAGAACCACTTATTTATTTAACCTCACAAACTTGCTGCCACAATCCCTAGCTGAGGAGCGCGAAAGCCACGCCCAAAGCGAGCGAGGCGATGTAGAAAGGAGGTCATGAAGAAATCGCTTCAGACGGACGCTTTCCGCGGGCACGGCCTCTGCCGCTTCCCTCGCTTTGCTCAGTCCAGTGGCTCCGGCTCGCGCTGTTCCCGCTGGAGTCGCCGACTTGCGCTCTTTCTTCTGGGTGTCACTTTTTATAACTAGCCACTCATAATGGGAGTTGAACTTAATACACCACGTGATAACAAATCCTTGTAAGAAGTTCAGAAATCCGGGTAAAGAACAAAAAAGTTCATGTAAAGAGTTCAAAAATTCATGTAAGAACTCATCTATAAGTGGGAAATTCACTCCAGCGAAGGTGTACCGAGCGATTCAGAACCACTCATTCAACTAACCACTCAAAATTTTAAGCACTTTTCATACCCACAACCCCAAGCTGAGGAGCGCCAAGGGCTAGGCGAAGCGGGGAGACGAGTGCTCTTCTCAGCTCATCGCGAAAGCCACGCCCAAAGCGAGCGAAGCAACTAAAGAACCCGCCCCCCCTATTCCCACAAAACACACAAGCAGCTAAGTAATCCAACTCCCCAAGCTGAGGAGCGCCAAGGGCTAGGCGAAGCGGGGAGACGAGTGCTCTTCTCGGCTCATCGCGAAAGCCATGCCCAAAGCGAGCGAAGCGTTTCTAAAACCCAAACAAAAAAGCACAACCCTCACAGGCTATGCTCTCCATCTTACATATTCAAATGCGTCTTCAACGTCGACTGAATCTCCGCCAGCTCCGCATCATTCATCATATAATACCAAATCCCGTTAATCGTCTCGCCAGTACCATCCTCGACCATCAACTGATCAACCGTACCAATCGCATCACGGTAATTCGACTGCACATCCATCATCTCATCAAACGTCATATTCGTACGCACATTATCTCCCAATGCCGTAAAAATACTCTTATAATTCAACAAACTATTAACCGATGCACCTTTTTTCATAATCCCTTGAATCACTTGCTTCTGGCGATTCTGACGACCAAAATCACCTTCAGGATCTTGTTTACGCATACGCACATACCCTAAAGCTTCTTCGCCATCCAACTCGATTGTGCCTTCTTTAAACTCATCAAAAGCTAACGTGTTATTCACTTCCACACCGCCAACTGCATCGACAATATCTTGGAAGCCTTCCATGTTCACTTGCAACACATAGTCAATTGGAATATCCAACAAGTTCTCAACCGTCGCCATCGACATTTCAATACCGCCAAATGCATACGCATGGTTAATCTTGTCTGTCGTACCGCGTCCAACAATCTCCGTATACGTATCACGCGGAATGGATACCATCTTCGTCGATTCATCAGCCGGGTTTACCGTCATGACAACCATCGTATCCGAACGTCCACGATCGTCTTCGCGCTCATCAACACCGAGCAATAATACAGAAAATGGATCTTGTTCGCTCAATACAACTTCTTGGTCAATCGTACGTTTCTCAGAGACTTCACGCTCAATCGGCTCGTGAATTTCGTCTAATGTATTCGTGAAACTATTATAAATCGTAAATAAGTAAATCCCAAGACCGATCACGATAACTCCGAGTATTCCGAGGATCCATGGCCATTTCTTCTTTTTAAGCTTTTTTTCTTTTCGACTCATCTTAGGATTCTCCTTTTAGTTAGCGATAAAATACGCTTCCAGTTCTTCTGCCCATAATTCTGCGCCTTTGCTGTTTGGAAGACCATCTTCAGTCAAGTGATCTTTTAGGACCTCATTGTCTGTATCTGGCCAAGCTGTCCAATGATTAATATAAGCATAATCATACAGTTGTGCAAATTCTTTAAGAGCGGCGATTTGCGCTAAATAATAACCGGCACCGTATATCGGCTGAGAAGGGTGGAGAACCAATACCGCATCTTCTACTTGTTCAGTCAGTTTAGCTCTAAACTCGTTAATATGTTCACGTTCTTGTTCAATCGCCACAATGCCGTTATTCATCAAAGTCATTGGCTCAAGAAGTACTACGTCATAGCCTGAAGAAAGATCTACATCAAGCAAAGATTCAGAAGTGCCTTCTATAGAAAGAATGTCTACTTCGATAAAGTCGGCATACGCTTCCTCTAATGAAGCTTCTAGACGTTCTGCGTAACCAGGATCACCTGATTCTAAAGCTGCAGAACCCGCTATCAGTACCTTCAAACGCTCACCATTTTCATTTCTTTCAACAAACAAATTCTGTAAGGGTTCACCCATATTAGTGATAAGTTCATTGATTTTCACATTTTTGTCACTTTTTACCTCTTTGGTTTTGTCCTTTTTCTGATCATCGCTCACAGCACTCACAGCTTCTACGGGAGCTATCACATTTTCAAGCTTGTCCTGCCACGTTAAATAGCTAAAAACTAGTGCAATAATACAAATAATAACAGCTAGGACAGCGCCAATTTTATACATTTTCATCATAATACTCCTTTCAAAAAGCACCTATACTTACAAATAAAGATAGCATAAATAATCCTAATAGCCTACTAAACTTTTTAAAATTGGAAGTTCTTTTGACTCTTTCCTATGCTATACTATTTTATGTTGTTTATGGATTAAAAATGATAAGAATATGAAATAAAAGGAGATAATTACTAAATGGAAGAAACCATCAGTTTACAAGACCTTTTTAAGACCCTGAAAAAACGGGCCGGGTTAATCGCACTTATGACGATTTTAGCTATCACTATCGCAGGCGTAGTATCGTTCTTAGTCCTGACACCAATGTATCAGACTTCCACACAAATCTTGGTAAACCAAGAACAGTCGGAAGCTGCCCAATTAACAAACCAAAACATTCAAACCGATCTTCAATTGATCAATACATATTCAGTTATCATCAAAAGTCCCGCTATTTTAGATGAAGTAGCTAACCAACTGGATCTTGATATGTCTGTGGAACAATTAAACAATATGATTACTGTAAATACCGCTGAAAACTCTCAAGTGGTAAACGTAACAGTACAAGATGCTAATCCAGCACTAGCAGTAGACATCGCTAATACAACAGCAAAAGTATTTGAAAGCGAAATTCAAAACTTAATGAATGTCGATAACGTATCAATTTTGTCTCCAGCTGTATTAAAAGAGAATCCGTCACCCGTAGCGCCAAACCCGATGTTAAACATGGCAATTGCTGCTGTCATTGGAATGATGCTTGGCGTCGGAATCGCATTCTTATTGGAATACTTAGATACGACGATTAAAGACCAACAAGATATCGAAGAAATCTTAGACATTCCTTTACTAGGTGTCATTTCTCCAATTAAAGAAGAAGCCAAACTAGAGCAAACCACATCATCGAAGAGAAGGGCGGGATAGAAAATGGCGAGAAAGAAAAAAGTCCTGCAGGAAACTGCGCGTAAACTCATCGCATTTACAACACCTCGCTCCGTAGTGACCGAGCAATTCCGTACATTGCGTACGAATATCAATTTCTCATCACCAGATTCTGAAATCCGTACAATGGTTGTCACGTCAGCAGCACCTTCAGAAGGAAAGTCAACAACGGCAGCAAACTTAGCCGTAGTATTTGCACAAGAAGGCAAAAAAGTCTTATTAATAGATGGCGATATGCGCAAGCCGACTACTCATTACACATTCCGTATGGGGAATACGATTGGCTTATCAAGTGTCTTGACGCGCCAAAGTTCGATTCAAGAAGTTATTCGTGCGACAGCTGTAGATCGTTTAGACTTAATGACATGCGGCCCGATCCCACCAAATCCGGCAGAATTACTGGCTTCAAAATCGATGGACACATTGATTGAACAGCTTAAAAATACGTATGACTTAATCATTTTTGATGCCCCACCTGTTTTATCTGTAACGGATGGCCAAATTTTAGCGAATAAATGCGAAGGTACGATTCTTGTTGTCAGCTCAGGAAATACCGAAAAAGACAAAGCATTAAAAGCAAAAGAAGCAATCGAATCTTCCAATAGCCGCTTAATCGGTGCGGTATTGAATAATTTCGAATTGCCAAAAGATAGCTATTACTATCAATATTATGGAAACACAGAGTAAAAAGGCTTGCCCTTTTTACTTTTTTTCAAGCGCCAAAGGAGGACGAAACAATGATCGACACACACGCTCATATTTTGCCAGGACTTGACGACGGTGCAGAAACGATGGAGCAAACCAAACGACTATTAGAAAAAGCAGTAGAGGAACAATTAACGGGAATCATTGCGACACCTCACGCTTTTCATCCGAACTTTAAAACAAACCTCGCAGCATTAAACAGACAATTAGAGCTCGTAAATAGCTATATTGCAGAAGAACAGCTTCCCCTTACCATCTATAGTGGCCAAGAATGTCGTTTAGGTGAGAAATTACCAGAGAAACTAGCGGCAAAAGAAGCCTTAACATTAGCGGGATCACGTTATGTGCTATTAGAGTTGCCTTCTTCTGGCATTCCGGCATACACGGTACCAATTATCCAGCAATTAATCACTCAAAACTATGTGCCAATTATTGCGCACGCAGAACGTAACCAAGGGATTATTGAAAAACCAGAACGCTTGAAAAAGTTGTTGCTTCACGGGGCGATGGCGCAAGTGACAGCTGGTTCGATTGCTGGTAGTTTCGGTAAAGCCATTCAACGCACAGCCATGAATTTGATTGACGCGAACTTAATCCATGTGTACGGCTCTGATGTTCATAGCATAGACAAGCGACCTTTCCTTTTTAACGAAGGACTCGATTATTTAGAGAAAAAGAATCGACATGACATGGTCGACATTTTCCTTGAAAACAACGAGCGTATTATATTGGATGAACATTTCCACGTATTAGAGCCAGAAGATATCCAAAAGGGCAAATGGTGGAATATTTTTACTTGATTAATAGCAAAAAAGTATTATTTTGTTTAAAAAATCCTTTCATTTCCAATTGTTAGTATGTTAAAATGAGGGAAGATTTTTTGCCCAGTCAAGTCAAAAGTACTGGATAACGAAAGGAGTGACCCTCATGTCATTAAAAAACCGTGTATCCCTATTATTAGTCGTCGACTCCCTGATTGTCTTTTTCTCTATTTTTGTCGGCTATTATGTGCTGTACCCATATAACGATTTGATGCAAAATCATTTTCTCCTAGCGAGTGCACTGACAATCTTTATCGCCCATCATGCCCTGGCCATGTATTACGGCTTGTATCGCAAAGTGTGGGAATATGCCTCAATCGGAGAATTAACGTCTATTTTTAAGGCGGTTACGTGGTCAATCGTTGTTATTGGTATCGTGCAATACGCATATAGAGGCGATGTGCTGTTCCGTGCATTAATCATCACGTGGATGCTGCACCTTATTTTAATCGGCGGCTCCCGCCTATCATGGCGCTTGCTGCGCGATAGCAAAAAAAGCCACAAAGATTCAGAGCTGAAACGCACGTTGATCGTCGGTGCGGGAAAAGCGGGAACTTTAGTGGCGCGTCAATTGCTCGCCAACCCCGAAAACGGTTTGTTGCCGGCACTGTATGTTGATGACGACAAAAACAAGCAAGGCCTGGACATTTACGGCGTTCGAGTGGTCCATGGCAATACGCAAAACATTGCCGACATCGCCAAAGACAACCGGATCGACACCATCATCATCGCCATCCCCTCACTCGGCAAGCAAGAAACCGCCGAGCTGATCAAAACCTGCATGGACTCAGGCATCCGCACGCAAACCATACCTCTTATTGAAGACATTATGACCGGTAAAGTATCGGTGACAGACATTCAAGATGTTAAAATTGAAGACTTGTTAGGGCGTGACGAAGTTAAGTTGGATATGAATAAAATCGCCAATCAGCTGACGAGTAAAACCATCTTGGTCACAGGCGCGGGCGGCTCAATCGGCTCGGAAATTTCACGTCAAATCGCACGCTTTGGACCGAAAAAGCTATTGCTGTTAGGCCATGGTGAAAACTCCATTTACTTGATCGATATGGAGCTGCGTCAAAAAATTGCACCCGATACCGAAATCATCCCCATCATTGCCGATGTTCAAGACCGTGAACGCATCATGGATATTATGAATATCTACAAACCGGACGTGGTCTACCACGCTGCGGCGCATAAACACGTGCCTTTAATGGAAGGCAATCCGATGGAAGCAGTCAAAAACAATGTGTATGGTACGAAAAACGTTGCAGAAGCAGCGCATATAAACGGTGTCGGCAATTTTGTTATGGTCTCAACAGATAAAGCGGTAAATCCACCAAACGTTATGGGTGCAACTAAACGCTTTGCTGAAATGATTGTCCAAAATTTAGCGAAGCGCAGCGACACAAAATTCGCAGCAGTTCGTTTTGGGAATGTATTAGGGTCACGTGGCTCGGTGATTCCGTTATTTAAAAAACAAATCGCAGCAGGCGGTCCGATTACAGTAACAGATCCGCGCATGACGCGTTATTTCATGACCATTCCAGAAGCTTCACGTTTAGTCATTCAAGCTGGAACATTAGCTGAAGGTGGCGAAGTGTTTGTTTTGGATATGGGAGAGCCTGTTAAAATTGTCGATCTCGCACAGAACTTAATCCGTTTGTCTGGTTATGCAGAAGGCGAAATCGGCATTAATTTCTCTGGTATTCGTCCGGGAGAGAAGTTGTTTGAAGAGTTATTGAATGAAAATGAAATTCAGACGGAGCAAGTGTTTCCGAAGATTTATATTGGAAAGGCGAATCCTGTTAGTGAGGGTGAGTTGACTTATCTTTTGGAGAAGTTGCCTGAGATGCCGAATGATGAGGTTAAAGATGTACTAGTAACTTTGGCTAATCGGAAGAATGTTGAGATGCCAAAAATTAAAGTAGAAAGCATATAAATTTCATTTAATATAAGATCAAAGAGAAGTCTACGATTAAAAATTCTAAGTGAGGTAATTTTAATGGTTATAAACAAATTGAGAGATATTCCTTTTTCTCCTCCAGATATTACGGACGAAGAAATTGCTGAGGTAGTTCATACTTTAAAATCCGGATGGATTACAACAGGCCCTAAAACTAAAGAGTTCGAAAAAAGATTAGCAAATTATATCGGCACTTCAAAAGCAGCCTGTTTGAATTCTGCAACTGCTGCCATGGAAATGACCTTGCGAGTATTAGGAATCGGTGAAGGTGATGAAGTAATTACTACGGCTTATACTTACACTGCAACTGCTTCGGTAATACATCATGTCGGAGCGAAAATCGTTCTAGTAGATGTAGCACCGAACTCATATGAAATGGATTATTCTAAAATGGAAGCAGCTATAACTGAAAGAACTAAAGCAATTATTGCTGTCGATATAGCGGGACTTATGTGTGACTACACTGCAATTTTTAAGGCTATAGAAAATAAAAATCAAATTTATAAAGCTAACAATACGCTCCAGAAATTAATTGGGCGTCCTGTTGTGCTTGCTGATTCAGCTCATGCATTTGGTGCCGTAAGAAAAGGTCTTAACAGCGGGCGAGCAGCGGATTTCACCTGTTTTTCTTTTCATGCGGTAAAAAATCTAACAACTGCTGAAGGTGGAGCTGTTACATGGAGAAATGATCTGGGTTTGGATGATGAGTGGATATATAAACAATACATGTTGCTATCACTTCATGGTCAATCAAAAGATGCATTGGCTAAAACTCAAAAAGGTTCTTGGGAATATGATGTGATTATGCCGGCTTATAAATGTAATATGACGGATATTATGGCGAGTATTGGCCTAGTGCAATTAAGCAGATATGAAGTCTTGAAGGCTAAAAGAAGAAAAGTAATTGAAATGTACGATGAAGGACTTTCAAGGATTGGTGTTGAAGTTCTATCACATTTTGGTGTAGATTATACTTCATCTGGACATCTTTACTTAGTAAGAATTCCAGGAATCAGTGAAAATATGAGAAATGAAATTGTTATCAAGATGGCCGAGTTAGGTATTTCATGTAATGTTCATTATAAGCCGTTGCCGATGTTGAACGCTTATAAGGATTTAGGATTTGATATTAAAGATTTTCCTAATGCATATGATATGTATCAGAATGAAATTACTTTGCCTTTGCATACTATGCTAGAAGATGAAGATGTAGTATATATAATAAAATCTATGGATAATATAATTAAAGAAATTTAAGGCAAGGTGATAACGATGTATAAGAAGTTTGTAAAAAGATTTTTTGATTTAATATTATCAATAGTAGCCTTACCCTTTTGGTTATTAATTCTAGTAGTTGTTGGGCCAATTTTATACTTTTTGGACAGAGGACCAATATTTTACAATGCATCTCGCTTGGGTAAAAATGGAAAAGTGTTTAAAATGTACAAGTTTCGTTCTATGAAGTTAAATGCTCCAGATTTGAGAAATGAAGATGGCTCCACTTTTAATTCTGAAAATGACCCAAGACTAACTAGGATTGGAAAGTTAATACGTAAGACTAGTATAGATGAAACTCCTCAGTTGCTAAATATAATTAAAGGAGATATGAGTATTGTTGGACCCCGACCTGACTTACCAGAAGCGATGAATATATATTCAAAAGAGGAAGTCAGAAAACTTGAAGTTAGACCAGGAATTACAGGTTTCAATCAAGCTTTCTATAGAAATTCGGTCAATACAACAGAGAAATTTAAAAATGATGTTTATTATGTAGATAATCTAAGATTTGGTCTAGATTTAAAAATTGTTTACTATACTGCAATAACGGTATTAATGAAAAGAAATATTTTTGTAAACAGTAACAAAAATAAAGGAAGTGTTGAATAGTGATAATCGGTAGTAGAGTACAACTTATTGCATTAAATGAAGAAGTTATGAATTTATCACTAAAGTGGATTAATGATCCAGAAATTCGTATTTATACTGGTGCTAAATTTCCAGTGACAAGAAATGAGCATGAGGTTTGGTTCGATTCAAAAGCTACAAACAAATACAATAAAACCTTTGCAATACAAATAATCGAGACTGGAAAAATAATAGGTATAGTAGGAAATACTGATTATGATCCACTAAATAGAACTACCTATCCATACATATATATTGGAGAAAAAGACAGCCAAGGTAAAGGAATTGGCCAAGAATCATTTAATCTTATACTGGATTTTTGCTTTGAGGTTCTAAACGTAAATCGCGTATATGGCTATTTATTTGAATATAATTCTGATTCTAAAAATATGCTTTTAAAGTGTGGCTATAAATTAGAAGGAACACTTGAAAAACACTGGTATAAAGATGGTAGCTATCACGATGTATTAGTGATGGGGAAGGTGAGATAGTTTGAAGTATAAAAAGAAAATCATGATATTGGGAGCAAGTATACTTCAGGTTCCAGCAATAATTAAAGCAAAAGAGATGGGTTTGGAAGTCATCGTTTTAGATAAATATGCGAGCGCTCCGGGTGCTGAAATTGCAGATATCTTTTTAAATATAAGTACTCTGGATGTTGCTCGCGTGACTGCAGCAGCAAAAGAGTACCAGATTGATTGCATCATGACGTTGGCGAGTGATCTGCCAATTAGATCTATAGCAGCCGTATCAGCAGAGTTGAAAATTCCAGGAATAGAAAAGGAAGCCGCAATAAGAGTCACAAATAAAAGGTTGATGAGAGAGAATTTACTAATCAATGATGTGCCCATTCCGAATTTTTGTAAGATCTCTAATTATTTAGAATACGAAAAAGCTTTGGAGAAAATAAAAGGGAAAGTTATTGTTAAACCTGTAGATAGTTCGGGCAGTAGAGGTGTGTATTTAATAGAGGATAAGAAGAATATGGATATAGTGAAATTTGCTTATGATTACAGTTCACGCTTTTCTACGAATAATGAAATTTTGGTTGAGGAATACATGGAAGGTCCAGAAGTTAGCGTGGAGTCTATAAGTTATAAAGGCAAGACCACAATTATAGCAATAACCGATAAAATAACAACAGGAGCTCCTAGATTTGTAGAAATGGGACATACACAGCCCTCTAAATTGGAAGAGAATTTAATTAAAGAAATCCGGAAAATTACAATTTCTGCACTAAGTTCTTTGGGAATTGAGAATGGACCATCTCACACTGAAATTATAGTTACAGAAGAAGGACCCAAAATTGTTGAGGTTGGAGCCAGGTTGGGAGGAGATAATATAACGTCGCATCTAGTGCCTCTCTCGACAGGTATTGATATGGTTAAAAATACAATTGAAATTGCGTTGGGAAATGAACCAGACTTAGTGCATACACTAAAAAAAGGATCATCTATAAAATACTTAAATGCTGGTTTTGGTGAAATTACAAATATTTTAGGGATAGATAAAGTAAAAGAACTGAAAGAAGTAAAAGAAGTATTTTTTCACAAAAATGTTGGAGACATAGTGAAAGAAATTACGAATAGTGTAGATAGAACTGGATACATAATAGCTCAGTCAAATTCAGCAGGAGAAGCATACAATATTTGTGAAAGAGCAAGCGAAGATATCAAAATAATTACGAAAGATATCGTTAAACAAATTTAAGGGGATAATAAGAAATGAAATTGATGGTAGTGTTAGAGCACAGATTTTATGAATATCCAAATGGTGAAATTTATAGTGAAAGAGTAATTGATTATGATTTTTTAAAAAGATACTTAAATGTATTTGAAGAAGTAATAGTATGTGGAAGGTTCAAAAATATAAAATTTCCTCTAGAAAAAAAACTTCGAGTAGATGGAGAAGGGATTTCTTTTGTGAAATTGCCAGATTTCAAGGGACCTGAAGAAATGTTGACTAAAAGTTTGATTATTAAGAAAATAATTAAAACAGCTATTAGTAAATCTGATGCAGTCTTGCTAAGGGCACCCAGTCCTACTTCCTATCTTGCTCTTAATACAGTAAAAAAATCAAAGAAACCTTTCGGAGTAGAAATGGTTGCAAATCCGCGAACTGCTTTAGAAATACATGAAAATAAAAATTTAATTAAGAAATTAAAGAATGAACTAATAAAAAAAGTTTGGGTGTTACATGCAAAAGAAGTATGCAAAAGTGCCAATGGAGTATCTTATGTTACTGAGCGAGCCCTGCAAAATGAGTATCCCTGTCATTCAATTTTATTCGGGGAAAGCAAAAAGTTTTTTAATGATTCTTACTCAACTATAAATCTGAAGCAATCAGATTTTACGTATGAAGAGGAGAACAAGAAAAAGAATGAAAATGAATATTTTACTATTTGTCATACTGGTTATATGGATGGAAAAACAAAAGGGCATTTGACAGTTATTAAAACTTTAAAAATTCTATTAAATAGAGGATATAAGGTTAAAGTAAAATTTATAGGGTCGGGAAAATATATGCCGGAATTTGAAGAATATGCAAATAAACTAGATTTAAGAGAAAATGTGGAATTTTTGGGAGGATTATTCGGCTACAAAGAGGTGCAAAAAGTTTTAAGAGCATCGGATTTGTACTTTTTCCCAACTATGTCTGAAGGATTACCAAGGTCATTGATTGAAGCTATGGCTAACAAATTACCATGCATATCTAGTCCAGTAGATGGCATACCAGAATTACTAGAAGGTGAGTTTCTAGCCCCTTATAATTCTACTGAGAGTTATGCTAATAAAATTGAAGAGTTAATAAATAGTCCTCAGTTAAGAGAAGAAGCTGCTGAAAAAAATTATATAAAAGCAAAAGAGTACACCCAACAAAAATTAACGCCAAGAAGAGATCGATTTTACTCTAAACTATATAGTCTTACTCAAGAATAGCGGCGAATAGAAAAATTAGTTAGGAAGAGATTGAATGAGTTTACAGAAAAAAATCACTATAATTTCCTATGTGTTTAATTTGAGTAATACTGTTCGAGCTTATGCGGTTTATGATTCATTAAAAAGTGAATACGAAACTCAAGTACTATATGCAGACTATGATCATTACTCGAAGCAGTATGTAACTTTTGATAACAAAAACTTTAAAAGTATCCACGTACCAGGTTATAAGAAAAACATATCTTTAATGAGAATGGTATCAACCGTATTATTTGGAATAAAATCTTTACAATATTTAAAGCGGGCACGTACAGATTTTGTATATGTCGTATGTCCGCCTAATTTCGGAGCATTTTTAGTTTCCTTTTTTTGTAAAAAAACAAATATTCCATGTATTATTGATATAGTAGATTTGCATCCTGAATCAATACCTTTGAGTAATAAAATTAAAAAAATAGGTGATTTTTTTGGGTTATTTTTATGGAAAAAATTTAGAAATTTGGCAATTAAAAATGCTGATGAGGTCATAGTTGAATGTAACTACTATAAAAATTTTATAGCGTCATCTTTTCATGACAAAGTGCAAACAATATATATTGCAAAACAATCTAATTTACAAATAGTGAAATTTGAAACAGTAAGAGAACATGAAATTAGCATTCTTTATTTGGGATCAATAGGGCACATATACGATTTTGAAACTTTAATTAGTTTAGGAAGAGGATTAGTTAAAAGAAATATTCCAATTAAGATACATATTATTGGAGATGGAGAAAAGAGAAACTGGCTTATAGAGAATTTAGAAGTAGAGAGCATACCGTATATTTACTATGGAAAAATATTCGAAGAATCTAACAAGAAAAAAATAATGGAGATGTGTGATTTTGGTTTCAACGGATTTAAAGATGAAACGTCCGTAGGTTTATCTTATAAAAGTTTAGATTATATGGATTATGGTCTTGCATTAATTAATTCTACTAAAGAAGATACATGGAATCTGATAAATGAAAACCAAGCAGGATTAAATTACTTTGCTGATGATGTAGATTCATTGATAAATAATTTAGTAAACTTAGCTCCTGAAGATGTATTACTAATGAAAAAAAATTCTAGAAAATTATTTGAAAAATACTTTGATAGAAGAGTGTTTGAAAGTAGTATAAGAAAAAAAATGAAAGAATTAATATGAATATTCAATTTTAAATAATTTTTTTGAGGAGTAGAATTTTGAAAAAAAAAATACTTGTATTCTTATTTCAGCTAAATGGTGGAGGGGCAGAAAAAACTGTAGTAAATATTTTAAATAAATTAGATTCTTCGAAGTTTAATATCGTCCTTGTACTTGGTAATGATAAAAATAACCATTATATGGATTTATTGTCTGAAAATGTAACTGTCAAATATTTAGACTGTGGGAAATTAAGAAAGTGTCTATTAAAATTAAGAAAAACAATTATTTTAGAAAAACCAGATTTATTGTTCACTACTATGAATCCTAACAATATAATGCTAGTAGTGGCGGAATTTATAAGTTTTAGGAAGATCCCTGTAATTGTTCGAGAAGCGAATAATAGAACTCAATCTGGGACAGTTACAGTTTTAAATAAGTTAATAACTAAAATTTGTTATAATTATGCTGCTAAAGTCATATCTTTGTCACATGGTGTCAAAGAAGATTTAATTAATAATTTTAAAATAAAGCAAGAAAAAATAAAGGTAATATACAACCCAATTGACATAGACTATATTAATCAAATTAAGAATGAAGAAATATTAGATATAGAGATTAATGGTAATGAGAAAACAATTATTTCAGTCGGTAGATTAGAAGAGCAAAAAGATTTTACAACCTTAATTAGAGCTTTTAATTTAGTTCAAAGCCAAATTAAATCGCGATTACTTATACTAGGAAAAGGGTCACAAGAAGGCTCGTTAAAGAAGTTAGTAACAACATTAAATTTGGAAGAAAAAGTAATTTTTCTAGGTTTTAAAGAAAATCCACAGAAGTATGTAAAAAATTCTGATCTTTTTGCTTTAACATCTAAATGGGAGGGTTTTGGACATGTTATTGTAGAAGCTATGGCAGTTGGAACACCTGTCGTCGTAACCAATTGTAATTCAGGTCCATTAGAAATTATAAAGAACAACGAATATGGAATATTGTCTAACGTTGAAGACTATGTAGATATTTCAAATAAAATAATTAACTTACTAAAGAACGACGTACTTAGTGCGGAATATTCCTGTAAAGGGTTATTAAGATCTGAAGATTTCAAAAGTGATAAAATAGTCAAGGAATACGAAGAAATCTTTTTAGAAACTGGTGGGTAGATTATAAGATGATAGAATATAAAAGCGAACTTCACATTACTATTCCAAGAATTTTACTAATGACACTATGTCTATCAACGATTGCATTTGTAATTAGCTTGTCATATGAATTTTCTTTCACACTAGTTGGAGTTTTAGTAGTAATTTCAATTTTTTTAATTTTAATGCCGCTTTTTTTATGCAAAGACATATTTCACCCCTTTGTGATCTTATCAATCTCAATGCTACTAGCAGTAATAGATTTCTTAAACAAAGATCTAACAAATTCTTCACTTATGGATTTTAAGCTAGGGGAAGAGTATTCTTTGTTAATTATTATTTGTTGGTATTTCTTTTTTTATTTTGGATATTTAATAAGTAATAATCTAGTATTCAATTCTACTATAAAAATCAAGCTCCCTATGGTTAAGCAAAATAGAAAAGTTGCCTATTTTCTTTGGTTGATAGCAATAGCATCTTTTATTTATACTCTGTATGTTATCGGTGGTATATCAGGTATGCTAAATGCGATGACTCATACAACTACTGCATACTCTGGATTAGGCTATCTCAGACAGTTGGTTGGTATAGGTGGCATCTCAGCTTTAATACTTCTAACAGGTGGATATAAGAAGAAATCGATTCTAATACTATTAGCAACTGTAAGTATGTTGATTTTGTTTGGTGGTCGAGCCAATGTGGTGCTAGGCATCGTGCTGCCTTTTTTGATGGTATTTCATTATGTTGTAAAGAAGATTAATATCTTGCAATTAATTACAGTAGGTTTGATAGCATTACTATTCGTAGAATTAGTAGGGATTCTAAGAAAGGTTAGTCAATCCCATTTTTCTATAGATAACCTTTGGAGCTTAATAGTTAATGCTGCAGGAGCAACAGGCAGAGCTAACACAGTTCCGTGGTTGGTAGAGTCACTATTGAGTGGTGAAATTGACTATCAGCTTGGAAAGCCATTGCTTAATATTATATTCGCTCCAATCCCAAGGAAATTTTGGGACAATAAACCAGAAATTATTGATGGGACAGTTCTAATTGCGCATGAGTTGACGGGATCTACAAATTTCGGAATGCCGGCTGGTCCGTATGGAGAAGCATTTTTTAATTTTGGGTGGATTGGTGTAATCTTATTTGCTTTCTTAACGGGATTTATTATCAGTAGGGTATATACAATATTTATCAAAGGCAGAGAAGAACAGACCGTTATGAACGTCGTCTTCTATAGTTTAACTATACAGTCGATGTTGAGTATATTTAGTACTTCTTCACAGTCAAGAATTTTATGGTTTTTTGGTATCTTTTTACTTATATACTTATTTGATACTTTAACTAGTGTTAAATCTAGATTTAATAAATTGCCTATCCTCGCGAAAAAATAGAAATAATTACGGGATTCATAAGTTACTAATGTGAAGAATTTTCAAGCAATATAAATTATGTTTTAGGAAGTGAGATAAAGTGGTCAAATTTTTTTATAAAATGCTATATTATGGAGAAAAAATAAATGTTCGCATTCTAAACATAATAATATACCGATTTTGCCTTTCACTTACTAGGTTAACTTTGCCGTTATTTTACAAATTAACGCCGCAGGTTAAAAAAGGAGTCAGAAAACGGGATGAAAAGAATGCTGGTCCTAAAGTTATAGTTTCTCTAACGACTTTCCCTCCTAGGGTTTCTCAATTGTGGTTAGTATTAGAGTCGCTTTTAAGACAGACTTATAAACCTGATAAAATTATTCTTTGGCTAGCAAAATCGCAATTTGAATCAATAAATATGTTAGATGAACGTATTCTCAAGATGCAAAAGCGAGGTTTGGAAATACAGTTTTGCGATGATTTAAAATCACACAAAAAATATTATTATGCTATGGAAGAATATAGTGGTGACATAATAATTACAGTTGATGATGATATATTTCAACCTGAAAATTTGGTGGGAAATTTAATGAATAAGTATATTGAATTTCCAAATTGCGTTGTTTGTTACCGTGCTCATAAAATTACTTTTGCTGACTACGGAATTAATGAGTATGATGATTGGGATTTGCTTTCAAAGACCTCTGAAGGGCCAGACCATTTACTTATGGCTACTAACGGTGCGGGTGCCCTATACCCTCCCAACTGTTTAAGCAAAGAAGTACTTAAAAAGAACATGATCAAAGAACTATGTTTTGAAGCAGATGATATATGGCTTAAATGCATGAGTTTTATGGGAGGGACTAAAACAGTAAAAGTATGCAAAAATTCCCCGAGAATTTTAACAGTTAAAGGTTCGTCTGAAAATGGTCTAGCCAAAGATAATGTAATTAACAAAAAAAATGATTTTCAACTTAAAAGTGTTATGCAACATTACGGAATTGATTTTAGATGCTCTGATAATTATTAAATCATGTTATAAAATTCGTAGATATAATTCTCGCAAATATTGTCTAGTCAATATCCGTATCTACTCTAGATCGTATGTAATTTGTAGATATGAAAAAATTGGCACTTTTAATTTTCGGAATTATTTTTCTCAAATAACTTAGTTGTATGTGTATATAACATTAACTATAAAGAATAGAGGGGCTTCCCTTGAAAGAAAATTTAATATCTAAATTTTTAAAGTTCTCATATGGAAGTTGGATCGGTTTAATTTTAGGACTAATAACCACAATGATAACTACACGGATTTTACCTCCGGACGTCTTAGGCCAAGTTTCGATGTTTGAACTTTTTTTGCAAATGGGACTTATATTGACTATTTTTGGAACCGATCAATCATTCATCCGGTTCTATTATGAAGAGGAAGAGAATAAAAGAGGAGCACTAATGTACAATAGCTTGAAGCTCCCTATGAAAACAAGCGTGCTATTAATTTTGACAATTATTCTTTTTTACAAGCCAATAACATTTTTTTTGGTAGGTGCACCAGATTTTAGCTTAGCTATATTACTTGTTTTGGGTATAATTTTTCAGCTAATATTCCGCTATGGTCAATTAGTGATTAGAATGGAACAAAAAGGAAATGTCTACTCTCTTCTTCAAATATTGCAAAAGTTATTTAATCTATGCTTTATTGTAGGACTATATTACTTTATAGGTTCTGAGTACGAAGTTCTGGTTTTATCTAAAATCTTTACTCTCTTTTTATTGTTTATACTCTCAATTTATTTAGGTAGAAAATTTTGGAATCTTAAGAATTTTTACATAAGCGATACTAGACACTCTCAAATGGAAATTGTCAAATATGGTGCACCTTTCGTTTTGACAATTTTCATTACGTGGATTTTCCAGTCTTTTGATCAGGTTGCAATTAGACATTGGAGAGATTTTTCAGAATTAGGACTTTATGCAGCGGCAATGAGAATAGTTGCTCTGGTTGTAGTGTTAAGTTCTACATTTACTACATTTTGGACACCAGTAAGCTATGAGAAATTTATAGCTGATCCAGAAGATAAAGCTTTTTTTAAAAATATTACAATTGTTGTATCTTTTGTAATGTTTCTCTTTGCTATCTTAACGATAGCCGGAAAGTATTTAATTGTAAATCTTTTAGGTCAACAATACTTAGATGCTGCGAATATAATGCCATTCCTTGTATTTATGCCAATTTTAATGACCATCTCTGAAACAACTGTAATTGGTATTAACTTTTATAAAAAAACTAAGTGGCATGTTATCATTGCCTTAATTACTTGTGTATTGAATATAATTGGGAATATTGTATTAGTTCCGGAATATGGAGCACTTGGAGCATCAATTGCAACTGCATTTTCATTTATAGTATTCTTTTCCTTGAGGACATACATCTCTTTAAGGTACTTCAAAGTGGATTATCCGCTTAAGAAAATTTATACAATGGTAGTTGTAGTCTCAGCTTATTCTTTTTTCTCAATTTATTCCTCTAGCTGGTTAACGAGCATGCTTATGAGTTTAATACCACTATTGATTTTATTTATAATCTTTGCACAGGATATCAAAAATATAATCAAAATTTTAAATTTGAAAAAGAAATGAGGATAAACTAAGTATTTGATTTTTTAATATGCAAAATAAAATATACCATTTTACTACAATTTTACTACAATTAGGAAGGAGAATTAATGATGAAAGGAATAATTTTAGCTGGTGGAAGTGGGACAAGACTTTATCCACTAACAATGGTTACAAGTAAACAGCTTTTGCCTATATATGACAAACCGATGATTTACTATCCTCTATCAACTCTAATGTTAGCAGGTATAAAAGAAATTTTAATAATTTCTACTCCTGAAGATACTCCAAGATTTAAAGAGTTGTTGGGCAATGGATCGCAGTTTGGAATATCTTTAGAGTACAAAGAACAGCCTTCACCTGACGGATTAGCACAGGCATTTCTTATAGGAGAAACATTTATAGGTAAAGATAGTGTAGCTTTGATTCTTGGAGATAATATTTTCTATGGTCATGGATTCACTGATTTGTTGGAAAGTGCAGCCTCAAGAAGAAAAGGAGCTACGATTTTTGGGTATAATGTTAAAGATCCTGAACGGTTTGGTGTAGTAGATTTTGATGAAAAGGGCAAAGCAAGATCTATAGAAGAAAAACCTGAATTTCCAATATCTACATATGCTGTAACAGGACTATATTTTTATGATAATAGAGTTGTAGATATAGCCAAGGAGATTACACCTTCCGATAGAGGAGAGTTAGAAATTACTGATATCAATAAAAAATATCTCTTGTTAGATGACTTGAATGTTGAATTATTAGGTCGTGGCTTTGCCTGGTTAGATACAGGTACTCATGAATCTCTACTCGAAGCTTCTTTATATATTGAAATGATTGAAAAACGCCAAAGTTTGAAGGTGGCATGTCTAGAAGAAATAGCTTTTCGAAAAGGATATATTAGTAAAGATCAATTGATTTCCTTAGCTGAACCATTAAAGAAAAATGAATATGGCCAATATTTATTGAGGCTTGCTAATCAGCATATAGACATGTTGAATAGGGAAGAGGTGCTTGGATGAATTTCATTAAAACAAAGTTAAGTGGCGTATTAATTATTGAACCAACTATTTTTGGAGACCATCGTGGATGGTTTACAGAAAATTACAACAGAGAAAGTTTCGGGAAAGCGGGATTAGACTTAAAATTTATTCAAGATAACCATTCATTCTCAGCTAAAAAAGGTACCTTAAGGGGTTTGCATTATCAACTTGCACCTAAGTCGCAAACGAAATTAGTAAGATGTACTAAAGGGTCAATCTTCGATGTAGCTGTCGATATAAGAAAAGAAAGCTCTACTTATGGTGAGTGGTTTGGCATTGAACTTACAGCAGAGAATAAAAAGCAATTACTAGTGCCTAAAGGTTTCGCACATGCTTTCATGACTTTGGAAGATAATGTAGAAGTTCAGTATAAAGTGGATGAATTATATTCACCAGAAAACGATCGTGGAATTATTTGGAATGATTTGGATATTGCGATTGAATGGCCTTTAGAAGTCGAACCTACTCTCTCAAGTAAAGATGAAAAAGCATCTTTATTGAAAGATGCTGATAATAATTTTACATTTGGAGCTGAGTAAATGAAGATTTTAGTGACTGGTTATAATGGCCAATTAGGATATGATGTAGTTCACGAAGGATTAAAAAAAGGTTTAGATATGATAGGGATTGACAGAGAAGATTTAAATCTCACAATTAATAAAGATGTAGAATCATTTATTCGTAAATTAAACCCTGATGCAATTATTCATTGTGCAGCTTATACTGCTGTTGATAAATCTGAAGAAGATCGTGAAGGTTGTTGGGATGTAAATGTTAACGGTACTGAATATCTAGCTACTGTTGCTAAAGAAATAGATGCTAAGTTTATTTATATCAGTACAGACTATGTATATGACGGAGAAGGTCAAGAACCATTTGTTGAAAGTGATCGTCCGAATCCTCAAGGCTATTACGGTTTAACAAAATATGAAGGGGAGAAAAAAGTAAAGGAATTACTTGAAAAGTACTTTGTTGTTCGCACATCTTGGGTTTTCGGAATGAATGGTAATAACTTTGTCAAAACTATGCTCAAGTTATCTGAATCAAGAGACGAGTTAAATGTGGTAGGAGATCAAATCGGTTCACCTACATATACACACGATTTAGCAATTCTATTAATTGATATGATTCAAAGTGATAAGTATGGATTATACCATGCATCTAACGAAGGATTTTGTAGTTGGTCAGACTTTGCTATAGAAGCATTTCATCAAGCTGGACAAGGTATAAAAGTAAATCCTATTACAACTGAAGAATATCCTACACCTGCAGTGCGTCCGAAAAACTCTCGGATGTCAAAACAAAAATTAGTTGAGAATGGATTTAATCAGTTACCTACATGGCAAGATGCATTGAAAAGGTATGTAGCAGAACTTCGACAAGAGGTGAAAAATTGATGAACCAGAAAATTCTAGTGACAGGCGGAGCAGGGTTTATTGGCGGGAACTTTGTTCAATATATGGTTGAGAAATATCCGGACTATGATATCTATAATTTAGATTTATTAACCTATGCTGGAGATTTAACTAAACATAAAGAAATTGAAAACAACTCTAATTATCATTTTTTAAAAGCTGATATTGCCGATCATAAAGCTATTAATGAGTTGTTTGGTACATATAAATTTGATTATGTTATTCATTTTGCAGCTGAAAGTCATGTGGATCGTTCAATAACAAATCCAGAGATTTTTGTGCAAACGAACGTATTAGGTACACAGGTTCTATTAGACGCAGCAAAAAATATAGGTGTGACTAAGTTCGTACATGTATCAACGGATGAAGTTTACGGGGAATTAGATTTTGATCCAGCGACATTCTTTACAGAAGAAACACCTATACAACCTAATAGTCCATATAGTGCGAGTAAAGCATCATCAGATTTACTAGTTCGTGCCTATCATGAAACGTTTAACTTGCCGATTAATATCACGCGTTGCTCGAATAATTATGGTCCTTATCATTTTCCAGAAAAACTTATTCCTTTAACAATCTCTCGGGTACTGAACGATCAAAAGGTCCCGGTATATGGGGATGGTAAGAATATCCGTGATTGGCTACACGTTATTGATCATTGTGCGGCAATTGATCTTGTTATGCATGAGGGTGATAATGGTGAAGTTTATAATGTTGGCGGACACAATGAAAAGACTAACTTAGAAGTTGTTAAAACGATTATTAATACACTAGATAAATCAGAAGACCTGATTGAATACGTGAAAGATCGCTTAGGACATGATAAACGATATGCAATCGATCCAAGTAAATTAGAAAAGTTAGGCTGGCAGCCCACTTATACATTCGAAACAGGGATTGCTCAAACAATTAAGTGGTACCTTGATAATAAAGACTGGTGGGAAAGAATTATTTCTGGAGAATACCAGAACTATTTCGAAAAGCAATATTCTAAATAAGTCTTTCCTTTCCTTATAAAGCCAAAAAAATATGTTTATAGAAGTAAGGAGTAGGTATGATGTTTAAAATAGCTGTAGCAGGAACAGGCTACGTAGGTCTAGTAGCAGGAGTATGTTTTGCCGAAAAAGGACATCAAGTAGTCTGTGTTGATATAGATGAAGCAAAAGTGAATATGATGAGATCAGGTACATCACCAATATATGAGGCTGGCCTAGAAGAGCTAATGAAGAAAAATTATGAGGCAGGTAGATTGCAATATACAACTGATTACAAATCAGCTTATAAAGACGCAGATGCAGTATTTATCGGTGTGGGCACACCAGAAAATGATGATGGCTCTGCGAATCTATCATATATAGCAACGGTCGCTCGACAAATTGCTGAAACAATTGAAAAAGATTGCTTAGTTACTGTGAAATCTACAGTTCCAGTCGGAACGAATGATAAAGTAGAGCAATTTATTCACGATTTTTTAATTAACGACGTAAGAGTAGAAGTGGCTTCAAATCCAGAGTTTTTAGCACAGGGGTCTGCTGTGCATGATACATTAAATGCGAAACGTATTATCATTGGTACAGAAAGTGGATGGGCTGAAAATCTTTTGCAAAAAATTTATGAGCCATTTAATTTACCGATTGTATCGGTGAATAGAAAGTCTGCTGAAATGATTAAATATGCTTCTAATGATTTTCTAGCATTGAAAATTTCTTACATGAATGATATCGCGAATCTTTGTGAATTGGTTGGGGCAGATGTTGAAGATGTTGCCAAAGGGATGAGCTTTGATGACCGTATCGGTAGCAAGTTCTTAAATGCTGGTATTGGGTATGGTGGTTCTTGTTTCCCGAAAGATACAAAAGCACTTGAATACTTGGCCACGCAAAACGGATACGATTTAAAAACGGTAAAAGCTGCTATCGATGTGAATAAAGATCAAAAGACCTTACTGTATAAAAAAGCGAGTAATCGATTGATTACATTTAGTGGACTCAAAGTGGCTGTTTTGGGATTGACCTTTAAACCAGGAACAGATGATTTGAGGGAAGCACCATCTTTAGACAATGTACCTTTATTATTAAAACAAGGTGCAGACATTTATGCATACGATCCAATTGGTGCAGAGAACTTTGCAAAAAAATTCCCGGAAGGCAAAATTGATAATGGTAGTATCACATATGTCTCAAGCATCGAAGAAGCTTTGGAAGATGCGAACGTCTGCTTTATCTTTACTGAATGGGAAGAAGTGAAGACAATCGATGCACAAACGTATAAACAGTTAATGAGAACACCTCTGCTGTATGATGGTCGGAATCTACATAGTGTGGAAGAGATGAAACAAGCTGGAGTAGAGTATTATTCTGTTGGTCGGGCGCCCGCAAACAAAGATGCACTCAAGGAGTTGAGAAAGCTTGAGTTACAAGCCGCTAGACTCTAGTAAAGTATATTTCATCACCGGCGCAGCTGGATTTATTGGTTATTACCTTACAAATCGCTTATTGGAAGCTGGCTGCAAAGTAGTTGGAATTGACAACCTTAATGAATACTATGACGTTAAATTGAAGCATGATCGTTTGGCTCAATTGAAGTCAAATAAAAAATTCACTTTCGTCAAAGGAGACATTTCGGATAAAGAATTAGTCACAAGTCTCTTTGAGGAATACAAACCGAATATCGTAGTAAACTTAGCAGCTCAAGCAGGTGTGAGATATTCGATTGAAAATCCTGATGTCTATATTCAAAGCAACGTTATCGGTTTCTACAATATTATAGAAGCTTGCCGTCATTATCCAGTGGACCACTTGTTGTATGCTTCATCGAGTTCTGTATATGGAGCCAACAAGAAAGTGCCTTTCGAGGAAACTGATTTTGTGGATAATCCGGTGTCGTTATATGCGTCTACAAAGAAATCGAATGAATTGATGGCTCATACCTATAGCCATTTATACAAAATCCCAGCAACAGGACTTCGATTCTTTACAGTATACGGTCCAATGGGACGCCCGGATATGGCCTACTTTGGTTTTACAGACAAACTGTTTGCAGATGAGGAAATAAAAATCTTCAATGATGGTGATTTTGAAAACGACTTATACCGTGATTTTACCTATGTGGATGATATTGTAGAAGGAATTCAACGTCTTTTATCAAATCCGCCAAGTGAAGATGGGGAAGTCCCACATGAAATCTTTAATATTGGTAATAGTAGCCCAGAGAAACTGATGGTCTTTATTGAGACACTTGAGAAATGTTTGAGTAATAGCTTAGGGAGAACAATAGAGTTCAAAAAGAAATTTGAGCCGATTAAGCCGGGTGATGTGCCTGCGACGTATGCTTCTACAAAATTACTGGAAGAAGCGATTGGCTTCAAACCGAAAACATCTATTGAAGAGGGACTACAAAAGTTTACTGATTGGTATTGTGAATACTACAAAATGGTTTAACTATCTCTTTAGGTAGTTGCTTCAATTATTTAATAAGAAAAGACTGATTATTAAGGTCTAGAGTATAAGTAGGTGTTAAGATGAAAGTGAAAAAAGCCATTATTCCCGCAGCTGGACTCGGAACCCGCTTCCTGCCAGCGACAAAAGCTATGCCAAAAGAAATGTTACCAATTGTCGATAAACCAACGATTCAATATATAATTGAAGAAGCCATTGCTTCTGGTATCGAGGATATTATTATCGTTACAGGGAAGGGTAAACGTGCAATAGAAGACCATTTTGATCATGCATTTGAATTGGAAGATACTTTGATGAGAAAAGGTAAGATGGATATGTTGGATTCTGTTTTAGAAACTTCTAAGGTAGAAATTCACTTTATTCGTCAGAAACAGCCTCTTGGTTTAGGTCATGCGATTTGGTCAGCTCGTAAGTTTATTGGTGATGAACCATTTGCTGTTTTGCTAGGTGATGATATTGTTGAAAATGATGAGCCTTGCTTAGCTCAATTGATGAATCAACATGAAGTAACTGGTAAGAGTGTAATCGGCGTCCAACAAGTGGCTGCACAAGACACAGATCGTTATGGCATTATTGATCCTGTTTCAGTAGACGGTAAATTGATCCAAGTTAACAAGTTTGTTGAGAAACCAACAGCCGGAACAGCCCCATCAAATTATGCAATCATGGGTCGCTATATATTAACCCCGGAAATATTTGAATACTTAGGTCAGCACCAACTAGGAGCAGGTGGAGAAATTCAATTGACTGATGCGATTCAGAAGTTAAATGAAGTTCAGTCGGTTTATGCTTATGATTTTGATGGCCAACGTTTTGATGTTGGTGAGAAATTCGGTTTTATTGAGACGACAATTGAATTTGCTTTGAAACGTCCAGAGCTGCGTGAGCAGTTGTTGGAGTTGTTTGAGAAAAAACTTCAAGAAGCTACAGTTAAGTAAATTAGTATACGCAAAAACGCGCCCCTGTGAGCGAAACAATTTAGCCTATACAAAGAAATTGAATAACGAAAAGGCCATCTTCCGTGAAATCAATGGATTTCGAAGATGGCCTTTGTGTATTTATGGAGAGGGATAAATAGTCATAACTGAGCCGTACACAGGGAACAACTGGAGAATGTTTTCCAGTAAAGCCATCAGAAGTGTTTATAGCCCTTGAATAATACGTAAGCGTCTAATAATGAACACCTGGTTTCTTAGAAAAGAAAATGCCTTTCCGATTTTTTGTCGGAAAGGCATTTTTTATTTTTTCTTTTGGATATAACAGTCTTTCGGAAGTTCCTTCGACCACAGCATGAGATGCTCGGTAAGCGTCTAATAATGAACACCTGGTTTCTTAGAAAAGAAAATGCCTTTCCGATTTTTGTCGGAAAGGCATTTTTTATTTTTTCTTTTGGATATAAGTAAGCGTCTAATAATGAACACCTGGTTTCTTAGAAAAGAAAATGCCTTTCCGATTTTTTGTCGGAAAGGCATTTTTTATTTTTTCTTTTGGATATAACAGTCTTTCGGAAGTTCCTTCGACCACAGCATGAGATGCTCGGTAAGCGTCTAATAATGAACACCTGGTTTCTTAGAAAAGAAAATGCCTTTCCGATTTTTGTCGGAAAGGCATTTTTTATTTTTTCTTTTGGATATAACAGTCTTTCGGAAGTTCCTTCGACCACGGCATGAGATGCTCGAGGTTCAGGTCCGCCGTCATGTCCAGCTGCGGAAGTTCTTCGAAAAGAAATTGAAGGTAGAAAAATGGATTTAAGCCATTCTCTTTGGCTGTCTCTACGAGACTGTAGATGATGGCACTGGAATTCGCTCCGCTTGTCGAAACGGCGAACAGCCAATTTTTTCGTCCAATGACGAACGGTTTAATCGACCGTTCCGCACGATTGTTGTCGATCTCGATGCGTCCGTCTTTCATGAATGTTGTCAGCTTATGCCATTGATTCAACGAATAGGTGATGGCTTTCCCGGTGGCTGATTGCGGCGCAATGATTTCTTTTTGTTCATGGAGCCAAGCCAAATAAGCATCCAGCACAGGCTGACTGTCTTTTTGTCTTATTTTCAACCGCTCTTTGGCGTCCAACTTCTTGATTTTTCGTTCAATCGCGAATAATTGGTTACAGAAGTTGAGGCCCTTTTTGGCAATCGTCGATCGGGTGGAACTTGATGAGGGGCTCTTCAATGCCTTCAGCGCCTCATCGAATTTCCGACGGGCATGTGCCCAACAGCCCGCGAGCTCCACATTTTCGAGCGATTCATAACCGGCATATCCGTCGACGTTGAGGTAGCCTTCGTATCCCTTCAAGAAATCCTTCGGATTTTTACTCGATCGGTTCGCTCGGTAATCGAAAAGGACCATCGGTTTTTTCGTTACAGAACTCGTGCGATAGAGCCACATGTACGACTTGGATTGTGCTATCTTGCCGGGTTCATCGAGAACTTGCAGGCTGGTCTCATCGGCATGAAGCAACTCTTCCTGCAGGAGTTGACGGTGGAGAAGATCATAAAACGGGCGCAACCAGCGGGTCGTACTTGAAATCATCCAATTCGAGAGTGTCTGGCGGTTCAACGGGATGCCCATCCGTTCCAGCTGCTTTTCCTGACGATAAAGCGGAAGACCATCCGCAAATTTTTGCGTCATGACAAAGGCGATTGCGGAAGGTGAAGCCAATCCCTTTGGGATGACTGGATTTGGCATTTTCGCTTTGACGATGGGAGTCGTGATGGCATGCTTCTCACAATGACGGCAGCTGTAAATGTGCTGAACGTGTTCCACCACTTTGACCTGCGCCGGAACGACCTTCAATTCTTGCCGGGTTTGGTGGCTCATTTCATGAAGTTCGTGATTGCATGCCAAACAGACCTTCTCTGCATCAGAAAGGTCGTAATGGATGGTTTCGACCGGCAGGTCTTTCAGTTTTTCTGCACGGCCGCCAATTTTTTTGCGCGTGTAGTTGATGGTCTCCATTGTCGGTTCCGCCAATAAGACGGCAGAAGAGATTTCGGCTTCGTTGAAAAGCTGAAGCGTCAACTGGTTGTCGTCCGTCTTTTCGCTGGATACACCAAAGCGTTTCTGCTGGGCCAATCGAAACTGCTCTTCGTACCACTGCACCTTCAGCTCCAGTGTCTTCATCTGGTTCTCTAGCTGCGCGTTCTTCTTTTCCAATTCTTCAATTGTGGGTGAGGTCTTTCCGTCCATTATTTTCATAAGTCTAAGAATAGCACAAAAGTTTTGCCTCAAATAGACCTAAATGATTTTTTTCGCCGCAACGGATGGATGCGCCTGACGTTGGTTCAGCGGCAGGCCATCAAGCAACCAGTTCAACTGCCGAGACGTGATTGGAAGGGGCAGGCTGGACCCAAGGTCCGGCCAATCGAACAACCCTTTTTCCAATCGGCGGTAGTAGAGCCAGAAGCCATTGTGATCCCAGAATAGAATCTTGAGCTTGTCTTTCTTCCGGTTACAAAACACAAAGAGCGCGTTGGAAAAAGGATCGAGCTGAAATAATTCCTGGACGATAACCGCGAGCCCATCAATTGACTTTCGGAGGTCTGTCGGTCCGGTAGCCAAATACACCCGCTCGACAATTCGGCCATTCATCATAATTGATTAAGTGTCCGAAGGACCTTCAGTAACAGTTCGTCCTGGAAGCCACTCATCACCTCAATTTCCACATTTTTTATTTTCAACGTAAGCGTCGTCTCGCTCGAAGGTTCTTCTACCAGACAGGAGACCCAAGCGGTCTCTTGCGACTTTTTGGATACGGGCGACTGTTTGCGCAGCCAGTATTTCATCGTGTGGAGTTTGATGTCCTTCCTCTCGCACCATTGAACTAAAGTTTCTCCACTTTCCCGATATTCACTGATTTGACCTGTCCAATATAATTCTTTCTCTTTTCTTTTCAAAAAAACTCCTCCCAGAAATTTAAGTCTGGAAAGAGCATCTCATGAAGAATCTTCTATTAGAACGTGCTCATTATTGGACGCTTACAATAATACCACCTCTGCCATGCGAGTACCACTCCTATATAATTAGTTTGCGGAATATTCCGTAAATAAATTGTAGAGGAGTTTTTCTATGGTCAAATATCGTGAGATCCTTCGGCTCCATTCCCAGGGAATCTCTAAGAGGAGTATCGCATCAAGTTGTCGATGTTCACGTGTCACTATCAATGAAGTTCTTGAACGAGCTGAGCAACATGGACTAAGTTGGCCGTTGCCTGACGACCTGGATGATACACAGATCCAAAAGCTGATGTTTCCAGAGAAGTTCATATCTGAAGAAAGGAATTTACCAGATATGGACTATATCCACAAAGAGATGGCAAAGTCTGGCGTGACACTATCTCTGCTTTGGAGCGAGTATGTATACAAATGCCGCAGCGAAGGAACGATTCCGTACAGCTACCGCCAGTTCTGTCGAGCGTATAGTGGATTTGCGATGACTAACAAAGCGACGATGCGCATTCGCAGAAAGCCTGGGGAAATTTTAGAAGTGGATTGGGCGGGTGATCCGATGCGAGTTGTAGATAGGGAAACAGGCGAATACCATAAGGTATCGCTATTTGTAGCATCGCTCTCCTGTAGTTCATACTCTTATGCGGAAGGATTTTTTTCGATGAATTCTTTGAGCTGGGTGACTGCACATATTCATGCGTTCGAGTACATGGGAGGAGTGGCTAGGACACTTGTGCCTGATAATCTATGGACCGGAGTTGACAAGTCCTCTAGCTATGAACCAGTCATTAACAAGACTTATCAGGAATTAGCTGAGCACTATCAGACCGTTGTCATCCCTGCACGTGTCAGCCACCCAAAAGACAAACCAAATGTGGAGAGAAACGTAGGAATTATCGCAACTTGGATTATCGCATCTCTAAGAAACGAGCGATTCTTCTCGCTGGATGAGTTGAATAAGGCAGTAAGGGTAAAGCTCGATGAATTCAATGCAAGACCTTTTCAAAAAAGAAAAGGAAGCCGATTGGACGCTTTTCAAGAGGAAGAAAAGTTTTCACTGATTGGTCTGCCGGCTTCCCGATACGAGATGGCTTTGTGGAAGAAAGCCACTGTACAATTAGATTATCACATCTGTATCGATGAGATGTTCTATTCTGTCCCTTATGAATATATCAAACATAAAGTTGAAATACGTCTTACCCGGACGATGGTGGAGGTCCATTACAACAATTTTCGGATTGCCAGCCACAAAAGACTATTCGGTAAAGCTGGCCAAACCTTGACTGTGCATGAACATATGCCACCTAAACATCAGCAGTTTGTGACCTTCACACCGCAGCACTTTAAAGACTGGGGAGGGTCCGTCGGACCATTTACAGAGACGGTCATCCAGACGGTATTGAAAGATTCCACAAACGAGAAACAGGCATTGAAACTCTGTCTGGGAATCTTGAAATTGGGCGATGTTTATAGCTTAAAGGAACTTGAACAAGCTTGTGAAAAATCCTTGTCTGTCTCTCCACGGGTGAGTCTCAACAATATGAAAACAATTTTGAAGACCGAGAGAGAGCTACCTAGCAAAGTTGTAAAACCAAAATCTAAAAAACTATCAGAACAGCACGGTTTTGTCCGTGGCGCTGATTATTTCAGGGGGAAATAAAATTGACAGTTGAATCTACTTTACAGAAACTCAATGAACTCAAGCTCTACTCGATGGAGAAGATGTATATGGATCAGATGAGCGATCCTGCTTTCAAAGACCTGTCTTTTGACGATCGTCTATCGTTGATGATCGACGGAGAATGGCTAAGACGACAGAATTCTCGACTCCATCGGCTGATGACAAATGCGCAGTTCAAAATGAGCCAGGCCTGCGTGGAAGATTTACTCTATTACGATGATAGAAAGCTTGATAAAGCATTTATCACAAAACTATCGACTTGTAACTTTGTGGGTGAAAACCAGAATGTCATCATTAAAGGCGCCTCTGGTAATGGAAAATCGTATCTTGCCTGCGCCTTAGGCGTCAGCGCATGTCGTAACAATTATAGCGTCCGGTATGTGCGACTTCCCGAATTATTGGATGAGTTGGCTGTAGCTAGGTTAAACGGTACCTTTCAGAAGACGATGAAAGTCTACCGGAAAATCAAACTGTTGATCTTGGACGAATGGCTTCTCGTATCTTTAGATGAAATGCAAGCCCGCGACCTCTTGGAGATCGTCGAAAGCCGTCATATGACGAGTTCCACCATCTTCTGTTCGCAATTCGATACCGCTGGCTGGTATGAACAGATCGGAGAGTCCACTCTAGCAGATGCGATTATCGATCGAATTATTCATAGTTCGCATAATATTTTAGTCGATGGTAAGATTTCGATGCGTGAACGATTAGGTCTCCATTCCTGACCAGTGAAAGACCGTCAATCTGGCGGTCTTTCACTGGTCAGGAATGGACTGGTACTGCGATGGCAGAGGTGGTACTAAAATCTGTCCGGAGTGGTATTATTTTTTGTCCGAAACGGTACTCTGTCATGTCTTTATACAAGAAGAGCAAATGATCAACGCTACATCACCGGTGGCTCCATATCCTCCACATGCAGATCTTCTTCCGCGTTCTGCGCATAAGTCAGGCAATACATACAATAGGCTGTGTTGTTCTTCTCGAACGGCTCCGGCAGCAAGCTTTTCAACAGTTCTCGGTCTAAAAAAGCCGGAGCTGGAAGTGACTCGTCCCAATACAACGGAAACGAACTATACGGATACATCTCCAATCGCTCCACCATCGGCTTTTTGGTTTGAATCGGGTTGCGGTGGATATAACTACTGACCGTGAGAAGGCCAAGACGCGAATCGACTTCTTTCGCGAAATAGCGCTTTTGGTATATTCGTCCAATGTGGCGATAACGCTTGGCATAGGACATGGAATACCGGCGATTGACCAGACCCATGATTTTATGAAGAGGATCATGCTCGGCTTTGATCAAAATGTGATAATGGTTGGTCATAAAACAATAAGCCAAAATTTTAAACGGGTAATCTACATAAATATGTTGAAATGTCCGCTTGAGCTCAAACATATCTTCTTTTGTTTTAAAAATCGGTTGCCGGTTATTGCCACGCATGATGACATGGTAATAAGAATGAGGGTTGAACGCTCGTTTTCGCGTCATTCTGCTCTACCTCATCAGCGAACGATGCGTTTGAGACGCACTGATTTTCCAGCCCAATGCTTCGTCAATGGCGGCATCTGTTACGTGGTCTTCGTCTGCGACATCGGAAATGGTTCGCGCCAATCGAAGAATTTTCATCGTGGCACGGCTGCTTAGCTTTTCCTGGAAACTGACCGTTTCGATTCGTGCTAGTTGTGCCGGTGAAAAAGTCGTTTTGTCTTCAAACAACTTAATCGGTACGATGGCATTCGTGTAGTTAGCGCCGTAACGAACGCGTTGCCGAGTGCGTGAAACTGTTGTTAGCATGCGCAGTTCATCAGACGTAACAGCGGTCGATTGAGCCAACACGCCTTGGTTTTTCATCTCAAGCACAAAATCCACGCGGTCAAGTATGGGGCCGGTGATTTTTTGCATATACTTTAAGCGAGCTTTATCTCCGCACGTACAATATTTTTCATGGGATCCGTAATAACCGCACGGACACGGATTGGTCGCGGCGATCAAGTTGATGGCTGCAGGAAATTGATCGGATCCTTCAACGCGATTCACCACGGCAAATCCACTTTCAAGAGGCTGACGTAACGTATCAATTACGCGCCTTGGAAAATGACCCAACTCATCTAAAAATAGGACTCCCCGGTGCGCCAGCGACATTTCGCCGGGCTTCGGGAAACGACCGCCGCCGATAATCGCACCTTCAGAAGATGAATGATGCGGACTGCGAAATGGTGGACGCTCCGACAGCGAACGAGCTTGCTTGGCCAGCTGATAAATGCTATAAACTTCTAACATTTCATCATGCGCCAAATCGGGCAAAATCGTATGAAAGGCATTAGCGAGTAAGCTTTTTCCACAACCCGGTGGACCGCTCATCAACACATGATGACCACCAGCTGCCGCAAGCAATAGCGCGCGCTTCGCTTCCTCGTGACCTCGAATGGCGGAAAAACACACATGAGGAACTTTTTCAGTGTCTTCGTAGAACGTTTCTGGTGTTAACAGTGTGAGGTCTTCATCAAACAGGGAAGTCTTTCCGGCTAAGTGGGAAAGTAAAGAGGGCATGTCCGGCATACGAATCAATTCAACATCCGCAGCTTGTGCAAAAAGGGAGATTTCAATGGGTGGGATGTAAATGCGTTTAAAGCCGAGTAAAATGGCTTGATGGATTGTTGGGATCATACTGTGAAACGTCGTCAGTTCACCGTTCAACGTTAGCGCAGCAATAAAGCAAGTCTTATCGGGGATGTCCAACGGTTTTTTCGCCATCGCCTGCAACACTGCCAAAAGCATCGCCGCGTCATACGAAGTACCTTGCTTTTTCACATCGGCAGGGGATAAGTGAATGGTAATTTTCTTCATGTCGATATCTTTTTTTAATGCGTGTAAGCAATTTAAAATCCGTTCGCGCGACTCCTTGATCGACACGTCGGGTAAGCCAATAATAATGCATTGTTCTTTGTCTTCACGAACCGTTGCTTCAACACGAATCACCTGACCGGTCAATCCGCTCATGCCGACACTGTAAATATAATTGCTTATGAGAATCCCTCTTTTCTTTGGAATAGTTGCGTACCGTTTCAGTATAGGGGAAAGTGAGAAGGTTGTCTAAATAATCTGAAATCAAAAAAGAACTCCAGAAGAGTTCATTCGCTCATCCAGTAAATATGCTATTCTGAAATTATCATAGAAGAAATTAAAACGCGCCCCTGTGTCAAAGACGATTCAGTGTATTCACAACAATTGAATGCGATAAAAGCCTTGCCCAGGAACCGCAACGGTTTCGGGCCTTGGCCTCTGTATAATTATCGAAATATTCAAATAGTAGTAAGTTTCGGATACACAGGGAACATCTGGGAACTGCTGGAAACCATCAACTGTACCGGCATTTTCCATCTAATTGCGCCATTCCTACATCACCGGCGGCTCGATATTCTCCACGTTCTTTTCTACTCCGCATTCTGCGCATACTTCACGCTATTTATCACTTTAAGATTCATCTCTTATTGCTTTTAAAGTTTCAATTCTGTAATGTGAATGATGGTGATGATATTGAAAAAGTTGTTAATTGTTCTAGTGGTAGTGATGATTTGTGCTGCTGTTTATATTTTAAAGGATACTAGTAAAAATGATCAGCATTCTGCTTTACTAGATGAAAATTCCTTTCTTTTGATTGCTCATCGGGGTGCAAGTGCAATTGCGCCTGAGCATACTTTGGCATCCTATCAAATGGCGATAGATATGGACGAAGATTTTATTGAAATTGATTTACAGATGACAAAAGATGGTGTTCTGGTTGCCTTCCATGACGATATTGTTGATCGCACGACCGATGGCAGTGGAAAAGTAGCGGAAATGGACTTGGCGGACATTAAAAAACTGGATGCAGGTTCCTGGTTTAATGCCGAAAAACCGGACAGAGCGAAAGATGAGTACGTAGGCATTCAAGTTCCGACCCTCGAGGAAATCTTTACAGCTTTCGGTGACAGTACCAATTATTACATTGAAACCAAGCAGCCGGATAAAAGTGAAGGAATGGAAGAGGACTTGCTGGAATTGCTCTATCAATATGGATTGTTGGAAGAGTCTCTCCCGAAAGGTCATGTAATTATCCAGTCGTTTAGCGCAGACAGTTTGAAAACGATTCATGAATTGGACGACGATATACCACTCATACAATTGACAGACAACTTGGAGCAAGAAATCCCTTCCCCTGAGACTTTCAAGTTATATAGGGAATATGCCGTCGGTATTGGAGTCAGTCATAAGAATGCGGACGACGCATATATTGCTGCTGCAAGAAGAGCAGGCTTATTGGTCCACCTTTTTACTGTCGACAGACTGGCAGAAGGAGAGAAGCTGAAATCCTGGGGAGCAAACGGTATCTTCACGAATGATATTGAAGCTGTTAGCAGTTTAAAATGATGAATTCTGTGATAAAAAATCTCTTCCCTGTTTCAGAGATAATTTAAAATCGTGCCTCAAAAACTGCGCCCCTGTGAGCGGAACAATTCAATTTATACAAAGAAACTCCATTCCCGAGAACTAGGGGAATGGAGTTTTGTTGTTTGTGTACGATTTCCTTGGGAAACAAAAACAACCCATACACAACATTTATATTGCTGTAATCAGCCCTTAATAAAATCTAGCTAAACTTAACGCTGGACGATATTGAAGGGAGTGCTTCAAATGAACCGAAGAAAAAAGGTAATAATAGTAATGATGGTTTTACTGATGATTCCAGCTGCATATGTATATGCCGTATCAAGTGTAAATACACAGGATGGAGGTATTGGAAACTCAGCACATTATTTAAATCAAAATCAATCGATCGAAATTGATACAAAAGTTGACAAGATCATTTATCCGTTACTTGCGACTCCTGCCATCAAAGAGAAAGGTACAAGTTTAACCGTTCAAGTGGACACGAAAGGCAAAGAGCCTAAAGACTGGGATGTGAAAATCAATCAAACGGAAAATTCGGGTGTGGAAGGTGAGTTCACGTTGCCAGTGAAAAGTGTAGAAAAAGGCTCATACCATTGGAAAAACAGTTCTTCTATCTACGACGTGACCGTTTCTATTCCAGGGGACATTCCAGAAAATTTATATGATCTGGAAATCTCATATACAGCAAACAATATGCATGTGAAAGATGAGGAGCCTAACTCGGTAAAGGTGGTAAATGAGTTTAAAGAAGACTTTACCTTTATCCATTTAACAGATATTCATGTTGGTTCACCGAGAAACATTTCTGATCCGGCCGACGTAACGGAAGCGGGAATGTGGAACCCAGACGAGTCTAAACGCTGGCTGTATTTGCAAAAAACGATCAAACAAGTCAATTTGTTAAAGCCTGACTTTGTTGTAATGACAGGGGATTTAATGTTTGGCCAAATGAATCCGCAAGAATACATTTACGAGTATGAAGAAACCTATCGAATGTTAAAGAAATTTAATGTGCCCGTCTATATCGTGCCCGGAAATCATGATTTATACGCACAAGATGCGACACTCGCGGATGGGGCTAAATACTGGGAACAATATTTTGGACCGCAATACTTTTCATTTGATTACGGTTCTTATGCGCACATGATTGGGTACAACTCTTTTGATTGGCATAAATTCGACCGCCAAGGGCACGGGAGCCTTTCAGTTCCGACATGGGGTGGCCAAATTCGAGACAAACAAATGGACTGGATCCAACAAGATTTAGAAAAAAACGGACAAACCGCTTCGGGCAACCAAGTAAGAGGGTTATTTTCTCATCACAACCCGATTTGGCGTGATAAGGACATCTGGCCATCTAGCGATCCCGAGGTCAGTGAATACTGGAACGAATACGACGCACAACACAATCCGCAAAATCTTTCTACCTTGATAAAAGGTGAGAAACTTGGCATCCAGTATGACCAGCAATGGCACGGGGAAGGCGCATATGAATTGATCGACATCATGAAACAAAACAAAGTGAACATTGCGCTGCATGGCCATACCCACATTGACAACATTACAGAACAAGACGGGATTTTATACTCAACGACAGCATCGATTGAACTGTCAGCGACGCCTTGGGTAGGTTACCGCGTATTCCAAAAAGAGCTAGGCAGTGAGGATTTTAATTCCTATATATACGAAGGTACCGACAGCTCGATGCCGGTCTATCAAGAAGGCAATACAGCAGCAGGTGTGGTTTCATTTGAAAACAAATTTTCCCTGCCTAACGATGGAACACAAGTCACACAAACCGCAACCGTAACAAATCGTCTAAATAAAGAAGTTACGATTCATCTCCCGTTTTATATGAAGCCTGGGTCATACACAGCGACTAATGGCCAGATCATCGAAAACAATGTATATGGAACAAAACAGCTGATTGAAATGGAAGTTACGGTTCCGGCTAATAGTTCGAAGGACGTGAGTTTGACAAGGTAGTTTTTTGAGATCGCGCTCTTCGGAAATAAACAACGCTTAAATTAAATGACAAAGAAACTCCATTCCCGTGAACGAAAGGTTCTAGGGGGAATGGAGTTTTTCTTTTTATGCAGGAAGTGGAATTGTCATGAATTGTGCGGTTCTCTGAGAGCAGGAAAGCAAAAAATATACACAGAAAAACGCCATCCCCAATAATTTCGTGGGGGATGGCGTTTGTTAGTTTGGTAAATAACAAGAGGATGCCATATAAGACAAGCCGTTCCACAGCTTCTGCGTTTGTCGTTACACGGCTGTTTCGGATTTTTTCAACTGACTCCCAAGCAACTGCGCCAATTCCAACATCCCATATTTACCTGCAACCGCTTCAGCATCTGCATTGTAATTCGTATTGGTATTAACATCGTATGTGAAAATATCTCTATCGCTATTACGGATAAATTCAATTCCCGCTACAGCGATATCGTTGTCGCGAAGGAAGTTTTCGTATTTTTCGATGATCGGATCATTGAACCCTTCCACGATTTGAAACTTCGGTTTTTCTGCCACTTGTTCGCCCACAGGACAAAACAGATCATCAATGCGGCAAGCATCGGCTGGGCATAATTCAAATCCTTCTGAAGTATCCACTTGTACCGCGTAGACAAACTTTCCACCGACAAATTCACAGCGCGTGATAAACGGCTCGGGGGCTTGGATGTATTCTTGGATTAGCGTGATGCCGTCAATAGATGGCTCAAAATCCTCACTGTCTAGATATTCCTTTAGTGCATCAATAGAGTGGAACAAGCGAACCCCGAGTCCTTTGCCAGCGCGGTTATGTTTGGTGATAAACGACGGTACGTCTAATTTTTCAGCAGCCTCGATAATTTGCGCGCGGCCATTTGCGGCAATTGTTTTTGGTGTTTGGATACCAGCTGCGTTTAGCGCCATGGATTGGTTGACTTTGCTGACTTCTAGGCGAAGCGCACGCGTGCCGTTAAAGACGGTTCTGCCGTGGTGCTCAAGCCAGGCGAGCAGAGAATCAGCCATTTCCGGTGCAAAACGATGACCTCTCGTATGAGATGAGGCGCTCATGCGGCTGTAAAAGACGCCTTCAGGAGGGACGTCGTTTAAATCCACTAATCCTTCATTGATAAACCAATCTTCGTACGGTAATTCCAATTCGTCTAATCGTTTGAATAAGTGCGTCGTCCATTCTTCGTTTTCGTGTATCACATAAATTTTTTCAGTCATAAGTATCCTCCTTAGTTGGTAAGCGTTTGGAGCGCTTGGCGTTTTTCTTCAACGAGTGGCATGACTTGTTTTGAAAAGCGTTCCATTTCTTCTAGTTGCGGTGAGAATTGCAGCAACAGTAAATCCAGTCCAGCTTGTTCGTAAGCTAAGATCCGCTCAGCGATTTGTTCGGGTGTGCCGATCAAGTTCGGACGAAGGCCACGGTTGGAGACAGAATAATCTTCTAGTTTTACTTGTTGTTCAAGTTGGGATTTGCTGACGAAATCGTCATAGCCGACATAGCCACTTGAGTCTTTCATATCGACAATGCGGGCATATTCTGCGGCTACTTCTTCTTCCGTATCGCGGCACACGACATAAGCGGCCATGCCAAATGACTGTAGCGGGGATTTCCCAGCAAGTTGTCGCAAGTTTTTCATGTCTTCGATTTTTGCTGCGATTTCTTCTACTGTGCCGCCATGCATGACGTAGGCGTCGCAAGCGTCAACAATTGATTTTTTACCACGCGGGCTTTCGCCTCCAGCATATAAAATTGGGTTCGGACGCTGCACGGGTTTTGGTGCCAAACGCGCATTTTGGACATCATAGTATGTTCCTTTAAATGAAAACACTTCTTCTGTCCACATGCCTTTAACGACTTGCAAAAACTCATCTGTCCGGTCATAACGTTCGTCATGCTCGGTAAATTCCCCGCCGTATTGACGAGCTTCTTCTGCCCACCACGCCGATACCACATTTAACGTAAAGCGACCATTGGAAATTCGGTCAATATTCGCCGCCATTTTCGCTGTGACCGCTGGGTTATGAAAAGCGGGACGTATGGCTGTCATGATTTCGATTTTCTCTGTCACAGCAGCAAGTCCAGCGGCTGTTGACCAAGCTTCTAACGAATCGGCTTCCATTCCTTTTATATCATTCAAATTCAGTTCAGCGATCAAGGTTGTGTCGTAGCCCCATTTTTCGGCCGATTGCACGACTTTTTTTGCATAGTCAAACGTGGTTGGCATCTGTTCATCTTCTACATTGCGTAGCCATCCGCCGAAAATCGGCAGCCAAAATCCATATTTCATCTATCATTCATCCCTTTCACTAGAAAATTAGACTGTTGCAAAATTCACTCAATTAGCGAATAGAACTATTATACAATAAAACCTTCAATTCTTACCAGTAAACTTGGTTTTAATTTAATTTTCCACAAAATCTCCTCTATATGGAGTGGATGTCGAGCGATTACACCGCAAAATCACAAAAAATTAAACTTTTTTTAAAAAACGTGGAGCCCTTACGTACATAAGACTTTGACAGCTAAAGAAGCCCATTAAAAACTGGAGAAAATTTGGAAAGAGGAAAAATGTATGTTAATCTTGCTACTTACTCTTTTGTTTAACGGTCTTTAGTGTAGATCGTTAAACAATACCGAACGTTGCGAAACACTGGTGGGGAAATGCTTAGATTTAAAGGGAAGACCACAAGTACGGTTTTAAAATCTATGCAAGGTTATGCGCTCATCACATTTTTAAAATTAGTACACATATTTTCACCAGGTCTATTTGGTCCATTACGTTAAATAGAAAATCGTAGCAGCGTATCTAATTTCGGTAGATTGATGACAATCTTTAATTGGAAACATGCTTAGAATCGACGTTTTTCCGTCTTTAAAAAAGAGGAGAAATTTTTTATTTAAAATAGGAGATGATAGTTAGTGGAGAAAAAACGAATCGTAGTGAAAATCGGTAGTAGCTCGTTGACGGATTTGAATGGGAAATTGTCAATTAGCAAACTCCGTGGACATGTAGAAGCATTGGCACGCTTGAAACAACAAGGCCATGAAGTGGTGTTGATTTCGTCAGGCGCAGTCGCTGCAGGATTTAAAAGTATTGGATATTTATCACGTCCAGACAAAGTGGTTGATAAGCAATCCGCTGCAGCTGTTGGCCAAGGGTTATTGTTACAAGCTTACGCAGATGAATGCAAAAAGCACAGCATCGTCGCTGCTCAATTGCTATTGACGAAAGATCTATACAAAAACGCCAATGCCACGATATCCAATTTGTTGGAGCGTGACGTCTTGCCAATCATCAATGAAAATGATTCGGTCGCTATGAAAGAATTGACGTTTGGAGACAATGACATGTTATCCGCTTTAGTCAGCAAGCTCATAGACGCAGACTTTTTAATGATTTTGACAGATATTAATGGCATCTACCAAGACAACCCAATGAAAAATCCACATGCTGAAAAATATACATTCCTCACAGAAGTTCATCAAGAGATGGAAAATGCAGCAACCTCAGAAGGCGCTTCAGGCGTTGGAACTGGCGGGATGAAATCGAAAGTAGAAGCTGCAAAAACTGCAGCAGATGCAGACATCCAAGTGTTTATCGGATCTGGAGAAGGCAGTGAAAAACTGGTTGATATTTTTGAAGGAAAAGGCGACGGCACATATATTGGGCCATTAGTCGAACCGAAAGTATTAGTAACTTTATAAATCGAAAGGGGACACAGAATGACTGAACTTTTAAAAGAAGAACGCATGACAGAAACCGAATTGATCACGAAAGCACAAAAAGCAAAAGAGGCCGCTTTCCACCTAGCGAAAGCTACGACAGCCGAAAAAAATGAGGCGTTGGAAGCCATTTCAGCGCATTTACTAGAAGAACAAGTTTTTATATTGGATGAAAACGCGAAAGATGTAGCGGCCGGACGCCAAGCAGGGATGAACGAGTCGTTAGTGGATCGCTTAACGCTAGATGCAGCCCGTTTGAAAGACATGGCAGATGCGCTGATCCAATTAACCCAATTAAATGACCCCATCGGAGAAACCCTCGAAAAATGGGAGCAGCCCAATGGACTGTCGATGACAAAAATCCGTGTACCGATCGGTGTCGTCGGAATGATCTATGAGGCGCGTCCTAACGTAACCGTTGATGCCTCAAGCCTGTGCCTAAAAACAGGAAACGCAATTGTCTTGCGTGGTAGTTCAACTGCCATAAACTCAAACAAAGCAATCGTTCAAACAATTCGCCGCGCATTGGAAAAAACCAAACTACCGGTAGAAGCAGTTCAATTGCTAGAAGACACACGCAGAGAAACAGCGTCTCAAATGTTTAAACTCAATGATTATTTGGATGTCTTGATTCCACGTGGTGGCGCAAAACTCATCCAAACAGTCGTTCAAAATGCGACAGTACCTGTACTCGAAACTGGAGCGGGCAATTGCCATCTGTATATTGATGGAACAGCAGATGTAGAAATGGCGATAGATATTGCGATTAATGCTAAAACGCAACGTCCTTCAGTCTGCAATTCTTGCGAAAGCATTCTGGTTCATAAAGAATGGGCAGCAGAGCACCTTGCTGAACTGGTAACTGCTTTAGAAGAACACGATGTGAAAATCCACGGAGATGCGACAGTGCAACAACTGTCTTCAACGATTTCACCAGCGACAGATGAAGATTGGGCAAAAGAATATTTAGGATTTGAAGTGGCCATTAAAGTGGTGGAAACAGTCGATGAGGCTGTAACACACATCAATCGCTACGGCACAAAACACTCTGAAGCCATCATTTCAGGGGATGCACCGAGTGTCGAACAATTCTTCAATGAAGTCGATGCCGCAGCTGTATACCACAACGCGTCAACACGTTTTACCGATGGCTACGAATTCGGCTTTGGTGCCGAAATTGGCATCAGTACGCAAAAACTTCACGCGCGCGGTCCAATGGGATTGCCAGCACTGACGTCAACGAAATACATTGTTAGAGGTAATGGACAAACGAAATAATTCTGTCATCCCTCTAGTTTAAAAAGGGCTATCCCGAAAAGTCGTATCTACGGACTTTCGAGGATAGGCCTTTTTTTGTTTTGGTTCAAAATAATTATTTTAAGGCTATAGTACTGGATATAAAAGACTGGTAAACTAAATTAGCTAACAATATATGGATTTTTTGTTGTGGAGTTAGCAACGAAAAATAGGAGGAATAGACGATGAAGAAAATCGGATTTGCTATCATGTCTTTAATGCTAGTCGCTAGTTTTACCGTCAGCGCAGCACCTATGCCAACTGATGCAGCAGCAGTAAAAGTAAAAACCTATGAAAACTGTACAGCCATCAACAAAGTCTACAAAGGCGGTATTGCTCGCACTTCAAAAGTGAAAAACAAAGGCGGCAAAACAAAACACAAGCCGTTTGTGTCGAAAGCTTTGTATGATGCGAATAAAAAGAGTGATCGCGATAAAGATTTGATTGCTTGTGAGAAGTAGGGGTTCAAGGCAACTTCTTGAGTGAAACGATTTAATCTCACTTATTATATTAAATTCAAACTGCACTTCGGTTGTTAACCATAACCGAGGTGCAGTTTTTTTGGTTGAGTAAGAAATCTCGGTAAAAGAAGAAAAAGTTCATGTAAAGAAGCAAAAAATTCATGTAAGAAGTGCAAACACCCGGGTTAAAAAGAAGAAACTTCATGTAAGCATCACGAACACCCGCGTTAAAGCCACAATCCCCCAAAACCACCAATTCAAATTTTCTGTTGCTGTTTACAAAAATTTGATGTAAAATTACCAGTAATAATTTGGAAACGCTTACAATTGTGAACTTACTCAGCCAGAAGCAATCGCTCATCAAAAAAAATAAGCGATTTCGCCCTTTTGTGCAATCGTTTGCACAAAAGTTAGAAAGAGATGTCTCACTCATAAAAGGAGGATTTATTGTCAATCTAAAGGCTATTCTAAAGCAAATAGAGGAGGAGATGACAGCGTGAAGATGAGCAAGAAATTAGAACAGAAATTTTTAATGGTGTTGGTGTTATTGCTGGTTATGAGTACTTGGATGCCGTTTGTACAAGTTCAACCGGTACAGGCTGAAGATTCGACAGCGACGACCGAACGAGAGGTGCGTTTGTCTTATATTCGTGACGATCAAACGTACGAAAACTGGAACATTTGGGCGTGGAATACGGGCAGAGTCAATGATCAAATCAATTTTGATTCGTATGACGGTGGGGTGGCTGTCGCTCATATTGCCGTGGCGCCAGAAACAAAAGAATTTGGATTTGTTTTGCGCAGCACAGAAGATTGGAATACAGCAGAAAAAGAATTTGGGGATCGTTTTATCCAGGTGAATAAAAATGATTCTTTGACAAAAGCTTTTGTCACGAGTGGAAAAGAACAGATTCGCATTGTACCTGATGGATCGGCGCCTGTTATTGATAACGGAGACGCCATGTTTTATTACCGTGACAAAGAACTTTTCTCAGCGGACGCAATGAATACGATTGAAAAAGTTGAGTTGCAGTTTGATGGCGAAACGCATGAAATGACGTATGAACCGGAAAATGAGCGGTTTGTGTTTTTAGCGAATAATATTCCGACGGGTGAACAACCTTATACATACCTCGTGACAAAAGCGGGTGTGACAACGGAAGTAACGGATCCTTACAATACGGTGGACGGTGTGTCGACGCTTGTATTTAACCAAGCGGATTTAACAGTGAGCGGAACTGTAGCTCCGTCAGCCATCGATTATAATCAAAACGCGGTATTAAGGGTTGATATTGAAGGGGTAACAGAAGACGTGAAAATCACAAAAATTGTTGCGGATACTTCGCTTTTAGGTGGATCTGCTGGACTAGAAATTGATCCGACCGTAAAAGAAGTATCAATTGCAGTAGATGATGATATAGCGGCAGGTACAAAGGTGATTCCGTTAACTGTGACGGATGCTTATGGCAATTTGTATAAAGGAACGGCAGAAGTAGAAGTGAAAACGAGACAGTCAGTCGGAGAAGGAGATTTTGACTGGGACGAGTCTGTGATTTACTTTATGTTAACGGACCGATTTTTTGATGGGGATACGTCTAATAATGACCCATACGATTTAAATTACGATACAGAGTCGCGTGGTACGTACCAAGGCGGCGATTTTAAAGGCATTACGAACAAGCTGGATTATTTAGATGAGCTTGGTGTCAATACGATTTGGATTAGTCCGGTTGTGGAAAACATTAAATACGATGTTCGTTATTATGAAACGTCAGAACCGTATTATGGTTACCACGGTTATTGGGCCAATAATTTTGGGGAGTTAAATCCGCATTTTGGCACGATGGAAGAGTTTCATGATCTGATTGACGGGGCACACGACCGCAACATGAAAATTATGGTCGATGTGGTGGTCAATCACACAGGATACGGCTTAAAAGAAATGGACGGTTCAATCACCAACCAACCAGCGGGCTATACGTCAGATGCCGACCGGGAAAGATTTAGTGATTTGCTTCGTCAAGGCGCGGACGTAGGCACAGATGAAGTGGTCGGTGAACTAGCAGGACTTCCAGACTTTATCACGGAAGATCCAAAAGTTCGCGAACAAATTATCGATTGGCAAACCGATTGGATTGAAAAAGCGACGACAGAAAATGGCAATACCATCGATTATTTCCGTGTAGATACCGTGAAACACGTAGAAGATGCAACGTGGATGCAGTTTAAAAATGCCTTAACGGAAAAAATGCCGGAATTTAAAATGATCGGTGAAGCTTGGGGCGCTAAAGTTGATAATACGCAAGGCTACCTAGAAACCGGCACGATGGATTCATTGCTAGATTTTGGTTTTAAAGAAACGGCTCGGTCATTTTTGAACGGCAGTTTAGAAGCGGCTAATGCGTCTCTTGCCGAACGAAATGAAAAATTGGATAATACCGCAACGTTAGGTCAGTTTTTAGGAAGTCATGATGAAGAAGGGTTCCTCCATTCACTTGCTGGAGATAAAGGAAAGCTACAAGTAGCAGCCACTCTTCAAGCGACAGCAAAAGGACAACCTGTAATTTATTACGGCGAAGAGCTTGGCCAAACAGGAGCTAATAACTACCCACAATACGATAATCGTTATGATTTTGCGTGGGATAGAGTGGAAGGTAATGAAATTTTGGCTCATTACACCAAAATTTTAAACTTTAGAGAAGATTATTCAAAAGTATTTGCGAAGGGTCAGCGCACGTTTGTTGGAGGATCTGATAAAGATCAATTCCTACTGTTTTCTCGTGACTACCAAGATCAAAAGGTTTACGTTGGGTTAAACGTAGCAGAAGAAAGCAAAGCGGTGACTTTAACTATGGATTCTGCAGACGCTGTTGTGACCGATGCGTATTCGGGTACCGAGTATACGGCGATAGCAGGGAAAGTAGACTTAACACTTCCAGGAAAAGCGGATGGCGGTACGGTTTTATTAACGGTTAAAGGAGGCAACATTACCAGTGTTGCGAAAGCTGACGGCAGAGTGGAAGTCGAACCAGTACCGGAAAACAATATCCGCATTCACTATAAGCGCGAAGACAATGTTTATAAAAATTACGGGGCATGGCTATGGAATGATGTGGCATCTCCTTCTGCGAATTGGCCAGTAGGGGCGACGATGTTTGAAAAAACCGATAGTTACGGCGCGTATATCGATGTGCCATTAGCTGACGGCGCGAAAAATATCGGCTTTCTTGTCATGGATATTACCGCAGGTGACGTGGGCAAAGACGGCGGAGACAAAGGCTTTACGATTTCTTCGACACAAGCAAATGAAATTTGGATCAAGCAAGGTTCAGACAAAGTGTACACGTACGAACCGGTAGATTTGCCAGCAAATACAGTCCGTATTCATTACACGCGCGATGGGGGCGACTACGAAGACTTTGGCATATGGAATTGGGGCGATGTCGCGTCTCCTTCAGAAGACTGGCCAACAGGCGCCGTTAATTTTGACGGAACGGATCGTTACGGCGCTTATGCAGATATAGAGTTAACAGAAGCTGCAAAAGAAATAGGATTCTTAGTGGTCAATGAAAAAACGCAAGAAAAAGATGCAGGCGATAAATCATTTAACTTGTTGGATAAATTCAATCACTTATGGATCAAACAAGGAGACGATACAGTTTACGTTTCTCCTTATGATGAAGTCGCATCAGGTCTTGGGTCGGCTGAAGTTGTTTCTGAAGATACACTTCTTTTAAGATTTAACAGCACAGATGGCTTAACTTCTGAAAAATTAGTAGCCGGGTTAGCGATTCTAGATGCGGACGGCACAGCTGTTGGAGTAGAAGCGGCAAAAATTACAGGAGACAAAACGGTCGAAGTCACAGCACAATTTAATATAGACAAATTGCCACTGTCCGTTACGTACGCCGGCAGAACGGTGTCAGCTACTACCGGGTGGAGAATGTTGGATAAAGCATTTTCTTATGACGGCGATGACCTCGGTGCAACGTATAAAAAAGGCCACGCAACATTGAAATTATGGGCTCCAAAAGCAAGCAAAGTCGTGGCGAATTTCTATGATAAAAAAGATGCCACGACGTTACTTGGCAGTATCGAATTAACACTCGGAGAACAAGGTGTTTGGTCAAAAGACATTGCACCAAGCGAATTAGGTGTGAAAGATTTAAAAGGGTATTATTATCAATACGAAGTCACAAACGATGGCATTACGAAAAACGTATTAGATCCGTACGCCAAATCAATGGCGGCGTTTACGGTAAATACGAAAGGTGAGGCAGGTCCAGACGGAGATAAAGTAGGGAAAGCCGCAATTGTCGATTTGAGCGGAACTAACCCGAAAGGTTTCGGCCATGCATCAATTGACGGCTATGAAAAACGGGAAGATGCCGTGATTTACGAAGTGCATATTCGTGACTTTACAGCAGATCCTTCTATTGAAAAGAAATTAAAGTCGAGATGGGGATCGTACACGGCGTTTATCGACAAATTGGATTACATTAAATCTCTAGGCGTCACCCATGTTCAATTGCTGCCAGTTATGGCTTGGTATTTTGGCGATGAAACGAAAATGGGTGAAAGAGAGCAAAACTATTCAGCTCTTGGCAATGAATACAATTGGGGATATGATCCGCATAATTACTTCTCACCAGATGGTGCGTATTCACAAGACGCGACCGATCCGGAATTACGCGTCAAAGAACTAAAAGCATTGATCGATGCAATTCATGATGCAGACATGGGGGTTGTGTTGGGTGTGGTTTATACGCATACGGCGCAAACGAGTTTATTGAACGACATCGTGCCAGATTATTACGCGTATCAAGACGACAAAGGTAACTTCCTTGGCGGATTTGGCAATAACTTAGCAACAAGTCACACAATGGCTGAAAAGCTAATGGTCGACTCTGTAAAGTATTGGTTTGACGAATACAAAATTGACGGCATGCGATTTGATATGATGGGCGACGCTACGTATCCGTCCGTTCAAAACGCTTACGATGCGGCAGCTGCCATCAATCCAGATGCGTTATTCATTGGAGAAGGATGGCGAACATTTGCAGGGCATATTGCAGACCCAGACCTTGCCGGAATGGGCGCTGATCAAGATTGGATGGATAAAACAGATGACGTAGGCGTCTTTTCAGACGAAATGCGAAATGAACTAAAATCTGGTTTTGGCTCTGAAGGCGAGCCGCGATTTATCACAGGTGGGGCACGCAATGTAGCGACTATTTTCAATAACATTAAAGGCCAACCATCCAATACGGCCGCTGACGACCCGGGCGACATGGTTCAATACATCGCTGCACACGACAATTTACCACTTTATGATGTGATTGCGCAATCCATTAAAAAAGATCCAGCAATCCCGGAAAACAATCTTGAAATTCATAAACGCATTCGCATCGGAAACTCGCTCGTTTTAACGTCTCAAGGAACCGCGTTTATCCAGGCTGGCCAAGAATATGGCCGGACAAAGCAATGGTTCGGCGAAGGCGTACCTGAGCAAAAATATCACGAATTAAAAGATGAAGCGGGCAAGTCGTTTGGCTACTTTATCCACGATTCGTATGATTCTTCCGATGCCATCAATCAGTTTGATTGGCAAAAAGCAACAAACAAAAAAGACTTTGCCGTCAACAACACAACGCGCACCTATACAGAAGGCTTGATCGAGTTAAGAAAATCGACAAACGCTTTTCGACTAGGAGAAAAAGAGCTAGTGGACAAAAACGTCTCGCTACTGGACATTCCGGAAATGAAAGATTCCGACTTAGTCATAGCATACGAAAATAAATCCACCGACAACACTGGAAATTACTACGTCTTCGTCAATGCGGACAACAAAGCCCGTAACTTCACATTAGGCGACTACGATTTCTCGAAAGGTGAAATTGTCGTAGACAACGACGAAGCAGGAACCAAAAAAGTCTCCAAACCATCCGGCTTTACGTTATCAAAAGATATATTGAAGATTGATCCGCTGACGACAATTGTCATTAAAGTGGATGAGAAAACGAAGAAAAAAGTGAAGCGTTAAGACCGAATTTTCATTTTGATGTAGGAAATGCACTAAAGCGACTGGCAGAATCCAAGTAATTCTGCCAGTCGCTTTTTGGTGCTGAAGTTTATGTATGTAGAATAACGTGTATATAAATAGATAAAACCAACTTGATCGTTCATACATAGCAGAAAGGGTTTGGGGGGATGGAAAAAATAAAGCTGCCGCTTCTTTTATTCGTCCTCATGGCGATGGGATTTGTGATTTTTTGGGTGTTTGGTCGATATTTGTAGCGGAGGAAGATGGTTGAAATGGCTAGAGTTTGTTGAGATAGATTCATTACGTGGCGATCAAAATTTTGAAAATCAATAAAAAAGCTGAACTTGTATCATTGGTGTAGGACTAGCCAAAGAGGAGTTCAGCTTTTTTAGGGAATTGTCTATGCAGCTTTCTTCTGATTTCTGCCGACTAGCAATAGTCCGCCCATCAACGCCATCAGCACACCAATCATCGTGTAAAGTGGTCCGTTAGAAGCGGTCGTCGGCATTTCGTCGCCTTCTTCGGCCATTTCTACTTGCCCGCGAAGTTCACCGTCAGGATACTGTTCTGTATGAAGGTTTACATAGATATCACCAGCCACCATCGCTTTTGTGAAATCTTCCCATGACATTTCTCCGGCAAGGTCGGCTTCACTTAATGTGCCCGATGCTACTTCGCCATCGTAATCTGTCGCTTCCTCGTTGTTGAACAAGGCTATTTCAACAGGTCCGTTTTCGCCAGTTGCGCCACTGTGAAAATGGCCGGCAAGCGTGTTTTCCAAATCCTCAGCATTTACCGTGAATTCGAGAGACATGCCGTCTTCGCTAAACTGAACAGATGCATCTCCTGTTGCAGAGCTTTCGACATCTGCTGTTTCCTGGTCTGGTGTCAACTCTGCCATAAACTCTTGTCCTTCATGAGCAGCAAAAACTGATCCGGCAAAACCTGTAACGGCCAATACTGAAACGAGTGGTAAAGCCAAGCGTTTTTTCATAGATCATTCTCCTTCTTGCAAATTTCGCCAGTAGGCGATAACATATTATACAACAAAGTATTCTTAAAAATTAGAATTTTCTGTTAAAATAAATATAAACACCTTAATGAATACCTTAATTTGTCAATAGATGCGGAGTAGAAGTATAGAATCAGTCTATTCCAGTATGGAACTAGGGGTGAAACCGTGAAGAAAAAAGTAGGTGTGTTGCTTTTATTGATGGGATTGCTTTTCGCCGCTTGGAACGGCTATGTATGGCTGTCTGAAATGTCTTCTAGCCAAGAAACTATCGATGAAAATGATATAGCACAAGCAAATGAAATCGACAGTGTTGCTGTTCCGACAGAAGCTCTTGTTCAAGAAGAAGTTACTCCTTCGTTGGTGAAAAAGGAAATTCCAAACCCTCGGAATTACGAAGAATATGCACGGGGGGAAGAGATAGGATGGTTGTTAATTCCTGCTCTGGATAAAAAATACCCGGTTTACTGGGGAACAGACGACGACACGTTAACGCAAGGCGTCGGCTATCATGTCGGTAACTTCACCACGCCTCCAGATGGCAAGCAGCATACCGTTTTAGCGGGGCATAGAGACACGGTATTCCGCGAACTGGGCAATTTAAAAGAAGGCGATACGATGTTTGTACAATTTGAAGACGTTCAATACGAATATAAAATAAAAAGGACTTGGATTACAGATGCAAAAGACCGGTCAGTTATTGTTGCAAAAGATAAAGCTACCCTGACACTTACCACTTGTTACCCGTTTAACTTCCTCGGCGCAGCGCCTGACCGTTATATCATTGAAGCACCACTTGTGGATATTACCGATATAAATTCATGAAAACAGCGACACTCAAAATCTGAGTGTCGCTGTTTGTTATTTTTTCTCCAACCCAATGGCAAACCCTAAATACATCAACGCATTACGCGCTTTAAATAAAGTCGTCTGTGCCAAACGTTCAAGTTCGACTTGCGTCATTTGATGCTTACGCAGTTCGCCAGTTTCAGCGATTTCTTCTTTTTTCGTGATGACTTGAACAAAGCTGCGTTCGAGTTGGTCACGGATAAGCAATGAACGAACCGTCGCAACGTTTTGAACAGCAGATTGCTCGTAGCCAAAAAGTTCTTTGGACAGCCAAAACAAGGCTTTCAACGCGCCATTTTTGCTATCTCGAATAAATGGTTTGAGCGGTTTTTTCGGATCTTCTTCTTCAAACCACATACGCTGCATCCCAGCACGTGGATTTGTCATTTCGAGTTTGTAATACTGGCTAACAAACTGAGAAACTTTTGAGAACAAGGTGTATGACTGGCGGTAAACGGTCTTTAGCTCTTCATTGCGCTCATCGCTAGGCTCTTTTTCTAACGCTTCAAAAAGATTCCAACGTAGCCCAGTAAATTCAGAAACGATGCTATCCATAAATGTTTCAAGGAATAGCCCGCGTTCTTTGTCAGAACCAACATGACGATAGTTAAGTGTATCAATTTTCATCGTGCCTGTTGGATCGACTTCGTTGTTATCATTTAGCAACAAACGATGCTTCGCGCACCAGTCGCGGTAATCACGCTCGCGGCCTTCGAAAAAGTTTGGCTTGTAGCTGCCAGTAAGATCAATCGGCCCGATCTCCTCGAGCATTTTAACAGCCAGTTTTAAGCGGTCTGCATACAACGCGCGTCCATTCGTATTGGTGATTTTTTCAATCCCGTCACGCAACAAATCACGCGACAAATGAAGTGCCTCACCTTTTGCATCCTTATCGCGTAAGAATGTCGAATAAAACAACAGTCCCCATCCGCGTTCAGCATCTAAACGTTCGTAAGACGGATCATTTTCCGCTTCGGTCATTTGCTCTAAAACGTTAAGTCCATCAAGCGAACGACCCACATAAATTAACGCTTCCGCATAATTCAAGCAAATTTGGTTCCATATAGTAGGCGGCACTTTGCCACGGAACTGTGCGTATAAGCTTTCAAAAAGAAATAGCTGGCGCTGCTTCATCGGGCTGTTCCAGTCTTTTTGTAACTGGTGCTCGACGCCGAGCTTGCTGCTTTCAAGTAAAATCGCCAGCGGATATGCCGCTTGACCTTCAAGACGTTTTTTTAAGTGTTCAATGATCTCTTTCAGCTTTTCTGGCTGGGTGCGTGTTTTTTGAAACTCCTGCAGCAATAATTGTGCAGCTTGGTATACTTCTTTCAATTCAAACTGTCCATAATCGTCTGATTGGGCAATCTCTTGTAATGTCGACATCGGGAACCCTCCTTGGATCGGTGCTTCTCTTCTTATTGTACCGAAGTCGAGCGAGTGGGTCACCCCTTGTTGACGGAATTTTTGGGGATTGGTAGTGATATGCGCGGTCTTGGACGGGGTTATGCGCGGTCCTAGAAAAATACGCACGGTGCAGCAAATGATACGCGCGATGCTGAGATAATGCGCGCGGTGGCGAGACCGTTACGCGCGCTCCAGAAAAAATACGCGCGAACGAGTTTCGGACGCAGAAAAGTCTCACTTGAATAGTAGAGGTTGCTTTTTCTTGAAGCGAAGCAAGTAGGTTTTAGTGCTTTTCGCTCGCGAAAAGCGGGGCAACTTGTTCTTTTGTTTGGACGGGCGAGTGTGATTAAGCTTGAGAGTAGGCTGGGTGGCGGCATACGCACGGTTGGGCGTGTGATACGCACGATCCTGGAGAAATACGCACGGTGCAGCAAATGATACGCGCGATGCTGGGAGAATACGCACGGTGGCGAGACGGTTACGCGCGTTCCGGAAAAAATACGCGCGAACGAGTTTCGGACGCAGAAAAGTCTCACTTGAATAGTAGAGATTGCTTTTTCTTGAAGCGAAGCAAGTAGGTTTTAGTGCTTTTCGCTCGCGAAAAGCGAGGCATCTAATGGTTTTGGCGGGCAAGCATGACCAGGCTAAAGGTAGACTGAGTGGCCACATACGCGCGGTCCTAGAAAAATACGCACGGTGCAGCAAGTATTACGCACGCACCCCAAAAAATACGCGCGGCACAGAAGCGCTTACGCACGCTCCCCCAAAAATACGCACGCACCCCAAAAAACTTCCCGAAACTTTATAGTTGCAAATCCACACCAAGGGGTTTATATTGTATGAGGAGTCAATGATTGATGCCTCAATCATTATCAAAACACATAAACCTAACAGAAAAAGGAGCACGACACATATGCAAACTACAGAAACTTACCAACAAACAAACGATTTTAACGACATTATGAACAACCGTCGTTCGATCAAACAATACGACCCATCGGTGAAAATCAGCCGCGAAGAAATGAGTCAAATCATTGAGCAAGCTTCAACAGCGCCATCTTCTATTAACATGCAGCCTTGGCGTTTCGTCGTAATCGACACCGAAGAAGGAAAAGAAAAAATCGCACCGCTTGCTTCATTCAACTTAGAAAAAGTAATGAGCGCATCGGCAGTCATCGCCATTTTTGCGGATCTTAAAAACATCGAATACGGAGAAGAAATTTACGGAAAAGCTGTAGAACTTGGTTATATGCCTGCAGATGTTATGCGCGCTCAGCTTGATTATTTCAAACCAGCTTATGAAAATGCACCGTACGATACAATGAAAGACATCATTATGTTGGATACAGGTCTTGTGTCTATGCAATTAATGCTAGTTGCGCGTGCTCATGGATATGGCACGAATCCAATTGGCGGTTATGATAAAGAAAACATCGCAGAAGTGTTAGACTTAGATAAAGATCGTTATGTTCCGGTTATGTTACTGACAATCGGGAAAGCATTAAATGATGGCTTCCAGTCATACCGTTTGCCTGTTGAAACTACTACGCAATGGAAATAAAAGATGGTCAATGAAAAGCGAAAAGCCAATCAATTGACCCTATCACAAAAGAGGAGGTCCATTGATGGCATGTTCATTTTCAAAGCAAGAGCAAATCTTACAATTGTTCAAAGGACTGACCAACCAAATCAGCCCGAAATTTGAACGTTGTACAGGCATTAGTGCATCGCGCTATGAATTGCTTTACCAACTTTACAATACTGACGAAATCAACCAATCGACGCTTCAAAAAGCCGTCAATATTGATAGCGCGGCCGTTACGCGCCACCTGAAACAACTCGAGGCAGACGGCATGGTTACGAGAAAAAGAAGTCCAGCCGACAACCGCGTCATTTTTGTCAGCTTAACTACTGAAGGTCGTGAAAAAATTATTGGCTATCGCCAAGAAAACATGGGCTTTGTCAATCAAATGCTTCATGACTTCACATCAGAAGAAATTGAGCATCTGTCCGACATGCTAAGTCGCATGCAAAACAATATAAGCGAGTACTAAAGCACGACCAAATAAAAAACAGAGGATGAGTCGACATGATTATTATTCACGCAAACTTGCAAGTACAACCAGCACAAGAACAAGCATTTTTAGAAGCAGCTAAAACAGTTATCGAAGGATCACGTCAAGAAGCAGGAAACATCAGCTACGACTTGAAAAAATCTACGGATCAAGAGCAACATTACACAATGGTTGAAGTGTGGAAAGACGCTGAAGCGATCCAAGCACATAACACAAGCGAACACTTCCAAGCATTTGTTCAAAAAGCGCCAACATTCATGGCTGCACCAATGGACTTAAACGCTTATAGCGCAGAAACTGTAAAAATCTAATAAGCAGTATTTTGAAAGAGCAGCTTGTAGCTGCTCTTTTTTTTATTTGAAGTGAACAGCTACTAGTTATTTAGAGCAACCCGACATATAATAAGCTAAGCGACTCTACTGGAATATCATGTAAGTAAATAACTCAACAAATAGAAACAGCTAACAAAATTGAAGGGAAGAGCGTTTTGAAAGCAAAATACATACCGGTAATCTTCTGGGGGCTGTGCATTTTACTAGCAACCAATAATTACAATTTCCAAGCCCTGCTATTCAGCCAAGAAATCAACTTTCATATTCGCGTGTTCCCCAACTTTTCGGATTTGTTCATCACAAATGACATTCATTTAAACAGTAAAACTTACGTATTCCAAAAAGTCGGTCATGCCTTGTCTTTCGGTATACTTTTTCTCATCATGGCGAAAACGGTAAATCATAAGACAAAAGCCATCATTTTATGCGGTCTGTTTGCGTTCTTTACCGAATTCCTTCAATTATTTTTTGAGAGGAGCGGAAGAATCTCTGACGTCATTATTGATATCGGTGGCGTTTATCTAGCTTATCGATTGAGTATACACGTAGAAGAACGAGGTGGAATCACCGAAACCTTTTGGAAAACGGTACAAAAAATAGCCAGTGCACTGACAAATGAAAATTCCCGTTAAATAAAACCAAATCAAATCGACGTTTCTTCTATTTATAGAAGAAACGTTTTTTTGTCTAACTTCTTACTGTGAACTCCTATCCCAGCGCGGGCTCGCCAATAGGCCGCTAGAATGTCCTCAAATCGCTTCATCAATCAATGGGAAAAATAAACTTCCAACACCCCTATATTTGTATTGCATCCTATAATTTTCCACTATATAATAAATCAACCACATTTACATGGGGCAATGGGAGAGGCGGGAATAATAGGGATATGAAAGCAAACGAGATACAAACAGCGCAGCAAGCAGTAGACGCAATCCGTCAGTTATGGGCGGCACGTTCCATTCGTGGATTACGTAAATTTATGGGGGAACTCCAGACAGAAGAAGATTTTTTGCGCTTGATGAAACTAACCGATCAAGCGGATTTATATACGTACGGTCATTTACTCACAACACAAGCGCATAAACGCTTTGGCACGTTGCGGACATTTACGTGGCAATGTGCGCGATTACTTGAGACAGGACGCAGCTTAGAAGCAGAAGAACAAATGGTTGGCAGGTTGCATGGTATCGAATCTGGTAATGATTCAACAGAAGAACTAGCAGCGGCTCATCAATTGTTGTTGCGCGTATTTTCTCAGTTAAATCGTTTGCCAGAAGCAAAAAACCAACTTGAACAGTACAAAGCACAAAAAGGGTTCCTTTGGCCAGATCTTGAAGGTTTTTATTTTATTCACAGTGGAGAATGGCAACAGGCTGAAAGAGTGTTAGAAGGAGCGTTGAGCGACAGAGTCACTGAGCGGAGTCAACAAGTGCGCATCTTATATGCAGATGTATTGGCGATGACTGGTCGACAAGCAGAATCTTTAGCTGTTCTTGAAAAGGGGCAAGAGCTAGAACCGGACTCATGGACATTCCGTGCAGATATTATTCGGACGCTGTTTTTCCTTGGGCATTACGAAAAAGCACTCTCTGAAATGACACACTATAATGAAGAAAACCCATACCACGTTCATCACAATGCATGGGCATATATGGCGGCGGAATGCTTGTACAAGCTAGAACGTTGGGAAGACTTGCAAGCTTGGGTAAGCAGTCATCACAAGTTGCTGAAAAAAACCGTTTACGGCAAAGGGGAAATTCGCCAGGATGCCGAGCGCAAAGAGATCAAGTTAACGCCAAACATTCAAAAGCTCAATTATTGTGTGCCGGCGTCTTTATCGCTAATGCTCGAAGCTTACGATATGAAAAAAGGACAAGACGAAATTGCAGAGCATGTTTTTGATGTGACGGGTTCGGATTTGCAAATGACGATGACGTATATGGAGTCACTCGGGTTTACGGCGCGTTATTTTAAAGGCCAGCTTACTATCTACAAGCAATTGATCGATGCGGGAATTCCGGTATTGCTCAGCATGATGATTGAAAACAATGCACATGTTCAAGTTGTTATTGGTTATGATGACCGCTTGCAAGCATTGATCGTGCAAGACCCTAACGATTTAGGGCCGTATTTATTGTCATATGAAGACATGAAAGATACGTATAAATTAACGGATTCTTTGAGTATGGTGTTTTTATTGTCAGTGCAGCAATCGTTTTTAAGCTTGCTTGATAATAAAGAACATCAGTATTTCTCGCAGTTGTTTGAAATTTGGGCTGCTGAAGAAAAAGTCGGAGAAAAAGATCGCTCGATCGATTTTCTTGAAGCCCATCCAGATGAACGTTACGGAGCAATGGTCGGATTAGTCACTCGTTTTTCAGAAAGAGCCAAAGCGCTTCATTCGACTTGGCTTGAAAAGCTTTATAAGGACCTCGGAAAAGATGATGCGGAAGTGGCGCTTTTGGCGGCTCACATGCATTACCGAAAGGAAGAAACTGAGCAAGCGTTAAAATGCTTAGAGGGCGTTAAAGAAAAGAACAGTCCGTATGCGCTATTTTTAAAAGCCGCTATTTTGATGAGTCGAAGCGAACATGAAAAAGCAGTTCCGCTTTTAAAGCGTTCGATTGAATTGGATCATTATCAACCAATGGCCTATAGCCATTTGGCGCGTTGTTATTTGGAAATCGATAAAACGTATCAAGCGTTTAAATGGTCGAGTATTGCGCTTGAGCAAGAACCAACAGACGTATTTGCGCGAATTACGCATAGTTTGATTCAATACGAATCTGGTGCTTATGAACAAGCGTTGACACGTTTTCGTGAGCTAGCTCACGAACATCCACAAGACGGTTATTTCATCTATGAAATAGGTCGTTGTTTGCTGGTGCTTGGTCAGGAAAAAGAAGCGATAGCGTCATTTGAACAAGCGAAAGAAATTGACTTTAAAGAACCATTCGCGTATTTGCGTATTGCGGAAATCCATATGGAAGCAAAAGATTGGGCGTTAGCGGACATTATTATTCGTGAAGGAATTGATCATTGCGAAAAAACCGATGTACTGCATTTGTATTTGGGGCATATCGCGATGGAGCAGGAACAGTTTACAGAGGCGGAAACTGAATACCGGAAATCGCTCGAATTGGATAAGACGGATTTGTATACGGTCACGCACATTGCGCATGCCTTGCTGAAACAAGAAAAAGACGATGAAGTGAGAGAACTCATCATGCAATACGCAGAAACGGGGGACACGTTTTATTTCAACCGAACTGCTGCGATGCTTTGGCAAGAATCGGAAGATGATATAGGAAAAACGCTAGCACTCCACTTGTTGGAAGTTGGCATGGAACGTGAAGCGTTAAATCTTCACGAAATCGCCGAGCAATACGCGGAGTTTGGTGAAGCGCCACAATTCCGTAGCCGTTTGTTTGATCGTTTCAAACGCTTCCGCGAAACTGCCGCAGATCCACAATTATTGTGTTACGAAGGTGGTTTGTATGAACTTGAAGACCATCAGCGTTTTGCAAAAACGCTGTACGAGCAAGCTGTCGAAATAAACGGACTTTATTTGGCGCATTATCATTTGGGTCGCCTTGCCGAACAAAACGATAAATGGAAACAAGCGCTCGAACATTATACGGAAAGCGTGAAAGCCGACGCCAGTTTCACGGCGGCTCATGAAGGGTTGATGCGTAGTTATTTGGCGTTAGAAGATCATGATCGAGCTTTTAAAGCAGCATTGCATGTGTTGGAAAATGAACCACTGCCGCTTGATTTGCAAGAATTGTTCGAGTTAGTCGATAATGACTCAAAACAAATTGCGATTAGCCAAGTGCTCGAAAAAGTAGCCGCACAAGTGCCTGAGGAATGGTTGTTGTCAGTAAAAGCTCAACTTGCAGAGAAGGAAGGCAATGTGGCTGAAGCTGAGGAATTATTGCTCCAAGCACAAGCACTTAACGGAGCGTTGCCATCTCGTTATCAATATATGCAATTTTGTGTACGACAAGGAGACTTAAAGCGCGCGCTTGTTATACTGGAAGAACTGATTGAAGAGCATCCAGCTGAAGAAGGCTTTTACGCAGAGTATGTTCAGTTGTTAGTGAAAATGCGCAAAACTGGCGAGCTTCAAAGACGTTTGAAAAAACGACTCAAAGGCGAAGAGTTGGCGATGGCTGAAACGTATAGCGCCGATCAATTGGTGGTGTTGTTGGATACAGAAGAAGAGGAATCGACGAATTTCTTTGGAAGATTACGCGACAAATCACGCCGCTTTTTACTAGTTTCCAACATTATTGACCTTTACACAGATGCTGCGAAAAAATACAAAGATAGCGAAGTGCCCGTCTTGCACCTTGCAGAATTTTACATGGAACGTGACGGGGCAGACGATGCGGCAGAAGAACTAGAGCCGTTTGTTAAACGCACGGGCAATTTTGATGCGGCGAAATTATTGCTTCAAGCTACATTCCAAGAAGCTAATAACAAGCAATCTCCAAAGTTGCTAGGTAAAGCCATTAAACAAGCGCAAGAACTCTATAAGCAAAAGCCGGTCGACATTGATCTTGTTTTATGGCAAGGAGACATGGCTGCAGTCGAAGAAGATATAGACAAGGCACAGACGTTTTATGAAAAAGCAATCTCGATGAATCCATATCGCAGCGATAGCTATGTACGCTTAATGCATTTACTTGCCGATCACCGGAAAGTACAACCAGAACAATTTGAAAGTCGGTTACCGGAAGAGCTTCGACTGAACGAATGGATTTGTGTAACACTGGCGATTATGTCGATCAATACCGGAGACAGTGTCTCGGCAATGACACGGTTACGTGCGTTGCAAGACGATGCACCGGAATACTTGCCGGCCAGTTACGAGTTGGCACGCGCAACCATGGTAGCTGGTCACCCTGCTCAAGCAAAAAAAATGCTTACGGAACTATTTGATAAAGACGGTGGCGAGTTGTTTATCGAAGCTGCCGTTGAAGAAGAGTTATTTGAAGAAATTCTTGACGAAGTGTTAACTGTACAGGTTTAATGTAGTGAATAAAAGCGCTGTCTTTGATTTTAAAGATGGCGCTTCTTACTTTATAAGTATTTAATGGTCTTGATTTCCAAGAAACCCTTGAAAGCTAAAGGTGTGTCGTTCATACTAGAATAGGAATATCGTCGTACATAGAAAGACTAAAGCAAGGAGCTGCAGAAATGAAATCGGTACTAAAAACGAGCGCAATAACGATTGGCGTATTAGCTCTACTAGTTGCGGGCGGCTATTATTTTCTCGCGCAAGGTTCTGCAAAAGGCGGAGACATAACGAAAGTAGCCGAAGAAATTGCAAAAAGCGATAACAAAGAGGTCGCCGCAGACAAAGATGATGAGAAAGTTGACAGTGCCGACCTCAAAATGAGTGAAGGCGAACTGCAAGTTTATATGCACCAAATGACACACCAAAAAATTACCGCTAGTGAAAAGAAAGGCGCAGTTGAAATGACACCTGAACACATCGACGGGTTACTGACGATTGTTAACGCCTATGCTGATCAGTACGAACATAGTGATTTTTACTTGGCCACATTAACGAAATGGAAAGAAGGCAACTTTTCAAATGCCGTCGATGTCCACAATACTATTTGGGACTGGCATAAAGGTACAGTCGGCAGAGCGACAGGATTTATGACGCCTGAGCAAGAGCAAGATTTTGTGGAGAGAAAGTTTAAGTAGTAACATAAAAAGAGGCGACCTTTAACTAAGGCCGCCTCTTTCTTTTTGGTACCATTTTGCACCATCATTGATGTGCAAAATGGTCAATGTATGGATGGGGAATTATTATCGTACATTCATGTCATTTGGGTGTGGTCCGTTGCGGCGCTCTTTGTTTAACGCATTGATCGCTTCCATTTCCTCGTCGCTCAATTCAAAATCAAAGACATCAAAGTTCTCTTCAATGCGTGACGGCGTTACCGATTTTGGAATAGCAATGGTGTTGTTTTGCAAATGCCAACGCAACACAACTTGAGCCGGAGACTTTTCTTTCGACTCCGCAATTTTAGTGATGGTCGCATCTTTCAACACGTCGCCACCTTGTTCAAGCGGGCTCCAAGCTTCCAAGAAAATATCGTGTTTCGCACAAAATTCTTTCAAACTCGTTTGCGCCAAGTATGGGTGGCATTCTACTTGGTTCAATACTGGCGGAACATCGCATTCATCCAATAAACGCTGCAAATGTTCAGCTTCAAAATTACAAACACCAATCGCTTTCACGCGGCCATCGTTATATAACTTTTCTAATGCTTTATATGTTTCAACATAGTTATCAAATTCCGGAGTCGGCCAATGAATCAAATACAAATCTACATAATCAAGCCCCAGGCGGCTCAAACTTTCATCAAATGCACGTAAGGTATTGTCGTAACCTTGGTCCGTGTTCCAAACTTTTGTCGTGATAAACAAATCTTCGCGCGGAATTTTTGTATCCTGCAACGCACGTCCAACGCCAATTTCGTTCGTATAAATCATTGCAGTATCGATAGAAGTATAGCCCGTCTCTAACGCTTTCGCTACAACTTTTGTTGCCTCATCGTTCTCCACTTGCCACACGCCAAAGCCTAGTTGCGGCATTTTTAATCCATTATTTAATGTAATAAAATCCATTTTGCATAGCCCCTTTTTATGTATAGTCAGTACAATTATTAGTGTACCCTATATTTCTTGGTAATAAGCACCATTTTGACTTGAAGAGGCTAGATCCCCTCGGAAAGTGCGTCCTTGCGCTTTCCTGGTCTTGGGTAATAAAGGTTTTGAACTTTGGTGGAGAGGAAGAAAATGGGCATACTGTCCGGTTCAAGTCGAATACTGTCGGAATTGAGTGAAATACTGTCGGAATCAACCCGAATACTGTCCAAATCACACCAAATACTGTCCGCAGCCTATTCCCCAGCGGAAAGCGCGTCCTTGCGCTTTCCTGGTCTTGGGTAATAAAGGTTTTGAACTTTGGTGGAGAGGAAGAAAATGGGCATACTGTCGGAATCGAGTAGAATACTGTCCTAATTGACCGAAATACTATCGGAATCAACCCGAATACTGTCCAAATCACACCAAATACTGTCCGGAGCCTATTCTCCAGCGGAAAGCGCGTCCTTACGCTTTCCGGGTTTTGGGTAAGAAAGGTTTTGAACTTTGGTGGAGAGGAAGAATATGGGCATACTGTCCGGTTCAAGTCGAATACTGTCGGAATTGAGTGAAATACTGTCGAGATGCGCCCGAGTACTGTCCAAATCACACCAAATACTGTCCGCACCAGCAAAACAGCTCCAAAATCCGCCTCACAAAAAATGATTATTCCCCAACACAAAGGGTAAAGTACAACCAACTACACTCTTGGAGGGATAACAAATGACAAACAACTCACAAGGAAAGAACACCGATCATCAAAAAGACGAAAACGATTCGACCGTCGAAAAAATTATCGAGAAAACGACCGAAATGTTAGGCGGTGGCGATGAAGGATGGGAATCTCCGGGGAAAGCTGAAGTCCATAACACACCTAATGAATCTCCAGATTATGTTCCCACCGAAGACAAAGTAATTCGCGACCCAAATACAGGCGAAAAAAAAGTCATGAAAGATAAATAACCTGAACGCAAAAGAAAACTCATTCCACACCAAGGAATGAGTTTTCTTTGTGCAATTATGATAAACTTTTCTTAAGGTTAATTATTAGAATATTTAATTTATAAAATGAAAATATGACCAAAAATAGATAAACACACTCACCAAAAGGGGATGAATTTAGTGGTAAACAAAATGGACAAGATCCAACAACAAGCCTTACAACGGTATTTGAAATTTGCAAAAGAGCACAAAGCCGAAAAATATGAAGCGGCTTCAGAAGAAAAAATGATGACGCGGTCGAGCATTATCAATCACCACGACAATTTGGCGATTGAGCGCATCATCAACAAAAGCGATTTGTTTCCGATTGCACATTTGCAGGCAGGACTCGATGTCAGTAAAGCAGTTTGCCGCATTTCAATTCGTGGTCGCTCAGGGCAACTTGAAGGATACGGTACTGGATTTCTCGTAGGACCGAATCTTTTACTCACGAACAATCATGTACTGGAAACGGCTGAAGCGGCGATGTATGCGGTGGCGGAATTTAATTATGAAGATGATGTTCATTTTATGCCACGGGACATAATCAGTTTCCGATTAGATCCGGAGCTATTATTTATTACCGACGAAGCGCTAGATTTCACGTTAGTCGCAGTCGAATCTCATAATATGAATACAGTGCCGCTCGCAACTTTCGGTTATTTGCCGTTGCTGCCAAAGCCAGGGAAGATTTTGGAAGGTGAATATGTCACTATCATTCAACATCCAAAAGGCGGTCCAAAAGCCATTACTATTCGTGAAAATGAAGTCAAGTTTATCTCTTCTGATTTTGTTCATTATGTGAGCGATACCGAGCCTGGTTCATCAGGTTCACCTGTTTTCAATGATCAGTGGATGGTTGTCGCATTACACCATGCGGGCATACCAGATCCGAACGACAGCAACCAATGGATTGCCAATGAAGGCATTCGCATTAGCTCCATTATTCAACACTTGAGTGAAAAACGCAGCAGTTTAGAAACAGAGCAAGCACGCAAAATGCTCGATTATTTGCTATCAGTCGTTATGCCCGGATCAACGACAACTCCGATGGAAGTAGGCGTCTTGGACGAGGATTGGTATGCAGAAGCAACAGGATATAACAGTGAATTTTTAGGTCCGGATTTCATTGTGCCATTGCCGCAATTTGATGAAGAGATGAAAAAAGATCTAGCGACAACGACGGACGGCAAGGAGGCACTCGATTACACCCACTTTTCGGTCGCCATGAGCAAGTCGCGTCGTCTTGCTTTTTTCACGGCCGTAAACATCGATGGCGATCAACTCGTCGATGTCAAACGACGAAACGACCGCTGGTATTTTGATCCGCGTATCGATAAAGCGTACCAGTTGGGCAATGAATTCTATAAGTCGAACGATATCGACCGCGGTCATCTCGTGCGACGCCGGGATCCCAATTGGGGCATTGATGCCGTGAAAGCCAATGAACACACATTCCATTTCACCAATAGTTCGCCACAACATAAAAATTTCAATCAAAAAGTATGGCTCGACTTAGAAGATTATTTGCTCGATAACGCACGCGACCACGATATGAAAGTGACGATTTTCACAGGGCCGGTGTTCAGAGACACTGACCGTGCCTACCGAGATGCGCAAATTCCAAATCAGTTTTGGAAAGTGGCAGTCATGGTAAAAGACGGCACCGAATTGTCAGCGACCGCTTATTTACAAACACAGGAAAATTTGATTGTTGGTGATTTGGAATTTGTTTACGGTCAGTTTCAAACGTATCAAGTACCGGTTACAAAAATTGAAGAGCTAACTGGTCTTGATTTGGGTGAATTGCGTCAAGCAGATCCCTTCGCAGAAGGCCAAGTGGCTCTCGTTTCGAACCGGGAGGATATCTTGCTGTAACAGTAATTTTGATGATAAAAATACCCATAACCTTGTCGCTCAATACAACTTCTTGCACGACAAGGTTTTATTAAATTTAAGTTTTAAAAATCTGAATTATCCAATAGACGTGATAAACTGACGATAGACAACCCAGAATCTCAGACGGTTTACTATTATCTGAACGGGGGATTTTCATCGGCTCAAGGCATTTATAGGATTTTAGAGGAACGGTTTTGGAGTTTGGAGAGTATTCCACATGAATTAAAAAAATCAAAAAATGTTCAATCTAGAAAGGATGACGATTCGTGACCAATAGACATAAGTTTCCAGAAGACCGTGTGCATTATACATGGGACAAGAATCCGCAGCCGGTATTGACCATCGACAGTGGAGATCAAGTGGATTTTTCTACGCGGGAAGTGGCCGACAATCAGTTTACTAAAAACTCTACGACTAAAGACATTGATACACTCGACTGGGCAAAAGTATACCCGCTCGCAGGACCTGTCGAAATCCGAGAGGCAGAACCGGGAGACACATTGGAAGTCGAAATTGTCGAGCTAGAACCGGGAGACTGGGGATGGATGGCAATCTTGCCAGGGCTCGGGCTATTGCCGGAAGAATTTCCAGATGCCTACTTAAGGACTTTCGATTTGAGCGATGGACAATTTATTCATTTCAATGAAACCATCAAAGTGCCAATCGCTCCTTTTCTTGGCACAATGGGTGTTGGTCCAGAAAATGCCGATGGACAAACGATTATGCCACCCGGAACATTTGGTGGCAATATGGACACGAGACATTTGACTGTCGGTACAAAATTGTATTTACCTGTACAAGTGCCGGGTGCGATGTTTAGCTGCGGAGATGCCCATGCAGCGCAAGGAGATGGAGAAGTTTGTGTGACCGCCCTTGAATGTCCGATGCAAGCATCATTGAAATTTCGTCTAATCAAAGGCAAATCGATTCCCGCTCCACAATTTCAAACAGCTGGTGCACTAACACCGAAAGTCGACCACCGAGGCTTTTATGGCACGACCGGTGTGGGACCCGATTTAATGGAAGCGTCACGCGACGCTATCCGTGCAATGGTGGATCATATCTCTAGTAATTACGGACTTGAACCAAAAGATGCATACCTATTATCAAGTGTTTGCGTTGATCTGAAAATTTCTGAAATCGTGGATGCTGGACAATATATTGTGAGTGCGCTGTTACCACTTGCTGTATTTCAAGAGAATGAATAAACAGAAACGACGCTGCCAAATTTGGGGCGTTTTTTTTATTAATAACAAAAAGATTTCTTAATTATCTGTATAATTAGTTAATTTGATGATAAAATTACAGTAGGTTTACATCTATGTTTGAAACGAATCCTTCAATTAGTTTTATTAAGGAAGAGGTCATGCGGATGAAAGACATTTATTTTGAGAAAGAATATGCACAGTTGTATGAAAAAATTGAAAACGGTATCTGTGAAGAGTTTGTTTTCAAACATCCACAAGGGACAATAAAACATTTGTTTATCAAACGTGAAATTCCAATCAAGCTAGATGGTCAAGTATTCTATGATCTTGTGACCCCTTATGGCTATGGAGGTCCACGAATCGTCGAGAGTAGATATGAAGATAAAGTGGAGTTGGTGAACGCTTTCGAGCAGCGATTTGGAGAGTATTGTCTCGAAAATGGCATTGTTTCTGAGTTTGTCCGTTTTCATCCCATCATGAGAAATCACTTAGATTTCTCTAATTGTTACGAGCTGGTTTTCAAGCGCAAGACCATTCAAACACGACTCGATAAAATTGACAATCCCATTCTCACAGAGTATTCGGCTTCAAGTAGAAGGGACATACGGCATGGCTTAAAAGCAGGTGTAGAATACCGTGTGATTAATCACCCAAAAGACTTGAAAAATTTTAAAGAGCTATATTATTCTACTATGCAACGAAACGCAGCTGAAATGATTTACTATTTCGATGACGCATATTTTCAGCGTTGTATCGATAAGCTTGGTGACTATTTAGTAGTTGTTGAAGTGCGTTTTGAAGACAAGGTGATTGGCATGAGTTTAAATTTTGTTTATGGAGATTATATCCACGTTCATCTTACTGGTACGCGTCAGGAGTTTCATCATTTTGCACCGGCTTATATTTTACAATATGCACTTGCCTTGTGGGGAAAAGAGCATGGTAAAAAGCTAATTCATCATGGCGGAGGACGAACAGGAAAAGTGGATGATAAACTTTATCTTTTTAAAAAGAAATTCGGCCGTAATGAAGATTTAGCGTATTATATTGGTCAAAAAATTTGGAATCAACTGGTGTATGAACGATTATGCCATGCCCAAAACATTTCAAACGATTCCGATTCATTTCCTGCTTATCGGAGCATGAAATCTTCAATTCCCATAAACTAAGCTAGCACGAGTGTTTGATTTTCCTCGTGAGGTGCACTCTTTAGCCCAAAAGGTGCGGAAAACGTGCTGCGAGGTGCGGAAGTCAATCGCAGAGGTGCGGTCTTGGTCACAAAAGGTGCGGTTAACAACAATTAAGGTGCGGTCAGCCCAAACGCGGCCGATGAAAGGAAGATTTACTATGAAAGAAATCGGTGGCTATTTTGGTTTGGAGGATTTGATTCATCAAGAATTTTACAGTGATTTGCTCGCCCTCAACAGTGGCAGCAACGCGTTGCTGTATTTATTAAAAGCGCGTCAAATTAAAAAAATACACATTCCTTATTATTTATGTGACTGCATCAGTATCTTGTTGGACAAACAGGGTTATGAATATGAATACTATTATGTAGATTCTCAGTTCCAACCGATTTTTGACAAACAATTGGCGCAAGATGAGTACTTATATGTCGTGAATTTGTATGGTCAAATTACAGAAGAAAAAACACGAGCATTAAAAGCACGTTATAACCAGTTGATTTTAGATCATAGCCAAGCCTTTTTTCAAAAACCGATAGAAGGCATAGATACCATTTATTCGTGTCGTAAATTTTTCGGTGTGCCGGACGGCGCTTATTTAGCGACCGATGCTGTGCTATCTGAAAAAATAGAGCAGGACGTTTCAAAAGATCGCATGGTGCATGTACTTGGCCGAGCGGAAGGAAAAGCGAGCGATTATTATGCTGATTTCATAGCCATTAACGATAATCTTTCTGTAGTGCCACTTCGTACCATGTCGAAATTGACAAGCAATTTAATGGGGGCCGTAGATTACGAGCGCGCACGCCAAATTCGCAATGAAAACTATGCTTATTTAAGCGAGCAGTTCGCGGCAGAAAATCCGCTGCTACTAACGGTGCCAGATGGCGCGTTTGCCTATCCGCTTTTGGTCGAAGACGGGCCAGCGATTCGGAAAAGGTTAGTGCAAGAAAACATCTACATTCCGCTGTTGTGGCCAAATGTTCTTGTGGATTGTCCAAAGACCAGCATTGAATATCAATACGCTGCCAATATTTTACCTTTGCCTTGTGATCAGCGATATACCATTGAGGACATGTCTTACTTAGTGAATGCACTAAAAAGTCAGCTCGTTTACAAAGAGTAAGAAATGCTCTCAAAACCAACCCGGTTTTGGGAGCGTTTTTTATAAAAAATTCCAGAAATTTTTCAAATCAACAAAAAAATTATAATACATCTGTGCACACGTACTATATTTATTTTCAATCATCATTACAAAGTCCTTATAATGTTTCCGGAATATGGTATGATGCAGAGTAGGTCAGCTTTTCGGAAGAGGCATGCGAAAACAATTATTGAATATTGTTCGGTCGCTGTTCTAGGACATGCCTATTATATGCAGACCAAGAGTTACAGATTTCATTAATTGGAGGTTTTATTATTTACACGATAGGATTTGTCATCAGTCATAAAAACAACGAAAAACGAAGAGCACTTTTGCCGAAAGATATGCCGAACATCAAAAACATGGAACAATTGTTTTTTGAAGTGGGCTATGGCGATGCGCTTGGTTATTCAGATGCAGAATATGAAGTTTCTGGCGCACAATTTGTGTCTCGCGAAGAAGTATTGAAATGTGACGCAATTGTTGATGTGAAACTAGGAAACGCAGATTATTTTGATCAATTAACACCCGGGAAATTATTAATTGGTTGGGCTCACGCTGTACAAGATATCGCGTTTACAGATTCCGTTCTTGCAGGAGACCATACAGTGGTGGCTTGGGAAGAAATGTTCGAAGATGGTCGTTATATTTTCTACCGCAACCGTGAAGTTGCTGGGGAAGCAGCTGTTTTGCAAGCGTACCAATATGTTGGGAAAATGCCATATGAAACAAAAGTGGCGGTTCTTGGAAATGGTCACACAACAAAAGGTGTACTCCGTATTCTTCACGGCTTAGGTGCAGATGTGGATGTTTACGGACGTAAGTTAGAGTCGTTGTTTATTAAAAACATGGTCAATTACGATGTTCTCGTGAACTGCGTCATGTGGGATACAACACGTACGGATCGCATCATTTATAAAGAAGATTTAAAACGCTTGAAAAAAGGCGCAATGATTATTGATGTGAGCTGCGACCCGAACATGGAAATTGAAACGTCTCGCCCATCAACAATTGATGATCCTGTTTATACAATAGACGGCATTATTCATTACACAGTAGACAATACGCCGGCTATGTTCCCACATACGGTGACGAAAGTATTGAGCGAAGGATTCTCGCCGATGGTCGATCATTTTGTTGAAGGCAATTGGACGGACATGATTCGCAATTCTGTGGTCATTGAAAAGGGCCATATCCTCGATCACCATATTAAAGAATTTAGAGAAGCTAGAAACCTATTAGTAAAATAAATTCGAAAAAGCGTCCAGTGATCAATTGATCGCTGGACGCTTTTATTACGGTTGGATGATTTCTGAAGTGAAGTAAGTTTTAAACTGCTCCGATAGGTAAGCTTGACCTTTAATATTCGGATGCAACTTGTTTTGCATCAAGTCGAGTTGAGAAATATTTTTGGCATGCACATCATCAGCCATTATTTGATAAAAATCAAATAAGTAAACTTTGTCTTGGCTAGTTAGTTCACGGCTTGCTTGTATATAGCTCTTCATTTTTACGTTGTACTCAACAGAAGTAGTTGGGTTGGGCGTTCGAATCACTACTTCCGTATCACCTGAGGCAACGATTGCTTCGACTATCGCTTGATAATTGGCTGCATACTCTTTTACTGGAATTTTCCAAGCGCCTAATGCATCATTTAAACCTGTAGAAATGACGACTAAATCAGGTGCATGTTTAATGACGTCAGTGTCGATTCTTTTTTTCATATGAGAGACGGTATTTGCGTTCATGCCCGCATTAATAATTTTTACTTGATCCGGATAATTTTTGTTAAACCAATTGGCTAACAAGGCGACATGATTCAAGTTACCATCGGGCAACGAATCGTCTGATGTGACATAATCTCCTAGGAAAACAATTGTCACAGGTTTACCAGATGTTAGCTTAGTTGAAAAGGTGCTAGGCAAGGACTGTGTTTCAACCGTTTTCGTATGAAGAGCATTTTCGTCGGATAATTGAATACGGTTTAAATTTCTTTCACCAGAGATTACGATGAATATGAGGGCAATCAATAATATGTAAATCAATTTTTTAAACATCCTAATACCCACCTTTCACTTCTGTATTAATTCAATTTTACCACAACTCGAATATGAATTAGTTGAAATTTCAGATTTTTTATAGGTATTTAGCTTCGAAATCAATTATAGCGTTATTTTACTAGTTTGCCGGCGAGTTTGAGCGGGGTAATATAGGAGATGTAGCCACTAAAGAAATTAAGGAGGCGATAAAATGGAGAGAATAGGACCAAAAATAAGAGAGTTAAGAGAAAATCATCACTTGAGCGTAGATGATTTAGCTTTAAAATTAGGCATTGCCAAATCGGTAGTTTGGGGGTATGAAAGTGGCAAAAAGCAAGTGAGCGTTTCCCATTTGCAATTGTTAGCCGATTATTTTAAGGTTACTGTTGATTTTTTATTGGAACGCAATCAAAACACCAATCAACTTGATTTTATACAATTAATCGATTTAAATTCGGTTAATTTAGTAGTAGATGATCATCCATTAAGTAAAGAAGAGTTAGCGGATGTCACCTCCTATTTGCAAGTTAAACGCCGTTTAAAAGAAGACGATATGTTGCAAGATAAGAAAACTGCAAAATAAAGACCAAATAAATAGCGGTTTTTCCGCAAACTCTTCTTATCAATATAGAAACAACCGGACCGTAACTACTAGACGGTCCGGTTGTTTTGTTTAATAGTATAGCTTTACGGGAACTTTGGTACTTACGGATGTTTCACTTTTGGAGGGGATGACGTTGTCGGCAGCGCTCGTGACGATTTTGTTGTGTATAGGTTATTTAGTATTCACCATTGATAAAAAACAAGAAAACTTCCCAGTGCCGGTCGTGCTCGTATTAATCGGCATAGGCTTATCTTTTATCCCATATTTTACAGGCATCAAAGTGACAGAAACCTTGATTTATGACGTTTTTTTGCCGGGCTTACTTTTTGTGTCCGCTTATCAGTTTTCGGCAAAAGCTTTGCGGGAAAATGCAGGCATTATCGGCTTGTTAAGTACCGCTGGTCTCGGTTTAACCGTTGTCCTAGTGGGACTGGCAATTTATTGGATTGGCGGATGGTTTTTTTCTATTTCATTAGCTGGAGCGTTTGTGGCAGCCGCCATTTTGGCACCAACAGACCCGGCTTCTGTCGTGTCCATTTTAAAAAAATCATCACCTGATAAAAATATTGCAGATATTGTCGATGGGGAATCGATGATTAATGATGGCACGAGCATTGTATTATTTAGTGTTTTATCAGCGATGTATTTGCAATCCGAATCACTTGATGTAGTTGCTGCATTAGGTGAATTTCTTTATGTTTCTGCAGGTGGTGTGATTCTGGGTGTTACAGTCGGATGGCTACTAAGTAAGGCCGTTCACATCACGCATCACAAGGATTACCAAGTCATGCTCAGCATTGTACTTGCTTACGGTGCGTTCCAACTGGCAGAAAGCTTTGGATTTTCAGGTGTATTGTCGACTGTTTCAGCAGGTATTATGTTGTCGTGGGAGTTTTCTCATGCTAATAAAGAAGATCATTACCGCGAAGCGCTTTCGGGGTTTTGGAGTGTTGTAGAGCCTTCATTGCTGGCATTATTGTTTTTACTAATTGGCATTGAAGCTACAAAATACTTATCATGGGACAATTGGATACTAGCAATTTTGATATTATTTGCGAGTATTGCCATTCGCTTTGTCATAGTCGGTAGTAGTTTTAAAATATTGGCAGGTAAACAACATAGCCCAATTTGGAAAAAAGCATTGCTTATTTCTTGGTCCGGGATAAGAGGGTCCATGTCGGTTTTCTTATTGTTGCAACTAGGAGCCATGGCAAATGGCGAGATTGCAAGCGAACTAATTTCGCTCAGTTTTTCAGTCGTTATTTTATCTTTAATCATTCAAAGTCTTGGCATTCATCCATTATCAAAAATGCTAGATAGCAAATAAAATAGCCCATGCCGAAAATTTAACTTCTCGGCATGGGCTATTTTATTAAACTTTGGAATACAATTCTTCAATTCTCTCAGGCAATAAGGGCTTTTGGAAATAATAACCTTGTGCTTGATTGCAATGCTTATTTTTTAAGTACACTAGTTGATCTAACGTTTCTACGCCTTCTGCAATAACGTTTAACCCCAAATTGCGTGCCATTTGAATGATGGTATCGACTAAAGCGGCATCTTTAGCATCTTTATTAATGTTACGCGTAAAATATTGATCGATTTTCAAACTATCGATAGGGAACAACTTTAAATAACTTAAAGAAGAATAGCCAGTACCAAAATCATCGATAGATAAATGAATGCCCATTGCTTTTAATTCCTGCATTTTGGTAATAGCGGATGTGGCTCCTTGGATCAGGCTTTCGGTCAATTCAAGCTCAAGAAATTCAGGAGCTAATTGTGCATCTTCTAAAGCCGAAGTAATCACTTCGGAAATATTGCCTTGAGAAAATTGTTTGGCAGAAATATTGACGGCTACACGGAAAGGCTCAACTCCAGCATCTTGCCAAGCTTTTGTTTGTTGACAAGCCGTTCGAAGAACAAACTCACCAATGTGGAGAATCATGCCGTTTTCTTCAGCAATCGGAATAAATTCAGTTGGTGAAATCGGACCTAACTTAGCGTGATTCCAACGAACAAGTGCTTCCACTCCGATAATGCGTTCCGTTTCTATATCGATTTGTGGTTGATAATAAACCGAAAATTCACCAAGCTCCAATCCTTTACGGATGCTCATGGCGATTTTAGATTTTCGCGAGATTAAATCATTCATCTCAGATGTGAAAAATTGAAAGTTGTTTTTGCCTTCTTCTTTTACCCGATACATGGCAATATCAGCATTTTTGACCAAAGTTTCAGAATCCGTACCGTCTGCTGGAAATAAGCTTGCACCGATTGAGGGGGTGATAAATACTTCTTCGTCGTTTAGTGAAAAAGCTTGATTCAACACGTTTAAAATATTTCGCGCGACAGCTTCGGCTTTTGTGTAATTGCTATGGGGTAGCAATAAAATAAATTCATCGCTGCCAAGTCTTGCAAGCGTATCGGCTTTACTAATGCAGGACTTAATACGGTGCGCCACTTCTATTAGTAACTGGTCACCCGTTTGGTGTCCATACGTATCATTGATAAGCTTGAATTGATCAAGATTCAAATACAAAACGGTGTGAATCGTGCTGTTATCAATAGCTTGGTCAAGTGTGGATTCGAGTCGATCATTATATAATCGACGGTTTGGTAAACCCGTGAGCGAATCCAAATAAACTAAATTACTGATTTTTTCCTCGCTATTTCTTCGGTCAGTAATGTCTCGGATAATCAAGCTGTGGTAATCACCTCGGACTGTTTTCCAATATCCTGTAGATAATTCAACTGGGAATTGGTTGCCGTCTTTTTTTAATCCTATAAATTCTCGTGTTGGTCCAGTAAGCTCTTGACTACATGATGGGGGATAAGCGTCAGGAAAGATGATACGCACATTTTGATCGATTACTTCATCTCTATCGTAGCCGAAAAGAGACTCAGCACCTTGGTTCCATTGTGTAATAATTCCATTGTCGTCAGTAACCACAATGCCATCTGTTGCGGTTTCGATAAGAGAATCAAATTGACGGGTATACTCATCAGACAACAATTTTACTTTGTTGCTGTGCAGATTGAATACAGAGAACAGTAAAGTCATCACGATGATTATGCCAATAATATAATTTATATAGTTACTGCTCATCGGGAGCAGTGTTGTAATCAAAGACAAATCAACCGGTAAAGCTGCAATGTCGAAAAATTGAATGGACCAAATTCCAAGTTCCAAAACGAGAGTACCAAACAAAATTCCTTTGACTTTTGTTTTTTCAACTGACTCAAAAAGCGTGTTGTTAATGTTCAACGTGATAGAAGAAGAGCAAAAAACGATAATAATCGAAAAAACGATTATTAGAGAATCATAGGATAATGCTGAAACATTCAACTAATTTACACTTCCTTTGTGTCATGCAGAGTAAATAGATATAGTTTTTTGTGGAAAAATAAAAATATGAAAATAAACAAGGTCAATAGATGTATTTATATTAACATATAAGTAAATACTTTTTACTAATTTTACGAAATCTTTAAATAAATTTAATATAGATTGTGTTTTCTTGATTTAAAATTAGTAATTATAGTGCAATTACTATCGGAACTTTTTAAATATTAGCTTTATAATAGAAAAATGTTATTATTAAACAATAGAAAGCTAAAAAATAAGGATGAGAAGGTGAAAAGATGCGAGTGAAAAAAGCAATAATTCCTGCTGCAGGTCTTGGAACACGATTTCTTCCAGCGACCAAAGCCATGCCAAAAGAAATGTTGCCTATCGTTGATAAGCCGACAATCCAGTACATAGTTGAAGAGGCGATTGCTTCGGGAATCGAGGACATTATTATTGTCACAGGTAAAGGGAAACGTGCCATTGAAGATCATTTCGATCACGCTTTTGAATTAGAAGACAATTTATTTAAAAAAGGGAAAACCGATATGCTGGATTCTGTCTTAGAAACTTCGAATGTAGAAATTCACTATATCCGTCAAAAAGAACCACTTGGTCTTGGTCATGCGATTTGGTCTGCGCGCCGATTTATCGGCAACGAGCCTTTTGCTGTCTTACTAGGTGATGACATTGTGGAAAACGAAGAGCCATGCCTAGCTCAATTGATGAAACAAAGCGAATCGACCGGTAAAAGTGTTATCGGCGTAAAGCAAGTTCCAGAAGACGAAACGCACCGCTACGGTATTATCAACCCAATTTCAATAAAAGGGAAATTGATCAAAGTCGATAGTTTTGTTGAGAAACCACCAGCAGGAACTGCGCCTTCAAATTATGCGATTATGGGTCGTTACATTTTAACTCCCGAAATTTTTGAGTTTCTTGGCCAACACGAACTTGGTGCCGGTGGAGAAATTCAACTGACAGATGCTATCCAAAAACTCAATGAAGTCCAAGAGGTTTATGCTTATGAGTTTGACGGGCGTCGCTATGATGTCGGTGAGAAATTTGGTTTTATTGAAACGACGATTGAATTTGCTTTAAAACGTCCTGAATTAAGAGAACGGTTGTTGAAGCTTTTCGAGGAAAAGTTAAAAGAATCCATTATCAATGAAAAATAGTGAAAGTAGAAACAAGTTAAAAAAGCAGTGACCATTATTACTTGGTCGCTGCTTTTTTAATCGGATTCAATTTGTTGGATCAATTCCTCACCAGCATACATACCGTCAGCGGTGATTCGTTTTAATTCAAAAAGAGATGAATTTTGGTTATTTGTCCCATTATGAATGGTATCGGCCGATACTCGCCGTAGGGGTAGCTAATTGCGACAACTTTAGTCCCGACATTTTTCTCGCTGGTATTTTTAGCGGTATATAAATCCGTAAATGTACGATCTTCAATTTCTTTTTGCGTTTCTAGTGTGTTTTTGTTAGACAAGCGACTGGTAATCAGTCCACGATTTTGTTGTTGATAGTCGGTTTGTTTAGAATGAGAATCCCACGTATGACTTTGAATACTCATTGTTCCTGTCATTTCTCTAGCTTGTTGCCAAGAAAACTTTTCGTTTCAGCTCATATTTCTATCTAGTATTTAAATATTGAATATTCTAAAAATTTTAATTCCTGCATAGATTTATAATTATTTTGTGCTAAAATAAGTGATAGCAGAATCGGATTTGTAAGAGAATGGGAATTTGTATCTAAAAATAACGAGGCGCTTACAAAAAATAGAAGTGAGGGGGGATCTTCAAGTTGAAAGATATTTATTTTGAAAATGATTACGGTCGCTTATATGAACAGATTGAAAATGGTGTTTGCGAAGTTTTTGAGTTTCAACATCCACTTGGAAAGGTCAACCACTTATTCATAAAGAGGCCTATTTCTATGGACATGACTGAAGAAGCTTTCTACGATATTACAACTCCATATGGATACGGAGGTCCACGTATTGTCGATTGTGAGGAAGTACATAAATCTGAATTAATTCAAGATTTTCAATATGCTTTTGAGGAATACTGTCAAAACGAAAATATTGTCTGTGAGTTTGTCCGGTTTCATCCTTTGTTCTCAAACGCTAAAGATTTTGAAGCTTGTTATGAATTGACGTTTCGTCGCTTTACCACCGGAACAAACTTAAAAGATTATGAAGATCCAGTTAAATCAGAGTTCTCGAGGTCAAAGCAAAAAAGTATTCAAAAAGCTTTAAACGCAGGTGTTGAATACCGTGTAATTGTTGATCCTCCTGACTTAGAAAATTTTAAACACCTCTATTATGAAACAATGAAAAGAAGAGACGCGGCATCAATTTATTATTTTGATGACGCATACTTTAATGGGCTTCTTAAATCATTTGGTAAGAATATTATTGTTGTAGAAGTCCTATATGAAGGGAAAGTGATTGCTAGTGGTTTAAACTTTGTTTATGGGAAGTTTATTCATATTCATTTATCAGGAACTACACAGGAACATCAATATTTATCATCAGCTTTTGTGATGAGATACGCTTTAGTATTATGGGGGAAAGAGCATGGCATGGAGCTTATTCATGAAGGTGGGGGGTTAACAGGCAGCCCTGAAGATCCGTTATATCTTTTTAAAAAGCAATTCGGAAAAAATACCGAATTTCCGTTCTATGTAAGTTATAAAATTTGGAATCAAAAAGTATACGATTTATTGTGTGAAGTTGTTGGTGTGGATAAAGTAAATGCATCTTTTCCAAATTATCGTTCTAAACCATTAAATTTAGTCAAAGATTGACTTGTTTTCGATCCCCAATCGTGTATGAATAAGAGAAGTTTGCGTCTTATAGCAACTTCTCTTTTAATTTTGTACATGAAAGGCATTACGATTTAGAAGGCTCTCAGCTACTACTTTTTTTGAGGATGTTATAATAAAATTTATGGAGTAAAAACGATTATAATAGAAAAGGGTTTGTCATATGAAAATAAATAAACTTGTTTCATGGATTGCAGTTTTTTCTTGGATGGCTGTCATTTTTTATCTTTCTCATCAACCAGGTTCAGCTTCTAGTCACTTAAGTTCTGGTATTGTCACAGCATTGTTAAGTTTTATTGATGGAGTAGCACCTCAGCTAGATATTGATATCGAAAGCTTTCATACGTTTATTCGGAAAAATGCACATTTTATTGCCTATTTCTTACTTGGTTTATTGAGTTTAAATGCTTGGAGAAGTAGCGGGTTTAGAGGGGCTAAACAGTTGATGTTAAGTTTTGGTTTGAGTGTCTTGTTTGCGATAACTGACGAAGTTCATCAATTGTTTATAGAAGGGCGCAGCGGAGAAGTTAGAGACGTTTTGATCGATAGCTCTGGTGTGGGTTTAAGTGTGTTGGTGTATGTGTTATTTTCTAATTTATGGGATTCGAAGAAAGTAAATACAATAAAAAGAAATATAAAATAGAATATTGACAAAAAATAGTTTGGATTTAAGCTGAAAGGTTTATATAATTCCGTATTACTGGTACAAATGAATCTAGTATTTGGTCTGAGTTAAGCGTAAAATGGATTAAATCAGAAAGAATAATGGCAATTGTAAGGAGAAGTGCAATCATGACAGCAACTGGTTTACTTAAAAAGAGGTGGAGTGTATGTGGGCTTTGATAACAGGCGGTTTGATGTTTGGAATGACTGTTATTTTTTCTTTGGGAAAAGCAAGCTCAAGGCGTGAAGAAGCAACTCGCAGTCATCGCGAAGAATTGTTGGCTCGCAGTAATAGCACCGAGACAGAACCACCAACAACAGTAAAAGTGGATACAGAATCGAATGAACAGCGACAATCACATAAAGAAAACTCCGCACGACATCCATCAGAGCAGGTCTGAAGGATGTCGTGTTTTTTAGTATTTATTAACCTTTTTTTTGATATTATCTGAATTGCCAGACAATAAACTGTTATTTTTAACAACAAGTATGTATGATAAGGGAGAAATGAATTTTCGTTAAAGGAGGTGTCTTTGATGAAAGGAAAAACGATTGGATTTCTTTTCCTGGTTTTAATAGGGATGGCTGGTTTTAGTTATTTATTTTTAATAATAGAAAAGATGTCCCAAAATAATGATGCGCAAAATAGTCCTGAAAGTTATAGTGCTAATTTCGATGAAGCTGAAGACAAAACAGTAGAACTTCAAAGCGCCATTGATAATACACCAGCTGGAGGTACATGGGAAATATCTCCTGGAGTTTACAAAGTTACTAAAAACCCTGACCATAAAGCAGTCACGGGATATGGTGATAGTTATTTTGCATTGAAAATTTCAAAGCCGATTACTATTTTAATGGAAGAAGCGATATTCCAAACAGATACCGATGATGAATACGGGGTATTTTGGGTCGATAAAACAGAAGAGGTTCATTTAAAAGGTGGCTTTTTAATGGGAGAACGTTTACCAGAAGACGGATCCCTGACTTCGCATATTGGTATTTTGTTTCTTTACACGAATAATAGTTCAATAGAAAATACTTATTTGAAGAATTTTTCACAAGGTGTTCATCTCAATCATGCGCATCACAACATTGTTAAGGATGTAACTGCTGAATATAACTATGGATCTGGAATCATTAATTTTGATTCAGACGATAACCTTATTGATTCGTGTGTGGTACGAAATTCTGGTGATGGTCATTTGTCTTTATACGGGGGCGGTAAAGACAATCATGTAGTCAATTGCGTTGTTACTGAAGATCGTCCTAACTATGACGACCAACAAGGCATTACTGTAGAAGGTGAGACGAGAAGTTTGGTCGAAAATAATACGGTTAGCGGATTTTACTATGGAATCGATATAAAAAATGACTCAAAATCAAATATCATCAAATCGAATATTTCATTTAACAATGAATACAATATCGCTGTAAGGGGTGGAGATGGCGGCAAGAATCTAGAGTTGCCGAGTTATAATACGCAAATTTTAAACAATATGGTTATTGATCCACGCGATAAATCTTCTTACGGAATTTATGTAGGAGCAGGGAGTGGTCACGTGGTTATTGGCAATACCTTAAATGTCGACAACTTAATTATGCCAGAAGAAGATTTAGCAATTTACGAAAGCCAAAACTATTTTGTAGAAGAAGATGACGACTAAATGTAAATTAGCAGACGCGTTTTCTAATAGAGACATTTATGGCTTTTAGAAAACGTGTTTTATTATTACGAAGTGCGGTTTGGATGGGTTGAGGTGCGGTTATCACCGTGTGAGGTGCGCTCGGAACGAAACAAGGTGCGGTCGCACATTTTCTTAAAATAAACCCACTTGGAAATGGTACAATTGGAAATATAGGAGCTTTATACATATAAAGGAGGTCAACAATTTATGGCGATTTTAGTTTGTGGTGGCGCAGGATATATTGGCAGTCATACCGTCAAAGAATTAGTAAATACATATGAAGTTGTCGTGCTGGACAACTTGACGACCGGTTTTGAACAACTGATCGATCCAAAAGCCACTTTTGTAAAAGGGGATTTAGGGGATTCGGCGATTTTAGATGACATTTTCACTACGCACGATATCGATGCGGTGTTTCACTTTGCAGCCAACAGCTTAGTAGGTGAATCAGTCGGAAATCCATTAAAGTATTACCGCAATAACGTCAGCGCGACTTTAGTATTACTGGAAAAAATGATTGAGCATGGCGTGAAGCGCTTTATCTTTTCTTCCACAGCAGCAACTTACGGCATACCTGATACAGACATGATTACAGAAGAAACAAAAACAAATCCAATCAATCCGTATGGTCGCTCTAAGCTGATGATTGAACAAATTTTAGCTGATTTAGCCAATGTACATGATTTTCAATATGTCGTATTGCGCTACTTTAACGCAGCAGGTGCCCACGAATCTGGCGAAATTGGTGAAAGCCACGATCCAGAATCGCATTTAATCCCTATTGTGCTTCAGCATCTTCTTGGGCAATGCGACAAAATTTCAGTGTTTGGTACAGATTACGAGACGGCTGATGGAACGTGTATTCGTGATTATATCCATGTGACTGATTTGGCGCGTGCGCATATTTTGTCATATGAAGGTATGGCTGGTGGAAAAATTGCGAACAAAACGTACAACCTTGGCAATGGCGCAGGATATTCCGTGAAAGAAATTATTGAAACATGTCAGCAAATATCCGGTAAAAAAGCCACAATCGAATATGCGCCGAGACGTGCGGGAGATCCAGCTGCTCTTGTAGCTTCATCTGATAAAATTAGTGGAGAATTAGGATGGAATCCGGCCTTTGATTTGAACGCAATCATTTCAAGTGCTTGGGCATGGCATTCAAAATAAAAAAAACGGGAAGCAGATTTTTCTGCTTCCCGTTTTCTATGACCAGCGATAAGCTGGGAATAGTCCGCTATCTGAATTAACGTTAGCAGCTTCATTTAATTTGTCATAAATTTCTTTATTCCACACTTTGTTGCCGACATAATAGTCGAATTCAGTATTTTTGCCAAATCTCTTTTTGAATAAATAAAGTGAGTCGTCAGGACCTGGGTTCACACCGCCTCCTGAGTGAATGTATTCAACTCCATGTTCTTGGGCCCATAATACAATGGCGTAGGTCATGACATAAACAGGCGACAAGTGATTGATGTCACCGTCGATAGTGCCCGATAAGTGAGTATGTACATATGGACCTGTGTGGAAATGAAGTTCTGCACCAATCACTTTGGAGTCGAAGATAGCTTCAACTAATATCATTTGTTCACCTAAATTCTCAATCATTTTTGAGAAATATGCATCATCGAATAAGTAGAAGTCTTCAGCACCAACTCGTTTCATTGTTGTGAGGTAGATCTCCTGAAACTGGTCTAGGTTAGATGGATTTTCTGTGATTCGATAAGTTACACCATCCCTTAATGCTTTACGAATTCTTTTGCGGGTCGAGCCCGAAAATTCTTCTTGTATTGGATCTTCAAATCCTTTTAAAGTGATTCCTGTAGTATGACGTCTAAAAAGAACGTTATAGCAAGAGTCGAAATCTTGAGCATTGTTAACTAGTGGGTGGAAACGAACAAATTCGCTGACAATATTATGTTTTAGGCAATAATCTTGAAAGCATTGGCAGAAAAGAGCAACCAGTTCATCTTTACGCGTTTTATCCTTTAGCTCAGTGATAACGGGCCCTCCATAACCATAAGGTGTAAGCAGATCAAAGTATGGTCCGCCTTCCAAAAAAATTGGAACTTCTCTTTTGATAAACTGGTGATAAACCTTACCTAGAGAGTGTTCGAATTCAAAAACTTCACAATTTCCTCCTTCCATTTCTTCATACAATGCGACGTAATCTTTCACAAAAAATAAATCTCTCAAGAGTAAAACCTCATTTCCTTATAATTTTTTAGGAGAATTTTTAAGTTCCCTTTTCTCTAAGATTTCAGCTAAAAGTAATTCATAATCCTGTTAATATAACTAAATTTTCAAAAAATATATTGTTTATTGATTATAGCGAACATTTTAAAGGAATGCGAGTGGATAAAATATTTCTTTAGTCCTGTTTATAAAAAAAATTATAGGCTATAGGTTAGAGTAACGAAGTAAATGGCTATATTTATATAAAAAATATTCAGAAAAATATGCTTTATTAGAGAATTTGACTTATACTATAATTAAGTATGCTTTATACTATTATTCTACGATATAGCGGTTAGGTTGAAGGAGAGCTGTTTATGACCTATAAGAAAATCACTCGCTTGCTTCTTAGCGTAATAGGGATTTTTGGTTTGACTGCCACTGTAATTATGGCGCCGAGTTACTTTCTAGCAAAAGAGAAAAGTGATGCAACTACACAATTTGGAGCAGAAGGTGATGGCGTGATGGATGATACTCAAGCAATTCAACAAGCGATTGATGAAACTCCAATAGGTGGAGAATTGCATATTCCACCGGGAATTTATAAATTGACTAAAAACCCCGATTTAAAGGCTAGTACTGGATATGGAGACAGTTATTTTGCTTTGAAAATTTCTAAGCCAATCACCATTATAATGGAGCAAGCAATTTTTCAGACTGAATCAGCGGGAGAATATGGTGTGTTTTGGATAATGGCAACGGCGGATGTCCATCTAAAAGGTGGTTTTTTGATGGGGGATAAATTGCCTGAAGAAGGAACCTTGATTTCGAATATTGCTATTTTGCTACAGAACAGTCGTGAAAGTTCGATTGAAAATGTTTATACAAAAAATTATTCACAAGGTATCCACTTGCATCATGCTCATAATAATGTCATTCGAAATGTAATAAGTGAATCCAATTATGGTTCGGGTATTATCAATTTTGCATCAGATTACAATACAATAGAATCTTGTGTAATTCGAAATTCAGGAGATGGCCATCTTTCTTTGTTTGGAAAAGGAAAACATAATCTGGTAAAAGGGTGCATGGTTACTGAAGATCGTCCTGGCTACACAGATCAACAAGGCATTACAATAGAGAGTGAAAAAGAAAGCAACATTGAAAAAAATATGGTCAGTGGTTTTTATTATGGTATTGATGTTAAAAATGGTGCAGAATCCAATGTCATTAAAGGAAATGTGGTTTACAATAATGAATATAATATTGCGATTAGACCAGGTGATGGAGGAAAGAATTTGATGACGCCGAGCCACAATATTAGCATACTTAATAATTTGGCTATTAGTCCCCGTGAAAACTCAGAACGGGGGATTTATATTAATATTGGAACTGGGCATATTGTTCAAGGAAATACGATCGAAAAAAATAATCTCATTCTTCGTGATGAAGAGTTGAGAGTAACATATCAACGAGAGAATTTTATAGTAGTTGATGAATAATGTGAAGAATTTTGCATTTATGTAAATTTTTTGTGTAATTTATCTGAATACTCTTTTTATAAAGATTTTCTATGCTAAGATACGTTATGCATAGGGAAATTATCAGCATTTTTTTCAGTTGAATCTAGCGGTCGGGTTTCGGGCTAATTCAGGAAGCTGATGACGAAAACTTACTTAATCTGTAGAGGAGTCTGAAATTTATGGGAAACCGGATAATGGTGAGTATAGAGTGTAATGCTTATAATCATGAAGATTTTATAGCGGAGGCATTAGATAGTATGTTAATGCAGAAAACAGATTTCGCTTATGAAATTTTAATTCATGATGATGCATCTACTGACCGAACAGCTGACATCATCAGAAGTTATGAACAACAGTATCCGGATATCGTCAAACCCATCTACCAAACAGAAAATCAGTATTCACAAGATATTCCTTTTGAGGTGTACAATAGTGAGCGCGCATTAGGAAAGTATACCGCGGTTTGTGAGGGTGATGATTATTGGACGGATCGGGAGAAACTGCAAAAGCAAGTGGATTATATGGAAGCGCATTCGGAATGTAGCATGTGCGTGCATGCTGCAGAAAAGGTCTCTGCCGTAACTAAAAAAAGAGTCGCTACTGTTCGGCCGAGCAATAAGGACAAAATCTTTTCTGTAGAAGAAGTAATTGAAGGTGGTGGGGAACTGTTCGCTACTAACTCGATTATGTATTCTCGCGAAAAAATTCCTGAGATGCCTGAGTTTTACTTGAACGCGACAATTGGAGATTATCCGATTGTTATACTAGGGGCATTAAGTGGAACGGTGTACTACATGGATCGGAACATGGCTGCGTACCGAGTAGAAGTAAAAGGCTCGTGGACAGATTTACACCTTAATGATATTTCTGAAAAGAAAAAGCACCTTCAAGATGTTGCGAATTTGCTCGATGAAGTAAATGTCTATACTAATTTTAAATACGATAACGTCATTAGCTTCACAAAAAAACGTAACAGCTTCTACCTTTTGTTAAAGCAATTGGAAATAAAACAGACATTGAAAAAAGGTTACCGACAGTTCTATACGAAACCAGAATTTTTTAAGCGAATCTTCAAGCGAATCACTATTTAAAAATCACTTTATAATTACATGATTAAGAAAAGTAGTTTCTGAAGCTGGCAACGCCGGCTACTCGAAACTGCTTTTTCTTTTGTTCTTTATATTTGATAAGATTGCAAATTAGTAAAATTGGTATACGAATGATTAGTTAGGATTTATTAGAAAATATTTCTGCAAAACAGTAAGGATATAACAATTATTTGGAGAATGATGCTCAGAAATTATGTTTAATAATCGTTAATATTTCGATGGAAAGAAAAAGAGTGGAATAATTTTCAAAATAAAAAAATAAAAATAATCTAAATTATCTGTTATTTTAGATATGTATTATGTTAGAATGGAAATCAAGTACAAGAATTAAGCATAAAGTAATGTTTTTTAATTGGAGGTAAACCTATTGTTTCAGTAATTAGATTTGATATACCTATTTCGATAGGTATATATTCAGTGTTTTAAGGTTTCTGAATAATTTGGTTTAAGTGGATAGAGATAGGAGCAGGCCTATGAAACAGGAAAACTCATTGAAGAAAAAAACAATCAGTGGACTGCTGTGGAGCTTCGGAGACATGTTAGGCAATCAAGGCATTCAGTTTATTATCCAGATTATTCTTGCGCGATTATTGGCACCTGAGGATTTTGGGTTAATTGGGATGATTTTAGTGTTTGTTGCACTTTCGAATTCGCTTGTCGACAGTGGCTTTACACAAGCATTAATCCGAGATCAAAAAGCCAATCAAACTGATTATTCTACGGTTTTTTATTTTAATTTTGCTGTTTCAATTTTTATTTATGGAGTGCTATTTTTATCGGCACCATTAATCAGCAATTTCTTTGACCAAGCCCAGTTGACGTCTATTATCCGAGTGTTAACACTGGGAGTCATCATTAACGCATTTTCAATTATTCCTAGAGCGATGTTTACTAAAGAAGTGAATTTTAAAGTGCAAGCAAAAATCAATATGGCAGCGAGTATCTTGTCTGGAGTTGTTGCCGTTGTAATGGCCATCTCAGGATTTGGTGTTTGGAGCCTTGTGATTCGCATGCTAGGTATGAATCTAATCCAGGCATTATTACTCGTTTTTTATAGAAGGTGGCTACCTTCACTTACTTTTAGTGTCATCTCGTTCAAGCGTTTGTTTGGATTTGGTTGGAAGCTTCTTGTGTCGGGATTAATTGATACAGCGTATAACAATATTTACTTCTTAATTATCGGGAAGCAATATTCAGCTGGAGCTCTTGGGTATTTCACAAATGCATCTAAATTTAGTGATGTGGCGACGCAATCTTTAACGGCGACAATCCAGCGGGTGACTTATCCAGTGTTAAGTGGAATTCAAGATCAAGAAGAACGGTTAAAGCAAAGTTTTAAAAAGGTCATTAAACTTTCAGGTTTTTTAATTTTCCCACTCATGGTTGGATTAGCAGCGGTAGCAGAGCCATTGATTTACTTGATCTTTGGTGAAAAGTGGATGCCAATGGTGCCATATTTTCAACTTTTATGCATCGCGAGCATGTTGTACCCAATTCATGCTTTAAACTTAAACATTTTGCAAGTTAAAGGACGCTCAGATTTGTTTCTCTATTTAGAAATTATTAAAACAATCATTCCTACGATACTTATTGTTCTTGTTATCTGGATGGATTGGAGCATTACCATATTAGTGGCAACCATGGTTTTAGATTCGCATTTATCATTGTTTATCAATATTTATTTTTCAGGTCGTGAAATATCTTATGGTGTCAAAGAACAGGTTCGAGATCTCTTACCGATTTATACAATTTCATTAGGAATGGGAGCTGTTGTTTATGTTATCGGCAAACTCCTTCCACTATCGGAACTTCTGACGCTAGTTTTGCAGATTGGAATCGGCGCAATTCTTTATATCGCAATTTCAAAACTATTAAAAATTCAGGAGTTTGATACCGTCTACAACTTATTGGTACCGGTCATAAAAAAGATAAAAGCCGTTAAGGCGAGCTGACAAACTTAAAAAGATGCTTATTATGGGAGGGAATAGAATGGCGAATGCTTTTGAACATCCGATTTATGTAACTAGACCGTTATTACCGAATATTGAGGCCGTTACGGAAAGAATGAAAACGGTATGGGACAGTCAACAACTAACAAACTTTGGTGCACAGCATGACGAATTGAGTAAAAAACTCAAAGCTTATTTGGAAGTAGATCATATTTCGATGTTTTCAAATGGCACACTTGCATTATTGTTAGGGTTAAAGGCTTTAGAACTGACAGGTGAAGTGATTACTACGCCATTTACATTTCCGGCAACTGTTCAAGCGCTAGATTGGAACAATCTGACGCCTGTGTTTTGCGATATAGATCCAGTTACTTTCAATATTGATGCCGAAAAAATTGAGGCATTAATCACTGAAAAAACGACTGCCATTTTAGGTGTTCATGTGTTTGGCAATCCGTGTGATGTTGAAAAAATCCAGGCAATTGCAGATAAATATCATCTCAAAGTCATTTATGATGGCGCTCATGCTTTTGGTGCAAAAGTGAACGGTGTCCCTATTAGTGGCTTTGGAGATATGACGATGTTCAGTTTTCATGCGACGAAATTATTTAATACGGTTGAAGGTGGCGCGCTAACTTATCATGACGCGGCGCTCGACAAACGTTTAGGCTTGTTGCGAAATTTCGGCATCGTTAACGCTGAAGAAGTGGCATTGTCTGGGTTGAACGCCAAAATGAATGAAGTTCAAGCAAGTGTTGGCCTGGAAGTTTTAAAAGTAGTAGAAGAAGAACGCAACAAGCGCCACAAGATAAAACGTACTTATGAAGAAAACTTAGCATCTGTTGAAGGAATTCGGGTGTTAACTACACTTGAAAACGAGTCTAGCAGCTATCAGTACTTCGTTATTGAAATCGATCAAGAGAAATTTGGTCAATCGAGAGATTTTGTCCATGAAGAACTTCAAAAATCCAATGTGTTCGCAAGAAAATATTTTTCTCCACTATGCAGTGATTTCACATGGTATAGCGGACTCGCATCTGCGCAGCCGGAAAACCTTCCACAAGCTCAAAAGGCTGTTAGAAAAGTATTAGCGATGCCGTATTACGGGGCGTTAACAATCGAATCAGTCGCTGAAATATGCGCCATAATCGAAGACATTCACATCAAAGAAAAGAATCTATTTCATTTAGTAGAAATGAGGGAGTTAGGATGAAAGGGATTATATTAGCTGGAGGAACGGGGACACGGTTGTATCCGTTAACGAAGTCAATTTCGAAACAAATGCTGCCTGTATACGATAAGCCAATGATCTACTATCCGCTATCTGTTTTAATGCTTGCAGGTGTTAAAGAAATTCTAATCATTTCAACACCACGAGACATTTCTGGATTTTTAAGTTTACTAGGAAATGGCCAAAAACTCGGTATCAAGCTGGAATATGCGATTCAAGAAGAACCAAATGGATTGGCTGAAGCCTTTACGATTGGGGAGAGTTTTATTGGAGACTCTCCTGTTGCCCTTATATTAGGGGACAATGTTTTTTACGGCTCGGATTTTGGTAGCCGACTAACAGAGTCAGCTGAACTAACAAAAGGCAGCATTATTTTCGGATGTCATGTCGCAGATCCGAGAGCTTATGGAGTGGTTGAAGTGGATGATGAGTTAAATATTGTATCTATAGAAGAAAAACCAGAAAAACCAAAATCTTCCTATGCGATTCCTGGGCTTTATTTCTTTGACAATCAAGTTGTTGAAATCGCCAAACAAGTAACGCCTTCAGAACGTGGCGAAAAAGAAATTACTTCTATTATCAATGAATATTTAAAACGGGGAGAATTGCAGGTCAACATTATGGGCCGCGGACTTGCGTGGCTTGATACAGGTACACATGAAGCTTTGTTAGAAGCTTCAAATTTTGTAGAAGCGATTCAAAAAAGACAAGGTTTATATGTAGCATGTCTTGAAGAAATAGCTTTCCGGAAAGGCTATATTAGTCAGTCAGATTTGATCGACTTGGCGCAGTCTTTAAAGAAAACGGAATACGGCAAGTACTTATTGGATATTGCTTGTGAGAGATCACTTTCACCGAATAAATCGTAGAGGAGCGCACCTATGGAAAATATACTCGTCACCGGCGGAGCGGGATTTATCGGAGGGAACTTTGTCCAATACATGACCGCTAATTATCCTGATTACCATATTTATAACTTAGATTTACTGACATATGCAGGAGATCTAACAAAACATCAAGCGATCGAAAAAGATGTCAATTATAGTTTTGTTCATATCGATATCGCGGATCGTCAAGCTGTTGAAGCATTATTTAAAAAAGTCGACTTTACGTATATCGTTCATTTTGCGGCTGAAAGTCATGTTGACCGTTCTATAGCAGAGCCGGAAATTTTTATCCGGACCAATGTGCTTGGAACGCAAGTATTACTCGAAGCTGCAAAACGAGCAAACATCAAAAAATTTGTCCACGTTTCTACAGATGAAGTATACGGAGAGCTGGATTTTGATCCTACTACTTTTTTTACTGAAGAAACACCGCTTCAACCTAGTAGTCCCTATAGTGCTAGTAAAGCATCATCGGATTTATTGGTAAGAGCGTATTACGAAACTTACGGCTTACCGGTCAATATTACGCGTTGTTCTAATAATTATGGCCCTTACCATTTTCCAGAGAAGTTAATTCCGTTAACGATTTCACGTGTGTTGAATGATCAGAAAGTACCGGTTTATGGCGACGGCAAAAATGTGCGAGATTGGTTGCATGTACAAGATCATTGTTCGGCAATCGATTTGGTCATGCATAGCGGAGAAATTGGAGAAGTTTATAATATTGGCGGACATAATGAACAAAAAAATCTCGATGTTGTAAAAACGATTATCCACGCTTTAGGAAAATCAGAAGATTTAATCGAATTTGTCGAAGATCGTCGTGGTCATGACAAACGGTATGCGATTGACCCGACAAAAATTGAACGATTAGGTTGGCGGCCCGTTTATGATTTTGAAACAGGTATTGCACAAACGGTCGAATGGTTTTTAGAGAACAATGAATGGTGGGAACAAATTATCAGTGGCGAATACCAACAATATTTTGACAGGCAATATGCGCGCAAATAACGATCTGTGCCTAGCCTGATTTGCCGGTGGACAAGGGGGAATGGAATAATGGCAATTCAGCCGACAATTAGTGAATTTATAAAAACTGCGTATCCAACAAAACAATCAGTAAAAATACTGGAATACAATGCTGAAACGAGTAGCTTGAAAAGACAACTTGCCGATGAAGGGTATGAAAATTATTTAGGAATATGCACACAAAATCCTGGAGAGAAGCGAAATCCAGATTTTTATTATGCTGATGAAAAAACACTTACCTATAAAAATAATGCAGAAGTACTGGTGATTAACAAAGCTGATTTTCTGGATTTGAAAAATGCTTTCCATTCTTCTGCAAATATCATTCTTTTTATTCCAGCGAAAATGATTGATCGTGCAAGCTTTTTACCACTTTGGGCGTATAAATTAGCCAGGAAGAAAAAATGGGATTTCCGCTTTGAAAATTTCACGGATCGTTTAGGAGATACGCGAACTAGCATCGTCTTTAAGCGAAATCATCAAAAAGAAAAACAAGCGCGACAATATTTGTCTCCTGAACTTGGACTCGAGAATTTCTTTGAAATTCTTAACAAACGCCAGCTAGATTACGTTATTTTACGTTGGTTTGACGAATTGCCATTTTTAGAGTTGGACGAGGATGTGGATTTATTAATTGCTGACGAACATATTGAAAAGGTTAGAGACTTATTAAACGAAAAAGTAGGGATTTTACCTTTTGATATTTACAGTGTGGGCGGACTGATGGGAAGTAATTTCAAGAACATTGCTTATTATCCTCCATACATTGGAGAAACCATATTGGACCAACGCCGGCTGTGGAACAATAAGTATTTCGTACCGTCAGCTGACCATCATATGCTTAGTTTGATGTATCACGCAGTTTATCATAAAGGCGAAAAATCAGGGATTCCTGCAAAATCGGGTGGCTTAGTCCAACAAATTCCACAAGATCATGATTATCCAGGGATTTTAAAGCGTTTAGCAAATGAAACGGGACATCAACTTGATGAAATCAGCTTAGAATATTTCCATCATTTTCTTGAGGAGAAAGGCTGGGCGCCTTCAACAGATACAATTCGTAAATTGATTGGGGTAAGTGGCAAGTGGCTCGAATCGATTATTAAGTCGAGTGAGCACAATTTCGAAAAAGACGGCGAATTGATGGTATTTGTCGTAAGAGAATGGGCAGACGAGCGTCAATTGACTGATAAAATTATTGATTGGTTTGAACGTAACGGGCTATGTCTTATTCGAGCAATTACACTCGATGAAGAACAAAAAAGAAACGCGACTCAAAACTTGAGAGGTGGGAATTGGGGGCAAGGACCATGGCCAGTAAGTGGCGGAAAGCCGTCCACCTTACTGGTCATGTATGATTATCACCCCAAACCACTACCTGCAAAAATGAAGAAAAAGTATCCACATGTGTCGAACCAACATTATTTGTTAAAAGAACTACTGCGTTCGGACATTAACTTTGCTTTATCAAAAGAGCAACGTGCCAACCCTCTTCATAGTGCGGACGATGAAATTGAAGCTTTGGATTATATTGCTGCAGTCGCTCCGGATCTTTTGCTAGAAGTTAAAGACATCGTTATGTCTTGGGACAAAGCTTACCGGACAGAAGAAAAGATAATTGCTGATGTCTCAGAGAAGAAACGGCGTGCCAAAGTGGAAATTATCGAATATCAAGGGCGTAAAGCTGTGAAAAAAACGTATAAAGCGGGCAAAGAGCGGTTTTTGGAACGCGAAAAATTTGTTTACGGTGAATTGAGCAAGGAATGTGAATTTATTCCGAAGCTAATTAGCAGCGGAGAAAATTATATTATTGTTCCTTATTTAAAAACAAACCCGTTAACTGAAAGCTGGCATATCAAAAAACAAATTTTAAAACGAAAACATAAACAAGAAATTTTTAAGATTAACGAGTTTTTCTACAACAAAGGCTATGCGCTAATTGATTTCCATCCCGGAAATATACTGCTGACCTCTGAAGGGTTAAGGTTGATTGATTTCGAGTTTTTGTATCAATACGAGCAACTACCACCAAGTGTTAATGATTCGTTTGATCTTAACGGATTCCCAGAAGATTTTGCAGAAGACCGTCCTTATGGGATTTTTCCGAAGCAACGGCGGAATATGTGGAGAAAAATTCTATATTAAACCGGATTAGAGGAATGGCCAATGGCATCTTTAAAAAGCAAAGCAGTAACTAGTGTCAAACTTACTTCCATATCGATGCTCGTGACGAGTGTTCTCCAAATCGCTCAGTTACTGATATTGGGTAGAGTGTTGGGGCCGGAAATTTTTGGTCTAATAGCTATGGTGCAAATTGTTATTCAATTTTCGCAACTATTTTTGGAAATGGGGATAACAGATGCCATTATTCAAAAAGAAAAAATCAGCAAAATTGAGCTATCTAGTTTGTACTGGTTTTCTATTTTTGTCGGATTCGTCTTGTTCCTAATCTTATTCATACTGGCTCCAGTCATTGCGTTGATGTTTAATGAACCGAGCTTAACCGGCATGATACAAGTCGTTGGAATTAGCTTTATCATCTTGCCGTTCGGTTTGCAATTTCAAACACTTGCTACAAAAAAATTGGAATTTTCACAAATTACTAAAAATGAAATTTTGGCGACAACAATTGGCGTCTTGTTAACAGTTTACTTAGCAGCTTTTACAGCTCTGGGTGCCTGGTCACTCGTTTACGGACATATTGTGATGTCGTTATTTAGGAGTGTTCCGTGGGTTATAGCTGGTTATCAGGATGCGGAAACTCGACCACAACTGGTCTTTTCGTGGAAGGCGATTAAAGGTTTTGTCAGCTTTGGTTTGTATCGTCTAGGTTCCACAAGTATCAATTATTTCACCACTAAAATTGATCAAATGGTTGTAGGAGTTATGTTAGGTCCTGTCGCGCTTGGTTATTACAGCATGGCCATGAATCTTATTATGCAGCCAGTCCAAAAGTTGAATTCTATGATTAACCGAGTTGCATTTCCTGTATTTTCAAAAATTCAATTGGATAAACGAAAGTTGAGAAAAACTTATTTGCTAATCACAACTATGTTAACAAGCTTTAATGCACCGTTATTGGCAGGGGTTATTGTTCTTGCGCCATACGCAGTTCCACTTCTGCTAGGAGAAGATTGGGAAAGGAGTATTCTCATTATTCAAATCCTTTGCTTGTACGGATTGTTTAAAGCGTTGGGAAATCCAAGTGGTAGCTTATTTATCGCTGTTGGCAAAGTAAGGTGGAGCTTTTACTGGCAATTGTTTCAGCTAGCGATTATTCCAGTTGTCGTATTTCTAGCAGGACTATCGGGTGAAATTTTTGTGGTGGCGATTGCGGTTGGTTTGCTTAAAATGCTGTTGTTTTATGTCAGTTATTTTGTGCGGATCCGTCAAATTATCGGAGATAGCTTGCGTGAATTAAATTTATCAATAGTTAAGCCGGTAGTTCATTCTTTTATCATGATGGCACTTTTGTATTTGCTGAATTCCCGATTAACAGAAGTTGGAGCAGTTGGAATCATCATTACTGACGCGATTACTGGTGGACTAATTTATGGTGTGTTGATGGTATTAAATCAACGTGAGTTAATAGTTGAGGTAAAAGGATTTTTTCGAAAAAAAACGTTAGTGAAACAAGGGTAAACATGGTTTGAAAGAAATGTCTTGTACATTTGCTCTGTACAAAATTAAAATTAATTGCACAAAACATTAAATAGTCTAAATAATCTGTAATATTTAGACTATTGTATGTTAGAATAAGAAAATAAGTTTGATTAGTAAGTATAAAGTCTTGGGTAAAAGGTCGTTTTTTAACCGAAATTGATTTTTTAAAAAAACGAGCATGAAATAAACGTTAACTTCTATCGGATTATATAAGGCAATAGCTAAAAAAGGTGGGGTATTTATGAACTTGGAATCGAAAATTTACGTAGCGGGACATCGAGGTCTTGTCGGATCGGCAATTGTACGAAACCTACAAGAAAAGGGCTATCATAATCTTGTGTTTCGGACCAGTAAAGAACTGGATCTGACAAACTCCAATCAAGTCGATTCTTTTTTTCAAGAACAACGACCAGACTACGTATTTTTAGCAGCAGCAAAAGTTGGGGGAATTGCTGCAAATAACGACTACCCAGCAGAATTCATCCGAGACAATTTGATGATTCAAACAAATGTCATTGATGCTGCTCATCGGAATAGAGTAAAAAAACTACTGTTTCTCGGCAGTACATGTATTTATCCGAGACTAGCAGAACAGCCGATGAGAGAAGATTCCTTATTGACCGGAGAACTTGAGCCGACAAATGAGCCATACGCTATTGCTAAAATAGCGGGCATTAAAATGTGCCAATCTTATAATCGTCAATATGGCACGAACTTTATATCAATTATGCCTACAAACCTATTTGGCCCGAATGACAATTTCGACTTAACAAGTTCACATGTTCTACCGGCGCTTATTCGGAAATTTCATGAAGCAAAAGTTTCTCAGGCTGAGACTGTTGAAGTTTGGGGCACGGGAACGCCAAAACGGGAATTTCTTTACTCTGATGATTTGGCAGATGCAGCCATATACTTGATGAATACTTACAACGGAAACGATTTGGTCAATATCGGTGTTGGCAAAGATATTTCGATTAAAGAGCTGGCTGAAAAAGTGGGGAAAACAGTTGGCTATGAGGGTGAAATCGTCTTTAATACATCGAAACCTGATGGTACGCCGCGTAAGTTAGTGGATGTTAGTCGATTAAAGAGTCTTGGGTGGGAAGCGAAAATTCCGCTAGATGATGGATTAAAAATGGCTTATGACTGGTTTTTAGAACAGACAGAGAAAGTACGATTATAAGGGGGATCATTATGAAAAAGGCATTGATTACTGGAGTAAACGGTCAAGACGGTTCGTTTCTATCGGATTTCTTATTAGAAAAAGGTTACGAAGTACATGGCATCATTCGGAGAAGTTCAAGTTTCAATACAGGACGCATTGAGCACTTATATATTGAAGAGTTAAAGTCGAGTGAAAATTTTTATATACATTATGGGGATATGACAGATACTTCTAATATCATTCGACTAATCAGTGAAATTAAACCAGATGAAATTTATAACTTAGCAGCTATGTCTCATGTGAAAGTATCGTTTGAGACACCTGAATATACAGCAGATGTTGATGGAATCGGCACTTTGCGTATTTTAGAAGCGGTTCGTATTCTCGGTTTAGAGAAAAAGACGCGCATTTATCAAGCTTCTACTTCGGAACTATACGGGAAAGTACAAGAAGTTCCACAACGAGAAACAACGCCGTTTTATCCGCGTTCGCCATATGGAGTGGCGAAATTATATGGCTATTGGATTACAAAAAACTACCGGGAATCTTATGATATGTTCGCGGTCAACGGCATTCTTTTTAACCACGAATCCGAACGACGTGGAGAAACGTTTGTCACGCGTAAAATCACTATGGCTGTTGCGCGTATCTCTAACGGCAAACAAGACAAATTGTTACTTGGAAACCTTGATGCTAGACGAGACTGGGGTTATGCCAAAGACTACGTAGAATGTATGTGGCTTATTTTGCAACACGATACGCCAGAAGATTTTGTCATCGCAACCGGCGAAATGCACACTGTGCGTGAATTTGCGACACTCGCATTTAAACATGCAGGAATCGAAATAGAGTGGCAAGGAGAAGGAATTGATGAAAAAGGCTTTGATGTTAATACTGGGGAAATTGTAGTTGAAGTAAATCCGGAATATTTCCGTTTAGCTGAGGTTGAACAATTACTGGGCGACCCTGCAAAAGCGAAAAAGCTACTTGGATGGAATCCGACGGCGACTTCTTTTGAAGAACTTGTGGAAATTATGGTGACGCATGACTGTAATTTAGTGAAACAAGAAAAGAGTGCAATCAGCGAATACTAAATAGAGCGGTTTCCTTAACGGGTGGAGGGATAAAGTGCAATGGTGACCTTAAATGACAAAGTCAGTGTTATTATTCCAACGTTCAATCGTTCGGAACTGCTGAAAAAAGCTGTGGGAAGTTTAGAAAAGCAAAGTCATCAAAACTTGGAAATCATCATTATTGATGATTTTTCAACTGATGATACGGAAGCTGTTGTGGCAGAAATGACAGATGACCGAATTATCTACTTGAAACATGAGGTGAACAAAGGCGGATCGGAAGCAAGGAATACCGGGTTAAGAAAGGCTACTGGGAATTTCATCGGATTTTTAGATTCAGATGATCAGTGGCTGCCAGAAAAAATCGAAATGCAGTTAGAGAAATTTAATGACGAGCCAGATGTCGGAGTAGTTTATACAGGGGTGCAAGTAGTTGATGAAAACAATCAGCCTACTCGTAAAATCATTCCGGAATATCGCGGAGATATTTTGTCCAAGTTGCTTGAGTTTAACTATATCGATACGACTTCTTCTGTACTAGTTAGAAAAGAAGTATTAGATCAAATAGAGGGCTTTGATGCCAAGTTGCCCAGTTGTCAAGATTGGGATTTGTATATCAGACTGGCGCAGGTGACAAAATTCGATTTTGTCAAAGAAAGCATGGTGTTATTTTATCATCATAGCGGGGAACGAATTACGACCAATAAAACTTCCGTGCTCAACGGGCATTTAAGCATTTTCGAGAAGTATAAAGAACTAGCTATGCAACAGCGGAAGTCTACTTTTCATCGTTTTACTTTAACCATTTGGAAAGTTGTTTTCCGGACGGGTATTATCGGTCAAAACAAAGAAGTTGTGCAGTTGTCTAGAAAAATACTGATAGAAGGATTTAAAAATGACCGAGTGTCATTGAATTTTCTATTCTATTACCTTTCCACTTTCTTGCATATGAAAATTTTAACTTACCTATATAGGCGATCAAAAAAAAAAAATAAAGAATCCCAGTTGTTCTCTGCAGATGCACCTTCCTAGCAGAGTGGAAGGTAGTGGGGTGTCGAAAAAGAGAATTATAAATAAAGGAATGAGATTATGGAAAAGCATATGAAAGCCGATGATCGATTTGAAAATGTCTTGTTTATCATCGTCAATTTAATAACTGGGATTTCAGTGATCTATTACTTGCTGCAAATAGGTCAGGCTTTCAATGCTGATGATCCATGGAACTTGTTCATTTTAATTCTATTTTCCTTCAAGTTATTAATGGATATATACATTTTTAAGGTGGGATTTTCTTCTTTTTCACTTGTGCTTTTATTTTTGCCGATTATTAGCATATTAGGCTATGCACCGATTGGAGAAGTGCAGCCCTTATTTAATGATCGCACCCATCTAATTGAACGGCATTTTTATATATTGGCCTTCAGTGCACTTTTTTTCTACTATGCTTGGTCGATATTGCTGTGGATAACTAATAAGACGTATGGCAATTACGATGCTAAAATGTTGGCGTATTTTTCCGGGACAGTCCATAGTTTGTTAGCGACTTGGCTGTTCAGTATTTTAGCTGTAGTTTCTGCAATCATCTATTTGCCGGATCTACCTGGAGGGGCGTATAACGAACTTTCACCAAGTTTATTGCCCGGGAATGCATGGAACTCTGTTGTTGTTATTTCGTACTTCTTTGTGTTGATGGGCGTTAAAGGGAGTGGGGTACGAAAATTCGCTATTTTGTTTGTCCCTTTTTGGTTATTGTCACATTATGCTCGAGTCGATATTTTAGGTTTGCTGTTGATTTTATATCTATTATTAACGGCCACTAAAAAATTAGATGTGATTAAATCGGGCTTTTCATTTAAAAAAGCAGCGTTAATTGCAGGGGGATTATTACTTTTTTCTTATTTGGGATTGGTGAGGCATTCAGGACTGATTTTTGATGTGCAAGCAATTCTGGATTCTGTAGCAATTTTGGTCAACTACCCAACTGTTCAAGATCTTGTTTATTCCACAGCTGCTGCAATTGAAGTAACGCATACGTATGGTAATTTTTATACAATTATCGATTATATTCCGCAGCTGATTCCTTCTTTTCTTGGAATTGAAGCGAAGAGCCCAGAAGCTGCCCATCTTGTCGCTTCACTCATTCACACGAACTACGGATTGTTTGTTTACGGAGAATTTTACTTGAACTTTGGAGTTCTGGGGCTAGTGGTTGCGCCATTTGCTACATATGTCATTATTTTCACACCTACTGTAATTCTAAAAAAACTCTTTGGTAATTTCGGAAGGGCATTAGGGTATTACTGGATTGTTTTAACTGTTGCGCGAGTATTCTGGTACGGCTTTATTTATTACATCAAGCCGCTAGTCATTATCCTTCCTGTTTTTATTATCATCTACCTTATTGTTTCTTCGTTCGAAAAAGATTTAGTGGATAAGCGTGAATTGAATTCTACTGATCCGCATTAAAAAAAGTCAGATTGTGCCACTGGGCAAGTTGATGTCATTTATAGGAGAGGTGCTTTAACATGACTGAGACAAAAAAAGGGGATTTGATATTTGTTGGGCCTTTGCCTCCTCCGATACTAGGAGAAAGCATCGCTCTTCAATCCTTGTATAATTCAGAAAAACTTCACCAACAATATAATGTGAAAAAAATTAATTTAAGCAAGAAAGATTTTGAACATCCTGGTGCGCTTTCTTTTGATAAATTGCTGCATGATTCAGTAGCTATTTTTTACGCTGGCTTTTTATCACTGCGTATGAAGAAACCGATTTTGTATATTTCCATTTCGCAAACTAAAATGGGGTTGTTACGTGATTGTGTGATGATCCAAGCTTGCAAAGTTCTCGGGCGTGGTAAAGTGGTAAGTCATTTACATGGTAATAACTTAGGTGGCACGATTGACGCTACTTCTGGAATTACACGGAAATTCATCATTTATTCATTGCAAAAAATTGATGTTGGAATTGTATTAGGTGAAAAGCTAACGCCAAATTACCGCGGTCATGTCAAACATGTGGAAGTGGTATCCAACGGCATTCCTGCAGACTTTATATTGAAAAACGAAGTGGGTCAAGGGAAGAAAAAAGGAACGGTATCTCTTTTGTATTTGAGTAATCTCATGTTTGAAAAAGGCTATATTGAATTGATTAAAGCCACAACTGCGTTAATTCAAGAAGGGCATAATTTACGCTTAGATTTGGTTGGTGGAATTCAAAATGAAGATGAATTCCAAGAAATCAAGCATTATATTGCGGAGAATGATGTAGATCACTTGATACAATATCATGGGTTAAAGCAAGGGGAAGAGAAAAAACGTTTTTTCCTTGAGTCAGATATGATGGCGTTACCGACCAAATATAAAGTAGAAGGTCAACCCATGTCTATTATCGAAGGGATGGCGGCAGGATTGCCGATTATTTCTTCGGACCGAGGGATTATTGCAGAGTTGATCAAAGATTGTGGTGTGGTTATCGAACCAACGGTAGAAGGAGTAAAAGCTGCGATAAAAGAGTTGGTGACAAATGACGCAGAACGTATGCGCCTTGGCAGAATGAGTCGGGATACGTTTGAAGAATTTTATACGGAAGATAAATACACCGATCGGTTGGTGTCTATTTTTGATGAACTTTAAGTGAAGGCAACGAGTTTGTTGCGTGCTTTTAAGGAAAGGAAGGGTCATATGATACGCAAAAGAAAAATAACCTTTGTTATTAATTACTTCTATCCGGATCTCGCAGCAACAAGCCAATTGATGACCGAACTAACAAAGTATCTCCAACATGACTTCACAATTACAGTTATTGCGGCACAACCGGGATATGCAGGAGAAAATCATGAAAGTAAAAAGCTCTTTGAAGAAGGGTACGTAGAAAATATTAAAGTGGTTCGGATCAAGCTGCCCGAAGTAAACAAAAACTCGAAAATCAGCCGAATCAAATACATCTCTTCTTATTTCTTATTAGCAAACATTGCGTTGCTCAAGGAAAAAGGGACAGATGTTATTTTTACGATTTCTCAACCACCCGTATTGGGCGGATTGATCGGAACCATCGGCAAACTACTGAAACGGTCGCGACATGTTTATAGCATTCATGATTTTAATCCTGAACAGGCACAAGCAGTAGCATATACCAACAACCAAACCGTCTTTAAAATTGCTAAAGCAATCGACAAACTAAATTGCAGTTATGCGGATCAAGTATTGGTTGTCGGGGAAGACATGGCAGAAACGTTAAGGGGTCGTTTTGAAGGCGGAAAAGTACCAAATCATACGGTCATCAGTAATTGGACAGATGAAGACGCCATTGTGCCTCTTGAGAAAACCGAGCCTAAAATCCGTGAGTTTTTAGAAATGCACGGGTTACAAGATAAATTTATCGTTATGTATTCAGGGAATCTTGGGTTGTATTATGATTTAGAAAACTTAATACGAGTGTCGAAAGAATTTGTCGATCAGCCAGATATTGTCTTCTTGTTTATCGGAGAAGGTGCCATTAAACAACGGATACAAACATATGCGTTAGAAAATAAGTTGAAGAACGTTAAATTTTTACCTTATCAACCAAAAGAATTTCTCAAGTATTCCTTAAATGCAGCTGACCTTCATTTGGTTGTTAACCAAAAGGGGATTAAAGGTGTTTCAGTACCAAGTAAAATTTATGGTGTTATGGCCGCTGGCAAACCAGTTCTTGGAGTTCTAGAACAAGGGAGCGAAGTGCAGCGCTTAATTTTTGAAAGTGGAGCGGGTGTGGTTATTGAACCTCAAAATTACCAAGGAGTAACTCACGCGATTAATTACTTGAGGAGTCTAGACGGAGACGAACTGAAAGCAATGGGCTTGAAAGGACGTTCTTATCTCGAAAAAAACTTAACAAGAGATACTTCTATCAATAAATACCGCCATGTTTTACAGACAGTGTCAGATCATTCACAGCCAGGTGCAACTCGGCCTATTGAACAATAAGAGAAAGTAATTCATAAAAATAAATAAACTAAACATAAACCAGATCTGCGAAATCTATTGATTTCGCAGATCTGGTTTTTTATGTCTATATTCTCTCCTACTAAATGGAAAATAAGAGTTGATAATAGCTAAGCATCTAATTGATTTTTAAAAAATGTATTAAATTTCTAAAAAAAAGAAAAATAAAATAATTCATAAACCTTGATATAACAATGTTCGGGACACTCAATGGGTAAATATATCTGATATTTCTAATAAATTAGAAAATTAGATTGAAATATTAGGTATTTATATATATAATGAGTTAATACCATTACAGATTAACTAGATTAACTAGTCTCTTAGTTTGTATTTAAGATAAAAATTACCTATAAATCATTTTTTAAGCATAATTACTGGGTCTTAGTAACTATCATAACTATCGCTCAATTAGAAGCGTATAGCGAGGAGGAGGACGTAATATGAGATTAGTATTATTGTCAGGAGGGTCAGGGAAACGCCTATGGCCACTTTCAAATGACGCACGATCAAAACAGTTTCTTAAAGTTTTAAGTGATGAGGATGGCAATAAAGTATCGATGGTTCAACGGGTATGGAAGCAAATTGAAGAAATAGGGATGGCTGATAATTCTATAATTGCAACTAGTAGTTCTCAAGTAGATATGATCAAAACGCAATTGGGACAAGATGTACATGTCGTTACTGAACCAGAAAGAAGAGATACATTCCCGGCGATTGCTCTTGCAGCTGTTTATCTTTATTCCGTTCAAAAATGCAGTATAGATGAAGTTGTGGGGATGTTACCGGTAGATCCTTACGTAGAAAATCGCTTTTTCAATCGTGTTCAAGATTTGGAAGAAGCTTTACTATCTTCTGGAGCAGATTTGGCGTTAATGGGAGTAAAACCTACGTATCCTTCGGCAAAATACGGTTATATTATTCCGAAGAACAAAACTGAAAATTCTTATTTAACGGTTGACTACTTTAAAGAAAAGCCAACAGAAGAACAAGCGGAAGAATTAATTGAACAAAATGCACTTTGGAACTGCGGTGTTTTTGCTTTTAAATTAGGCTATATAATTGACTTGCTTAAAGACAGAGGAATGCCTATTGAATATTCTCAATTGTTGAGAAATTATCATAAACTTCCTAAAAACAGTTTTGATTACGAAGTGGTTGAACGCACTAATCATATCGTATCGTTACCTTATGATGGTTATTGGAAAGATTTAGGGACATGGAACACGCTAACAGATGAAATGGCAGTTCAAGTGACGGGTAAAGGCGTAATCGGTAAGGGAGTACAAAATTCTCATATTGTAAACGAACTCGATATTCCGATTACTTTGCTTGGCTTGGATAATGTAGTAGTAGCGGCCAGTCCAGATGGAATTTTGGTAACAGATAAAGATGCTAGCACAAAAGTAAAAGAGTATGTGGAAGGTTTTAATAGCCGGCCAATGTACGAAGAGCGTAGGTGGGGGTGGTATCGTGTTCTGGAATATACACGATACGCTGAAGGCAATGAAGTACTCATTAAACGATTGGGTATAACTGCAGGAAAAAACCTTAGTTACCAAATGCATTATAAACGGAGTGAAATATGGACCATTGTTAAAGGTGAGGGTATTTTCGTTTTTAATGATCAATTAAGCCATGTCCGAACAGGTGATGTGATTCATATCCCGTTGGGTGCGAAACACACTTTAAAAGCAACAACCGATATGGAGATTATTGAAGTGCAAACAGGTAGTGAATTAATCGAAGAAGATATTTTCCGCACTTCAAATGAATGGGAAGTAATTGAAGAAATTTGCAAAGTGAAACTGACTGCTCGCTACGGATGATGTGTGTGAAAGAATTGGCACAAGAGTAACGACTTGTCATTTCTATGATGGGAGGAAGTCTCATGTATAAGGAACCCGTTTTTTTAAAACCAGTATTCCAAGAACGAATTTGGGGTGGCGGTAAGCTGCAAGAGCTTTTTAATTACGATATTCCATCGCAGACGACTGGTGAAGCGTGGGTTATATCTGCTCACGAAAATGGACCTTCTATTGTCATGAATGGGGAATTAGAAGGAAAAAACTTATCGGAAGTTTGGCGGAACTATCCTCAGTTATTTGGTTGTGACATAACGGATAGAGAATTTCCGCTACTAGTAAAAATACTTGATGCACACGATCAATTGTCTGTTCAAGTACATCCGGACGATCATTACGCCGATGAATCTATTCATAAGCCGTGTGGGAAAACGGAATGTTGGTACATTTTAGATTGTGAAGAAGATGCTGAAATCATCATTGGTCACCAGGCCCAATCAAGAGAAGAATTTCAACAACTAGTTGGCCGTGGTGAATGGAGTAAGTTATTTCAAAGTCTGAAAGTAAAAAAAGGGGATTTTGTTTACGTTCCAAGTGGGACGGTACACTCTATTGGAAAAGGCATTGTGATTTTAGAAACACAACAAAGTTCCGATATTACATTCCGGCTTTATGATTACGACCGAGTTGATCATGAAGGTAAAAAACGTGAACTGCATTTAGAACAAGCGATGGCAGTAATGACTTGTCCGCACAAACAAGTTGTGCAAGATAACTTGAAAGAGAGCATGAATAATCTGGAGTCGACTCGTTTAATTGAAGGTGAATACTTTACGGTTTATCACTGGAAGCTTGGCGGGAGAGCTGAAGTGCCTTTAACAACTGGATTTTTATTAGTCAGCGTAATTAATGGAACGGGTCAAATTGTCACGAAAGAAAGTGTATCGACTGTGAAAAAAGGCGATAATTTCATCGTGCCAGCAACAATCGGTGATTATTTTATTGACGGAGATCTTGAGATGATTGTTTCTCATACTTAAAACCGTTATAAATTATCAGAATATTTAAAAATGAAATAATGAATATTTGAGAGTATAATGATTATTTTCATAGGTATATAAAACTATTTATAAAAAATTAACCGAAAATTTAGTATAAATAAACTTCTTTCAAAGGACTATCGATGTTACAATGGGGAAATATTTAACGAGCTATATGCAAACATGTTTCTAAAATGGCGCGTTTGGTACCCATTCCAATATCAAAAAGTATTGTTTAGAAAAATCGAAAGGCGGGTGGGTACTATAATGAAAAAAGTCACAAAGGCAATCATTCCAGCAGCAGGTCTAGGTACTCGATTTCTTCCAGTAACAAAAGCGATGCCCAAAGAAATGTTACCAATCGTCGATAAACCGACAATTCAATACATTGTAGAAGAAGCGATCGCTTCTGGTATTGAAGATATCATTATTGTCACCGGCAAAGGCAAACGTGCTATTGAAGATCATTTTGATAAGAATTTTGAGTTAGAAGACAATTTATTTAAAAAAGGTAAATTTGAACTTCTTGAAAAAGTTCAACACACCTCTAATGTGGAAATCCATTATATTCGTCAAAAAGAACCAAAAGGTTTAGGGCATGCGGTTTGGAGTGCACGTAAGTTTATCGGAAATGAACCTTTCGCGGTGTTATTAGGGGATGACATTGTAAAAGCTGAAAAACCTTGCTTAAAGCAATTAATCGATCAATACGACAAAATGCAATCATCTATTATTGGGGTTCAGCAGGTTCCTGATAACGAAACTCACCGATACGGCATTATCGATCCAAGCGCAGTGGATGGGCGTTGTTATGAGGTTAGTAACTTTGTAGAAAAACCAAAGCCAGGAACTGCTCCTTCGAACTTGGCGATTATGGGACGTTACATTTTAGAACCTGAAATATTTGAATTTTTAGGCAATCAAAGTGCGGGTGCAGGAGGAGAAATCCAACTTACAGACGCCATTCAAAAGCTTAACGAAGTTCAAAATGTCTTTGCCTATGATTTTGAAGGCAAACGTTATGACGTAGGTGAGATGCTTGGGTTCTTGCGGACAACTATTGAGTTCGCGTTAGATAGCCCAGAGTTCGGACAAGATATAGAAAACATCATTAACGAATTGATGGCTGGAAAATCAGCTACACCACTATTTTAGTCGGGGGTATCGGTATGGAAATAGCTGTAGTCGGAACTGGATATGTTGGATTGGTCACCGGTGTGAGTTTGTCTGAAATTGGTCATCACGTTGTTTGTATCGATCTTAATAAAGACAAAGTAGAAAAAATGCGAAAAGGGATATCGCCTATTTATGAACCTGGGTTAAGTGAATTAATGATAAAAAATATTAATGCGCAGCGTTTGAGTTTTACAAGTGATCATCGAAAGGGGCTTCAACAGGCAGATGTCATTTACATTGCTGTAGGAACTCCAGAAAACGCAGATGGTTCGGCTGAATTATCTTTTGTCATCGAAGCGGCAGAAAACATTGTCGCCTGTATAGAGCGCGATGTCATTGTTGTAACAAAAAGTACTGTTCCTGTTGGCACAAATGACATGATTAAAGACATTATTCAATCTCAATTAACAAGCGACTTAAAAGTTGAAGTCGTTTCAAATCCTGAGTTTTTAAAAGAAGGATCGGCCATCCATGACTCATTTCATGGGGATCGTATTGTCATTGGAGCAGATAGTGAATATGCCTTTAATGTTATTGAAAAAATAAATCAACCGTTTAACGTCCCTATTTTCAAAACCGACATTAAAAGTGCTGAAATGATTAAGTACGCATCAAATGCATTTTTAGCAACTAAAATCAGCTTCATCAATGAAATATCCAATATTTGTGAATTATTAGGCGCTAATATTGAAAATGTCTCAACAGGTATGGGACTGGACCAAAGAATTGGCAGTCAATTTCTAAAAGCCGGAATTGGGTATGGAGGCTCGTGTTTTCCGAAAGACACAAAAGCTCTTATCCAAATTGCGGGTAATGTCGCTTACGAGTTTGAATTGCTGAAAGGTGTCGTTAATGTCAATAAAAAACAGCAAGGGCTAATCATACGAAAGTTAACCGACTGTATTCCTGATATTTCAGGTAAGAAAATTGCTGTGCTAGGACTATCTTTTAAGCCTAATACAGATGACTTACGCGAATCCGCTTCTATTTTGGTGACTGAAGAATTGATCAAGCAAGGAGCAGAGGTAGTGGCTTATGATCCAATTGCGATGGATAATGCAAAAACTGTTCTAAACTCAAGTATTCAGTATGCTGATTCCATAGAAGAGGCAATCGAAAATAGCGATGCAGCGTTAATCTTAACGGATTGGGATGAAATTAAAAATGTAGATTTAACCGTATTTAATAAAATGAAAAATCCGCTTGTTATTGATGGGCGAAATTGCTTCTTAGTAAAAGACATGGAAACACATGGGATAGAATATCGTTCAATCGGTAGACCGGCTGCAGTCAAAAAAAATGAAGTAACTCCTATTTGATAAGTAACAGGAATTTATGATGAAAGTGGTGATTCAAATGTCAGTATCCGCTCCTGAAAAAGAAAAGATGAATGTGAAAACAAGATACAGCGAATTGGTATTTGAAAGCGTAAAAACAAATACCAGCAATGGTTATTTGTATACAAAACGCTTTCTAGATATTATCGGTTCATTAGTAGGGCTGATTATGTTGATTCCCGTATTTCTGATTATCAGTCTGTTAATTAAAATGGAAGATCCTAAGGGACCAGTATTCTTTAAACAAAAAAGAGTTGGTAAGCATGGCAGAACTTTTGATATGTATAAATTTAGATCCATGGTCTGTAACGCAGAAGATTTAAAAGCTGCTTTGCAGCAACAGAATGAGGCATCGGGACCAGTTTTCAAAATCAAGTCCGATCCGAGAATTACGAAAATCGGGAAATTTATTAGAAAAACAAGTATCGATGAACTTCCTCAGTTGGTTAATGTGCTAAGTGGAGATATGACAATCGTAGGTCCACGACCGGCTTTACCGGATGAAGTCGCACAATACACAAATTATGAAAAACAGCGTATTAGTGTAACTCCTGGTTTAACTTGTTTTTGGCAAGTTAATGGTAGAAGCAATATAAGCTTTAAAGAGTGGGTCGAAATGGATTTAGAGTACATCCGCAAGCGCTCGACGGCATTAGATATTAAGTTAATCTGCAAGACAATTCTAGTGTTGTTCGGATCAAAAGATGCGTATTGATGACAGCCAATGAGTAGATTTTCTGAGTGAAGGCAAGCAACCTACAAATTGATGCTGTCACATATTGCTCATAAATTCGAACTGGGGGGACATCGGGGAATGACCTTGATGTCCTGTCGTTGTTTTTAAAAGTAATGAATATCCATATGATTTTAAGGTTTTTTGAATGAAGGGAGGTTTGGCGAAATGATAGAAACCATCAGCTTACGTGAAATTTACGGCATATTAAAAAATAAGATTCGCTTAATACTGGCTATTACCATTGCAATTATGATGATTACAGCCTTGATATCGTATTACTTAATCACCCCGATTTATCAAACATCCACTCAAATACTTATTAGTCAAAAGCAAAGCGAAACAATTATCGACTCTCAAAGCATCGATATCGATTTGCAATTAGTCGGTACATATAGCGAGATTATAAAAAGTCCAATTATATTGGATCAAGTAGTTAGTCAATTGGAGTTGGATATGTCTTATCAAGAAATCAAGGGAAAAGTAAATGTTGAATTTGCAGAGAATTCACAGCTGCTCAATATATTCGTAACCGATCCTGACCCTGCCGTAGCTGTCGGAATTGCGAACAAAGTTGCAGAAGTGTTTGAAACGGAAATAACGGAATTGATTAATATTGATAATGTTTCAATTTTGTCACCGGCTGTTGTCCTAGAAAATCAGACACCTGTGTCGCCAAATCCTCCATTAAATATTTTGCTAAGTGCAATTGTCGGTCTTGTAATTGGAGCAACTATTGCTATGATATTACGTTATTTAGACACGACAATCAGAGTAGAAGAAGATGTAACAGATCTTTTGGGACTACCTGTTCTTGGAGCAATCTCGCCAATGAATGATGAAGAAGACATTCCGGTTAACGAACCGATTGCTTTTAAACGCAGGGAGGAACAAGAATGGTAAAGAAAAAAAACAAGCCTGAAGTAAAGAATAGAAAATTAATCGCATTTACCAATCCAAGATCACGTGTTTCAGAACAGTTTCGAACCTTGCGAACAAATATCCATTTTACTGTTCCGGATGGAAAAGTTCGTTCATTAGTTGTGACTTCGGCATCTCACTCGGAAGGTAAATCAACGACCTCATCGAATTTGGCGATTGTTTTTGCACAAGAAGGCAAACGTGTGTTATTGATTGATGCAGATATGAGAAAGCCGACAATGCATCAAACTTTTAAAATTAGCAATTCAAAGGGATTATCTAATGTGTTGGTTCGTCGAGTGTCTTTAAAGATGGCGATTCAAGCTAGTGGAATTGAAAATTTAGATCTTCTGCCTTCAGGACCAATTCCTCCAAATCCGGCAGAGTTACTGAGTTCTTCTAATATGGACCTCCTTTTTGAAAATGCTTTGGATACGTACGATATGTTGATTTTTGATAGTCCGCCGGTTCTTTCGGTTACAGACAGTGTTATTTTAGCCAATAAATGTGAAGGCACTATTTTAGTATTGAATTCAGGGAAGACAGAAAGGGCACATGCGCTTAAAGCAAAAGAGGCCATTACTGCAGCGACAAAAACGCGATTGCTTGGTATAGTCCTTAACAACGTTCAAGTGGATAAGGACTTAAATTATGCTCAGTATTATGCTGAATCTCAATTTGAAAAATAATTAGATCCGCTGTGTTTATTGCTGAAATAATATAGAAAAAAGTTCAATCAGATTTCTGATTGAACTTTTTTGTGGTTTATTCTTTTCGTTCTTCGAGCGAGATTGGGCGTATAGTTCCCCAACTTGACACGTCTATCGTCACTTGCAGGTCACGTACTTCTTCGAGTTGAGATCCTTGGCCTTGTTCTACGTAAAACTGCTCTAATTGGGGTGCTGTGACGCGATTGTCATACACATAGCCCTCAATAGCGCCAAAGAACGGATCAGTCTCAACGCGGTCAAGAATGGCATAACCATCTTCCTCAGTTTTTAACGTGAAGTAAATGGAACTGTCATCGGTGGTAGAAGGAGACTTCAAGTCTGGATATTGTAACATGACATACTCCCCATAAAAAGGATCGAACGGATCGAAAGGTTCTGCTCTTAATATATATTGTTCGCCGAACCACGAGGCCGCATAATAGCTTACGAGTAGTATCACAACAAATACGGTTTGAATAATCGGAAAGAGCCAGGCTTTCATGGCTTCACACCTTCTTTCCTACGATTAATCCACCAGGCTGCTCCTGATAGCAGAAACAATAGTATAGCGCCGATAAGGAAGAAGAGAGACATGTCGAGACGTTCCCAAGCGTAAATAATGTAAATCACAAATTGGACAACGATAAAATAAACAAAGCCTAATCCCAGCTTTTCATTTTGCCGCTGCGCGATAATTAAATAAGCAAGCCCGCTTAGCTCAGCAATAACTGCAAGTCCAATGGCTGTTTCGTCAAAAAGGAGCAATCCAATGACCCCAGGAATTGCTATCCACATGAGAGCGCGGAATTTGAAATAACTGATGAGGAGCACGCCAACTGCCACTATGGATAATGCGATTGCTTCAGCCCAATGGCTTTCATCTATTATACTGATAAATGTTTGGCCGCGAATTGCTAAATATACGATAAGTAATAATCCCGCTGTAATTAAATAAAGCGGTCGAATCATTTGCTGTTTATTTTCAGGAGCAATAAAAAGAAGTAAGACAAGCGCGAACAAAGTCCAGATTGGCCAAAGAACACTGTCGTAATCTACTAGTCCCCATAACATAAAGCCAGAAGCGAATAATAGTATCCAACTAAATGCAGTAGATGCAAAATTTTTGCTGAAATAAAACCAGCCAAATGTAACGGCGATAAAAATACCCCATTCTACCCAACCGATATTAGGTAAGAACGACATTAAAACAGATCCACCAAAGAAAAATCCGATGAGTGAATAGATGAGATGCCGCCAGTAAAAATAATGAGCAAGCGCTGCTATAAACATAGCCCATGGCAAAACGGAGTTCGCGAGTGGAAAATGGAAAGTCTGAGCAGCTGTCAGTAAAGTTGCACCAAACATTGCAAGACCGATAACCCTGAATAAGAGTGGATAGCCAAAATTTTTCTTTTCGGAAAAATAAGCGATGATGTAAAACAGCCACATTAATGACAGCATAAGCAATACTTTTGCTATATCCGGTATTGACTGCCAATTGGCTGCGATAAAGCTAAACACAGCAAGCGCAAAGAAAATCAAACCGATCATCAAAAGCAAAGGTAGCTTTTTAGGAGCCGGCTGATGCTTTTCAAACGCTAAAATACGTTCAGCCGTGTCTTGATCTATTAGTTCAGCCTGCTGCCACTGTTTCAGTTTTGTCTCCGTATCCATTGTCACTCCTCCTTAGTTTATTTCCTTTATTATAGCTCAAAATTACTAATGGAAACAGGAAAAGGGCAGCGAGAAAAGCAGAAGACCAATTAGTGGAGATACACTCCCACTAATTGGTCTTCCCTTATTTTTGTAGTTTCACTACGACAATGTCATTAATGACACGAATCGCATTTGGTGATGGCCATGGCTCCATTTCTACAAACCAATCAGAAGCTGCAATTTCTTCGCGTTGCTGTTCAGAAATAAATTGATAAGTGATACCAAAATAATCTCTCATCATGGCATTGTAATGATAAGGCAATGGAATAATGCTATCTCCTAGAGGACCGGTCATTTTCGGTATACTCTCCGGAACGGTTTCTGTACTCAATGACGAACCTAATTGAACGCGCCCAATTAATGCAAGTTTAGATTCGGATGTCACTCCTTCGGTTTGTTCTACTCTACTAATGAGTCGATTAACGAATGCTGTTGATTTTTCGTATTTCAACTCCATGTTTAAGTAAGCGATATTTGAAATGAGAGCAAAGTTAAAGATGGTGGCAAAAATAGTTGCGACCGCTAACCAGGAAAAACATTTTGCGAAAATAGTTGGGATAGAGAGATGTTCATAAAAAAGAACAGGGAGCATGTAAAAACTGACAAGGGCTAGTACCATTAACATGTGATAGTTTACATCAACGGATATGAAGTACAAAATATATGCTGATAATGGCAGGAGTAGCAATAAGAAAAAAGCGAAACTAGCCATGGCTATGTGAGTAAAACAGCGATTTTGAATCATAATCAAAACAAAACCTAGAGCAATCAACACGAACAGGGCGACGTTTAACCATTCAAATAAATTGATTGGCAAATCTGTGATAAATCCTCGGAAGAAAAAATGCATAAAAGAATCCGTGATTTGATTGAAATATTCGGAAATGGAATTGCTATTTTTCCCTGCAGAATCTAGCCCCTGATAGCTGGTCATGTTTCCGGCGAAAATACGGGTATAAAGCTTAAAGTTGATGACATACAATCCCATTCCGGTAGCGCCTAAAGCAAAAAAACGTAGAAGATAACTTCTCAATTGCAAGTATGTAATTTTTCTTCCTATAATTTCAGTGATTAAGAAGACGAGTATCAGCGTCGAAAGAAAGGGGAAATTGGCTTGATAGACACCGACACCCATATAAAAAAAGATAGAACCAAGTATAAATCCGTACTTGTATTTTTTGGTCATGAGAAGGGCTGTAACGGTCAGCAATGTGCCAAACATGTAGCCATCTGCAGTGAAAATATAAGAAAAAGTAGAAGCGACCGTGGGAAAAGTCATCAGCAAGCTACTAATCGCAAAAATTGAAAAAGTTTTTTTTAACTCGAATAATTCTGTGAGAATTACAGCTGTCAGGGATAAGTACAGAATGGAGAGGATGCCGTTAATCCAAGGTAAGTCGAAATAAGAACTAATTCCACTGAATGGGGACAGGAAAAAGCGTCCCGAATCTCCTTTCAACTGAGGGCTATGCATATTAACCAAACTATCATGATTGGGTAGAATATTGGTAAATACAAATGTATGACATAAAAAACCAATGATTAACGCCGATAAAAAAGCAGTTTTCCATTGAGGTTTAATAAACGTTTTTAAATTCGAGAAAAATTCTTCAGGCATTTCTGAAACTCCTAGTCTATTGCAAAATTTAAACTTTTTTAGAATTTTATTTCCATTTACAATCATAGCAAACTTTGTTTTGGAATAATAGAACATTCTTTTTCTAATGAATAGAAGATTAATTTTGCTTAAGCTGTTATTGCCAATTCCTTTTTTCGCTTTCCAAAATTGCCAATTCGATAGCTTTCAGTGGATTAGCAATCATTTTCCCATGGCCAACCGCTAATAATTGTGGATGTAAGTTTTTGATTTTTTTGGCGCTTTCCAGTGCTGTTTTTTTGTTCCATGTAGCGAATGCAGGAAAGGGGAATAACGCTTTGAATGTGCCAGAAACGGCAATGCCACCTTGTGTTTGAAGGGCATCTCCCGCAATGAGAAAACGATTGCGTGTATCGAGCAACGAAATCGAACCAGGTGTATGCCCAGGTGTATTCACCACTTCAAGCGAACCAATCCGGTCACCTTCTTCAAGCAAGCGATCCGGCTGTGTGTTGATATTTGTGGGCACACTACCTTTAATTGGTGAGTCGGGTTCGCCTGGAAGAGTGTGAATATCCCCTTTGAGCAAACGAGAGTCACGTGAGGATATACTGACCACGGCATCTGGCCATTCGCTTTTAATGGCATCAAGTGCGCCGAGATGGTCCATATGGGCGTGGGTGATAATGATTTGAGTTAATGGTTTTTGCATTACACGAATCGATAATAAAATCTGTTTTGCGTTAAGGCCCAGTGCAGCATCTACTAAGGTCAATTCAGTTTCTTCATCGATAATATAGCAATTGATCGGGAGTAATTTTGGTAAGAAAGTTAATTGGTAAATAGGTCCTTTTTTTGTCATCCGCATGGGTAGTTCACTCCTTTAAGAAGATGTTTGTTTAACTCTAGTTTATACTGTTTCGACAGTAAATGATGAGAAATAGACAATATTTCATCCGAATCGGACAGTATTCAAAAGAAATCGTACGGTATTCCCATATTCTTCCTTCTTAAAATTCAAAACCATTATTACCGAAGACCGGGAAAGCGCAAGGTTGCGCTTTCCGCTATAGGAAATGGGATGCGGACAGTATTTGATGTGATTTGGACAGTAAGGGAGGTCGATTGGACAGTATTTCACAAAATTGGACAGTAATTGAGCTGAACCGGACAGTATGTCCAGAAACTGGAATTCATAAACGTACTTTAAACGAAATTCACAACAACAACAGACATTTTCAAACGAGCTCACTATAATAGATGAAAGGGGGACGGGATCATGAAATACTTTGTGGTGCTATTGCCAATGAAAGACAGTGACAAAAGTCGAGATTTCCGGGAGCAACACCTTTCGTTCTTGGAAAAAATGCGCAATAGTGGAAGAGTCGTTGCGAACGGGAAGTTTACGGACGGCTCTGGTGGCATGGTTATTTATAAAGCGAAATCTTATGAAGATTGCATGACCTCAGTCAATATGGATCCGTATGTGGTTGAAGGGGCAAGAGCGTATCAAATTATGGAATGGGAAGCAGTTTGGGCTGTGAATATGGAGTAATTAGAGGAGGGAATTCGGTGCATGAGCTAACTGGCGTTTTACCTGTATTGCGCAATATGAAAGAATTTGAACGTTTGCTCGATAGTAATCATGAATATATTATCTTTTTGGAAACGCGTTTATCGCAATTAAAGCAATTGGTGCAAGTTGCGAAAAAAGCTGGAAAGAAAGTGATTCTTCATGTCGATTTAATTCAAGGGTTAAAAGCGGATGCTTATGGATTTGAGTATTTAGTGAGAGAAGTCAAACCAGATGGAATTGTTTCGACAAGAAGCAATGTCATTTCATTAGCGAAGAAAAATAATTTGATGACAATTCAGCGATTGTTTTTACTCGATAGTCAGGCACTAGAACAAAATATTAAGTTGATTAACCAAGTAAAGCCTGATTATATTGAAATATTGCCTGGGATTATTCCATCCGTTATTAAAGAAGTTTTCGATAAGACGGGTATACCGGTTATTGCCGGTGGATTGATTCGAACGAAAGAAGATATTCAACTTGCTTACGACGGGGGAGCTAAAGCGATTTCAACATCACAACCAGAACTTTGGGAATTGTAAAATAACTGTTGACAGCGTTTTCATTAACTGATAACTTAGACTTACAAGTTAAGAACTGTGTTGGAGAAATGGAGACCTGCACTGAAAAGAGCGCTTTTAACAAAAGAGTGGCTGGTTCAGTGTGGGTCTTTTTATACTTTTCGAGATGGTTCTTAAACGAAAAAAAACAAAGGGGTGCAAAACGATGACGGAGTTTTTAGCAGAAGTAATTGGTACGATGATTTTAATTATTTTTGGTGGAGGTGTAGTCGCAGGGGCGGTATTAAAAGACTCTAAAGCAGAAAATGGCGGTTGGGTTTTGATAACGCTTGCATGGGGTCTAGCTGTTACCATGGCTGTCTACGCAGTCGGGAGTTTTTCAGGAGCACATATTAATCCAGCAGTAACTTTAGGTCTTGCGTCTGTAGGAGATTTTCCTTGGGCTAAAGTTCCAATGTATATCGCAGCACAGATTCTTGGAGCGTTTCTTGGTGGAGTTATTGTTTTCTTAAACTACTTACCGCATTGGAGACGCACAGAAGACAAAGGTGCGAAACTTGCAGTATTTTCAACTGGTCCAGCAATCCGTAGTCCTTTCTCCAACTTAGTAAGCGAAATTCTCGGAACTGCTGTATTACTTATGGGTTTGCTGTTTATCGGTGCCAATGACTTTACTGAAGGCTTAAATCCGTTAATCGTAGGTTTGTTGATCGTCGCAATCGGGATGTCACTTGGTGGCACTACCGGATACGCGATTAACCCGGCGCGTGACTTAGGTCCGCGTATTGCACACGCATTGTTGCCGATACCAGGCAAAGGTAGTTCAGATTGGTCTTATGCATGGATACCAGTTGTCGGTCCTATCTTCGGTGGTATATACGGCGCGTTATTTTATAAAGCGTTGTTCACAGGAGCATATGATTTACCATTTTGGATCATGACCGTCGTCTTATTACTGGTATTATTTGGAGCGGCAAGTGTAGAATTGAAAAAAGAACATACAGCAGCTGATACAATTGAAGAAAACATTTCATAATTCATTAGGAGGAGATCATTTTGAGTAAAGACTATATTTTATCTATCGACCAAGGTACGACAAGTTCACGTGCGGTATTGTTTAATCACAATGGTGAAATCGTTGAAACTGGCCAGCAGGAATTTCAGCAATTCTTTCCGAAGCCAGGCTGGGTAGAGCATGATGCAAATGAAATCTGGACATCTGTTTTAGCGTGTATGGCAGAAGTATTACGCAAATCGGATATTAGTCCAACTCAAATTGCGGGTATTGGTATCACAAACCAACGTGAAACAACAGTGGTTTGGGATCGTCATACAGGCAAGCCGATTTACAAAGCAATCGTTTGGCAATCGCGTCAAACTGACGGAATTTGTAATGAATTAAAAGATCAAGGTTTGAACGAATTATTCCGTAATAAAACCGGTCTTTTAATCGATGCTTACTTCTCTGGAACGAAAGTGAAATGGATTCTTGATAATGTTGAAGGTGCACGTGAAAAAGCGGACAATGGCGACTTGATGTTTGGAACGATGGACACATGGTTGGTTTATAAATTGTCAGGTGGTAAAGCACACGTTACAGATTACAGTAATGCATCACGTACATTGATGTATAATATTTTCGATTTAGAATGGGATCAGGAATTATTAGATATTCTTACTGTACCGAAGAGCATGTTGCCAGAAGTGCATCAATCATCTGAAGTTTATGCAAACACAGTGGATTATCATTTCTTTGGTCACGAAGTACCGATTGCCGGTATTGCCGGTGACCAACAAGCTGCCTTATTCGGTCAAGCTTGCTTTGAAAAAGGGATGGCGAAAAATACTTACGGAACTGGTTGCTTCATGTTGATGAACACGGGTGAAGAAGGTGTTAAATCTGAACATGGCTTGTTGACGACTTTGGCTTGGGGCGTTGATGGCAAAGTAGAATACGCACTTGAAGGTAGTATTTTCGTGGCCGGTTCAGCTATTCAATGGTTGCGTGATGGTTTGAAAATCATTAAAAATGCTCCCGAGAGTGAAAACTATGCAATGGAAGTTGAGTCGACAGACGGCGTATATATGGTTCCCGCATTTGTTGGACTTGGAACGCCTTACTGGGATACAGATGCACGTGGTGCAGTGTTCGGCTTAACACGCGGTACAACGAAAGCTCACTTTATCCGTGCAACACTCGAATCACTCGCATATCAGACAAAAGACGTTGTAGATGTTATGATTGAAGATGCAGGAATCGAACTGAAAACCTTGCGTGTTGATGGTGGAGCAGTTGCAAATGATTTGTTAATGCAGTTCCAAAGTGATATTCTAGATGTACCGGTAGAACGTCCAGTTGTTCAGGAAACAACAGCACTTGGTGCGGCTTACTTAGCTGGACTGGCAGTTGGATTCTGGAAAGACAAAGAAGAAATCGCTAAGCAATGGAAAGTCGATAAAACCTTTACACGTGACATGTCGACAGAAGATGGCGAAAAACTTTATGAAGGCTGGAAACAAGCGGTAGCAGCAACACGATTATTCAAACCCGAAAAATAACATACAAGTTAATAACGAGAGATATACGGCCGGAGACTTCGAGAGACCAAGCCAGTTTTACAGAAAAAATTCTGTAACTGTGCCTGGATCTCTCTTTTTATTTGGAAAAATGGGTATACAAGTTAGAAAGAGCCTTTTTTCAAACTGCTTTAACCGCATTCCACATAAAAAATTTTGCGGATCAAAGTGGGGAAATGAATGGTCCAATCTCAAACAAAAAAGAAGGAGTAGATGAACTTATGAAATTTTCAAGTTTGCACAGAAATGAACGATATGACCAAATGAAACAATCGCAATTAGATGTTTTAGTCATTGGTGGCGGAATTACAGGTGCAGGAATTGCACTAGATGCGGCTGTACGCGGTATGGATATTGCGGTAGTTGAAATGCAAGATTTTGCTGCAGGCACAAGTAGCCGCTCAACAAAATTGGTTCACGGGGGCTTACGTTACTTAAAACAATTTGAAGTAAAAATGGTAGCAGAAGTTGGCAAAGAGCGCGAAATCGTATATGAAAACGGACCGCACGTAACGACTCCTGAATGGATGTTATTGCCGTTTTATAAAGGTGGAACATTCGGACCGCTCAGCACAAACGTTGGTCTTCGTGTTTATGACTTTTTAGCAGGTGTTAAAAAATCAGAACGCCGCAAAATGTTAAGTAAAGAAGAAACATTGCGTCGCGAGCCTTTATTGAAGAAAAAAGAACTTAAAGGCGGAGGCTATTACGTAGAATACAAAACAGATGATGCGCGTTTAACGATGGAAGTGATGAAGAAAGCGATCGAAAAAGGCGCAATGGCGATGAACTATGCAAAAGTGAAAAGCTTTATTTACGACAATGGCAAAGCAGTTGGCGTACGTGTCGAAGATCAGATTGATGGCACCATTCATGAAGTGTTTGCGAAAAAAATTGTCAATGCGGCTGGTCCGTGGGTTGATACATTGCGCGACAAAGACCATTCGAAATTCGGTAAAACTTTGCAATTGACGAAAGGCATTCACTTAGTGTTTGATGGCCGTCGTTTCCCATTAAAACAAGCCATTTACTTTGATATGCCGGACGGCCGTATGGCGTTTGCAATTCCACGCCAAGGAAAAGTTTATGTCGGTACAACAGATACAGTGTACGAACAAGATATCGCTCACCCAACGATGACAGAAGAAGATCGTGCTTATGTCTTGGAAGCTGTAGACTTTATGTTCCCTGAAGTGGGAATTACAAAAGAAGATGTTGAGTCAAGCTGGGCTGGATTGCGTCCACTGATTCACGAAGAAGGAAAAGATCCATCTGAAATTTCACGAAAAGATGAAATCTTCATTTCAGATTCTGGTTTAATTTCGATTGCGGGTGGTAAATTGACTGGTTACCGTAAGATGGGGGAAAGCATTGTCGATCTTGTGGCAGAACAATTACAAAAAGAACAGGGAACTAAGTATCCGAAAATCTCAACAAAACGCTTGCCAGTTTCCGGTGGCGAAGTGGGCGGATCAAAAGGTCTAAAAACGTTCAGAGCTGACCGTATTCACCAAGCGGCTAGCATGGGACTGACGGCTGACGCAATGGATATGCTTGTCAGTCGTTATGGTTCAAACGTTGATAAAGTCCTACATTTCTATTTACAAGGGTTAGATGCTGCAGCAGAAGCTGGACTCGATCCGATTGTTTATGCGATGTTGCGTTATTCAATGGAATACGAATCAGCGTACAAACCAATCGATTTCTTTATCCGTCGTACAGGTGCGTTGTTCTTTGATATTCATTGGGTACATGCACATAAAGAAAATGTCATCGCTTATATGAGCAAAACGCTCGTATGGAGCGAAGAACAAACTGAAGAGTACCGTGCTGAATTGGAAGGCTTGCTTTATGAAGCAACGCATCCGGTTGACGTATCTTCTCAAAGCTTAAACTAATTAAAATCAATCCTGTCCATTGTCTGTAATTGACTTTGGGCAGGATTTTTTGTGTGAAGAGCCCATTGATAAGGACTTGCATGGTTCAAATTCGTGGTATAGTTAGTTGGAAATAGTCAGACTATTAGAGGAGCCAATACCATGAGGCAAAATGAATTATTGAAGAGCTACGAACAAACAACTCAACAATTGGCAGGGCATGGCCCAAGAAATGTAGCGGTTTTGAAAAATGCTTTCGAGTCGATTGATGGAAAAGTCAACAGTGATAAATATGGACAAGGTTCTGTGATCGAAGATTTTCAAAAACAAATGGCCGATTTTTTAGGGAAAGAAGCGGCCGTGTTTTTCCCGAGCGGCACGATGGCGCAACAAATTGCTTTACGAATTTGGTGTGATGAAAAAGATTTGAAAAAAGTCGCTTATCATCCTTTAAGTCATTTGGAAATCCACGAAGAAGATGGCTTAAAAGAATTACATGGCATTCAATCGATTTTATTAGCAACTGAAGATCGCGTAATTGAATTAGAAGACGTCACTTCGATGAGCGAAGATGTTGCGTGTGTGTTGCTGGAATTGCCCCAGCGTGAAATTGGAGGGCAGCTGCCCAGTTTTGAAACGCTTGAAGCCATTTCAAGGTATTGCCGAGAAAAAGAGATCAAGCTTCATTTGGACGGTGCGCGAATTTTAGAGTGTCTTCCGTACTATGAGAAAACCATAAAAGAAATTTGTGGTTTATTCGATTCGGTGTATTTGTCGATGTACAAAGGAATCGGCGGTATTGCGGGGGCTATTTTAGCGGGCGATCAAGATTTTATAGCCCAATCAAAAATTTGGAAAAAACGTCATGGTGGTGATTTAATTTCCTTGTATCCGTATATTTTGAGTGCGGATGCGTATTTTGCGCAACGCAAAAATCGCATGGGAGATTATTACATGCAAGCGAAAGAGTTGGCTTTGTATTTTAATTCATGCAAGGGAATTTTCACTGTGCCTAAAGTGCCTGTCACCAATATGTTCCATGTGCACTTTGATAAAACACCTGAACAAGTCTCGCCGATACTAGCGCAAGCACAGGAAATAATGAATTTAGGAGTTACCGGCTATTTGCGCAAAGAAAAACAAGGCTGCTCGTTTGAAGTTAGTATAGGCGATCAATACAATAAAATTCCGCAACCAAAAGTGAAAGTTCTTTTTGAATGGTTGGGCGAAAAGATGGAAACCTTAAAGTAGAGGGTGAAAAAATTCCTTTTTTTATTCGAATATACATATTCTTTTGTAAGAATGGGTAAAGAAGTATATTGAATGACAGCAGCAAGTTGTCAAACTGATAACTGGGGGACGAACAGATGAGAAAGATGAATAGAGGAATGATTACCTCTTTAGGAGCAATCGGTGTGGCACAAGCATTGAAAATCGTGACACATAAAACCGTAACGGGGAATTGGGATTGGCGACAAGCCTTTACAACAGGTGGCATGCCAAGCTCTCACTCAGCCGGTGTATCAGCGCTTGCGGCATATGTGGCTGCTAATAAAGGTGCGCGTCATACAGAAACGGCACTTGCAATTGTGTTTGGCGTCATCGTTATGTACGACGCACAAGGAATACGTCGCCATACAGGAGAAATCGCGCGACTGGTCAATGAACTAGAAGACAGCTTTGTGAAGTTCTCGGGAGAATTTCCGAGTTTTGAATTTGTTGAACGCGAAAAAGATTTAAAAGAATTACTGGGTCATCAACCTGTAGAAGTGGCTGCAGGAGCTGCTTTTGGGACGGTTCTTGGATTGGTTTCAGCAGCGATTGAAAACCGCTTCCGGGAAATTGAAGAAAAAGAAAAACGCTCTAAAAATCAAATTGCCTACGATGGACAAGGTCGTCGAATGACTCGTTCTTAATAAATAGATGAAGCCATTCCTTTTGGGGAATGGCTTTTTTGTGTGAAATGGGTGGAACCGCACCTCAAATCGAGAAGAGCGCACCTCGGGAGGTACATTCCGCACCTCGGGAGTCAAAGACCGCACCTCAGGAGTCAAAGAGCGCACCTCGAGAGGCAAACTCCGCACCTCGCACAAATAAAAAAGAAGGCGCAACGCCTTCTTTAAGTTACATCATTTTTTCCAACGCCAATTTTGCTTCAATCGCCGTTTGCGCCTCAACTTGAATGCGGTTAATAACACGTCCATTTACTAATTCTTCGAGAGCCCATGTTAAATGAGGCAAATCAATGCGGTTCATTGTTAGACAAGGACACATAAAAGGGTTTAACGACACGATATCAAGATCTGGGTGATCTGCAATCAGTCGGTTTACCAAATTCATCTCGGTACCGATTGCCCATTTGGACCCAGGCTCAGCCGCTCGAATCATATCAATAATGTATTTTGTCGATCCAGCAAAATCAGATTGGCTAACCACTTCATATGTACATTCCGGATGCACCAAGATGTGGCGGTCAGGCTCATTTTGCCGTAAGTTGTCAATGTGTTTCGGTAAAAAATTCATGTGTACAGAACAATGGCCTTTCCACAAAATAACTTGGATGTCTTCTAGCGGACATTGCGCTTCAAGTTTTTGTTTTATCGGATCCCAAATGGCCATTTGTTCGAGCGGAATGCCTAATTTCACGGCTGTGTTGCGTCCAAGATGTTGGTCTGGCAAAAACAGCATGCGCTGCTTTTGCGTCAAAGCCCAACGCACCATCGGCTCAGCGTTAGAAGAAGTGACGGTTGCTCCGCCGTTGCGCCCAACAAACGCTTTAATCGCTGCTGTTGAATTGACGTAAGTTAACGGTACAATCGTATCGCCGAAAAATTCTTGCAGCTGTACCCAAGCCCGTTCCGTTTGATCAATATTGGCCATATCTGCCATGGAACAACCGGCGCGCATATCGGGCAAAATCACCGCTTGGTCAGAGTTTGTCAGGATATCTGCGGTTTCTGCCATGAAATGAACACCACAAAAAATAATGTAATCGGCTGTTTGTTGTCCGGCAATTTGAGAGAGTTGAAGCGAGTCGCCTGTCACATCAGCGTAACGGATGACCTCGTCTTTCTGGTAATGATGACCGAGTATGTATAAACGATCTCCGAGTTTCGCGCGAGCATGTTTTGCACGTGCATGCAGCTCTTCAGTTGTCGCTTGTAAGTATGAAGCGGGCATACCCTCTGCTTGCTGTAATTCTTTTAGAAATAGAGTCATTGATAAATTGCCTCCTTATGTGAAATAGTCAGGTTCATGCTGATATCAAGGTTATGAACACTGTGAGTTAATGCGCCGATAGAAATCACATCGACGCCTGTATGACGATAAGTAGCTAAATTTTCTAATCCAATGCCACCAGAAGCTTCTGTCCGCATTGATTCTGGCACGAGCTTTGCCCATTCGGCTAGCGTTTTTGGTGTTTGATTGTCAAACATAATGACGTCAGGACGTGCCTCAATAGCTTCTTGTAACTGAGCTAAGTTTTCAACTTCAACTTCAATCATGGTCATATGTCCCAATTGATCGCGTACTTTTTTTACGGCTTGACGGATAGATCCAGCAGCGGCGATATGGTTATCTTTTAGCATCACAGCATCGTATAGCCCATTCCGATGATTAAAGCCGCCACCGGTCCGCACTGCATATTTTTCAAACATTCGCAGTCCAGGTGTGGTTTTTCTTGTATCGCTAATGCGTGTGTGGGGAGCGTTTAAAGCTTCTACACATTTTGCAGTCAATGTCGCAATTGCACTCATGCGTTGTACCAGATTTAAAAGCACTCGCTCTCCGGCTAATAACACTGCTATAGGTCCTTCTATGCGAACGATAGCTTCGCCGGATTTTACCCAATCGCCATCTTTTTTGAAAAATTCTACTGTAACTGCAGGATCTAATAAATTGTATCCCCATTGAAAACATTGGAGGCCAGCGATAACTCCATCTTGTTTCAAACGAACAATTGCTTCACCCCAATCTTCCGGACTGAATAGTATAGATGACAAATCCCGATCTCCAATATCCTCTAATAAAAAATTTTTGATAGCATCTTCAGCTTTTAAGCGATTCATGACATGCTCTCCTTGTATTTTAATAGACGCTCACCAAATGTGTAGCCGGCTAAAGACAATTCGACTGTTTTACCAGTCCACTGTTCAGAAGTCTCTGGTGTATCTCTACGATAATGGGCGCCGCGGCTTTCGTCTCGCAGCAAGGCAGCTTTGGCGATCAAACTGCAAGCAGTATACCGGTGAATATCCTTGATATGTAGACTAGAATAATGCTGTAAATCAAACCAGCGAAGAGGGAAATCGGTATTGAATTTTTGTAGTTTGTCTACTTCTCTTAAAATCCCCACTAGCTTTGTCATGCGCACTTGCAGATTAGCAGGCAAAGCGAATTCTTTTGTCACTTCGGCTAAATGAATTTCTTTTTCTTTAAAATTAAAACCGATACTTAGTAATTTGCTGGCTAAACGTTTAGCGAACACCAAGCCTTCAAGCAAGGAATTGCTGGCTAGTCGATTTGCCCCGTGCACACCAGTCGAAGCCACTTCTCCGATGGCATATAGACGAGGAACCGTTGTTGCTCCCCATTCGTCGGTCTGAACTCCTCCCATATGGAAGTGAGCACCAGGTCTAACAGGAATCAAATCTTGTCCAGGATTGATATGTAGATTATGACAATTTGTAAAAATCGAAGGAAATTTTGACTTGAACTGCTGAATTTTTCGAGCATCTAGAAAGACAGGTCCTTTTTGCTGCCAATGCCATTCAATAGCACGAGCAACTATGTCTCGTGGTGCGAGTTCCATTAAGGGGTGAACACCTGTCATGATCCGTTGTCCATCGGCATTGACAAGCCAAGCTCCTTCGCCACGGACTGCTTCGGATATCAATCCATGAGATTTGCCATTAAGAGTTAAGACGGTGGGATGGAACTGGACAAATTCCAAATCTTCTAAGACGGCACCTGCATGAAAGGCTAGCGATAAGCCATCTCCTGTAGCGACTGAAGAATTGGAAGTTTGGCTATACAATTGACCGATACCACCAGTCGCCAATACGATATGATGATCTTGAATAATAGAGCGATTGCCTTGTCCGTCTTCTACACAGACGCCAACACATTGGCCATCTCTTAACACGAGTTCAAGAACAGAATTGTAAGGCAGGCGTTTAACGTGATCATCTGTTACGGCTAAGAAATATTGCAAGAACATTTTTCCTGTTTGATCACCGCCTGCATGAAGAATTCGTTTTGTGGAATGTGCCGCTTCTCGACCAAGGAGCGGGAGCCCTGCTTGATTGGCATCAAACGGTAACCCTCGTGATAACAAGCTTTCGATTATGGCTAGTCCTTCAGTTGTTAAAAGTTTTACACGTTCAGCATCTGCATGACCAGCGCTTGCGAATAATGTATCTGTGGCATGACTAGTCGGGTGGTCTCCGGGACCAATACTCGCAGCAATCCCTCCTTGTGCTAGAGCCGTATTACTTGAAAATGAATCTTCTTTTGTAAGCACGGCGATAGACAAAGAAGAAGGAAGACAATGAGCTAACATTAGTCCCGCGATTCCGCCTCCGATTATACAAACATCAAACATAAGTTTACACCAACTTTACAAGTGTCTTGACACTATTAATGACATAAAGCTAAAGTGATTACAAGATTAAAATATAGTATGTGAAGGAAATGATGGAGAAATGGCAATTTATTTGGATTATGCAGCAACAGCTCCTATGCGGGAATCTGCTATTGAAGCTTATGTCACTGCAGCTAGAGAGGTTTTTGGAAATACGCAAAGTTTGCATGATAATGGCTCAGATGCTTTGAGGCTATATGAGTCGTGCCGGCGAATGTGGGGGGAATTGCTCAATGTACGAGGAGAAGGGATGTATTTTACCGGCAATGCATCAGAGGGAAACCAATTGGCGATTCGATCTTTGCTGCGTGGAAGAAAAGGTGGGAAACGGGAAATTGTTACCACGCAACTTGAACATGCTTCTGTGCTGACGACCTTGAATGAGTTAGAGAAAGAAGGGTACCGAATTCGTTATGTGCCAGTTGATAAAGATGGAGTTCTTGAGTTGGAGGAATACAAAAAAATGATTACGGATCAAACGGCTTTAGTGGTCATTCAGTTGGTCAACTCAGAAATGGGAGCCATTCAGCCAATAGCAAAATGTGCTGCTTTTGCGAAAATGACTGCTGTTCCTTTTCATTGTGATATTGTCCAAGCAGTCGGTAAAATACCGTTAGATTTGGCTAGTTTAGGTGTTACGAGTGCCGTTTGTTCAGGACATAAAATCGGTGGGCCAAAGGGAGTCGGCATCGTCTGGCTAGACCCTAGCATCCACTGGGAGTCGACTTATGAGGGAACTGTACATCAGCAAGGCTTTCGCGCTGGAACGATAGACGTCCCAGCGATCGTATCGGCAACTATTGCTACAAAAGAAGCCATGTCTGAGCAGAAGCAAGTCTTTCAGCATGCTGAAAATCTTCAGTCTTATTTAAAAGAACACCTACCAGATGATGTTGAGATGATAGGAAAGAGTGTTAAAAAATCGCCATTTATTTTAGGGATTTTATTACCTCATGTAGAAGGGCAGTGGATGATGCTCGAATGTAATCGCCATCAGGTGGCTATTTCAACAGGAACTGCCTGTAAGATTGGCGCTGGTGAAGCGATGTCTGCAATGAGTGCTATAGGGATAGCGCAAGATGCTGCTCGGAAATTTATCCGACTATCAATTTCAAGAAATACAACAAAACAGGAGCTCGATACATTTCTACAAATACTCCGAAATTCAATGGCGAAAACTATGGCGCGATAAATCGATTGTAAATCAGGGATTAAGAAATTCTAAAGACTTCAAAGGAGAAGGGACGGCATTTAGTGGATGAGTTAAGCTAGATGTAACGACTAATCATTTGAAGGAGGAAAAATAGTTGAAGACTTTGTTCTTGAAAACATCTATTTTCATTCTAGCTATGGGATTTGTTTGGATGACGCAACTAAACACACAAACTGATCAAATAAAAGACTCTCCAGCATCTTATGAGATGGGTGAAATACTAATTCCTTATGAAAATCAATTAATGGAGCTAGATGAAGAACTACTCATTTTGAGTACGCAAATAGACGGGAAGAATACTATAAGCTTTGATCAATACAAGCATTATCAATCGATCTTGAATGGGTTAATACAAGATACAACTACCATCTCGCGAGAAATAGAACCAATGACCTTAACAAATCAATTTGAACAATTAGTAACAGTTCAAAAAACATTACAGGAAATTGATGTGAAATAAAAATACACCGCAATCGTCTTTTCAACGATTGCGGTGTATTTATGTTTTCAGTTATTGACTGGCTTGAAGTCGTGTTCAAATTCTTTTGGATTTGAACCGTATTTATTGCTGCCAGATTCGCTATCTAGTAATGTAAATACGAATAAAGCAATCCATCCAAGAATCGGGATAAAGCTAAGCAATAGCCACCAGCCGGTACGGCCAATATCGTGTAAGCGGCGAACTGTAACTGATAAACTTGGAATTAAAATTATAAGCGTAAAAATGGTGCTTAAAAGTCCAAGGTTTGGTGCAATTTCTAAACTTAGTGCAATTTCAATGATGGATAAAACAATTGAAATAATACTGGTAAATAAGATGAACATCCAGTATTCTTTACGGCGCGATCTGCTTTTGAAATCCAAGGTCTTTTTAAAAACGTCTAAAAACTCTTTCAAACTATCATCTCCTAAAAATTATCATTTTACTGAATCGATTATATCACTTTATGGAAGATTAAAGTAGATAAAATTATTGGAATTTCACATATTATTTTTATTCTATCGCGTTATTTTGATTTATTTGATAAAAATATGTTCTGAATACATAGATTTATTACAAATGCGAAGACTTCATTACATCTTGCAACCCTGAGTAGTTGTTTGACGTTATAAGGTTTATAATGGAAGAAAATAAAGAACTTTATGCTAGATCATCAAGGAGGTACAACTATGAAATGCAATAAATGTGGAGCTGAAAACGTTGAGGGCTCAAAATACTGTAAAGATTGTGGGCATTCACTTATACAGACTAGAAATAAAAAGCACAAAAAGCGTAACCTTACGTACGCCATTATTTTAGTGTTAACTTTGCTCGGCGTAGGCATTGGGTCTGCTCAATTAATGAGCGATAATGCAGAACCACCTAAACAAGAAGAAACAAAACCAGAGATGCCGGAAGTAACAGAAGAACCGGAAGAACCAGAAGAACCAGAAAAAATCGAAGAACCTGAAGAAACCGTGCCAGCTGAAGAACCAACAGTGGGAACGGTAACTAAAGTAGAAAACGTCGTGCCACCTTCTGAACAAGAAGAAAAAATAGAGCCGAAGAAAAAAGAAAAAACAGCAATTATTAAGGAAGTACAACAAAAAGTTTATACTGTATTAACAGAAGGTGGACAAGGTTCAGGATTCTTGTTTTCAGATACGGGAATGGTCGTAACAAACGCTCATGCAGTAGCAGGGTATACGGATGTGGTAGTTCGCAACATTAACGGACAAGATCATCCGGGTACAGTGGTCGGAATTTCTGGTGAATCGGATATTGCATTGATTCACGTCGAAGCATTCGAAGGCATCACGCCACTAGAAGCTGAAATGGGCAAGACCGATGTCGGAACGGAAGTTATCGCCCTTGGTAGTCCAGCTGGTCTAGAAAACACGGCATCAATTGGTTATTTAACTGGAATTGACCGTGACTTTTACCAAGAATTTACGTATGAAGATATTTACCAAATCGATGCTAAAATTGCGCCAGGAAGCAGTGGTGGACCTTTAGTTGATGCAACAACTGGAAAAGTCATCGGGATCAACTCATTGGTTATTGAAGAAGGCGATACAATCGGTTTTTCAATTCCATTGTATTCGATGCATGAACAATTATCCAAATGGGTAACAAATCCTATGTCGGCAGACGAAGTCGCTGCCGTATTTAATGTATATGATGATTTCGATAGCTATGAAGATGAAGATTATGAATACGATATTGATTTGGAAATGAAATTTGACGAAGCCAATTTAAGCGAGTTTATCGGAGATTTCCGTTATTATTACGAAACGGCATTAAAAGAAAAAGACTTTTTCTATGTACAAAACTTACTGGTCTACCAAAGCGATATTTATAATGGTATTTCCGAGTATATTACTGATATCACAGGTAAGGGAATGGAATTCAACTTTACAAAGCTAGACATTTCCAGCATAGAGATTTTTGACGACTATGCAGTTGTCCACACAGAAGAAGCTTTTGATTTTAATGATGGAGAAGGTAATTGGTCTGTCCAAGAACGCAGCAAAACCTATACCATTGTGATGGACGAATATGGTTTTTACTATGTTTCGGATATTGTGAATAAAGAATAAAGTGTAGGTACCAAAAAAACCGCCTATCAGCTTATGCTGATAGGCGGTTTTTTGGTATCAATAAAAAAACACATTTTGTTGTGACGAATTATATTTAATGCGGTATAATTAACTGAATAATTAGATAATTATCTTTTTGCAGAATTTTAGAGCAATAGAGCCGTCCCAAAAGGTGGTGAATTTGGATTGATGTATGTTCAAATAACTTTTTTATCTTGAAATAGAATTAAAGTAACCAAAATGTGGTGAAGTTATAAAACGTACAAGAGAACCATAGTTGGTTTATTTACTAGTGTCAGAAAGAGATAACTTCAACCATTTGTTAATATAGTACAAATTTAATTGACTTAACAAAATCGATGGCATAACGTTTATCAACTTCTATTTAAAGTCTATGGCTAATAAATTCAGGAAATAAAAATGAGAGTCCATTCCATAATGGATTTCCTCTAGATATATTTATCTAGGTGCTAATAGATATTACGACATCCAAAACAACATATTTAATAGATGTAGGGCAGGAATGTATATCTTATACATTTTTTAAAGTATTATGAATCCCGTTTATTTAGAAGGAGAGAAAAACTATCAATGCAAATAGTCATAAAAATATTATTACCGGAAATAATTTGTCAATCAGTTTAGAATTCCTCTTATAGAGGTTGCGTGAAGAGAGAAGTTAAGACGAAAAGTGATAGAAAACAGTAACTCTATTCAAAAATAAAATATTAAAATAATATTTTTAGGAGAATAGCTAATATGATTTTTAAAGAAATTTTAAGTGAATTGAGGAAAAAAATTGTAAAAAAAGTAGCTGTTGAAAAATATTATCTAAAAGAACAAAATTTATTATTTGAATTTAAGTTGTCTAATTTTTTTGTAGTTAAAAAAGTTATTAAAGCTGAATTTTTAATCAATAAAGAGAAATATCGACTAAATTGTGAAGTATTACACAATAATCGCTTAATCGTAAAGATACCCCAACATCTTCTTAACTTGGTTACTTCAAGTTCAAGTTTGCAATTAACCATTAACAATAAAAAGATGTGGATAACAGAACACGAAATATATGAAGTTGACGATTTTAAGGAAGGCATTTTAATCGGGCAAAAAATTTTATCAATCAAAGTGAAGAGAAACATTATTATTGAAAATCACTATGCCGGTTTTCATTTTATGAATACATCGATTAGCACAATAGTTGAATCCGTAAAGTACAACGCTTTTACTTTGTCTATTCGGCTGCCTTATGTTTTAAAAGAAGGATCAAGAGATATAGAACTTTATGGTTTTAATAATTTCCAATTTCGAATATTAAAGGGCAAACGACTAGATGAAGGAAGTCTCTTTGTTTTCGATGAATTTTCCGAAATGGCCGCTGGTTTATGGAGAATGTTTCTTTATGCAGATCATAAATTATACTCATTATATTTGGAAAATGATTTCACTGAGTCTGTTAGCTCATATCATCACCAGTTTAAAATACTATGCAGAGAATCTTATCTTTATTTGGAATTGCAGCCACATACAATGGAAATTGATTTTATTTCGATAGAAGAAAAACAAAATTCCGAAATTCTTTTTTCGTTTTCACTAGGAAATAGAGTAACAGATGTGGAATATTCTCTTCAAGTAGATGAGCCGAAAAGTGGACTACTCGAAACTTATCCCTTGAAGAACGAAAATGGTCTTTTTCAAACCACTTTGCCAATGAATAATTTGATGGACAATCTATTTGTAAAACGCTTCTTCATTGTTGAGCATAGTGATGAACCTAAAGTTTATAGATTTAGTTTAGATAAACGTACCTTACAAAATACGACGACGCGGTATAAGGTGATATCAAATTCGCAGTTGGTTAAATTGAAATTTTATCGTCGAAAAGATTTATCTCTTGGATTAGCAATGACTCCAGCTAAACTAAAAAAATCTATCCGTGAAGTAAAGGATTTCCAGGTCGAAGGTGTGATAGGTGCAATAGAAGAGTTTATAGGTTCCAAAGCTTATTTAATGGTAGAAGACCGTGCGTCTCAAGAATCACTTCAAGTGCCTATTTCTGGAGAATTCACAGTTGATTTTAATACCTTGGATTTGATAAGTCTGAAAAGTAAAGATAAAACCGTTCTCGATTTGTTTGTAGTGATTGAAAACAATTCACAAGATGTTATCCGAAAAGAAAAAATTAGATATACTAAAGCGCAATACAAGAAAGATAATTATTATAGCTATATTAAACAATTAGATGATAACGGCGATGAACATCATTTCATGATTACGACGACTCCTTTTAATAACGTAAAAGTAGAAGCATTTACTGTAAGAAACGATGTGAAAATTCCACAAGATACTAAAACAAAAGATGAAAATGTTTGGTTAATGGGAGAGCGCGCGAATACTGCTCAAGATAACGGCATCGTCTTTTTCAAATGGTTACAGGAGCATACATCTATTGAAGCTTATTATGTGATAGAAGAAGACAGTTCAGAGTATGAACATATTAAGCACCTCACGAATGTACTGATTTTTGGTTCCGATAAACATTTTGAAATTGCCTTTAAAGCTAAAGTTTTACTTGGTACACACGACTTAGAAAACATTTTGCCTTATAAGCCGGCAAAAGGGTTTTTTGGCTATGAAGAAACCCTCAAGATATTCCTTCAACATGGAGTGTTAGGACGCAAAAATGTGGAATATCATAAGAAAAATTACGATATGCCATTTGATTTGTTTATTGTTAGCTCTGAGCCTGAAAAGAAAGTAATTGTAATGGATGAAATGGGTTACGACGATCATGAAGTGGTCGCAACTGGTTTGGCACGTTTTGATAATCTCATCCAAGTCGATCCACCTAAAGACATTTTACTGATGCCTACATGGCGTGATTGGATTAATACGGACGAACAATTTTTGAAGAGTGAATATTTCATGGCTTATGCAAACTTAATCCAAAATGAAAAATTGCTTGGACTTCTTGAAGAGTACGATGTGAATATTAACTTTTACCCACATTACCGTGCCCAAGATTATTTCCAAAGTGAAATTGAAGATATGCATGAGCGTATTAAATTTATCCCTTTGGGTTCACAGACAGTTCAGCAGTTGCTGATAGACCATGCCTTGCTGATAACGGACTATAGCAGTGTCAGCTTTGACTTTACTTTACTTAACAAACCGGTCGTTTATTATCATTTTGATGTAGAGAGATTTTTCCGTAAAGGCATTTTGCGACCTATTGAAGAAACGTTTATCGGTGGGATTGGATCATACGAGGAAGAGCTTGTCACCATTATTGAAGATCGAATTAAGAGCAATTTTGCGAATTTCGAATACGAAATCACCGGGATTATTAAGCATCAAGATCAGAATAATAGTCGCCGCATATACGATGAAGTTCAAAAGCTACTAGAAGTTAAAAGAAATTCGTAACTAAAAATAAGTTAGAAAAAAGAGCGGTGAAGTTGACTTCACCGCTCTTTTATTTACTTGAAACCAAATCAGCTACTAATATATAACGTTCTGGAGCGTATCCAATGTAATCGAATGGATAGCATGTAGAAACGGTTAAGGTAGCTTTTGGTTTTGGTACTATAACGGTTCGGTCGTCTTGGTCGACGATTCGAACTTGACGTACTTTATAAGTGAAAGTACCTGAATAAGTTTTGACAGTTAAAAGGTCGCCTTTTCCGACTTTACCTAGTTCGCGGAAGACCGTATCGCGGTGTCCAGACAATACGGAATTGTCATTTTCACCGGGCAGTACACTTTGTGCAAAATGCCCCACACCTTTTTCTAACTCATCCTCATCTGTTCCGTGAATAATCGGTAGGCTGGCTTCGAGCTTTGGAATAAGTAGTTCTCCCATCAACTCGCCAACTTCGGGTTTTTGAGGATACTCAAGATTGAGCAAGTCATTTTTTGTGTGTTTCTCATCAATATCAAGTCGTGGAGACTCAGGCTTGCTGCTAAAATCTTTAGCTTCAACATTTCCTGTTTTATAAAGCATATAACCTTTGATGAAAGTTGCTGTGCTCGAAGTGCTAAACCATAAACCGGAAATAACCAAGGTAATCGATAGAAAAAGAAGAAGCGGTTTTTTGCTTCTTCTTTTTTTTAGTTGGTCGTTCATCATTAAATTTTTTCAGCTTTCAAACGGCGGAATAAAACAACCCCACTTAAAAGTAAAGTCAGTCCAAAAAGTAAAGTAGGTACAAAATTAGAAGCAGTAACTGGTAATTTGCCACCTTTTACTGTTTGTGTTGTACTCGGTGCAGATGCAGTTGGTTTTTGTATCACAGTCGGAGTTGAAATAATTGTTTCTACAGCTCCTAAGTCTTTTCCTGTATCAACAATTAGATCAGACCCAAACATATCGGCAGTCAACAAAACATCAGCTAAAAATACATCTTTAAGGTTGTAAATCTCAATTAATAAGTCTGCACCTTCAGTTGATTGAAGCGTCATTAATGTAGCTAATGAAACAGGTTTTTTTACGCCATCTTTTACAAAAAAGTAAGTTGTTTTTAGTTCAAACAAGTTAATCATGTCATTATAAACATCCATCATCTCAGCAATTTGTTCTGCTGTTAATTCGTCAGCTGTCTCAAAATCACCGATAGCCATCATGCGATCACTTAATTGTGTTAGTTGTTCTTCAAATGCAGGGTCTTCATAATTCAATGTTTCTAAATGGGCAATTAATCTTTCTACTTCTTCTTCAGTCAACCCAAGTTCAGTGAAAAGACCGTTGAAATCTAACTCGTAATCATCCATTTCTGTATAAAAAAGAAGGGAGTCTTCTAACTCTTCGATAAAGTCGTAGTTTTCTAGGGAATCAGAATAACCTTGTAAAAAATCTTCTAACTCTTTTTCTGATGCAAAGCCAAAGTCATCCATCAATTCCTGTAGGTTTAAAGCGTCAATCGGTGTACCTGTGTAGTCATCTAGATAAAACTCACTAAAGTACTCAACATCTTCAATGAAGATCAAGTAGACACCGTCGAGAACATCTTCGCCATACTCAAGGTCACCGTATTCATAAAGTAACTCATTTAATTCTGTGCGAGTCAGGTTTAATTTTTCTGTTAAAAGCTGAATACCTTTTTCAGTTAAAGGTGTCCCTAACTCATCAATCGTTTCAAACTCATCTAAAGACCAGTCTTTACTTTCTAAGTAGTCTAGATAATCTTGCTTATCCCAATTGATTTCTACTAAAAACGCATTAAATTCAGCCTCATCCGATTTGATCGCAAATGCAGATAGCGGCAATGTACCGAGTACAAACCCTAAAACTACTAAAAACCCAACTAAACGCTTCATTTTCTTCCTCCTGTTTATAAAAAATGGAATATCTATACTATTATAGAATTGGTTTTAATTTTATAAAATAGGTACAAATGTTCATATGTCTTGAAATTCGAAGAAATTTTTAAGGTGAATATATTTGCTAACCGAATAACTTGTGGATGAAAAGAAAAAATAAAAAAGAAGCTGGAAAAGTGAATTCCAGCTTCTTTTAAAGTAAGTCAATATCATGTGTAGAGAGATTATTGTGGGATCACCAATACTTGTCCTACAGCGATTGCATTGACATTAGAGATATTATTGGCTGCGGCTATTTTAGCAACTGTGGTGTTGTATTTACTAGCTATGCTGTAAAGAGTATCCCCGGCTTTAACGGTATAGTTAACGGACGAAGCGGGAGGCGTTGTTGTTTTCCCAGGAATGGTGAGTACTTGGCCCACATGAATCAGGTTGTAATTGGTGATATTATTGGCTTTAGCTAATTCTGAAATGGTAACATTGTATTTTCTCGCAATGCTGTAAAGGGTGTCACCAGCTTTAACGGTGTATTTAACAGCTATAGCGGGAGGGGTCGTGGTTTTCCCCGGAATGGTGAGTACTTGACCCACATAGATCAAATTATAGTTAGTAATGTTATTGGCTTTGGCTAATGCTGAAACGGTAACATTGTATTTTCTCGCAATGCCGTAAAGAGTGTCGCCAGCTTTGACTGTATATTTAGTACCGCTGACAGGAGCGGAAGGCAAATTCAATAATTCGGATACAGTGACAAATGTGTATCCTTTAGCTTTCAATTTGCTAATCATACTTGGCAAAGCTCCTGGTGTTCCAGATGCCCCTGCACCTGTATGCATTAACACAATAGATCCAGGCACAATATTATCCATTACTTTGTTGGTGATTTGTGTAGAAGAAACACCTTTCCAATCAACTGTATCAATATTCCATTGAATGGTATGGGTGTATCCTGCATCACCAACAGCTTTTAAAACAGCTGCATTAGATGCACCAAATGGAGCTCTGAAAATTGGCTTAGTTGTTTCACCTGTAAGATCTTTAATCGTCGCTTCTGTCGTATCAAGCTCACTTTTTATTTTGGCAGCCGACAGTTTTGTGAAGTCGGGATGTGAATAAGAGTGGTTGCCAATTTGGTGACCTTTAGCTGAAATATTCTTAATCCAAGAAGGATGGTTTTTAGCGCCAGAACCTGTTAAAAAGAATGTTGCATCTACTTTATTGGCAGACAAGATATCTAAAATTTTGTTAATGTTGGTACCGTCTGAACCATCATCAAACGTAAGGGCAACCACTTTACTAGTTGTATTGCCTTTTGAAATATATGTGGAACTTGCTGCTTGTGACTGACTAGAGAAAGAAAATACGGTAAATAGGATTAGTAGCAACGCGGCTATGACTTTTACACATTTAGAAAAAAGCACCTTTCTCACCCCTTTAGTTAGTGCGCTGAAATTGTGTCAGCGTATGTATAGGAAAGTGGGATATATGGAGTGATGATGTGCATATTCTACTTCTAATATACCACAAAAGTAGGCGATTCGCCTTATTAAAGACTGAGTATTTTGAAAATAACGGAGATAGTTATAAATAGTTCGGAATTTGCGGTATTGCTTTTAAAAATGAGAAAACCAGCAGTCCAATTTAATGGATTGCTGGCAGACTTATAAATCATTCGGATCGTAAATGACGCTAATCAGTTGAGAAGTACTCTTACCTATCGAATAGGTATTCCAATGCTTGCAGAATTGATCGATTTTTTCATAATCAATCGACGGATTTAAAATATGATCAATTACTTCGCCCGTCGTCTTCACAATTGGACCAGGGAAGTACAAACTGTTTTCCGCCCATATGCCTTGCGTTTTCCCATACTCTTCAAGGTCATAAGTGAAGAAAATCATTTTTTTCTCAAGTAAAGAAAATTCCACCGGAATGGATGAATAATCGGTAATCAAAATATCACTGACAATAAGCAATTCGCTAAGGTGTGGGTAATCATTTACCAACAAAACACGCGGATGCTCAGTGAAGTTGGTTACTTCATGAACAGAAGGGTGGAGGCGTATCAATATTACATAGTGCTCGTCCAATCTTTCAAGAAGCTCTTCTACGTTCAGTTGTAACTCCATACTATTCAACGAATTTTTGCGGAAAGTAGGAGCGTACAAAACAACTTTTTTTCCGGTAATGGCAGGGTACAAGCTTTGCAATCTAGCATGCGCTTGTTCCTTAGCAATGGGATCAAAATAAAAATCTGTTTGTGGCACGCCAGTGTGAATAAAATGACTTTGATCAACATGGAAAGATTCAGAGAAAATCTCCGCCATTTGTTGAGAACCTACAGGAATATATTGAAAACGATCATACACTTGTTGGAATCTCAGCTTTGCACGTTCACTCCTTGCCGAAGTTTCAGGATCGCTCCAGCCGAATTTCTTTATAGCTCCAGCTGCGTGCCATAATTGTATGCATTTTACTTCATGTCGAAATTTAATGACGGAAAGAACACCGGCATAATTGTCAACAAACACATACTTTGAAGTGGCCAAATGATAGATGGATAAAAAAGTATCTAAAATATTGGACGTTTCAAAGCTATAAATCTTTTTATTATCCGTTGGAATGGTTGTGAAATCGAGTTTGCATTTTGCTTGGTTGATGAAAATCATTTGGTGTTGCTGTGATTTAGATAATTCGTTCGCAATAAAAAACGCATTATCACCAAAAGAAGAAAGAAAGACTGTTTTGTTTTTTAGAGGGAATAGTTTGAACAGGGCAAACAAGACTTTAAACAGAAAGAGGTAGATGGAAATTCCAAATTCTTTGATCATTTGCGATTAAAAAGGTCTGTCTTGATTTTAGTAGTTGAAATGCCTTCTGTTCGTGGCAAATAAAGAACCTCACAATAGTCCTTGAGTTCATCGAATTTGCCTTCCCAGTCAGACCCCATTACAAATAAGTCAGCCTTGTTGTTAGTGATGTCCGATACTTTTTGGCCCCAATTGCTTTCAGGAATCACTTCATCAACGTATTTTATAGCTTCTAGTATGAGTTTTCGTTCTTCATAGGAGTGATAGGCAGCTTTGCCTTTAATCGCATTAAACTCATCAGTAGATAAGCCGACGATTAAATAATCTCCATTTTCTTTTGCTCGTTTCAAAATGTTTATATGACCATGATGAATCAAGTCAAAGGTTCCGTATGTTATTACTTTCTTCATATATGTATTCACTCCAAGAATGCTTATTTTCGATTTTTCCACAGTATGCTATGATATCATCTTATATGTTATCATGTGTAATAGCTATTGGAAATATGGGAGAAGTATGAGTGATTAGACGCTTTCGTAGAAGAAAAGTTGCGTTCATAAGCTCCACAGAAACGCTTATAGTTAGTATAAAATAAAAAGAGAGTGGATGCTATTTAATTTAGTAAATTTTGTCCATTCCATTTAACTAGAAAGAAGTTAGGTGAAAAAATTGAGTTTCATCCAAAAAATAAAAAATCTAAAAGATAGTAGCTATACAAGAAGGGCCTTTCGCGCAGTATTTGTGGTACTAGGAAAACTTCCGAAAAAGAAAAAGTTAGTCGTATTTGAAAGTTTTCATGCAAAGCAATTTAGTGATAATCCACGCGCTATATATGAATATATGAAAGAACATTATCCGGATTATACGCTTTTGTGGAGTGTAGATAAAAGTGCGATTAAGCTTTTTGAAGAATTCAAAGTACCTTATATTCAAAGGTTTACGATAAACTGGTTCTGGACGTTTCCAAGAGCGGAATACTGGGTCAACAATGTTAGGTTGCCTTTATGGATGCCAAAACCTAAAGGGACCGTATACTTGCAAACTTGGCATGGAACTCCATTGAAAAAGCTAGGACTTGATATAGAAGAAGTTCATATGCCGAATACCAAAACAGATTCCTATAAAAAGAATTTTGTGTTGGAGTCGGAGAAATGGGATTATTTGATTTCTCCTAACTCCTATTCATCCGAAATTTTTAAACGTGCCTTCCACTATAATGGGGAAGTTATTGAATCTGGGTATCCTCGTAACGACATCTTAAGTAATAGCTCAGAAACTTTGGTCAGCAATCTAAAAAAAGATTTGGGCATTGCAGAACATAAAAAAGTTATGTTATATGCTCCTACGTGGAGAGATAATGAATTTTATCAAAAAGGAAAATATAAGTTTGAATTTCAGTTTGACTTAAAAAACTGGGAAAAGGAATTCGGTGATGACTGGGTGTTGTTGTCTCGTATGCATTACTTAGTTGCTGAAAACTTTGATTTCTCGGCGTATGAGGGAATCGTTTACGATGTATCGCGTTACCCAGACATTCGTGATTTGTACTTGGCATCTGATTTGTTGATTACAGATTATTCTTCGGTATTTTTCGATTATGCGATTTTAAATCGTCCAGTTATTTTCTTTATGTACGATTTGGAAAACTATCGTGATCAATTACGTGGTTTCTATATCGATATTGAAAAAGATGCACCCGGTCCTATCGTCCAAACAGAAAGTGAATTGTTTCAGGCAATTCAAGAACTGAAAGACATGGATGTCCAATCAAATCAAGCTTTCGCTAAGTTTAAAAAACGCTTTACTTCTCTAGAAGATGGGCGAGCAACCGAACGTGTCGTGCAGGCTTTTTTAAAGTGAGAATTTAATCTCTTTACGACATGAAGTTGAATAAAATAATGAAAATTTACTGATTAACTGTAATGAAAACATCTAAATATAAATGAAAAAGAAGGTATAACAGTGAAAATATTTAATTCTAAATTACAAGTAATTGAAGAAGCAAGTGAGAAGATAGCCTTTTTTATGATGGAAACTGAAGGCACATATGTATTGCATTTGCCATTATTAAAACAAGAACCAATTTACCTTGGAGCATATAAAGCAGAGGATCAGATATTATTTACAAATCCATATTCAGCGGAATGTATTATTGGATATGTCAAAGATAATAAAGTATATGCTTCAAAGTTTGTAAATGAAGATGGTGTTGGTTTCAAACCTAATGAAAATTCAATGTTGATGCAATTTGAATCCTATTCAGACTTACTGGTTTTTAAACAAACAGGAGATACATCGTTTTCGATATATGATTATACTGGTAGTTATATCGAGAGTGTACATGATTTAGCTACGTTTAGTTTGTCTCCACACGTTATCCAAAGAGATTTAGGATTAACTACTGTAGAATATCGTTTCTTAACAATCGGAAAAATTCAATATGATCAATTTTATATATTTATAATCTATGATTTATTTAGAAAAGAGCTAGTTACACATAAAGTCATTTTTACTGTACTCATGAATAAACCAAATCTTGATTATAGTTTATCCGGTCCTAATTCACTAGATTTTGAGATAGAAGGATTGATGAAAAATATAAATTTGAAAAAAATAGCTAGAAAAAGTATTAAAATTGCGGATAAGACTTACCTAGAAAAATATCGCAATATACATCTATTAGGAATAATAAAGGTTAATGGTGTTAAATATTATTTGCACAATAGAACTAAAGGAATTTACTTGTCACAAGGAAAACCTACTAAGATTTCAAGTTTTCACCCAAATCTTAAAGCTAGATTTTTTGGTGAAAATTTATATATCTTTGGAAGAAGCACTCATTATGCTTATAAGGCAAGTGGAGTTTATGACTATTTGTATGCAGGTACTGAAGGTGCACCACTTGCTAAGTTTATTCGTCCATTTAACTTCAAACTTGTTCGAAGATATGGATTCTTCAAGGTGCCAGTTTCTAGTTTAAATGTTGATAATCGCATACACACTAACTTGTATCTTGGTGATAAAAAAACAATTTTGCACAACTTGAAATTAAATATACGTCCAAAGAAAAAGAAAACCCTGGATTTTAAAATATTTGGAGATCAAGTCAATGTGATAAGAACTAATGTTCGTGGTGATCTAACTTCTACGATTTTATCCAAATCTGAAGAATACACGTTTATTAATAGAAATTTGATTTTTATTGCAAATGCAATTTCTAAATGGCTTCCTAAAACTAAAGAAAATATTAACCTTTACTTTGAGAAGAAAAGCATGAAAGCTGATGAATCTGCAATTAGAGTTTTTGAACAAGTGATGAAAGAAAAAAAATTACTTTCAAAAAACTACTTTATCTTAAGTAAAGATGCAGAGAATTATCAAACTCTAAAAAAACAATACAAAAAAGCAATTGTTAGAAAGTATAGTTTCAAACATTATTATTTAACATTTAGAGCTTCAAATCTTATATCTAGTGAGTTATCAAATCATTTACTCAATGATCGCTTATATATTGATGTAATCCGTGAGAAAATTAATACCATACCTTTAACTTTCCTTCAGCATGGTATTATGTTTGCGAAACCGGTAGACAATCCAATGGCTTTTGGATTCCACAAAGATAAGAATGTCTTCAATATGCGTAAATCTGTCATTAGTTCTGAGCTTGAGGCAGGAGAATTTTATAAAATGGGTTATGATAGAGATGATTTAATTCTTACAGGACTAGCAACTTTTGATCACGCAAAACTCAATGAGAATGCTGATAAAATTGCATTCATGCCGACTTACCGCTATTGGGAAGAAGGCTTAATCTATAGAGGGCTAATTGAACAAACTACTTATTATACTCAAATTATTCGTGTTATAGAAGCTTTTGAAAAAAAGGGGCTATTGGACAGATTGCTAATTGTTCCACACAATAAATTCTCGGAGCATATATATGAAAATATGAAGGAATATCAACACATTATTAGTAATAACCCTTCGGAAGCTTTGAAGAACTCAATTATCTTCATAACGGATTATTCTTCAGCAATTTATGATGCAACATTTAGAGGTGCATACCCTATTTTTTATTGGGAAGAAAAAGAATATTTAATTAATCAATATAAAGCAATCCCACCAGTAAACGATGAAAATGCACCTGGTGCTGTCATCTATGATCTTGATCATTTGATGAAAAAAATCGATGATATCATCTCTCTAAATTATAAAGTGGAAGATGGAATTATGGAGAAATATCAGCAGATTAATACGTTTATGGATAGAAAAAACACAACACGTATCGTAGAGTCTTTGCAACAAGAGAATATTTTATAAGTGTTTCTTTGTTTAGTTCGTTACTCTTTCGAAGTGCATGCTTGTCTGACAAGCTTTAATAGAACCAATAGAAACTTTTCTAAGTGTCTAGAGGAAAGTTAGTGAGGAATCAAAATGAAATCAGCGATAAAAGTAATTAAAGAGCAAGTGAAATTCTCTTATTTAATTAACCGGCTTTCTGTATATGAATTGCGGAGCTTAACGAGAGGGAATTATTTGGGGGCAGCTTGGGAGATCATTAACCCAGCAATTCAAATTATGATCTATTGGTTTGTTTTCGGTTTTGGAATTAGGCAGCGAGAAGCCATTGGAGATATTCCTTATTTCCAATGGATGTTTGCCGGAATTCTCGTATGGTTCTTTATCAATGGCAGTGTCATGAAAGCTTCTAAGTCGATTTACACTAAGATTAGGATGCTTGCCAAGATGAATTTCCCAATGAGTATCATTCCGAATTATACAATTTTTGCGCAGCTATATCCGCATCTGGTACTATTAGCTATCGGAATGGTAGTCTTACAGTTTATGAGCTTTCCAGTTTCCATTTATTACTTGCAGTTGCCTATTTACATCATTGGGTTACTCGTATTCCTGTTTAGCCTTTCTCTCATTACGTCCACTTTGGCGACTATTGTTAGAGACGTGCAAATGCTGTTGCAATCAGTTATGCGTATGCTGCTGTATTTATCGCCGATTTTATGGCCGCCAACGTTACTGCCAGATTCATGGCAAGTGTTTTTGAAACTCAATCCTTTCTATTACGTCATAGAAGGGTACAGGTATTCGTTACTTGGTGAAGGGTGGTACTTTCTTGAAAATCCGACTTATACCCTTTACTTTGTTGGAGTAGTCGCATTAACATTCCTTGTTGGTTCTTATCTTCACGTGAAATTCAGAAGTCAGTTTATTGACTTTTTATAAAAATGGGATGTGAAAATCTTGGTTAATTCAGTAGAAGTTAAAAATGTCTCAAAACGTTATAAATTATATAAGAAAAAATCTGAAAGACTTCTTGATTTGTTAGTTCCTTATAAGGACTATGGAGAGAATTTTTATGCTTTACAAAATGTTTCTTTCACAGTAGAAGAAGGTTCGATTGTCGGACTCGTTGGCATTAACGGATCTGGGAAATCGACTTTAGCAAACATTATCGCAGGTGTTATTCCTTCAACAAATGGTCATGTGACAAGTAACGGTGACGTAGCATTGATTGCAGTAAACGCAGGACTGGATGGGAAGTTGTCAGGTCGTGAAAACATCGAGCTCAAATTATTGATGCTTGGATTTTCTCAAAAACAGATTTCTGAGATGGAAGATGAAATTATCGAGTTTGCAGAGCTGGAGAAATTTATCGATCAACCAGTAAAAACGTATTCTAGTGGAATGAAATCGCGTTTAGGCTTTTCTATTTCGGTTCGAGTCAATCCAGATATTTTAATCGTGGATGAAGCCTTATCTGTAGGTGATAAAGCCTTTTCTGAAAAAAGCTTAGACAAAATGATGGAGTTTAAGAAAAAAGGGAAAACGATGTTTTTTGTCAGTCACTCGATTTCACAAATGAAAAAATTCTGTGATCAAATTTTATGGTTGGAATTTGGAGTGGTTAAAGAATACGGCCCTACAAAAGAAGTTATAACAAAATACGAAACTTTCTTAGAAGAGTATAAAGCATTGTCAAAAACTGATAAAAAGAAATACAGAACAAGCGCACTCAATCGCCAATCCAAGAAAAATGCAAAACCTGTAGAAATCCTTTAGGATTTCTACAGGTTTTTTTGTGTATACGAATTGCGAAACAGGAAAATTTTGTTTGATTGAATTACAGTAGAGAAAAGGGGGCAAATACATGAACATTAAAGTGAATAAAGATCAATTGGTGGCGACCTTTTCTATTGTTGCTGCAGACCCGGCGACGGGAGAAGTGGGCGTGGCAGTTCAGTCGAAATTTTTGGCGGTCGGATCAGTCGTGCCGTGGGCAAAGGCGGGTGTTGGTGCAGTAGCAACGCAATCGTGGGCCAATACGGCTTACGGACCAGAAGGACTAGGATTGTTAGAAAAAGGCTTATCACCTGAGGCAGTGATTGATAAATTGATTGCTGATGATCCAGGCAGGAGTTTACGTCAAGTGGCTATTATTAATGCGGATGGTGAAGCAAGCGCCTTCACTGGTCACGAATGCTACGATTGGGCAGGGCATAAAATAGGGAAACATCACTCGTGCCAAGGCAATATTCTCGTCAGTGAGAAAACGGTCAGCGAAATGAGTAGATCATTTGAAGAATCATCAGGTCCATTGGCTGAGCGCTTGCTGCAGGCCATAACGGCGGCTCAACATGCCGGAGGCGACAGTAGAGGCAAACAATCTGCTGCGGTTTATGTCTTGCAAAAAGAGGCAGGATACGGTGGCTATAACGATGTGAAAGTGGATTTACGTGTCGATGATCATCGAGAACCAATTGAAGAGTTACAGCGGTTATATGAGCTCCACAAAATGTATGCCGCGCCGTCAGCAGAAAAGTTGCCTATTAAAGAAGACGTGTTGACGGTGATTGTTGAGCAACTGGTTAAGCTTGATTTATTGGAATCCGTCGATCACAGCAGTTATGATTCGGCAGTGAAAGAGGCGTTGAAAACGTTTTGCCTGCGCGAGAATTTTGACGATCATTGGTCAGAAGAAGCATTGATTGATGAATCGGTATTGGAATACTTGAAGAACCAATAAAGGTAAAGCCTGTTCAGTTTAGCTGATCAGGCTTTTATTCGTAAGGTGCGGTTATTGCATGTCGAGGTGCGGATTTCGCTGTTTGGGGTGCGGTTATCATGCTGCGAGGTGCGGATTTTGCTGTTTGAGGTGCGCTCTTGAGCAATTAAGGTGCGGTCAGCGAAAAATAAGCATAAAAAAACAGGCAGCTCACACGTGAGCTGCCTGTTCCAAATTAATTGACTCGTTTCTTGCGGAATTTGGATACGACTTCGTAAACAATTGGTACGATAACCAATGTTAATAAAGTCGAACTGATTAACCCACCGATAACGGTAATCCCAAGGCCTTGAGAAATCAATCCTCCGCCTCCGCCTTCTACGCCAAGAGCAAGAGGAATCAGTGCCCCGATTGTAGCTAAAGCAGTCATCAAGATAGGACGCAAGCGAGTCACGCCACCTTCAAGAAGTGCTTCGCGAGTGCTAAGTCCAGCATCTTCCATATGGATCACTCGGTCAATCAAGACGATCGCGTTTGTGACAACAATACCGATTAACATCAATACACCAATCAATGCGTTAACACTTAACGCTTCACCCGTAATCCACAATGCTACGAGAACACCGATCACTGTGAATGGTAGGGAGAACAGGATAGAGAACGGTGCTAATGCGCCGCCGAATGTTACAACCAGTACAAAGTAGACGATTGCAATAGCAGCAAGCATAGCAAGACCTAGTTGCGTGAACGATTCGTTAATTTGTTCCGTGACGCCACCATGATCTGTTGTAACACCAGCTGGTAAATCAATTTCAGCAATTTTTTCATCAATTTCAGCAGTGATTTCAGCAGCGTTATTGCCAAGAACATCTGCCGTTAGAGAAGCAAACATTTGGCCATCTCTACGATTGATCGTATCTGGAGATTTGCCTTCCTCTACGGTCATCACATCGCTGACTTTAACAGAAGTTCCAAGAGCTGTTGGAATTTCTACAGCAGTAACATCTTCAATTCCAGCGTACTCGGTTTCTTCTGTTTCAATATACACATTAATGTCATTGTCTTCATGAGTAACAGTCGTTAAGACTGGTGCTTCACCGACACTACTTAAAGCCATGCCAATTTGTGCAGCAGTCAATCCGTTTTCACTTAAGCTTTGTTGACTTGCGACTAATGTAAATTGGTCATAAGCATCAGTCAAGCTAGATTCTGTGTTTTCTAGGCCTTCGTTATCTTCCATGAATGGCTGGATTTCTTTGATTGCCGATTGAATATCTTCAACATTATCGCCATAAACGAATAATTCTAAGCCGTTACCGCCTGTAGGGGCAAAGTCCATACTCGCCCATTCGCCTGATTCTGTTGAGCTATTTAAGTCTTCGATTAACTTTGTGCTTTCGTTACTGAAAGCTTCAAAATCGTCATCATATTCAATGTAGAACAATGCCGAGTTATTTCCAGCTCCACCCATTGCAGACATTGGATTATCTCCACCAAGCGAATATTGATAAGACGTCACGCCGTCACGTTCGCTAAGGGTAGATTCTGCATCAAGCGCGATGGCTTCTACATCTTCAAGGGTTTGTCCGGGTTCTGGGCTGTAAGTAGCCATAACCATCTTCTGCTCTTCTTCAGGTAAGAAACTCACACCAATAACCGGTACCAAGAATAAACTTGCTACAAGTACGAGCGTTGCACCACCAAAAGTGATGATTTTATGATTTAATGACCACTCCAAAATACGTTTGTAGCTAGCTGCCAGTTTGCCTGGTTTATGTTCTTTGTGCGCGGATGTAACAGTATCCATATTCGTTAATTGTTTGCGGTACATTAAATGTGCCATCATTGGAACAATCGTAACAGCGACTAATAGAGATGCTGAAAGTGCAAAGACAACTGCTAATGCAAACGGTAAGAACAATTCGCCGATTTGTCCGCTCACAAGTGCAAGCGGTAAGAATACGGCGATCGTAACCACAGTAGACGAAAAGATCGGTAAGAACATTTCGCGCGTCGCTTCGCGGATTAACTCTTTGCCACGTAATTTCTCTCCGGGTAATGCCATACGACGATAAATATTTTCGATAACAACAATCGAGTCATCAATAACACGACCAATGGCAACCGTTAATGCACCTAGGGTCATAATATTTAACGTAATATCCATTTGATTTAATAAGAAAATTGCCATTAATAAGGATAACGGGATTGAGATAATCGAAATTAATGTTGTTTTAAAGCTGCGAAGGAATAGCAATATAATGACTACTGCAAATAAAATACCAAATAAGGCTTTGCTGAGCATTGTTTCAACAGATTTTTCGATAGGTTCTCCTTGGTCAAATGATGAAGACACTGTCAGATTGTATTCGTCTTCCATGTCCGCAATGATTTCTTGAACGCCATTTACGACTTCCACAGTATTTGCATCTGGTGACTTGATAATTGAAATACCGATAGCCTCTTCACCATTTGTCCGTGAAATTGACTCTGCTTCGCTGACTACTTGGATGTCAGCCAATTCGCTAAGTGCAATAGTCGGGATCGCAGTCGGTGCAGCAACTGGTGGTTGTGCTTGAGGTTCGCCTGATGCTGAAGATGGTGCTTCAGTTGGAGCAGTAGCTGCGGATTGAGGGACAGCTGGGATCTGCAAGTTCTTCAAATCTTCAACAGATGTGATATCCCCGTCAATAACTAAATTTTTCAATTCGCCATCGAAATTTGTCAAACCTAGTGGGAATGTTAAATTTGATCCTTTAATGATTTGTTGAATGGTATCTTCAGTTAAACCGTATTGCGTTAGTGCTTGCTGATCAAAAGTCAATGTGACTTTTTGGACACGTTGTCCAGACACTTGTGCCTCAGACAATCCAGGCACACCTTCAAGCGTAGGTAGAATCTGGTTCTCAACTGTATCCGTAAGTTCTTCGAGTGAGCTTTCAGAGTTACTAATGCTTAAAGCTAGTACAGGAAACGCATCTAAACTAAGGCGAGATACTTGTGGATCATTTGCCGCCTCAGGAATTGTGACTTTCGATAAAGCATCTTCCAACTCACGAGTTGCTTGGTCCATATCTACTTCAAAGTCATATTGAACTTGAATAGTTGAAGCATTTGCCATCGAGGTGGAGGTAACCAACTCCACGCCATTCATGTTTTGAATTCGTTGTTCCATAGGAACTGTAACTTCTTCCATAATTTCGTCAGGTGCTGCCCCTGGATATACAGTAACGACTGTAACCGCTGGTAGTGTGATGCTTGGAATAGATTCTTGTTTCATCGTCAAGCCGGCATATAAACCAGCTACTACGACCATGACCGTTAAAATCCAAATAGCAAATTTGTTGTTTAATGAAAAATTAATGATTTGTTTCAAGTTGTTTGCTCCTTTTCCTTAAATAAAATTTTCTAAATAGGCAACTTCATTTTTAATAAAAGAAAACTGCTTTAAGTAAACCAATAAAGCTTCGATTAAAAATTCTTGAGGTTCTTCTTGTTCGACTTGCTCTTTCAATAGATAAAGTGATGCCATTAGCTTTTCTTGATTTGTCTCGGTAGCTTTAATCTTTTCAATAATTTGCTGGAAACTTTCTTCAATTGTTGCAGCCGGAGAACGAGCTTCATTTAAAACGGGTTCCATGCTATCTAAGTTATCGACAACTGCATCGATTGTAGTAGTTATGAAATTGACAAGTTTAAAGATCGATACTTGTTTTTTTTCAATTACCAGCACGAAGATGTATTGTTGCATCAAACCTTCAAGAATTGCGACTAAATCAGGTAAAAACGGCTCGATGCCTACTCCGTAAGTGTCTAGTAAAATTGTTTTATGTAACGTAATGGTCGACTGCCTCAATTCCATGAAAACGTCTTTTAGTGTTTCGCTTTCAGTGAGTGTGAAATCTTTAAAAACCATCATAAAAAATTCATGGTTAGAAAGGGTGCGCTCTATTTCAATCGCTAATTTCTTCTTGAAAATATCTTTGCTATCTTCTTCGAAGTTAGACTGAGAATTCGAAATTTCCGTCAGTATTTCTTGATGATGTTGCTTTAAAATTTTGATAAAGAGAATTTCCTTTGAATCGAAATGTTTGTAAAAAGCGCCTTTTGAAATTCCAGTGGCCTCTGCTATTTCTTGTACAGAAGTTTGGTGAAAGCCTTTTAAAGAAAATAGACGTACAGCATGACTCATTAATTCTGTTTTTTTATCCATTGGATCCTCCTTGACTGAGTGGTTACATAAAATGACTAGTTGGTCATTTGTTTTAGATTATATAAAAATGGCTGGAAAGTCAATTTGTATGTCTTGGGTTTGTTTTAAGTTTAATGATGAATATTAAAGTTCTTTAACTTTGTCAAATAGTAAATTTCTACTAAGCGATTTAAAAAGCTACTCTAGCGGGTATAGAAAAGAAAGTGATTCCTTTAATCGTTCAAGGAGGAGAGGATTGAATGCTACAGAAATACATTAGTGAGCCATTTGTTGCAGAACGTACGGAGCAACCTTATGTTGGGATTTCCATTCTAGCAGATCTGTCAGAATGGGACGAGGTCAATGGACTTGTAGGAGAACTATTTGAGTGGTTGAAAACGCAAGGTACTAAACCAGCAGGTGCACCATTTTTTCGCTATTGGTGCATGGGGGATTCAGAAGGTAAGTACCAAATGGAAGTTGGTGTACCGGTCAAACGTATGGTCGCGGGAGATCGACGTGTAGTGGTCGGGTATATACCAGGAGGTTCATATGCAACCGCGATGCACAAAGGTCATCCTGAGAATTTGGAAAAGTCCCTTGAGGCTTTGGAGCAGTGGGCTATGAAAGAAGGGTTGGATATCGACAAACGTTGGGAAGGTGAAGCGGAAATTTGGAACGGGCGTTTTGAGTTTTATGTGACTGATTTTGAGACAGAAGAAGATCTAAACAAATGGGCTATTGAAATTGCATTTTTACTCCTTGGGGACGATGCAGCCTAAAAAACTAAAAGACACCTCTCTCTGTACTAGATTCAGTCCAGTACAGAGAGAGGTGTCTTTGCTATTCTGCTTAAGATTTATTTTTCTCGCGAACATTGGAATAATAATAAATCATTTCATACATACGGCTTCGTTGTTTTTGTAGGATGCCAATTGAGACATTGACTTCAGTCGAGACGTTGAACTCATCAAACAAGATGCGGGTCCTGTTTGGAGCGATAGTTTCGAGGCGGTAATGATGATTGAAAATCCATACGCAGTCTGGATGATCTGGAGACTTTGTGGGATAGGCGGCCAGTCCATCTTCTGAGATGAGAAGCGTTGTTTTTTTATGTTGCTTGAGGTTATGGCGCGTTGCTTTTACACGACCTTCGTATGTAGACGCAAACATCATACACGTTTTATCGATCAACGTTAGAACAGAATGCCGGGAATAAAACACGCCATTTTTCGTCGTAATCTTCGACTTTTTATCTTTTTCAAAATAACTTTCGACAAATAACACCGATCGATCAAGTAAATTGTCATCATAATTCTTCACTATCAAAAGCTCCCCTTTCTCAACACATGAAAATTTTACCACCTCCAACTTTGGGTGACAATATATTTTTTAGAAAATAGATACTGTTCAGACTATTTTTCCACTTAGAACAATTTGTTTAATAACAAGAAACGGGTAGTTTGTTAGAACCAACCGCTTAATCGACGAGTGGTTCTCATTATTTTCATATCTTATTCTGAACTTACCCGGGAATCTACGAACGTTCAAAAGGATACGACTATGAAAAATTTTGAAGAAGTAGCGAACCAATATGCGCCAATGGTTTCAGCGATTATCCGCAAGCTTCATATTTACCGTGATTATGAAAGCTTCCGCCAACTTGGGAATATCGCGTTATGGCAAGCATGGCAGCGTTTTGATGATGCTAAAGGAAACTTTACACCGTATGCATATCGCAGTATTCAAGGAGCAATGCTTGATGAATTAAAGCGAGAAACTAAGCGAAATGAACAAAGCAGTCATTGTGGTACTGAGATAAAAGAAGAGAGTCTAGAGGAAGTAGGGGAAAGTTTGCCAGAATGGCTCGAATTAGGCATGTTAAATGAGAATGAAAAATGGTTATTAGATGCACTTTATGTAAAAGGATGTAGATTAACGGAGCTAGCTCATATTGAAAATATTTCGCTTGCAGGCATGAAAAAGAGACGACAGCGTCTAGTGAATAAGTTGAGAGAGACGACACTTCATCCGTATAAGAAGTAGCAAGTACACAACAAAAAAGGTGGTAGGGAACAATAGGTAAATGTATACTTATAGAAACTAATGGAAAGAAGTGGAGATGGGGAAATTGGAAGCAATGATGACCGGCATGATCAACAATATCTTCTTCATTATCTTTCCGATTGTTGTTTATCAATTGCTGACGACAACAGGTCAACGGAACTTCTTTGTTAGTCATCGTCTTAGTTTGACCATTTTATTTTCTATTTCAATCATCCTATGTATGATGTTTCCTTATCAAGTTGTTTCAGAAGATTATATTTTTGATTTGCGTCAAGTGCCGATGATTTTAGGTGCATTATACGGGGGACCACTCGTATCAGCTGTTTTATTTTTAGTTGCAGCAATTACCCGAATTATAATTGGTGGAGACGGGATGTACATTGCAGTGCTGAATCAATTGATTATTGCAGCAGGAGTACCTTTTTTGCGTCCGATGTATATGCGCATTAATCGACTGATGAAAGTTGTTTTGGTATTTATCATATCGATTGTTTCACTACTATTTAATATGCTGGCAGGGCATTTCTTTTTTGGGGATCCAATTCATGACATTATCGAGATATGGCTGGTGCTGATGCTTAACCAAGGAGCGATTACTGCTTTAACGGCATTACTGATTGAACATATACAGCGTCAGGAGTATATGTTCAATTCTTTGTTAAAGCACGAAAAGATGGAAACAGTAAGTCATTTTGCGGCAGCCGTGTCTCATGAATTGCGAAATCCACTTCAAAGTATTAAAGGTTTTGTTCAATTAATGAAAGAATATGATTATAGTCGTGATAAACAAATCGAATTTCACGAAATGGTTTTAAAGGAAATTGAATCTGCAGAAGATTTAATCGATGATTATCTTGTTTATGCAAAACCTACCTATGGTCAGTTGGAAGCTTCTAGCGTTTCTTGTGAAGTCCAGCATGTATTAAAAATTATGGTACCTTACGCAAACGGAAAAGGTGTAGAAATGCATATTACGGAAATGGATGGGAATGCTGAGATTTTAATGGACCGTCATAAATTTCAACAAGCCATAGTCAATATCATTCGGAATGGCATAGAAGCAATGTCAAATGGAGGAATGTTGGCTATTGCGATTAAATCTACGCCTTCTAAAGTAAGTGTCCACATAACCGATGAAGGAATTGGGATGACAAAAGAAGAGGTACGACGATTGGGAGAGCCTTATTTCTCGAGCAAAATTAAAGGAACAGGACTTGGGATGATGGTCACTTATAGTATTGTCAGCCAAATGAACGGTCAAATCTTTGTAGATTCAGAAAAAGGTAAAGGCACCGAATTTCGATTGGAATTCCCCAATCTTACAAATTCAATTAAAAAATAAACCAGCATCCTCCTCAGAGGATGCTGGTTTATTTATTGGTAAATTGATGGATAAAAGGAAGAACAGATTGTTCTTTTAGTTTAGCTTCGAACATAATATCGGCATCGATGCCATTTAACACGAGCAATAATTCTTGGAAGTCAGTTTCAGATACCAAATTATGATGGCGGAGATCTGTAAAACCTTCTTTCCCTGTACTAATATGGACTTTTGGCTTGCCGTATCCTTGCCAAGTTTTAATGATTTCTTTAAAATCTACGGATTCTCCGTTGTTATTGCAATTATGGTGATGAATATCAAGGCAGATCGGTACCTCGCACATATGGTGAACATCTAAAACGTCGCGGACTGTGTAAGTTTTATCGTCATTTTCTAAACGCAATCGCTGGCGAATACTAGGGGATAGTTCTAAGTAAACAGTAGCGAATCGTTGTTTGGCAATTTCTTTATCGCCATATGCACCACCGGTATGGAGAATAATATCAGTGCCACCTAGCAATTGAATAAGTTTGTCATGATACTCGAGATCTTCAATAGATTTGCGGACAACTTCGGGTTTTGGTGAATTGATGACCGTATATTGCCCGGGGTGAACAGAAATTCTCATGTTATGCATTTCGACAAAAGATCGAATTTCTTTTGTGATGGCTAATACGTCTTGATCTTCCCACCATACCCAGTCATTAATAGGATGGGTGGAGAGCGGAACAATCGAACTAGAAGCTCGATAAAAATAAATATCGTGTTCCAAATTCCAATGGATGACATCAAGTGTCGTTTTAAGATTTTTTAGCGTCAATTCTTTTATTTTTTCAGTACCTTCTGCTTCTGCAGTTGCTACACGCAAAGTTTTAAATACTGTTTTCAATTCTGTATTCATACAGGCATAACCTAATCTCATGAAGTTTCAGCTCCTTCTTCTACGTATACCCTTTCCCACATCGTACATTCCTGTTCTATCAATAAATCCAGTAATTATAGAGGACATGTCGTGCCAAGATAAGTATACTAGTAAATAGAAACGCTATTCATAAAAAAGGGGTGCTAATATGACTCGTTTAACATTGCATACGGGCTATCAAGAAGAAGAAACGTGTTTTATAAAGTATCAATTAATCAAACATAACAAAGGCAAAGTAGCTTATACAGAAGAAGAAAAAATCAATCTCATATTAAAAGATGAGGAAGAAAATATACTCGGTGGCCTTGTTGGTCATATCGATTGGGAATGCTTTTTTATTGATATTTTATGGGTCGATGAGTTGTTACGCGGGTTAGGAAAAGGACAAGAATTAATCCGTGAAGCTGAAGAACTTGCGATTACAAAGGGTTGTCGATTTATTCGATTAGAAACATTCAGCTTTCAAGCACCAGAATTTTATAAGCGATTAGGATTTAAAGAAATGGGGAAATTAGAAGATTTCCCTAAAGGATATACGCATTATTACATGTATAAAGAGCTAAACTAGAAAACAGCGCCAATCATTTGATTGGCGCTGTTTTGTTTTTGCTATTAATTGATTTTAAAATCAAATTGAATGTCTTCTTTAAACTGACCATTTTCGAAACTTCTTTCGGCAAAGGTGAGTGTATTATCATGAGAAACCAAAACAACAGTCGCAGAACGTGTGCCATAATCGGGTGTTTTTATAAAAATGGGCGATAGCATTCGTTCTAAGTCCAGGCTGACTCCGCTATTGGGAAGATGTGTGTCGGGTGCATGATCCGCGTCTGCTAAAATCGTAAAGAGCTCTTCTAAATCGGCCTTTTCTGTTTGGGCCATATAGGATGCGAGTTTTTCTTTTCCTTTTGTAACCTTTGGCCATGGCGTATTCAAAAAATGGTTACTTAGTGAATGGGTGCCCGGGGGAATCTCATAAGATTCATGTTGAATATTGTTGTAGTAAAGCAACTTTTCAGCATCTCCCACTATAAGATTGAAGCCAGCATATTGCTTCGGATCAATCGACTTTAGATATTCTTCTGGAGAACTTGTAGCAGCTAAGAAATTTTTGACGACAGCTCCTCTTGATAAAGGACCTGCTTCTAAATTTGTAGGATCTCTAAAGTTTGTCAAAGCGGCAATGCGCCCCTGCTTCGTAACGCCTAACCATGTTCCCAACTGTGTCAAATCACGACCAGCCAATATTGAAGGTTCATCATCCCAAAAATGAGCAGGTGCAGCAGGGCGACTATAAAATTCATCACGATTAGCGGCGATGATTAATTTATAGCTTGGGTGATTTCGGAATTGCAGGTTTATTAGGCACATGATTTTTCCCCTTTTTGTTTTATTATATACAATAAAAATGATCAATGACAGAACAGTAACTTGTAACGAAACAATTAATTGCATATTAAACAATAAAAGGAATTTTTCGAGAAAAGAAGTAAATATCGGGATATTTACTAATCCTATACAACTATATTTAGTTGATTTAAGTGAAATATTTAGGACTATAGATTCAATAATAAATTTATTCTGTTATACTATTGAAAGAGAATTAGAAGGAATGAGAAATTTTAAAGTATTCAGGAGGTAAAGTTATGGAGAAAGTAACAGCTTCATCATTTTTTATGCGTATATTAATGGAAGGAATTAAAGAAATGGTATTCGTTGTAAAAGTGGACGAAGCTGACTCTTTCACATATGACTTTTTTAACCAAGCGGTATTAGAAAAAACAGGATTAACTCCTGATGCTATAGGTAAGGCATTTAGTGAAGTCTGTCCTGAAGAGATGGCAAATTTTTTATATGAAAAATATAAAGAAGTAATTGAAACCAAGAAAAAAACGAGTTATGAAGACTCTTTTTATTCTAAAGAAAATAGATTGTTGTATTCGGAAACGTTATTGACTCCTCTTTACGATGAGACGGGGAAATGTACGCATATTGTTAGTCTAGTAAAAGACATTACAAACGAAAAGAGAGCTAAGCTAGAAAGTGCAAAGATTCATGATCGCCTCGCAGAACGCAGTGCTAGTTACCAATCTTTGTTTGATAGCAATGCAAGTGCCATTTTCACTTTAGATTTTAATGGGCGTATAATGGGCGGGAATTCTGCGAGTTTAGAGCTTAGTGGGTATGTGAGGGAAGAGTTGTTAGAAGAGAACTTTGTTCGTTTTGTCAGTGTAGAAGATCAAAACCGCGCAAAAGAACATTTTCAGCTGTCGAAGCTAGGGGAAATAAAAGATGAACGTCTACAAATTGCTAACAAGTCTGGCCAGCTAATTTCTTGCTTAGTGAAGTTCATTGCAATCAAAGTAAAAGGAACAATTACTGGGTTTTATATGGTTGCAAAAAACATGACTGAATTAGACGAAATCTCGAGACTTTATAAGGCTGGGGAAGAAAACTTTCAAATTATTGCTGAAAACGTTCACGATGTCATTGTCTTGATGGATGAACATCGACAGTATTTATACATATCTCCATCTTCTGAAAATATATTTGGTTTTAAAGCAGATTCTGTTTTGCAAAAGAAAGATTATTATCAGATACATGCTGATGATATCCATCGGGTAGGTGATAGCTTTGATCATGCTGCTAAAAATAGCACTACGTTTCGCGAGCAACTTCGTCTATTACATAAAAATAGAGGGTGGATATGGATAGAAGTAGCTGGCACGCCTGTTTTTGGAAAAGATAATAAGTTCAATCACATGGTAATCGTAGCAAGAGATATTTCAATTCAAAAAGAATATGAAAATCAACTCAAACACTTTGCCTATATCGATGCCCTGACAGAATTGCCGAATCGGCGTTATTTCCAGGAGTATGCAACTGAGAGGTTGGAAATGGGCAAAGAAAGCCGGAAAAAGTTGGCTCTTCTTATTCTAGATATTGATGATTTTAAACAGATTAATGATCAGTGGGGACATGAAGTTGGCGATGGGGTTATTCAACAGTTTGGACAGCGCTTAAATCGATGTATGCATGGACAAGATATAGCTGCCCGTTTAGGTGGAGACGAATTTATTGTTCTTTTGACTGAGGTAGAGAGTGAAGAGCAAGTGACAAAAATAACGGATGTCATATATCAGGCGATGAAAATGCCAATTAGCGTGCAGGAATTGTCTTTTGAGATTTCAATTAGTATGGGTATTACGATGGCTCCTGAAGAAGGAATATCTATTTCCACTATGATGAAGCGAGCGGATTTAGCTATGTATAAAGCAAAACGACAGGAAAAAAATTCATTTCACGTAAGTCTAGCATGAACCAATAAGGTTCATGCTTTTTTGTGAACGGTTAAATATTGAATACGAAAATAGGATGGGCAATAGATTTTGTTTGAATTTTCAGAAACGAAAAAAGTTTTATTTTAATATGAAAAATGTTATGATTTTGTTAAATCATAAATCCTATTTAAAATACAAAAAATGGTCGTTTATATAATTATAAATACCTTATTCGCTTTTTTAAATAGTAATAAGGTGCTGTATAAATCGGTAATGTCTAGGATTGAAAAAATTTTTACTACACGATTAAATTGATCAGTCTTTTTAGATATTTGAGGTGAGAAAATGAATAAAATACATCCGAAAACTTCCATAATCATTCAACTTTTGTGTGTTTTTTGGATTTTCGTCTTTTTTCTCGAAACTGAAAAACCAATTAGTGCGGACAGTAATAAAGAGACTATCCAATTAAATGACAATATTACCAAGATATCTTTATCCAACAATCTGCAGATTCTTAAAGATCCAGAAGGAATATACAAGCTTGAAGAACTGCTAGAACCTCCTGGAAGTTGGAAGTTTGTTCAAAATGAAAAAGGGGTTCCAAATGGTGGATTTTCTTCTGATGTTTATTGGATAAAGTTTACTGTAGAAAACGATTCGGAAAACGAAGAATGGCTACTGGAGCTTGCGAACACTTTTATCGATAAAGCGATTCTTTATTCTCCAGAACCTTCTGGAGAATATTCTTCTAGTAAATTAAGTAATGAACAGTCAGATTCGGAAGGTGTTTATTCGGAACATCCTCCTGTTTTCAAGCTAGTTTTGCCGAATGAGGTCAGAAATACATTTTTCATGAGAGTTGAGTCACAAGGAGGCATGCATCTTCCTTTAACAATTTGGGAACATACGGCATTCGACACTAAATCTAACCAGACAATGGTATTGATTGGATTAATCAGCGGGCTATTCCTTATTTTTTGTTTGTGGTGCATCAAATGGTATAGAGCTTCTCATCAAGTCAGTTTTCTGTACCTTATTTTTTTAGCATTTTCAATGTTGCTTGCCTCCTCTTCTTGGAAAGGTTGGGGTTTTCCCTCTATTTGGCCAGATGTAGACTGGTGGTATGAACAAACTATCTTGGTTGCAGTCGGTACAGTAAGTTTCATGTTTGTTTTGCTCACTAAAGAACTTTTAGCAAATAATTTTGAATTGTCCTGGCTTTCAAAGCTGACTAAGGTGACAGGAGTTTACATCTTATTTTCATTCCTCCTTTCCTACTTTACCTATACAGTTGCAAGTGCCATGTTATTTGTACTAGCATCTCTTGTAGTATTGTTATCATTAAGTCTTGCTATGTATGCTTGGAATAAAAAAATTTCCTATGCTCGTCCTTATGCAGCAGCGTTAATATTATCCATCACTATCCTCGTTGTTTCGGTTTTAACTGCAGCGGCAATTTTACCTTATATTGAAACGGTTCAATATCTCCTTTCTTTTTGTAGTTATCTAGTTATCTTGCTTATTGCAAGAGCATTATTCTCTAAAGAAAAAGCACAACTCGAAAAAAATGAACAGCTTGAACGTCAAGCGAACAAACGTCAATTGCTGAAAATAGAGGTGCTCAAAAATGCAAATAAGCGAAAAGAGGAATTATTGGCATACACATCAAACGGTTTGCGAACCCCTCTTTATGACATGATTGGCATTGCAGAAACACTCCGAGCATCAGCTGATGGAAAAATAACCCCTATTATGATGCATCAATTAAATGATCTTGTGGCAAACGGTAAAAATATGGCACATTTAGTAAATGAACTCCTCGATTTTTCAAAATGCAAACAAGATTTTTCAGGTATTCAGATTGAAGCTCTTTCGATTGAGGAGTTATGCAACAAAGTTTTAGCACTTTGTCATCCTTTGATTCAAACAGAATTAGTAACGCTTTATCATACTGTTCCATCTTCATTGCCTAAAGTAGTTGCGGACGCAGATCGTTTACAACAAATATTGTATAATCTGATCGACAATGCTATTCGTCATACGCATGCAGGAGAGATTGTCGTTTCAGCTCGTGTTTTAGGAAATGAGCTAGAAATTTTAGTGAAAGACACAGGGATAGGTATAAGAGAAGAAAACATACCATCGTTATTTGAATGGGATATTTCGGAGGATAAAACGGTAGAAAATCAAGGCAGGGGCTTAAAAATCACTAAAAATTTAGTCGAGCTTCAAGGTGGGAAATTGAAAGTTGAGTCACAGAAGGGAAAGGGCTCACTATTTAGTTTTACCGTACCAGTATATCAAGACAATGGGGCTGTACAAGTTGTAAATAATTACCATTCGATTACCAAGGAAATGACAGCCTCGCAGTTAGCCGATTCGATGTTGAAACAACACTCGACTAATAAAGCGTTGCTTATACTTGTAATCGATTCAGTAGAAATTAATCGAATTGTGTTACTGCGCCAATTACTATCAGAAGGATATCAAGCAATAGGGGCAGAGAATGGACAAACAGCAATGCATCTATTGTCATATAAACCAGTAGATTTAATTGTGATGGATGGATGCTTAACCGATATGACCGGTGATGAATTGTGCAGACGAATCCGTGTAGAATTTACTTTGACAGAGCTGCCGATTTTAATGTTATCGAATGTAGATAGTCTCCAGGAAAAAAAGGAAGCTTTTATAGCTGGAGCTAATGATTACTTGCTAAAGCCTTGCGATAAAGAAGAGTTTTTACTCCGTGTAGGGACTCTAGCAAATACCAGCAGCTTAACGCAGGAAATCAGTAATTTGAATTATTTTCTTGAGCGCAATGTGAAAGAGCGGACAATGGAGCTAGAAATTACCAACTTGAATTTGTTAACAGTCAATGATGAAATACAAGAAATTGAGAAATCTAGAAATGAAATGTTATCCGCAATTTCACATGAATTAGGCACACCGATTACTTTGATCCACAGTTATATACAAGCAGTTAAAGAAAGTTTAATAGAAGAAAATAATCCGCGTTATTTGGATATGATTCATAAAAAACTATTACTCTTAGAACGCCTCACGGAAGACCTTGTAGAGTTGACCGAATACAAGTCAGGGCACATGACTTTGCGTTTTATAGAAAGAGACTTGGAGGGTTGGATAACGAGGCTAGCGGAATCTATGGCATCTGACGTTACGCAAAGTGGACGTGCTTTTGAATTTTTAGGCACAGAAAATCAGGACGGTATTAATAAATCATTGCTAAAAGTAGATTTAGATCGATTAGACCAGGTGATATCTAATATTCTATGGAACTCTGTTAAGCACACTTCTGCTGAAGAAGGAAAGATTACATTATTGATAGAAATTTTAGCAAAGAATAACGACAATGCCAGTTTAGATGAAGATTGTGATGGAGAACTGTTTATTCGAATTGCAGATAATGGCTGTGGAATTAAGAAAGAATCATTACCCCATATATTTGAACGGTTTTATAAAATCAATAGTTCTGCAAACTATAAAGGGAGTGGACTTGGATTGGCGATTGCGAAAGAAATTATTTTAGCGCATAAAGGACAAATCTGGGCAGACAGTACAGAAGGACAAGGAAGCGAATTTATCATTGTGCTACCGTTAACTTTTCAGTAAAGGAAAGGAGGAAGACAGATGAATGCTGCGACTATAATGATTGTAGAGGATGATGAAGGTATCCGTGAGCTGATGCGTTTATTTCTTCTTAAAAAAGGTTACGGAGTCATCCAAGCAGAAGATGGGTTTCAAGCATTAGCGTTATTGGAAAAAGAAAAGCCCAATCTTATCTTACTAGATGTTGAAATGCCGGGCATGGATGGGCTGGAAGTATGCAGAAGAATTCGTCTGAAAACCACTTTGCCCATTTTATTTGTCAGTTACCGCAAAGAGTTGGTTTATAAAATTCAAGGACTCGAAGCAGGTGGTGATGATTATATTACGAAGCCTTTTGATTTTAATGAGTTGGAGGCTCGTATACGCGCAATTCTTCGGAGAAATGGTTGGAGAAATAGTGCGGAAGATCAACTGACCATTTTAAAGTACAAGGACCTCCATATTCATGTGGATTCTCGGGAACTTTATTTGGAAGGAACTCCGGTAAAGCTTTACCATAAAGAATTTCAGTTATTGCTGCTACTAGCTCAGACGCCTAATCGTGTCTGGACAGCTGAACAATTATATGATCAAGTATGGGGCTATTATTCTGAAGGTGATGTGCAGACAGTTAAAGTGCATATTAGCAAATTAAGGAGAAAAATTGAAAAAGATCCGGCAAATCCGGAATTTATTCAAACAGTTCGAGGTTTTGGTTACAAGTTTATATGGGAGTAAAAGCATTCGGTTTGTAAAAACCGAGTGCTTTTTTATTTACCTTGATTTTTTTGGTGTTTATAATGAATCTAAAGAACTATCTTTTGTGGAAAATGACTAATTTTTTCCTTTTTATTTGAATTTTTAGATTATTTAACGTTTATTTAACCTTCGACTTCTAATATACTAGTTATAAAGGATGAACCTTAGGAGGATTTAGTTATGGAGAGTACATTCAATCTGAATAAATTCCTGAAAGCGATGCACAAAAGAAAAGCGTTAATCATTTTTGTTACTCTTGCTTTTGTGGTGTTTGCTGCAGTAGCGAGCTACACCATTATGAAACCAGTTTATAAAGCGACCACGCAAATTTTGGTCAACCAAAACACAGTTAGTAGCCAAGATGTTAACAGTCTTGATATTAATACCAATCTTCAATTGATCGGAACGTATAATGTCATTATTAAAAGTCCAGCAATTTTAACTACAGTCATTGAAGAGTTGAAACTTGATGAAACGGCTCAATCATTAACAGAACGAATTACCGTTACGAATATTGAAAGTTCACAAGTCGTAACATTATCTGTTGAAGACTCTTCTATGAATCAAGCTGTGATTTTAGCTAATACGATTGCAAAGGTTTTTCAAGAAGAAATTCAGCAAATGATGAAAGTTGATAATGTCAGTATATTAGCTACAGCGGAGATGACTGCAAGTCCAAAACCGATTCGTCCAGATCCTATTTTTAATATGGCGATTGGGGCAATTGTCGGTTTGGTTTTTGGCGTGGGTATAACGCTGATTTTGGATCAATTAAATACGACGGTTCGTTCAGAAGAGGATATTGAAGAAATGCCAGGACTTCAAGTGTTAGGTATCGTTAGTCCTGTAGACAGCAACTTGAAAATGGAAAAGCCATTAAATTTATCAGATAGATTGGAGAAGGATAATTATGCGGACAGCGAACAAGACAAAAAGATTAATGCCACGAAAATTGGTGGTTCGTACTAATCCACATTCAATTGCAGCTGAACAATATAGAACAATTCGAACGAATATTAACTTCTCAATACCTGATTTAACTTCAAAAATCATTTTGTTTACATCAGCTTCAAAAGAAGAAGGGAAATCAACGACTGCTGCAAATATGGCCATTGTTTTTGCTGAAACTGGCAAACGAGTTTTGTTAATTGATGCAGATATGCGACGTCCAACACTATTTAGAACCTTCCAGTTAGTCAATAATACAGGCTTGTCTAACTTACTATTGGGAAAAGGCAATCTAAAGCATTCAGTAAAAGCGAGTGGAATTCCGAATTTAGATTTACTGATGAGTGGGCAAATTCCACCAAATCCAGCCGAGCTACTGGAGTCAGATATTTTGGATGAATTAATGGGAGAGATGCGAGAATTATATGATTATGTTCTCGTCGATTCACCGCCAATCTTATCTGTAACCGATGCGAAAATTTTAGCGAACAGATGCGATGGAACTGTATTAGTTGTTAATACCGGAAAATCAGAAAAAGTAAGTGTTGAAAAAGCACGAGATTCTTTAGCAACTGCGAAAGCATTTATTTTAGGGGTCGTTTTAAATAATTATCCGTTAACAAGCGAAAATTATTATTACCATAATTATAATGATTGAAGAAGCTGACTCAAAAGGAAAGGAAGAAAACGTATGAAGATCGATAAACGACATATACGCAAAAGTCTTCATCGTTCTCAGAAGACTTTCCTTCTTGCTTATCAGCAGTTCCGTACGTTTGTGTTGGAAGGATTTGAACATTTCGAGCAAAAATTTGAGCACAAAAGCTTATCAAAGATGGAACACCTTACAGGGAAAGTCGTGATGATTACCGGCGCAGATGGAATGATTGGTTCAGAAATCAGTCGTCAGTTGATGGGATTTTCTCCTGAACGTATTTTACTAGTTGGACATGGCCCGCAATCGATTTATACAGTTGAGTATGAGCTAAGAAAGCAATTAGGATATCATTCAGAAATCATACCCATTATCATTAATATTCAAGATAAAAAAAGGCTTTTTGAAGTTGTTGAACGACATATGCCAGATGTTATTTACCATACAGCAGGTAATCACCAAATTGATTTTACAGAAGAACAATTTGTTGAAGCTGTATACGTGAATGCTCTCGGGACAAATAATATTGCAGAAGCAGCGAACCGATATCACGTGGGTGTATTTGTTCAAGTATCTTCGGAACAGGCTGGGAATCCAATTGATTTACTAGAAGCTGCCAAAAGATTATCAGAAGTTATTGTCGAGAGTATTTCGCAAACCAGTTTAACAAAGTACATCATTATTCGACTCCCTGGATTTTTCTTTACTGATCAATTGGCATCAAAGTATTATCCAGTATTTGAGCAGCAAGTAGAAGTTGTCTCCGCAGTTCAAAAGATTCTTCAGATTGGCGGTGCAACTACTGCATTTGATAAAGGCGATTTAACTCAACACAAAAATAAATTTGTTTACACAGAAATTCAAAAACAGAAAGAGCTTAGTCAAATAGAAATGGCAAGTCTATTAAAACAGCTGAAAACAGCTTCTGAGGATGAAGTAAAAGAACTTGTAATATCGGCCATCACGCAATAAACAGAAAGGGTGGAAGAAATGGGAGTAGAAAAATATCATAATGAATATCTTTTCGAAGAAGTTTTTGGAAGGAATACGCCATTCCAAAATGAAGATATGATAGAACAACATCCCTTTTTAAACAAAATTTATCCCTATTCGTTGAATATTATCCATTTGGTGACGTATTGCGAAAACAATACAGTTGCATTGCTAACAGGAAGTTTAGAAATTGGTACAGTTGATAGCGACGTTGGCGTTGAAGAGCAAATTGGAGAACTTTCATGTGGCTTAGATCAGGAAGGAAACTTGAAGCCCTATGCTTATCATTTAAAAACTCTACAAAAAATCGATAAACATCCACAAACACGCTTTGTCTTTGAAGGCAGTAAAGTTCCGAATTTTGACCAACTCAAGGCTTTTGCCATTAACCTTCATATCGAAAATAAAGTAGACGATGTGATTTCTTGGAAGTTTGCTTTAGATTCAAAAGGACAAGCCATTTTGATTACATGGTTGATGGAAAAAGAAAACTTACTTTAAAACGAAAAAATAACACGTGCTATTAACTAGCTTTATCTGATGCAGGTTTATTGAGTGGAGACCTACTAAAAATTGGGCTCAATCTGAACAAAGAGAATGGGCAATCCGAATAGCTCAATGGAAGAGTAGGTAAAGGGGGAAATCTGTCACTATGTTGGACAATCTGAAAATAGCAGTAGTTGGATTGGGTTATGTCGGATTGCCCGTAGCGGTTGCTTTTAATCAAAAATATCCAGTTACAGGCTACGACATAAGTACAGCCAGAATACAGGCATTAATGCTAGGTGTAGATCATACACACGAAATAAGCCGAGAAGAACTTATGAAAGCAACAATTGCTTTCACAACCGATCCTGCAGAATTACAAGATGCAGGTTTTATCATTATAGCTGTGCCATCAGCTCTCGATAAAGAACAGTTACCAGATTTGTCTGCTATAAAAGAAGCGAGTAAATGTGTAGGAAAACATATGAAAAAAGGTGCGGTAGTGGTCTATGAAACAATTGTTGGACCTGGGATGACGGAAGAAATCTGTATTCCCTTACTAGAGAAATATTCGGGATACGAAAATGGGAAGGAATTTTTTGTAGGCTATTCTCCTGCAAGAACTTTACCAGGAGATAAAAAGAATAACTTCAAGACTATGAAGAAAGTAGTTGCTAGCCAAAATGAAGAAGTAACCGAGTTTCTTGCGCTAGTATATGGCAGTATAGTGAATGGTGGAATTTACAAAGCGCCTTCTATCCGAGTTGCCGAAACAGCAAAGTTGATTGAGAACATTCAACGAGATGTTAATGTAGCTTTGATGAATGAATTAGCCTTGATTTGTGAGCGTTTAGAAATTGATACACAGGAAGTATTAGCTACAGCAGGGAGCAAACGGGATTTCGTGAAGACCATGCCAAACTTAGTAGGTGGACAAGGGGTTGAACTCGCATCATTTTATTTAACGGATAAAGTGAAAATGCTTGGTCATAGCTCTGAAGTGATTATGCAAGGACGGAAAATTAATGAACGTATGGGTCAGTTTATTGCACAAGCATTGATGAAAAAAATGATTCAAGAAAATATCACTTTAACTGAGGGGCGTGTCATTATTTTAGGGCTGTCCTTTAAAGAAGATGTTCCCGATTTACGTAACTCTAAAGTGGTAGATATTGTTAATGAATTAAAATTGCATGGAATTGATGTTCAGTTAACTGATCCTTATGCTTCCGCAGAAGATGCTCAAAGTCATTACGAAGCGGACTTATTATCCCATCAAGAATTAAAGCCGGCACATGCAGTTGTTTTAGCTGTTCCCCATAAAGCTTATAAAGACAACAGTTGGAAGCAGTTTGAAGACTTATTAATTGGGCAGCAGGGAATCGTCTTTGATATAAAAGGTGTTCTAGAAGAAGCGAAAAAACCGGGGAAAATTCATTTGTGGCGCTTATAATTGTACATTGGAACCCTCTGCTTTAGGCAGAGGGTTTTTTGGAGAATTATTAAAGTTCATTAGTCATAGTTTATTATAATAGCGGATTTATATGTGGGTGTATTTGAATTATAGAGTCCAACTGTTTTTTCAGAAGTGTAGAAGGGTATGGAATATTATAGAACTAAAGGAGGGCGAAGTTATGGAAATTGTGCCGAAAAAGGATTTGCTAAAGGACCGTTACGGAAATTATTACATGGTATCTTATGCTTCTAAAAAGTCGTTAACGATTGTAAATGCAGCAATGTATCATGCATTCAACCAAATACTAGACGAAGAACTTGTGAAGAAAGTAAAAGCAAAATACCCGAATGATGTAGCCTGTGGAAAATATTTTGCCGATTTAGTTCACGAACAAATTGAACAAATGAATAATTCTAATGAGTCAGGAACTATTTACGATATTGAAGATGTGAAAAAGGAATATGATTTGCATATGAAGCCTTTGTATGATGATTCATTTCATCTATAAAAAGCATTCGATAATCATGTATTCGACTTTTCTAAAGGAGAAGATTCGATATGCTGAAGCTCATTGCTTTTATTTTAGCCTTGCTGTTACTATTGGTAGCCTGTGGTAAAGAAAGTTCAGAAGAACCAAATTCTCTAGACGAGGGTGGTAAGTTAACCGAAGAAGGCTTAGAGAATGGAGAAGAACCTGAAGAGGGGATAGATCCATATGACTTTTTTATGCCTGATGCTTCTACAGCTACTTTTCTTGGAGAAGGAAATGAATACGCGAGTTTTACACTTCGGACAGTTTTTTTGGATGACAAGCACATCGCGACCTATGAAGACAATGGTGGAACAGTGGTGTTAAAAGTTTACAGAATTGGCGATAATTCAGTAGAACTAGTGAAAGAGCAAGCTGAGTTTTATGAAGACTTTGCTGCGAGTTCAGAAGAATTAGAGGCATTACAACCAATTCGAACGTATTTAACTTTGCCGTTAGAAGTAGGAACAGTCATCGGGGACTGGGTAGTTACCCAGTCAAATGGGGTTGCGGCAACCCCATTTGAAAGCTTTGAGAATGTGATTGTTCTTGAAAATGAAGAAACTGAAAACACGATAAACAAAACTTACTTCGCTGAAGGATATGGTGAAGTAAAGCGTGAGTTCCGTATGCTAGAAGAAGGACAAGACGAATTTATCGTAACCTCTGTATTAGAAAGTGTTGAAATGGAGTAACCGAATAGAATGTGAGCCTACCGAAATAGGTAGGCTTTTTTGTGAGGAAAAAGGGACTGCTAGAGCGGTCGCTTGATTGTTCATTGTCTAAAAACACCGATTAAACAGATTTATTTGAACCAATTAAATTTTAATGCTTTATCAGCCTAAAGTCTGAATATTAGTTAAATTAATTGAAAACTCTTTCAATTATCTCAATACCCTTTATAATGAACAATTATGAACCTAAGGAGATGAGGCAAATGTCCAATCTAAAAAATGATTCGCTACAATTGCATAGAACGCATCAAGGGAAGCTGGAAGTTCGTTCAAAAGTAGCGGTAGAAAACGAAAGGGACTTAAGTCTCGCTTATTCTCCAGGAGTAGCGGAGCCGTGCAGAGAAATCGCAGCTGATCCATCGAAAGTTCACGATTATACGATGAAAAGCAATATGGTCGCAGTTGTAACAGACGGTACAGCTGTTCTCGGTCTTGGTAATATCGGTCCACTTGCTGCATTGCCAGTTATGGAAGGAAAAGCGATTTTGTTTAAGGAGTTTGCGGGCGTGGATGCATTTCCTATCTGTTTAGATACAACAGATGCAGAAACTATCATCCAGACGGTAAAATTACTTGAACCAGGTTTTGGAGGCGTCAACTTGGAAGACATTTCTGCCCCAACTTGTTTTATTGTGGAAGAACGTCTGAAAAAAGAAATGGGTATTCCCGTGTTTCATGACGATCAACATGGCACAGCTATTGTTACACTAGCAGGCTTGATCAATGCATTGAAATTGGTCGGAAAAGACGTGCAGGAAACGAAAATTGTCGTTAACGGTGCAGGAGCTGCAGGTATTGCTATTGTCAAATTACTAAGTAAATTTGGCTTTGCCCATCTGATTATGTGCGATACAAAAGGAGCCATTTATAAAGATCGTAAAAATGGAATGAATCCATTTAAAGCTGAAGTAGCTGAGATGAGCAATTATGAACGTAAAGAAGGTCTACTAGCGGATGTGATACAAGGAGCAGATGTCTTTATCGGCGTATCAGCTGAAGGGGCATTGACTGAAGATATGGTCCGGACGATGAATAGCGATGCTATCATCTTTGCAATGGCAAATCCAAACCCTGAAATTCTTCCACATTTGGCAAAACAGGCTGGAGCACGAGTTGTTGGAACAGGGCGTTCTGACTTCCCAAACCAAGTAAATAACGTTTTGGCTTTCCCGGGGCTCTTTAGAGGGGCTTTAGATGTATTGGCTACCGATATCAACGATGCCATGAAAATCGCTGCAGTCGAAGCGATAGCGGGCTTGCTGGAGACAGACGAGTTGCACGAAGGTTACGTGATCCCAAAACCATTTGATTTGCGTGTAGCTTCAGCTGTAGCTGCGGCAGTTGCTAAAGCTGCTATCGAAACAGGAGTTGCACGAAAAATAATTGCAACAGATGACTTAAAGCAAAAAACAGCCAGTTTATCGGCAGTTGGCGAAAATCAGAATTAAGAGTAAAACCATCCGGAAAAACGGATGGTTTCAGCTTGTAGACAAAAGTATAATTATAATCAGTAGAGAATGAATATTTATTTCATCTTGTTATACCGGATTCTGCGCTCCAGGCGGGCGCTTTCCGCGGGCTTGCGCCGAACTAACTCGGGCTAATTGCCCGAGTGGATTTCGTCGCTTCGCTATCCCGCAGGAGTCGCCGCCTTGCGCTTAGAATCTTAGCGTGCCGCAATTACCAAGCATATTAATATTCTTTAAGTATGAAATAGATAAATAGTCTGCTTTCTTTGATTAAAGCTTCATGCCTCCAATCGGGTTGGTCACGAAGACCATGCGCGTCAACTTAAGCTGTTTCTTAAAGCTATATTTCCGAGTAAGTGAAAATTTCACACCTTTTCTATCCTTCGTTCAAAAGAGGTTTTATCTTTTTTCGAACGGGGGATAGTATGACTAGTAACGCTGAACTTGAGGGCGCGACAAATAAACATTCTCATTTCCCCAAATTTTGAGTGTCTATCTGTCTTTTAGGCCTATAGCCAGTTGATCGGACCGGGTTTCCAGACTTTCTTCCGACCAATGGCGTTCAGGGTTAGCTCGATTTTTTGATGGATGCATTGCCAATCCGTTCCGTCACGGATGCGCCAATGCATCCCTATTTTTTTGGAAATTTCGTGGATGGCAATCTGTTCGCTTAACACAAAATGCCGCTCTTTCCAGAAACGGACCCGTAATTGATAGGCAACCAACGTACTGAGAAGTAAAAGGATCAATTCTGCATAGATATGACATTCCCAACGAGCTTGTTTCATGCGGCGAAACTGATCCAGTTTCAGGTTGCTCTTCCAGGAGCGAAAGAGGAGTTCGATTTGCCAACGATACCGGTAGAGCGCAACGATTTCTTCTGTGGGAACCTTGTCTGGAAGGTTCGTCACTAACATGGATACGCCCACTAAATCTAGCGATTTTTGTTTAATGGTACCGTGTTTGGTCTGGTCACGGCGTTTCACTCGATAGGCTTGGCGTCGCTGTTCGGCCGCTGTCATTCGATAGAGCACGAGACGACAGGGCAACTTCTTATGCCTGCCCAGATAGACCCGTGGGTAATTGCGTATTTCTCCTGGGTGAAGTGTCTTCATTTCTTCTTTTATAAAAAGTTGCTCATATGCAGACCTTTCCACCATTTTTCCATTTGGGTGGTCGCGAGGCGTTGGATGGTCGATATAAAACATCGTATCGGTCCGGGCTCGGCTAACATAAAAAGCATGTTCCTCATTGATTTGTTCAAACGTGGTGTATTGATAATACCCAAGGTCTTGTAAAAACAAGTCCCCCTTCCGTATCGTGTCCAACCGCTCGCGACCAGCTGGACAATCTGCAGCTTTTGCGGGTTGAATCTTCACATACTGAAACTGACCGGTGAGGTAGTCAACTTCAACTTGAAATTTGACGCCTGCCCCCACCGAACTAGGATAGTCGCTCTGGCAATTAGACGAAAGCGCGACTGTTGTGCCATCCAGTATCCGGATGCGATTGAAGGGAAGCGTGGTTGCCAATTGAATGCCCGGTAGGGGCAAGCTTTTTTGGAGCTCAAACAAGGCAAAAAACACCTCTTGTAAAAAAAGAACCGTGTGTTCATTCAAACGCTTGTTCAATGCCTCTTTGGATAGCGGGACCTGATGAATAGCCAAGTCCGAACAGAGTTCGGATAAGGAATGGTCACTGAGAGTTCCGGGAGATGAAAACAGGAGCTTCATAAAAGAACTGACAGTCAACTTCCGTTTTCTCTGGACAAATTGAGTTGCTTTAGCGAGAGCTTCAAGGTTTCCTGGGTGATAGAAACTGGAACAATCGCGTCAGATGGTAAGTTGCATGGTTCCGTTTCATAAAAAAACGCCTCCTTTAATTGATGGTATTCTTCTTTACCATCAATTAAAGGAGGCTAATCACCTGATATTTCTTAAGTTGACGCGCATGGTCACGAAGACTCCTGTGGGACAGCGAAAGCTGAAGACCCCGCAGGAACGCTAGTGACGAGGAGGCTGAAGCTGAGCCCACCGGAAAGCGAAGTGGCCAGTCCGATTGGAGGTTATACACCGCTATTCACTTTAATAAGAATTTGTCTACAGTCTGAAACCATCCGGAAAAACGGATGGTTTTTTTATGCAGCTCGCTTTAAATCTTAAAAAATAGCCAACACAGCTTTCTCTTAAGAAAGCGTGTTGGCTATTTTTAGCTATGAACTAATTCTTTTTCTTCTACAGCAGGAAAGGGTTCACTATGACCTTCTTGACGGTAAACATCGAGTAAATCACATGGGCGACCGATAAAATCCGTCTGCCCATTTTTGATTTTGACAATACGGTCAGCCAAAATGTGAGCATCTTTTTCATCGTGCGTAACAAAGATTGACGTGATATTGGCTTTTTTTAGAATATCACGTAATTCTTTCCGTATCTTTTCTTGCAGTTCTGCATCCAAATTACTGAATGGTTCATCAAGTAAGAGAAGATGAGGGTTTGGCGCAAGCGCTCTAGCAATCGCTACACGCTGTTGTTGTCCACCACTCAGTTGATGGGGATAACGATTTTCATACCCTTGCAATTCAACAAGCTCTAACACTTCTTGGAGACGTTGCTGTTTGGCAGATTTTTTCATGCGAAACAGTCCAAATAAGATATTATTAGCAACCGTCATATGAGGGAAAAGTGCATAATCTTGAAAAACCATGCCGATGCCACGCTTCTCGGGCTGTATAAATGTTTTATTATCACAGAGAACTTGATCTTGAATCGTTACTTTGCCAACTGAGGGATTTTCAAGTCCAGCAAGAAGACGGAGAACCGTACTTTTTCCGCTTCCGCTTCGGCCAAGAATGGAGATAACTTCACCTTTTTCAATCTCTAAAGAGAAATTATCAAGTGCAACAGCTTTTGTATTTGGATAAGAAAAACAAAGATTTTCAATGGTTACGAACATATTAATCCAACTCCTTTTCCAAAAACTTGTAGAAGACCATAATTGCCAGAGCACTAATACCAACAATCAATAAAGAAGCTTGAGAAGCTTCCATGATTTTTTCGTCGCTGGCATATTGGAAAGCTTTCGTAGAAAGTGTATCAAAATTAAATGGTCTTAAAATTAAAGTTAATGGAATTTCTTTTAGTACATCGATAAAGACTAGAATAAATCCACTAATGATCGCGCCTTTCATCATCGGCATATCTACTTTAAAGAATGTTCTTGTTAGTCCTGCTCCTAAAAGGCGAGAAGCATCTTGGAAGTCCGTACCGATTTTATCGTAACCGGTCTCAATCGAGCTATAGCCAATGGCGAAAAATCGAATGATATAAGCAGTAACAAGTAAGATAAGACTAACACTGAGTACGAGTGTCGATTTTGTGCCCACTAATTGATAAAGCGGTGCTAAAAAATTGTCTAATGCCACAAAGGCAGTTACAACGGCAACTGCAATAACAGCTCCAGGAATAGAGTAACCGAGAACAGTCAATTTCGGCAACAATTTAGCAATTCTGCCGTGCACAAGTCGGGCAAAATTACCAACAATTAATGAGAAAACAATAATGGTAGCGGCACTAATACCTGCCACAAACACTGAGTTTTTTATATAAGATATAAATTCATCTAGAGGGATAGTTCCAAAAGTTAATATCGTCCAGTCGATCAATTGAATTATTGGGATGAAAAAGCCTAATGCTAATATTGCAAAGCCATATCCGGCTGCTGCAAATGCTTTCCATCCAGTTAACCGAATTAGCGGCAATGGGCGTACTTTAGTGGAAGAATAGCTGTATTGACGTCTCCCGCGAAGAATTTTCTCAATCAGCAAAATGATAATAACAAAGCCCATTAAAGAGGCTGCGAGTTTAATCGACGTTTCAATATCCCCTAAACCAAACCAGCTTTGGAAAATTGCTGTCGTAAACGTCTGGATGCCGTAATATTTTACAACGCCGTAATCATTTAAAACTTCTAAGATGACTAAACTGGCGCCTGCAATAATCGAAATACGTGAAATCGGAACAACCACTTGGAAAAAGGTTCGCCAAGGGCCTTTTCCTAGAAGTCGTGTACTTTCAATGAGCGAAGCGGATTGTTGAGAAAGAAAAACTTGTGTAATGGTATAAACGTAAGGATACAAGAAGACAGTATAGATAAAAATTGCACCTGGTAAATTCATGATGTCAAAGTATACAGGATTGAGTTCCATATTAAACAGTCCGCGAAGTGTCGACTGGATCACCCCGGTATAATTGAAGATTCCATGATAGGTGTAAGCTCCGATAAAAGGAGGAATAGAAAGAGGCAAGATCAAAGCCCATTTCAAAAATTTTCGGAAAGGAAACTGGTACTGGGCAATCAGCCAAGCTAAACTCAAACCGATGAAAATCGTTGAAACTGCTGTGGCAACAACGAGAATCAAGGAGTTTTTGACAAACGACCAGAGGACGAATTCTTTCATATGCTCCCAATTTTCATTAGAGGGGGTGAATAACCCTGTCACAATTGTCATGTTCGGCAAAAACAGTGCAGCTATAATAGCGATAGCTGCGACCGTCCAAATATTTATATTAGCGAGTCTTCGTTGCATAGCATTAGTCACCTTTCCAATCGTCAGAAATCCCTTGCCGTTATAGAATACAGCAAGGGAACAGCTTTTTGATTATTTCCAGCCTACTTCGTTAAAGATTAAAATCGACTTGGCGTTGTTGTCTCCCAGTGAAGAAAGTGGGATATCTTGTTCTTTGAATTCGCCCCATGATTTCAATAGCTCAGAAGGTTCAACAGCTGAGTTTACTGGGTATTCATAGTTAGCTTCTGCAAAAGTGCCTTGTGCTTCAGGTGCAGAAAGGAATTCAAGTAATTTTATCGCGTTTTCTTTGTTTTTAGCAGTTTTAACGACACCTGCACCACTAACGTTAACGTGAGTTCCAGTTGTTTCTTGGTTCGGGAAGTAAAGTCCAAGACCTTCTGCAACTTCTACTTCAGCAGCATCTTCAGAATTTAACATTTGACCGAAATAGTAGCTGTTCATAATCGCAACATCGCCAACTCCAGCTGCAATCGCTTTTGCTTGATCACGATCTCCACCTTCAGGGTCACGTGCGAAGTTATTAACAAGGCCTGCAGCCCATTCTTTTGCTTTTTCTTCACCATCAATTTCGATAAATGAAGCAAGTAGAGATTGGTTGTAAATGTTTTCTGAGCTACGGATCAATACGCGACCATTCCACTGATCTTCAGTTAATGCATCGTAAGTTGATAACTCTTCAGGTGATACTGTGTCTTGGTTATAAACAATTACACGAGCACGTTTCGTTAAACCGTACCACATTTGATCTGTATCACGGTAGTTCTCAGGAATTTGCTCATCCAATAAGTCACTTGTTACAGATTGCAACAAATCATCTTCTTTTGCACGGTATAGACGGCCTGCATCGGCAGTTAAGAATAAATCTGCTTCAGTAGCATCGCCTTCGCGTTTGATGCGTTCAAGTAATTCGTCTGCATCGCCTTTGATCAAGTTGACTTTAATGCCTGTTTCTTCTTCGAATTTTTTATAGAGTTCGTCGTCTACATCATAATGTCTTGCTGTATATAGATTAACTTCATTACCATCTGTTTCTTCTTTTTGTTCAGCTGCATCGTCGTTTCCACAAGCTGCTAAAACAAGAAGTAACAATGCTAAGATAAGATATAAGGATTTCTTCATGTATGTCTCTCCCTTTATATATGTAATTGAGAAGTTAAATGAAAATCATTCTCAACCTCAATTATAAAGAGCTAATTGAGAATGTCAATTAGAAACAGCCAACTATCTTAATTTTTTTGGAATTGTGTCTAAAAAATGAGTTCATTAAATTTCATCATTTATAAAATTAAAAAGCATCTTTTCCCAGCTTGGGGAAAGGATGCTGTTCGATTTAGCAAGCTACTGTTCAATTTGCAATACTCAATCCGTTGCGGCGTGCGACTTGAACAAGTGCTTGGTTTAAATCCTGTACCAAGTCATCGGAATGCTCAAGGCCTACTGAATAACGCAATAAGCCGTCGGTAATACCGCGTTTTTCACGTTCTTCTTCAGGCATAGAGCCGTGGGACATTGTAGCGGGGTAAGATAATATTGATTCGACTGCACCTAGGCTGACCGCAAATACTGGAATTCTCAAATGTTCTACAAATACTCGAGCGGATTTTTTATCAGCTAAGCGGAAAGAGAGGACAGCTCCAGCACTCTTCGCCTGACGTTCGTGTATGGGATTGCCCGGATGAAATGAAAACCCTGGGTAATAAACTTCTTCAATTAATGGATGGTTGTGCAAGTATTCAGCAATCACACGAGCGGATTCGGATGATTGACCTAAACGAGCGCCTAAAGTTTTGATGCCTTGAATAAGTAAATAAGAATCTTGTGCTCCTAAAACGGAACCAAACGTGTTTTGGATAAAGGCTAGACGATTGCCAAGTTCTTCGTCTTTCGTGACGGCGAGTCCGGCGATAATGTCACTATGACCCGACAAGAATTTTGTAGCGCTGTGTAGAACAATATCGGCACCGAGTGCTAACGGGTTTTGATAGAGCGGTGTCATAAATGTATTGTCGACGAATGTTAAACAACCATTCGCTTTTGCTAATTTTGCAGCGATTTCAATATCTGTAATGTTCATAACAGGGTTTGAAGGCGTTTCTAAGTAAATAACTTTTGTGTTTGGTTGAATAGCATGGGCCATTTCATCCAAATCAGTCATATTTACAAATGTATATTCAATCTTGAATTTATCCAAAACTTCTGTGATGAAACGGTATGTGCCTCCGTAAACATCTTCGGAAACAAGTACGTGATCACCAGAAGATAAAAGCATAAAAGCAGAAGAGATGGCAGCCATTCCCGATGAAAAGGCAAAACCACGAGTGCCCCCTTCGAGTTTTGCGATCGTCTCTTCGAGTGCAAGACGAGTAGGATTACCCGAGCGACTATAATCAAAAGGACCAAAAGAATCTAAGCTTTTCTGATGAAATGTAGACGACAAATAGATCGGTACGTTAACGGCCCCAGTAAGTGGATCTACTCCGGTAGAGTGAATAAACTTGGTTTCAATACGATCGGTCATATTCAACAACCTCCTCTTTCAATTTTGAAAATGCTTGTGTTAAGTCAGCGATTAAATCGTCAGCTAGTTCAACGCCTACAGAGAAACGCAATAGACGGTTGCATACGCCGCGTTTTGTGCGTTCTTCAAAAGGGATATCTGCATGAGTTTGAGTGGCAGGGTAAGTGATAAAGCTTTCAACACCGCCAAGACTTTCAGCAAACGTGATGAGCTTAATATTTTCTAGAAATGGTCCAACCCAAGCTTCTTTCTGCAATCGGAAAGATAACATGCCGCCTTTACCCGGATACAATACGTCCGTTACAACCGGCTGATGAGACAAGAATTCTGCAATTGCTTTGGCATTCGCTTCGTGTTGTCTCATACGTAATGGTAATGTCTTTAATCCTCGAACCAATAACCAACAGTCGAAAGGAGAGAGGACAGCCCCAACCGAGTTGTGGAATGTGGCTAGTTTGTCGCAAATCTTTTCGCCTTTAGCAGCCACAAGTCCAGCTAACACATCATTATGACCACCGATGTATTTAGTGGCGCTGTGAATCACGATATCTGCTCCTAGCTTGATAGGTTGTTGGAAAAAAGGTGTTAAAAATGTATTATCTACTATTAATAGGAGTTTGTGTTTTTTCGCTAATGCGGCATAGGCCACAAGATCAATTTCCTGCATGAGTGGATTAGTAGGTGTTTCGATAAAAAGAGCTCGAGTGTTTATTGTTATTTTCTTTTCTGTATCTTGTGTGTTTTTAAATTCAGCATATATTGGATGGATGTTATAAGCGGCTGCGAAATGATCTAATAGGCGATACGTACCTCCGTAAATATCTTCTGGTACTAATAATTCATCGCCAGGTCGGAATAATGACAAAACCAGTTGGATAGCGGCCATTCCAGAACTGCATGCATATGCGGCATCAGCCCCTTCAAGTTCTGCAAATCCTTCTTCTAAAACAGAACGTGTCGGGTTTTTCGTCCGTGTGTAATCATAACCAGTCGATTGTCCAAGACCTTGATGCTCATAAGCTGTAGATAAGTAAATAGGCGGGTTTACCGCTCCTGTCGTGGCATCGCTGCGGTTCCCTAATTGAACCAATAAAGTTTCTAAACTATGTTTTGTCATTTTGCTCATCCTCTCCACGATAAAACAGGGGCTTTCTTCTTTTAAGAAGAAAGCCCCTGTCAGGAAACGCATTCTTCTCATCTTTTAGGCAAAGCCTATTGGATTTAGCACCGTAGTCTTCGTCAGACTGGTTGCTGAGACTTCACAGGGCCAAATCCCTCCGTCTCTCTAGATAAGAAATATCCTATTAAATTTATGGTGTTTCTGTTTCGATGTTCCTTATCATAAATCATTTGCTAGAGGAAAGCAAGAGAAAATTTTAATTAGTTAGAATAAAAAGAAAAAAGGTTAGAGCGGCCGGAGCTGACCAGGCACTTTCACTTTTCTTGTTGTCTAGCTCCAGTGGCTAGTCCCTCGGGGTCTTAAGTCAGCCCACTACGGAAATCAGGATTTCCTACGTGTTCTGCCTTAAGCCTGTCGGGACTACATAGCCACTTCTGCTTTTCTTATTGTCTAGCTTCAGCTGCCAGCTCCTCGGCCTTGCCACCAATGGCAGAAAAACGCCATTGACGGCAAGGCTTCCAGCGCTTGTCGGAGCTACATGGCAGCTTGCGCTTTTCTTGTTGTCCAGTTGCAAGTGCCTAGCTCCTCGGGTCATAAGTCAACCCAGCTGTGTGGCAAAGAACGCCACCCTGCTGGTCTGTCTTATGCCTGTCGGAGCTGACCAGGCACTTTCACTTTTCGTGACATGAGCAGAAAAAGGGATGTTTTTGTTAAACATCGCTACAATGGAGATGAATAGGAGTGAAAATCATTATGCAAATTAAGAAATTCGAAAATATTCCACTGGCTGTGCTTGATTTGGCACCGATTAATGAAGGTGCAGAAACGGCGCAGGCATTCAAAAATAGCGTTGAATTGGCGCAACATGTGGAGTCCTTAGGCTTTAACCGCTTTTGGTTAGCTGAACATCATAATATGCCGGGAATTGGTAGTTCGGCTACATCTGTGTTAATCGGCCATATTGCAGGTGCGACTAAATCGATCCGTGTCGGTTCGGGTGGCGTTATGCTTCCAAATCATGCACCGCTAGTTATTGCGGAGCAGTTTGGTACCTTAGAAACGATTTATCCAGGGCGCATCGACTTAGGTTTAGGACGTGCACCCGGGAGTGATCAAGCAACGGCTCATGCATTGCGTCGAAGCTTACACAGTAATGGGGAGGACTTTCCGCAACAAGTAGCAGAACTGGAAAATTATTTCTCAGAAAATCCAGTAGGACGTGTACGAGCTTTCCCAGGAACTAATATGAAAGTGCCAATGTGGTTACTCGGCTCAAGTGGCTTTAGTGCACAGCTTGCTGCTTTAAAAGGTTTGCCATTTTCATTTGCTAGTCATTTTGCGCCTGATTATATGATGCAAGCTTTGCAGTTGTATCATCAGAATTTTAAGCCATCCAAAGCATTAACGGAACCATACGCTATGCTTGGTGTAAATGTTATTATTGCGGAAACACAAGAGCGCGCAGAATGGTTGGCAACTTCCTCACAACAGCAAATGTTCTCGTTGATGAGGGGAGAGCCGACAACATTCCAACCACCGATTGATAAGTTGGAAGACGTTTGGTCAGATCGTGAAATTGCAATTTTCCGAGATAAATTAAACTCTGAATCGATGATTGTCGGAACACCCGAACTCGTCAAACAAAAGCTGAAAAACTTTATCCAAAAAACGCATGCGAATGAAGTAATTGTCCACTCACCAATTTTCAATCACGACGAACGTTTGCAGTCTTACGATTATCTAGCAGAAATGATGAACTAAGAAAAAATATGTACAAAAAATCACCTCTCTATTTAAAGAGAGGTGATTTTTTAATGTTAATGAAGATCTTTCGCTTTTGCTTCTTCACGGCGACGTTCTTTTAACATCTCGTTTTCTTCATCGGCTGCAAAATCTGGTGCACCTTCGCCAATCATATTCAGAATTGCATTAAAGTCATCTTCTAATTGAAGCTCGACTTCTCGTGGATCAATTACTTTGCGTTCCATTATGACCAACCTCCTCATTTGATAGCCAGCAGCCAGCAGCCGGATGGCAATAAAAACGAGCACTTAACTCATATCTATTATACAGAATATTTAGTTTAATATCCAAGAAAGAGCTTAGCGCACTAAATACAAGTAAATTCTCAAAAGTTCATGAAAAAAAAGTGCCTAAAAGTCATTGTCAATGAACTTGTAAGGCACCTTTTTATATTATTGTTTATTGATTTCCGCATTTAGTATCATCGATTCAAAAAACAAGGCAGAGGATCCTTCATTCCATTCTAAAGAAGTTAAATCGGCAGTCCGTTTTTCGATATACCCATAAGCTAGCTGTGTGCGTGGATCATCAGTCAATTCGAGCTTAACCAAAGGACCTTCAGGTGTTAGCCAGTTTAACTGAGATAGCCGGTTTTCCAAGGAAAAAGAAATCCAATCATCTTCAATTTCTTCTTTATCAAATAAAGGTTCTGGTGAAGCCATTAACCAAGTTTGGCTTGTGTGTTTAGGAGGAAGCCATAGATTTTTCGATAATACACCTTCTTCTAATGTCAAATCAGTAATTTCATGGCGCAGTTCTTGCACCCAATTGCCATTACCGAGTTGAAGATTCCGTGATACATACACATTACCAATTAACATTTCGCCGTTTGCGGTCGTAAAGACGCCGTAAGGATTGGTCGTGCGGTCTGAACCATACATCGCTTCGTCAAGTCGAGCCGGTGGTTGTGGATTCCAAGATTTATAGTCTGTATCTTCTAGGCCGTTAATGTTCATTGAAAATGTATAAGGAAGCCAACTTGTATTTTTGATATCCTCAAAAATGATAGAAGTTCCATTAGAAAGCGAACGGTCGACAAGTGTATACGTCCCAACATTCAAGCCAAGGAATGTCATTTCGTAAAGCTGTGTTAAGTCCGGTCCATTTTCACTAACTTCAGGCTCATTAAGCGTAATGAACGTCGGCTTTTCAAGTGTTAACGTTATATTATTATCGGAGTAAAGTTCTACTTCATTTTTTAAAAACATGACAGCTGTAAAAACAAACAGCGACATGAAAAATACAACACCAACTAAAATAATTATTTTTCTAAACACATTTTTCACCTCTGTTTTCTGCAAGATTCCCAGATTCGATTATAACATGTGAAAGGTGAGGGATACGTTCGACATTTGAGCATCAAATGAACAAATACTAGAGCGATTCGTTTCCAACAAAAAAGACTGTAGACAAAATCGAATAAATCGATTTGTCTACAGTCTTTACAAATACCTAAAAGACACCTATTACAATACTTTATCCAGAAAATCTTTTGCGCGTTCAGTTTTTGGATTGCTGAAAAATTCAACAGGTTGACCTTCTTCGACTAGTACACCGTGATCTAAAAATAACACGCGGTCTGCAACTTCGCGAGCAAAGCCCATTTCATGCGTGACGACAACCATTGTCATACCTGATTGTGCTAAGTCTTTCATTACGTCGAGCACTTCTTTAACCATTTCAGGATCAAGTGCCGATGTCGGTTCATCAAACAGCATCAGTTCCGGTTCCATTGCCAACGCACGAGCAATTGCTACACGTTGTTTCTGACCGCCTGACAAGCTATTTGGGTATGCCTTTTCTTTTTCAGATAAGCCGACACGTTCGAGTAAAAGACGAGCTTTCATTTCTGCTTCTGCTTTTTTGATACCTTTTGCTTTTATCGGGGCATAAGTTAAATTCTCAAGTACCGTTAAATGAGGGAATAAATGAAAGTGCTGAAACACCATCCCAATTTCTTGGCGAATTTTGTGTATATTTTTATTAGAAGCGGTCAAACTTTTGCCGTTAATTTCAATAGTTCCAGCAGTCGGTACTTCTAACAAATTTAAACAACGTAGGAAAGTCGATTTACCGGAACCAGAAGGACCGATTATTGAAACGACTTCACCTTTTTTCACGGTAGCTGAAATATCACTAAGTACTTCATTGGTGCCGAATTTCTTGTATAAATTTTGTACATTAATCACTTTGTTTCAGCCTCCGTTCAAACACTCTACCAATCATCGTTAAGCCCATTACAAGACACCAGTAGATGAATCCGACAAATAACAACGGCTCGAAATTACGGAACAAATCAGCTCCTACTACTTGTGCACGTCTCATGAGATCGAGATAGCCAATGGTCGAAACGATGGCAGATTCTTTGGTTAAAGTGATAAATTCATTCATGAGTGCAGGCAAAATGTTTTTCAGAGCTTGGGGCAAAATGATGTCTTTCATCATCGAACGGTAGGGCACTCCAAGAGCTTGTGCAGCTTCCGTTTGTCCTTTATCTACTGCTTGTATGCCGGCACGGATAATTTCCGATATGTAGGCGGATGAATTTAATCCAAAAGCCAGAATTGCGGACAGGAAAGCTGAAATATCATATCCGGTTAGCTGGGGAGTGGAAAAGTAAATAATCATCAATTGCAGGATTAGTGGTGTTCCACGAAAAATCGATGTATAGGCATCCGCAAACCAACGTAAAGGTTTGATGCTGCCAATTTTAAACAAAGCCAATAATGTTCCAAGAATAGATCCAAGAATGATAGCAAAAAATACGAATTTTAAAGTTGCCCATATCCCTTCTAGCATGAAAGGGATATAGGGGACTATTTGAGAGAAATCCAGGTTCATAAGTTACAACTCTTTTCTACAGGTAAGTTTACTCTTCTTCAGATAGCCATTTTTCTTTTAGTTCATCTAATTTGCCGCTTTCTTCCATTTCAGCGAGTACGCCGTTAACATCTTCTAAAAGCTCGCTGCCTTTAGGGAAAGCGACAGCCATGCCTGGTGAAGCTGTTGTTGGATCGTCAAATGCACCAAGGTCTTGTGCTTCGATGTAGCCAAGCGCTACTTGTTTGTCAATATAAGCAGCATCAATGCGACCAGATAAAATTTCCTGGATTAATGCGCCCGAATCGTCTAAAGCTTTCAATTCAAAGTTGATGCCTTCGTCAGCGATGATGCTTTTCGCGCCTTCTTCTTGTATCGTCCCAAGTTGAACACCAACCGTTTTACCTTCTAAAGCTTCGAGACTCGTAAGCCCTGAATCTTTCGCTGTAACGAACATTTCGCCAGAATGATTGTATTCAGTAGAGAAATCGACGTTCTCTTTACGAGAGTCAGTTGCCGACATGCCAGCAATGACCATATCTACTCGATCATTTTGCAAAGCACCGATCAAGCCATCAAATTTCATATCTGTAATTTCAAGTTCGTAACCTAATTCGTCTGCTATGTGGTTTGCGAGGTCAATATCGAACCCAACAATATCGCCTTCGGGGTTACGAGATTCAAATGGTGCGAATTCTGCAGATGTTCCCATCTCCAATACTTCTTTTTTCTCTGAAGATCCTGTATCTTCTTCACTTGAACTTCCGCAAGCCCCTAGCACTAATGCAGATGATGCAAATAAAGTGATAAATGATAGTTTCTTAATCATGTATATTCCTCCTGTGTTATTGCATTTTTATTCATTTTAATGAATTTTAACACAAGGAAAAACATTTGGGAAGTTATTTTTCAATAAATTTAATGTTTATATTTTCTGACAATTTAAAACCTATAAAAGAGAGGGGTGGGCAAGAAAAAGGGGATGCGTATAATAGTGATTAGGAGGAGATCTTATTGAGAAAATTACTGTTAACTGGCTTTGAACCATTTTTGGATTATACGGTCAACCCGACAATGAAAATAGTAGAAGCGCTAGATGAGAAAATAATCGGCAATTATCAAGTGGTCGGCAAAATTATGCCTGTGGACTTTAATTCGTCTGGAGAATTTTTGCTTAAATTTATTAAAGAAGAAAATCCAGATGCTGTTATATCGCTAGGACTTGCTGCGGGACGCTATAAAATTACACCAGAACGGATCGCCTTGAATGTCAAAGATGGAGATGTTGATAATCAAGGCAATAAACCTGTTGATGAGCCGATTCGACAAGAAGGAGAGGCAGCTTATATGTCTACCTTACCCGTTCGAAAAATGGTTGATCATTTACTAACTAATGGCTTGCCAGCAGAAATTTCAAATACGGCTGGTGCATATCTATGTAATAACGTTATGTATGAGGGATTGCATTATGCCAAACATAATAACCCTACATTGAAAACAGGTTTTATTCACATTCCCGCATCACATGAATTGGCAATCCAACACGGTCGGATTCCTAGTTGGTCACATGAGGATCTTGTTAAAGGCATTCAAATTTGTATTGAAGTGTTAGACGAAGCATGAAAAAACGGATCGCAATTTGCGGTCCGTTTTTTCGTGCTTAAATAATTTCCCAGTTGCGACGTTCTGCAACTGTTCTTAATTTTGGCTTTGGACGCACCGCTACAGGATGACCGACAAGTTCAAGTACAGGTAAGTCGGAAGGGCTGTCCCCGTATGCATAACTGTTGGCCCAGTCAATGTCCCATCCTTCTAGTGCTTCTTTGATTTTTTTCGTTTTTAGCTGACCTTGGACATGTGACAATGGAGTTTGATGATCTAAAATATTATTGTTATAAAGAATTTCTGTCCCGATAATGGTCATAATCGGCAATTGTTTTGTCACTGCGTGAAGTAATGGAGTGAAGGCTCCAGAAACGAGCATGACGTAATCATTATTAGCTACGTGTTCTTTTAAGCGCTCCACCACCGTTGGATTCATATCCCCGTGCATACGATCTGCAATCTCACCGAAAAATTGTTCGAGTTCAGTTTTTGTGAAAGTTTCCAACGAAGACAAATAAGCTTGAACAGAACGTTCACGCATTTTCCATTCAGGATAAATTTTTAGTCGATGACCAATATAAGGTGGCATTATGGTCCGGTAAAATTGACGGTAGCGTGTGCTATGTTCAGGATGATTTTTTAAATGACTCATCATTAACTGGAAAGTTTCTTTTGAATACAATGTTCCATCAAAATCGAATATGGCTACGCGCAAAAAAAATCAACTCCGGTTCTCATTTTTTCTATAGCTTTCATCATAGCGGAAAATAGCGATATCTTCCAGTAAGTGAATGACGTAGGTTTATGTATTTTAGTCTAAAGGGTATGGAATAAGAAATAACGGACTAGCTACAGGAGGTTGTAAAATGGAAAAGCAACAGATCACAGTCGGATACGTAGATTTAACACAGGACGAATCAGACCGACTATTTGAAGAAGTGAAAAAAGACAAAGAAATTGAAAACTACATTGAACTCCAAGGGTTGATGGACGATTATGATTCGGTAATCATTGAGCCCGAAGCACGACCACTCGACGAAATTTTAGAAGGCGAGGATACACCGAACGAGCGTGAACAAGGCGGAACACGCTATATCGAAGTTTTCAATAAACTCGAAGAAGATACACGGTACCGTTTTAAATCATCTAATCAAGAGTGAAACTTAAAGCTACCCCAAAAGTCATGAGCACTGACTTTTGGGGTAGCTTTTTATTTTAGGAGACCAAAGCATTTGTTGTAAGAAAAAGGAAACTTCTTGATCGGAGATTCGTATAATAGAGAATTACTTTTTTGTGAAAAGCGTGAAATGAGAATAAAAGGGGGAATAACGTATGGCCATTTTAACAAAGAATAAAAGAATTATCGGGTTGCTACTAGTGTTCGTTTCTTTTTTACTCATTGCCGGTTGTTCAGGAAATGGTGAAGCAAAAAAAGTAGAAACTGAAAAAACAATGGGTTCAGTTGAAAAAGACAAAGCGACCATTCAAGCTGTCATTGAAAAACAATTTAACGGTCCCGACAAAAAATACCGCGAATTGTGGAAGGCTGCAATGGAAACTCAAACAGGCGATATGGATGAGGAACAATACAACGCTTGGCTAAGTTCATCTGAATACGAAGCTTTAATCGATTACATGAGCGATACGTATGCTTCGTATTTTACTGAAAATGCGTATGATACATTTAAGAATACAGATGCTTTTATGTATAGTTTGTCAGATCATGAATACAAACTAAGCACGGCTAATATTAAAATCACCCAAAATGAAATTGAGAAGACTTTGTATACTTTCACATTCCAAGTACTGTTTGAACCCGAAACAGGTGAACTCGAAACGTTTAATTTTGATGGCGAGGCTATCGTACCAACAGCAGGGAAAATCGGCAAAATTCAATTTAACAATCAACAGACATTATTAGAGAAAATAACATACTAACGAAAAAAGAGGAAAACCATATTTACTGGTTTTCCTCTTTTGGGTTATTCTTCTACATTGGCAATGCAACGTTCACATTCATAAATAATAGATTCGCGGCGTTCTTTGATTTCACAGCCACATTCCCGACATTCTTTTTTTGTACGCGTTTCGAAAGTTTGAGTGTTTTTCATTTTGATCTCCTCCAATAGTTTAGTTTAGCTTTTCATAACCTGGCAGTGTCAAAAATTCAGCAAATTCACTTTCTAAAGTAAGATTTGTAAACAACTTACGGGCTTCCGCATAATTACCGGTTGAATATCTTGTTTCGCCAACCTGTTGTTGGATCTTAGCCGTTTCTTCTTCAATCACTGCATGGAACAAAGGAAGGTCGATATTTCGTCCATCCTCTAAAACACCTTTAGGATGGCGAATCCACTGCCATACTTGGGAGCGGGAAATTTCAGCAGTTGCAGCATCTTCCATTAAGTTATGAATAGGAGCCGCGCCATTTCCCGATAACCAGGAAGCAATGTATTGAATGCCGACTGAAATGTTTGAGCGTAATCCCTCTTCTGTAATGGTTCCAGTTGGCACTTCTACCAATTGTTCCGCAGTAACTTGAACGTCTTCGCGTTTGTTATCAATTTGGTTTGGTATAGGCATGTGCTCATCAAACTGTTCCATCGCGACCGCGACCATTCCAGGGTGTGCAACCCACGTTCCATCATGACCGTCCATGGCTTCACGCCGTTTGTCTTCAGCCACTTTTTGAAAAGCCGCGGCATTGGCTTCGTCATTTCCTTTAACGGGAATTTGTGCTGCCATTCCGCCAAGCGCCGGTGCATTGCGTCTGTGACACGTTTTAATACACAATTGTGTGTAAGCTCGCATAAACGGGACTGTCATGGTTACTTGTGAACGATCCGGGAAAATGTATTCTGGTAAATTGCGCATTCGTTTGATGACACTGAAAATATAGTCCCAACGACCGCAATTTAGACCAGCTGAATGTTCGCGTAATTCGTATAAAATTTCGTCCATTTCAAAAGCGGCCATAATAGTTTCAATCAATACGGTTGCGCGTATCGTCCCTTGAGGAATCCCTAATTCATTTTGTGCGAAAACGAAAACATCATTCCAAAGACGCGCTTCTAAATGACTTTCCATTTTTGGAAGATAGAAATAAGGACCTGTTCCGCGTTCAATCAATTCCTTAGCATTATGGAAAAAGTATAATCCGAAATCGACTAAGCTACCGGAAATCGGTTGTCCATCAATAAGTATGTTTTTCTCCATCAAGTGCCAACCACGAGGGCGAACCATTAAAACTGCCGTTTTTTCATTTAATGCATATTTTTTTCCAGTTTCAGCAGCTTCAAAATCAATTTGTCGCCGAACCGCATCTCGTAAGTTGATTTGGCCGTCAATGACATTAAACCAGTTGGGTGCAGTAGCATCTTCTAAGTCTGCCATAAACATTTTGGCTCCAGAATTTAACGCATTAATAAGCATTTTACGGTTTGTCGGACCTGTAATTTCAACACGGCGGTCTTTCATATCTTCAGGAAGCGGAGCAATCGTCCAATTGTTATTGCGTATATGTTTCGTTTCTGGCAAAAAGTCTAATTTTTTTCCAGCATCAATTTCTTTTTGACGTACTTGTCGCTTTTCCAAAAGCTTAACGCGTCGTTTGTCGAAATTAGTATGCAGTTTCTCAATAAAGTCTAATGCTTCAGGAGTTAAAATTGTTTCCATTCCTGGAACTTCTTCACCTTTTATCGTCATCGTCGATTTTGTTAACAAACAAATCATCCCTTTCTGAAAAAAATTTAATCTCCTGTATTAATACAGTTTGTTTTGATGTATATTAATATATAACAGAAAATTCTAACTGTCTTCTAATAAGGACAAAAAAGAATATTTGGCGACAAAAGCGAGTATTTGACGATAAACACATTTGAAAGGGGAGTCGGGGATGGAAAATACGATATTAGAACAAATGGGTTTTATCATAGGGGATTGGATTCCGAAAGAAGCATCGATTGCAATTGCGGTAGAAGGTAGCTATATCTACTATAAAGCGGGAGTTCATGACTTGCAGATTCGAGAAGGCCAGGCAGTGCTTCCCGGTAGTATTGCTGCACGTGCAAAAAAAGAAGGACAACGAATTGAAATGTTTGTCGAAGAGTCTATCTTCGGAACCCCTTATTACGGCATTGGCTATCCAGTCAAGCTAGGAGAAAAAGAAAGCGTACTTGTTATTATTTTGCCGCCGGATTATTTAGTTCGTAAAAACAAACCAATCCGATTTCTAACAGGAAAGTATGAAGATACTTGGCGTCCTGTTTCTGTAAATAAAGTTTCTCATATTGAAAGCAGCCAAAAGAAAACATGGTTTTATACAGACGATGAAGCTTATTGTGCAATACATACATTGAAAAACTTAAAGCATCAATTGCCAGATAGTTTTTTACCGATTCATCGATCTTATATCGTGAATATTGATTATATAGAAGAGATTTCTCGAGACATTGCATCAAACTATCAGTTGACACTAAGAGACGGCTCGATTTTACCCGTTAGCCAAAATTATACCGCTAGTGTCAGAGAGCGACTCGGTTTCTAATTTCCAACTAAATACAAGCTTAAAGCCAGCAGAGATAGACTCTATGCTGGCTTTTATGTGAATATTTTTCCTGGATTTAATAAATTATTCGGATCTAGCATTTGCTTCATGTTTCTCATAATGGCAACAGCGGCTCCGTGTTCTGCATCTTGATATTTCATTTTTCCGAGGCCGACACCATGTTCACCTGTGCATGTTCCTTCGAGTTCGATGGCGCGATAAGCAAGTTTTTCATTAATCGTTTCGGCAGCAATTTGCTGCTTAGGGTCTTTGGCATCATAAGCAATTGAAGTATGAAAATTACCATCTCCAATATGACCTAAAACACCACCTTCTAATCCACTTTCGGAAATAAGGTCACGAGCATAATCAATCAGTTCGGGAAGCTTAGATATAGGAACGCATACGTCCCCACCAGTAATTGTCATACCTGCTTGATGCCGGTAAGCATAAGCCATTTCATGACGCGCTTTCCAAATCGATGCTCGTTCTTCCGAATCCGCCGCAATCCGCCAGTTTTCGCAATTCATATCTGTTAACAATTCCTGTGCTAGTGCAGCTTCTTCTTCCGCTGCACTTTTCATGCCAGCAAACTCAAAAAATAACGAGTGCTTTTCAGGAAGTCCGTAATTGCCGTAGTCGTTCACTTTCGCAATGCTGTATGCATCAACAAATTCCATGCGTTGAACAGGAATGCCGCTAAGCAAGATCATATGAGCCGCTTCTGCACATTGATGAGGTGTCTCAAATGTGCAGCTAGCAGCAATTGTATGCTCAGGAATTCCATGAAGTTTTAACGTGATTTCTGTAATGATGCCAAGCGTTCCTTCGGACCCAGTAAACAGCCCCGTCAAATGATAGCCTGAAGACGATTTTTTTGCTTTTGTTCCGGTATGTAGAAGGGTGCCATCTGCTAACACAATTTCCAAATCGACAATCTGATCTCGCATAACACCATAACGAACTGCGGTTGTACCGCTGGCATTCGTAGCTGTCATCCCACCAATTGTGGCATCGGCACCTGGGTCAATCGGAAATTGCAATCCATGCCGATTAATGATGTGATTCAGTTGAAGGCGAGTGATACCAGGTTGGACTGTTACCAGTAAATCTTCTGGTGAAAATTTCACCACTTGATTCATGCGTTCGAAATTAAGTGAGATACCGCCCTTTATGGGAATCGCTTGCCCTTCTAAACCAGAACCTATGCCAAAAGGCGTAATAGCAACTGATGCTTCACGAGCAATTTTCATAATTGCTAACACATCTTCCGTGGATTCTGGGAAGCAAACAATCTCAGGTTCTACAGGTGGGTGATCGGATTCATCGTGGCTATGTCGATATAATTCGCTAACGCTAGTTGAATATTGATCTGTTTTTATTGTGTTTTGCAACTGGCTGATCCACTGGCTTGTCATAGAAATGCATCTCCTTTAAGTCGATAAAAATTACTAACTCTAATTTTATTAATGAAAATAATACTGGAATTAGTTATTAGAAAATTTCGATTTTCTCTATACAAACGAATCTGTCTATTCTATACTTCCTGTATACAGTATACACTCTGTGGATTAATTATAAAGAGGGGAGGAATCATGGAAAAGATCACGAAACAAGCCACGTTGGCAGATAGAGCCTACGAATATATCAAAAAGATGATTATTACAGGAGAACTAAAGCCTGGTCAAGAATTGCCAGAAGAGAAGTTAGCACATGAACTTGGCATAAGTAGAACGCCTTTACGAGAAGCATTAAAAAGATTAGCCATGGATGCATTAATTGAGTTAAGAAACCTGAAACCCGCAGTAGTAGCGGCTTTTACTTCTCAAGACATTATTGAAATTATGGAACTTCGCCGACTACTAGAAATCAAAGGCCTTGAAAATTTAACGGATGTAGAGCAACGACCTAATATTGATGAGCTAATGGTAAATAGTGAACGTCAATTGCAGGCAGTGCAAGAAAAAAAAGTGGTGGAATTTATGGATTTAGATCAAGAATTTCATGCTTTGTTATATCAAAACCACCGCAATAACCGTTTGAAAGAAATGATAAATAATATTAATAGCGGAGGGAGCAGAGCTTTTTTATTGTTATCTGATACTGCAACCGATAGTTCAAAAAAAGCATATGAAGAACATCTCTCCATTCTCCAAGCAATAGAACAAGGAGACTTAAAAAAAGCCAAACAGCAGTTAGGCGTTCACTTAGATAATATTGAAAGCCGACTACTGAAATACAGTACACAGGAGGAACTATGAAAAAATTACTCGGACTATTACTTATTGGTGTATTTATCTTATCAGCTTGTGGAAGACCAGATAGCGGAACGACAACGACAGAAGATGGCGAAGCCGGGGAAGATACATATACATTACGACTTGCCCATTTAGTACCGGAAGAACAATCTTCTCATGTTGCAGCAGTAGCGTTTAAAGAAAAATTAGAGTCAGAATCAGATGGTCGTTTAATCGTAGAGTTGTACCCGAATGGTCAACTATACGGTTCTGACCGAGAAGCGATTGAAGCAGTACAACTCGGAAACATTGAAATGACCATTCCAGCTGTTGCAGCAATGGCTTCGTTTAACGAAAAATTCCAAGTGTTCGATTTACCGTTCTTGTTTAATAACAATGAAGCAGCTTACAAAGCGTTAGACGGAGAGCTAGGTCAAGAACTAATGGCGGACCTTGAAAACAATGATTTAAAAGGATTGGTTTTCGGCGAAAATGGATTCCGTCATGTTTCTAACAATGAAGGGCCAATCGAATCTCCAAAAGATATGGAAGGCTTGAAGATGAGAACATTAGAAAGCCCATTGCATACAGATACTTTTAATGCTTTTGGGGCCAACGCATCTCCATTTGCTTTTGGGGAACTATATACAGCATTGCAACAAGGCACATATGATGCAATGGATTGCCCGATATCTCTTTACTACACTAACAAATTTTATGAAGTTCAAGATTATTTAACGTTGACAGGTCACGTATACGCAGCAACAGCATTGCTAATTAATAACGATGTTTACAACGATCTTCCAGAAGATTTACAAGAAATCATGACAGAAGCAGCTGAAGAGTTCCGTACAGAACAACGTATACTGGCACAACAACAAGATGGAGAGTTCCTTGATAAACTTAAAGAAGAAGGTATGCAAGTTAACGACTTAACAGATGAGCAACGCAACGAATTCCGTGAAGCGGCAAAATCTGTTTATACAAAATACGAAGATCAAATTGGGAAAGAGTTGATCGATCAAGCGTTAGCAGCGAATGAATAACAGTTGAAAAATCAAGGAAGAAACTCATTGATTCTAACTTGTGGATAAAAGAAGATAAACCCAACTTTATATATTTATACTGGATTCTACGCCCCCAGTGGACGCTTTCCGCGGACGAAGCTAGCGCAGCGATGCAGGAGCATGGGTTTTCAGTGACGTGGAGGCTGAAGCTGAGCCCACAGAAAGCGAAGTGGCCAGCCTAGTTGGAGATTATAAATCGCTATTTATATTAGTGAAACTTTGTTTATACTCTGAAATCAAGGAAGAAATTCCTTGATTTTTCGTTTTATGAAAGGAAGTGAATGTATGATTAAGAAGTTTGAGAAAGCAGAAGAGGCTTTTTTAGTTCTAACATTAGTACTGATGGTTGCTTTAATTTTTGGCCAAGTCGTTGGACGTTATGTGTTTTCGAATGCACCAAGTTGGACAGAAGAAATGGCCCGTTATATACATATTTTTCAAGTGTGGATTGGAGCAAGTTACGCAGTGAAATTGCGAGAGCATATTCGTGTAGAGGCTTTTATCACAAAATTTAATGGATTGCCTAGAAAAATTTTGGAAACGATTACTCTTATCATTTGGTTTATCATGGCTTTGTTTTTGGCCTACTTCGGAACAGACTTAGTATTGAGCAGTATTACGAACGGACAAGTCACACCAGCGATGCAACTACCGATGTGGATTCCATTTTTAGCGATTCCGTTAGGTGGGGCTGGCATGTGTATTCGTTTGATACAGCAATTAGTGAAAATTTGGCAAGGTGATTACGAAATGCATAAGGGAGGGGACCTTCCGGCATGACAATAGCCCTCTTATTTGGCACGTTATTCGTTTGTTTGTTAATCGGTGTACCTATTGCGATTGCTTTAGGCGTTTCAGCTTTGACAGCGATTTATTTTGGTACAACGTTGCCTCTTAGTATTATTACTCAAAAAGCATTTACCTCTCTAGACTCATTCCCACTGCTTGCGATCCCGTTCTTTATGCTTGCTGGAATATTGATGGGCAAAGGTGGGGTTTCTAAACGCTTGCTCGCATTCGCAGCGTCATTAGTCGGCTGGATGACGGGTGGCTTAGGAATGGTGACGATTGTAGCTTGTATGTTTTTCGCGGCTATATCAGGGTCAGGTCCTGCAACAGTAGCCGCTATTGGGGGCTTTATGATTCCTGCAATGGTTGCGAGAAAGTATGATGGCGGCTTTGCTTCAGCAGTTGCTGCAGCTGCAGGATCGATAGGCGTCATTATCCCACCAAGTATTCCATTTGTTCTTTATGGAGTTATAGGTGGGGTTTCAGTTGGAAGTATGTTTTTAGCGGGCATAATTCCAGGGATTATTATTGGTTCTGGCCTGTTAATTACTGCTTACATCATTTCAAAAAAGCGTGGCTATAAGCCTGAACCAGGGGAAGCCTCTACTTTTAAATTTAAAGATGTACTAGTAACGTTTTGGGATGCTAAATGGGCATTATTAATTCCTGTTATTATTCTAGGGGGAATATATGGTGGTATCTTTTCACCTACAGAAGCTGCCGTTGTGGCAGTAGTGTATGCTATAATAATTGGCAAATTCGTTTATAAAGAATTATCTTGGCAAGGTCTTTACGAAAGCTTTAGACAAGCGATTGTCATTAATTCCACTACAATGATTATCATCGGATTATCCGTATCATTTGCTTACTTTATGACAATTGAACAAATTCCTGGAGAAATCTCGGATTATTTGACTGCTTTATCAAGCAATCCACTGGTTATTTTACTGGCAATTAACTTATTGTTGCTTGTAGTCGGAATGTTTATCGATACAATTTCAGCATTGGTTGTTTTAACGCCAATCTTGTTGCCAATTGTTGTGACCGTAGGCGTAGATCCTGTGCATTTTGGTGTTATTCTTGTAGCTAACTTGGCAATTGGATTTGTCACACCACCTCTTGGTGTTAACTTATTTGTGGCATCAAGTGTGGGAGGCGTTCGGTTTGAAAAAATTGCCTTCGCAGTAATCCCCTTCTTGCTTTCGATGATTGTTTGTTTACTAATTATTACATTTATTCCGGCGCTGTCTTTATGGTTGCCAGGACTTTATGAATAACGAAAATTTTTACTGAAAATCGAACGAAAGAAGAGTTTCTTTTTCTTTCGTTCGATTTAGTTAAGAGGAAGGTTGTCACCTATGAGCATTTCAATCAATAGTCGTATCGAGTCTATTCAAATTTCAGGCATCCGTCAGTTTTCAAATCAATTAATCGATTATCCGGAAGCGATTAATTTAACAATCGGACAGCCTGATTTCCCAACTCCTGAAGCAGTGAAACAAGCTGCTATTATTGCAATCCAAAACAATCAAACAAGCTATACACATAATGCAGGATTGCTTGAATTGAGAGCGGAGATCGCTTCTTTTTTTCTAGATACGTACGCGTTAGAGTTTAATCCGCAATCAGAAGTTATCGTTACAAATGGTGCCAGTGAAGGGTTGGACTCTCTCTTTCGAGCGATTTTAGAAGAAGGTGATGAAGTTATTTTGCCTGCGCCAGCTTATCCGGGATACGAACCGATTATTCAGTTGTGCGGTGGAAAAGTGGTTTATTTGGATACTTCAGATACTGGTTTTCAACCAGACCCCCAGCGTCTTGAAAGTTTAATAACAGATCGTACAAAAGCGGTGTTGATGAATTTTCCATCTAATCCGACAGGTGTCACAATGGAATCTGCGCAACTTGAAAAAGTTGCAGCTGTTCTCGAGAAGCATGAAGTATTTATCGTTACCGATGAAATTTATAGTGAAAATTCATATGGTGAAAAACATACGACATTTGCGAGCTTTGAAAAGTTACACAATCGCACATTCCTTGTCCATGGTCTATCGAAATCCCATTCGATGACAGGCTGGCGAATTGGCTTTGTTTTAGGTCCGGAAATGTATATGAAACATGTGTTGAAAGTTCATCAATATAACGCGATTTGTGCAGCTGTGCCAAGTCAATACGCTGCACTTGAAGCAATGAAGAACCAGCGTCACATTCCTGCTGAAATGAATAAAGAATATATTGAAAGAAGAGATTTTGTCTATAAACGATTAACGGATATGGACATTGACGTAGTTTTGCCAAAAGGCGCATTTTATATTTTTCCTTCCATTGAAAAATTTGGCATGACTTCTTTTGATTTTGCGATGCGCTTATTAAAAGAAGGTGGAGTAGCAGCAGTGCCGGGTTCTGCATTCACAAAATACGGCGAAGGATTTGTGCGGATTTCTTATGCTTACAGCATGGTTGTTCTTGAAGAAGGGATGAATCGACTAGAGCAGTTTATTCAGACGTTAAAATTAAGGGACTAATCCTTAAGTGAATAGGAGCTGATCATTATAGTTAACGCACACTATTTTCATTTTAAAGACGACGGCAGTATCCCGAACAATTCAACGCTTAGCGTGATTTATTACCCAGCTGTTTTTAAAACGAACCCCGAAAAAATTGAACAAGTATTTAATGGCCACGGCTGGAGAAATAGCTGGACTGGTGGGGTTTTTAACTATCATCATTACCACAGCAACACTCATGAAGTGTTAGGTGTATACAGCGGTTCCGCCGTGCTCCGTATTGGCGGTGACCATGGCGAAAGTTTCCGTGTAAGTGCAGGTGATGTTGTGCTGTTACCTGCTGGGACAGGTCATAAAATGCTAGAGTCGAGTCATGACTTTAAAGTAATAGGTGCTTATCCAGAGGGCAAGTCTTACAATTTAAAAACCGGTAAGACGGAAGAACGACCTTTTGTATTAGATGATATCAAAAATACGCCGATACCAAAAACAGACCCCGTTTTTGGTAGTTCCGGACCAGTTACCGAAAATTGGTCATAAAAAAATTTTAAGCCCTTTGCTAAAACTCGGCAAAGGGCTTAAATTTATAATTTTAATCGTCCGACAATCGTATTAATGAACCAAAGCAGGCTCAAAGAACTCTTTATACAATTCGTTTAGGATTTTTTTTTCATCTTCTTTCAAAATTCCGAACACCAAACTTACTTCAGAAGATCCTTGGTTAATCATTTCGATATTAACGCCTGTTCTAGCAAAGGCATTCGCTGCGCGAGCTGTTAGGCCTTTTTGATTGTTCATGCCTTCTCCAACCAAAACAATCATTGAGAAATCGCTGCGGATATGGACATCATCGGCGTTCAGTTCGGATTTTACACGGTCAATGATCCGTTGTTCTTTATCAGACGACAATTGATGACTACGTAAAATAACAGACAAGTTATCGATACCTGATGGGATATGCTCGTATGAAATCGCTTCGTCTTCTAAAATTTGAAGAAGTTTACGACCAAAACCAATCTCACGGTTCATCAAGTATTTACTAACATATAAAGTTGAGAACCCGCTATCCGCTGAAATGCCTGTTACGGGGCGAAGTGAATGGTCACGTTCTGCAACAATCATTGTACCGGGTGAGGAAGGGTTATTTGTATTGCGAATGCACAGAGGAACAGCTGCTTTAAAAACAGGCATAAGGGCTTCATCATGCAAAACTGCAAATCCAGCATATGAAAGTTCTCGCATTTCCCGGTACGTCATTTGTTCGATTGCAGCAGGATTTTCAACGACTTGTGGATTTGCTGCAAAAACGCAGTCAACATCGGTGAAGTTTTCATAGAGTTCTGCTTTTACAGCCGCTGCAAGGATAGACCCGGTAATATCTGAGCCTCCACGTTCAAATGTCCGTAATATTCCGCCTTTTGTATAGCCGAAAAAGCCAGGGAACACTGAAATGGTTTTTTTGTTTTTCAAATCTGCTAGTCTCTCATAAGCTTCTGGAAGAGCTTGTGCACGCTCTGGCAAGTCATTGACAAATAAACCTGCGTCAAACGGATTAACATACTCTGCTGGCATACCAATGGACGTTAAGTATGCAGCTATTAGTTTCGCAGAATTATCTTCACCACTCGCTTTGATCAGATCCGCAAAAAGAGGGGGAGAACTTTTATCTGCTTGAAGTCGGTTTAAGAGGTCAGTTTCGATGACATTAGTAATCTTGTTATCTAGCCCTAATTCGTGAGTGATTTGTGCATATCTTTCCACAACCTTGGCAAGAGCAACATCTGTTGGTTCATCACGAAGTGCCGCAGCTGATAAGTTAATCAGCAAATCTGTCACTTTGACGTCTCCAGCGAATCGCTTGCCTGGTGCAGAGACAACGACAATCTTGCGAGTTGGCTCTGCTTTAACGATTGCCGCCACTTTTTTTATTTGTTGTGCACTAGCTACTGAAGTTCCGCCAAATTTGCTTACTTTCATCCAATCAAGTCCCATCTTTTTTAATAGTCTGTAAAAGGGTTGTTTTAACCTAAATATAATACTATAATGTCTCTATGACAAAAACAGTTGTTTTTTCACAGTGTACACACCATAGGAGGAATCGTCAATGAAAAACGAAATTTCAATCGGATTATTAGGCCTTGGAACGGTGGGCAGCGGAGTTGCTACAATCATCCAGCAGCATCAGCAGGATTTGCATCATAAATTAGGTGCCCAAGTTTCTATCAAGAAAGTACTGGTCAGAGATACAAAAAAAGATCGGCTTTCTAGCTTAGACCCGAGTGTTTTTACAACGGATATAGAAGAAATCTTGAATGATTCTTCTCTCGATATCATTGTCGAAGTTATGGGTGGCGTAGATGGCGCTAAAACAGCTATTGAAAAAGCACTCAAAGCAGGCAAGCAAGTGGTTACAGCCAATAAAGACATTATGGCAGAATTTGGTCACGAATTATTAAAATTAGCAGATGCTGAAAAATGTGATCTGTTTTATGAAGCTAGTGTTGCAGGTGGTGTACCGATTATCCGTACATTAGAAGATGGTTTAGCTTCTGACCGCATTTCTAGTTTAATGGGAATTGTTAACGGCACAACAAACTTCATTATGACAAAGATGAAAAACGAAAATATGACATATGAAGATGCTTTAGCTGAAGCAACTGCATTGGGATATGCAGAAGCTGATCCTTCAGCGGATGTAGATGGTCTTGATGCAGCTCGCAAAATGGTTATTTTGTCTTCACTTGCATTTTCAACAGAAGTTCATTTAGATGATGTTCTTGTGAGAGGAATGAAAGAAATTCGGGATGGCGATTTAGAGCTAGCAAATAAATTTGGTTATACAATGAAGATGGTTGGATCTTCAACAAAAGATGAAGATGGCATCGAAGTTTCCGTAGAACCAATTTTCCTTGCCAACTCACATCCGCTTGCTTCAGTGAATAATGAATTCAACGCAGTATACATATACGGGGATGCTGTAGGTGAAACAATGTTATATGGACCAGGAGCGGGGTCTTTACCAACCGCGACGTCTGTAGTGTCTGACATTATTGCAGCTTGTCGTAACTTACAACTTGGTGTTAACGGTAAACGGGCTCATGCAGCACAACATGAACGTGTGATTAAACCAGAGGCTAAGCGCTTTGCGAAATATTGTCACCGTTTGCTTGTAAATGATGAAGTTGGCGTGTTATCAAAAATGACGTCAATTTACAGTAAACATGGAGCAAGCATTCAATCAGTAATTCAATCACCAGCGGTTGAACCAGGAAAAGCAGAATTGGTCTTGTTGACACATCAAATTTCTAGACAGCAACATTTAGATGTTTTAAAAGAGGTAGAAGGAACGGCAAGCGTTATTAGCCATTACCGAATAGAAGGGGAGGAAACAGTATGAGATGGCAAGGTCTAATCGAAGAACATAAAGAGTGGCTACCCGTCACAGAAAATACCCCTTCACTAACTTTACAAGAAGGCAATACACCGCTCGTTCATTTAGAGAAACTTTCAAAAGAATGGGGCATTGAGCTTTACGTAAAATTAGAAGGTGCAAATCCAACCGGTTCATTTAAAGACCGCGGTATGGTAATGGCAGTTGCCAAAGCAAAAGAAGAAGGGAAAACGGTGTTGATTTGTGCTTCAACGGGAAATACTTCTGCATCCGCTGCAGCTTACGGCGCTCGAGCCGGTATGCGCACAATTGTCGTTATTCCAGAAGGACGTATTGCGCTTGGTAAGTTAGCACAAGCCAAAATGTACGGAGCAGAAATTCTTGAAATTAAAGGGAATTTTGATGAAGCTCTTCAAATGGTGCGAGAAGTCGGTCAAGAAGCGGGTATCGCATTAGTTAATTCCGTTAACCCATACCGCCTAGAAGGACAAAAAACAATTGCTTTTGAAGTTATTAATCAGTTGGGACAAGTGCCGGACGTTTTTGCTTTACCAGTTGGCAATGCAGGCAATATCTCAGCATCTTGGAAAGGGTTCACAGAATACGCTGAGCGCACTGGCGAACAACGTCCAACACTTCTAGGTGTACAAGCAGCTGGAGCGGCACCAATCGTTCACAATAAAGTAGTAGAAAACCCAGAAACTGTTGCTACAGCTATCCGTATTGGGAATCCAGCAAGCTGGCAGTTGGCTTTAAATGCCTTAGATGAATCAAACGGCACGATTTTAGCTGCTACTGATGAAGAAATTTTAGAAGCTTACCAAATGTTAGCTTCTACTGAAGGAGTTTTCGCAGAGCCAGCATCGTGTGCATCAATTGCGGGTATTAAAAAACAAGTTGAAAGTGGTCTTTTAGAAAAAGGTTCTAAAGTAGTAGCAGTGTTAACAGGGAATGGCCTGAAAGATCCTGAAACTGCTATTTCAGTTAACCAGCACAAAGCGCTACTCGTTCCAGAAGATATGGAACAATTTTGGGAGGATTTAAAAAAAGGAGTGAAAGTATGAGTTGGAAAGAGTTTTCATTAACAGTTCCAGCTTCTACTGCGAATCTCGGTCCTGGATTTGATTCGATTGGTCTTGCATTAGACCTCCATATGTTTGTTCATGTTTCACCATCGGCTTCGTGGCAGGTAGAATACAAAGATCAAGGGTACAAGCAACTTGCAACGGGTACTGACAATTTAATTGTTGCAACAGCTCAAGCAGTTGCCGATCAATACAAGCGGTCATTGCCAACTGCAAAACTGATCATCGATACAGAAATTCCATTAAGTAGAGGACTTGGCAGCAGTGCTTCAGCTATTGCTGCAGGCATTGAAATTGCCGATCGTTTAATTGATTTGCAACTTTCAATGAAAGAGAAATTGAAAATCGGTACGGAAATGGAAGGGCATCCAGATAACATTTCAGCATCACTTCTCGGTGGATTGACGATTTCTTATTTTGATGATGAGGATTTAGAGGTCATTCATGTTGTGGACGTCGAGATTGGCGTAGTCATTTTAGTTCCACCTACTGAATTTTTAACTTCAGAATCACGTAATCTGTTGCCTGAAAGTTTACCTTACAAAACGGCGATACGAGGTGGCGCTTCTGGAAATGTATTAGCCGCAGCTTTAGTAAGAGGTGATTGGAAACTTGCAGGACGAATGATGCAAAAGGATGTTTTTCATGAACCTTACCGCAAAAGTAAATTTCAAGACTTTGAACAAATTCAGCAAAGCTGCTTAGAGCTTGGAGTATATGGCATGGCTATTAGCGGAGCAGGACCTTCTTTATTCATCGCTGTCGAAAAAGGACAGGAAAAAATGGTAGCTGCACAATTAGCAGAGAAATTTCCGCTTTATGAAAGTCTGGTAACAAAACCATCTTCTAAAGGGATTAAAATCTGTGAAACAGTGTTATAAACAATAAAGAAGCTGCTCCGAAATTCGGAGCAGCTTCTTTATTTAAGTTAAACTTTGATCGAAATATATTTGGTTTCTAAGAAGGCTTCTAACCCTTCTTGTCCGCCTTCACGTCCAACGCCACTTTCTTTCATGCCACCAAATGGAGCTTGTGCAGTGGATGGTGCACCGTCGTTCCATCCGACAATGCCATAGTCAAGATTTTCAGAGATATAAGTGCCGCGCGACATACTTTCAGTGAAAAAGTAAGCTGCTAATCCAAAGCGTGTATTATTAGCTAATTGAACTGCTTCTTCATCTGTTTCGAACGTCATAATCGGCGCAACAGGGCCAAACGTTTCTTCGTTCATAACCAACATGTCTGATGTAGCATTAGTTAAAACGGTTGGGTTATAGAAATAAGCATTATTTTCAGTGCGACCGTCTCCACCAACAAGCACTTTTGCACCTTTTTCAACAGCATCTTGAACATGTTTTTCTACTTTTTCATAGCCATCTTTATCTACTAAAGGACCAATTTTTACGCCTTCATCTAAGCCATTACCAACTTTCAGTTGGCTTGCAGCTTCTCCAAGTTTTTTAGAAAACTCATATGCAATGCTTTGTTGCACATAAATGCGGTTACCGCATACACATGTTTGTCCAGCATTGCGGAATTTCGAAGCAATGACGCCTTCGATGGCCAACTCCATATCTGCATCTTCTAAGACGATGATTGGTGCGTGTCCGCCTAATTCAAGTGATAAGTTTAACATCGTTTCTGATGCTTGTTTCATCAACTCTTTGCCAATTTCAGTTGATCCAGTAAAGGTAAGTTTACGAACATCAGGATGACTAGTAAATACTTTTCCGATTTTACTAGCACTCCCTGTTACTAAGTTGATGACGCCTTTAGGGAAACCCGCTTCAATCGCTAATTCATACATTTTAACTGCTGTTAATGGTGTCATTTTAGCCGGTTTCGCTACAAATGTGCATCCAGCTGCAAGAGCGGGTGCCATTTTTCTCGCCATCATAGCAGCTGGGAAATTCCAAGGTGTGATCGAGACAACAACCCCAACAGGCTGTTTATTAATTTGGATACGTTTGCCTTCTTTCGAAGCAGGGATTGTCCGTCCGTACATGCGTTTACCTTCTTCAGCGAACCATGATACAAAAGAAGCAGAGTACTCAATTTCCCCAATCGCTTCGGCGAGAGGTTTGCCCATTTCTTTTGTTAAAATCTCTCCAATTTCCTCTTTATGTTCAAGCAATAAATCATGCCATTTCATTAAAAGATCTGCACGGTGATAAGCTGTCGTTTTTGACCATTCTGGAAAAGCTGCAGATGCAGCTTCAATTGCATCTGTTGCTTCTTGCTCCCCACCGTTAGGTACTGATCCTATGACTTCACCTGTTGCAGGGTTCATAACATCAATTTTGCCATCACCTGTATTTGACCATTCTCCATTAATATAATGTCTACCATCCATGCTTCGACATCCTCCTTTGATTTTTGCGTATCCTAATAAATACCTCTAAATTATCCTGAATAAACGCTTAGAGAAAAGATAGGAGTTGCCTGTTCACAATTCCGACACAAAATAAAAAGATTATAAATACCTTAAAATATGCAATATATAGGTAATGGAAGCGATTTCTATCTATTAGAATTCTAAACAAAGTTAATGTTATTTCAAAATAGTTTTAAAATTCGATATATAAAGCCTAATCAGTGTGATACTATTGCAATAGTGAAAATATTCAGCTTAAAACTAAAATAATAGTTTTAAGCTGACAAAAGAAAAGAGGAGGAAATAAAATGGCTCAAATGCTCGCATTATCAATTATAGTTTTAGTCTTATTTATCGGTGAAGCAGTTTCAATTCGCACAAAAGCTTGGATACCTTCAATATTTGTGAGTGGAGTCTTGTTCTTACTAGGGTATTGGACATTCTTTCCTGCTGATATTGTTGCGCTTTCAGGTGTACCACCAGCTGTTGCTGTAATGCTTATCTATTTATTGATTACAAATATGGGAACTTTATTGTCTTTACAAGAATTGAAAGATCAGTGGAGAACTATTTTAATAGCACTGTCTGGTATTGCAGGAATTATTGCTGCTTTGTTCGGTATCGGAACTTTACTGTTTGACTACCAAACAGTTGTAGTTGCCATTCCTCCTTTAGTTGGTGGATTAGTATCGGCTTTAATCATGTCTGAGGGCGCAGCAGCAGCTGGATTTCCAACATTAGCTGTCTTTGCAATTGTAATATACGTTGTTCAAGGTTTTGCAGGTTATCCACTTACTTCAATTATGCTGAAAAAAGAAGGGGAAAACCTTCTAACAAAATACAGAAATAACGAGCTAATATTAAAAGAAATGCCTACCAATCAACCAGGAACTGTTGATAAAGCGGTGAAAGAGCCTCGTATGTTTGCGAAAATGCCGGATAAATACAATACCGACTTTTTTAAGTTTTTCCGTTTGGCTTTAGTTGGTTACTTAGCTTATTTAACAGCAACACTTCTAACACCAGTAGTTGAAATCAGTCCGTTTGTCTTATGTTTATTGTTTGGTGTAATTGCTCGTAGCATTGGTTTTCTTGAACGTCATCCGCTACAAAAAGCAAATGGTTTCGGATTTGCGATCATGGCACTCCTACTATTCATTTTTGATGGGTTAAAAAATGCTACACCGAGTATGATGCTTGAGATTCTTTACCCATTAATCGGCTGTATCGTGATTGGTGTCGTTGGTATGTATATCTTTTCATTTATCGTTGGAAAACTTCTTAAAGTCAGCAAAGAAATGGCTTTTGCAGTTTCATTGACTGCTCTTTACGGATTCCCAGCAGACTATATTATTACGGTAGAAGTGATCAATTCATTAACAAAGGATGAAAAAGAACGCGAAGTCCTAACAAGTCATATGTTACCACCAATGTTAGTGGCCGGATTTATCACCGTTACCATTGTTTCGGTTATTTTAGCAGGTATTTTCGTCGGATTCCTATAAGACACATGCATAATAAAAAGAAACTTGAATAGATGTTTATCGAGATAATCGGAGGGGATTTATGATGATTAACCAAGCGATAAAAAAATCGATAAAAGAGAATAGCGATGAAATGATTAGTATCCGTCGCAAGCTTCATAGTGAGCCGGAATTATCATGGGAAGAGTTTCAAACTTCTCAATTCGTTTATGAATACTTAACAGAGCTTGGTATTGAAGCGCGTAAGATGGAACCAACAGGTGTAGTAGCTGAGCTTAAAGGTGGTAAAGAAGGAAAAACTGTTGCGCTTAGAGCGGATATGGACGCACTGTCTGTTGAAGAACTAAATACAGATTTGGCGTACAAGTCCAAAGAGCTCGGAAAAATGCATGCATGTGGGCACGATGTTCACACAGCGATGCTTTTAACAGCGGCTAAATCGTTGGTCAGCATAAAAGAAGAGATTTCAGGAAATGTTCGTTTTATCTTCCAGCCTGCTGAAGAAGTAGCGACGGGTGCAAAAGCGATGGTTGAGCAAGGTGCGGTAAAAGACGTTGATAATGTATTCGGTATTCATATTTGGTCTCAAAGTGAAACGGGAAAAATAGCTTGTAATTCAGGACCAGCGTTTGCTTCTGCCGATATTTTTAAAATCCATTTTAAAGGTCAAGGAGGGCACGGTGCGATGCCTCAAGATTGTATTGATGCGGCAATTATTGCATCTTCATTTGTGATGAATGTACAATCTGTCGTGTCGCGTACGGTTGATCCCCAACAGTCAGCAGTTGTGACAATTGGAAAAATGGTTGTGGGAACTCGCTTTAATATTATCGCTGAAAATGCGGTTATTGAAGGAACGGTGAGATGCTTTGATCCTGCGACACGTAATCATATTGAAAAGCAACTTAAGATCTATGCAGATCACACAGCTGCGATATATGGAGGAAATGCAGAAGTTGAATATATTCGCGGGACACAAGCCGTCATTAATGGAGAAGAAAGTGCGCAATTAGTTCAAGAAGTGGCAATTGAAGCTTTTGGTGAAAGTTCCCTTTATGTAGAAAAACCAACAATGGGTGGAGAAGATTTTTCGTTTTATTTAGACGAAGTTCCAGGAAGCTTTGCGTTAGTGGGTAGTGGTAATACTGAGAAAGATACACAGTGGGCACATCATCATGGGAAATTTAATGTAGATGAAGATGCGATGATAATAGGTGCAGAACTTTATGCACAATATGCATGGTCTTTCTTAACTAAATAACTAGAAATAAGGAGGATATTATGCAAAAAACAAATGACAACCCTTTGTATGAAGAGTTATTAAAAGATTATGATCATAAACTTAGTCATTCAGGTATTAACGGGGAGCGTATTGCAAAACGATTATTCGAATTGTCTCAGATTGGTTTTGTTCAAGTTGGCGGTATAAAACGACCTGGCTTTTCGGATGAAGAAAAAGCTGCGAAGGCACTTGTGAAGAAATGGATGAAAGAATCGGGATTAAAGGTATCCGAAGATGGAGCGGGGAATGTTACAGCTCGCTTGGAAGGGTTGCAAAAAACTCCAGCTATAGCTTCTGGCTCCCATGTAGACAGCGTTCCGAATGGCGGTAACTTTGACGGTCCACTTGGTGTTCTGTCGGCACTTGAAGTAGTGGAAGCGTGGAAAGAAACAGGCTATACTCCTAACAAACCTTACGAAGTTATCGTTTTTTCAGATGAAGAAGGATCGCGTTTTAATAGTGGGCTAACAGGGAGTCAAGCGATGATTGGTGCCATTTCTGATGAAGAAATCGCACAGCTGCGTGATTATAATGGAGATACATTAGAACAGGTTTTAGCTCATTATGGTAGCACGATCGAATCTTTCAAAGCGGCTAAACGAGATTTGTCGGAACTAGAATTATTCGTAGAAGTGCACATTGAACAAGGCAAAAAACTCGAACAAGCATGTCAACCAGTTGGAATCGTTAATGGAATTGCTGGACCGGCATGGCTTAAAGTTATATTTGATGGTGAAGCAGGACATGCAGGGAATACTCCAATGATTGGTAGAAAAGACTGTTTAGTAGCAGCAGCAGAATTTCTTCAATCGATTCCAAAATTTCCAAAAGCAATAAATAATACTGCAGTTGCTACGGTCGGGAAATTAGAAGTTTTTCCAAATGGAGCAAATGTTATACCTGAGAAAGTGGAAATGCTAGTTGATATTCGAGACATTAATGAAGAACCGAGAGACCTTTTAATTGAGCAATTAATTGAGCAAGCAGAAAAAGTCGCAATAAAACATGAAGTTCATGCAACGACTAAATTGAATACACGGATCAAACCTGTTCCTATCGCTAATGATCTACAAAGTCGTCTTGCGACTTCTTTAAACAAGTTTGATATTGCACCAACATATATTCCGAGTGGGGCCGGCCATGATGCAATGAATCTTGGTCGAACAATCCCAGTTGCAATGCTTTTTGTTAGAAGTAAAGATGGGATTAGTCATAATCCAAAAGAATGGTCTAGTTTAAATGATTGTGTAATGGGAACTCACGTCTTAAAAGACTTTATCGAAGACGCAATGAAACGATAAAGTAAGTCAAATAAAAAACAGGAAAAGAGTATTCTTTTCCTGTTTTTTATTGTGCAAAAATAGTTAAAATTCTAGATTTGAGACGTTTGTTTATAACCTTAAAATGGAATTTTAATATGTAACTTTGGAATTATCAGTACTAAATGAAATAGTATGTATATTTTAAAAAAGAGAGGGTATAGATAAAATAAGTGAAAAGTGTATACCCTGGGATGTGATTTTCGGAGGTGGTTAGGTGAAAGTGGTAGAGAATCAGGTGTACAACACAAAAAATGTATTTTCAGAAGAGAAGATATTAAATGATTGCCGTGAATACTTTTCATCAGAAACTGAAAAAATAACAGAAGTTGGAGAAAGATTTATTCAGTATTTTTTAAAGAATGCTTCAAAAGAAGGTGTGCTTTTTAAAACGATCAAAGAAATTACGACCGATATTAACATCTCTCATCAAACTTTAACCAAGGTGTTAAAAATATTAGAGTCAAAAGAAATTATTTATCGGAGGAATGGAATTATCGGATTATGGAAAGAATAACATAAAAGCATCTCTCGGTTTTCTGAGAGATGCTTTTTTTGGTTTGTGCTTGTAGTAAAGGGGGAATTTTATGAAAATATAACTTAATACCTAACTTGCTTTCATTTAACGTAAATTGGTTTAAGTCTTTAGACTAAATGCTTATTTAAAAATCTAAATATTTAAAAAAATATATAAAAGAGTAGATAGAACCACTCAAGTATGATATAAATGAACTATAATAATCTGAATTTTTAGAAATAACAGTTAGATTAACGCTCTTGAACAAGGAGGAGACCATAATGAATGATTTGAAAGTCATAAAACATTTGGTAGTAGGCTATAAAAAACAAATTTATTTTGTAATCAGCTTTACTTTTTGTTTAATGATTACAACAATGTTCATTTTTGGGTTTTTTTTAAAACCTGAGTATCAGTCTACTAGTCAGTTGCTAATCGGGGAACCTTTGACAAGCTCACAATTAGAAAAAGAAAACAATAAGCCAGAGGCTCAAGTGACGGAAGCATATGCTGCTTTTCTCAAAAGTCCAGAAGTGTTAGAGAAAGTAAGTGAAGAACTTAAATTTGCAAACTCTGTTTCCGATCTTAGTAAACAAATAGATGTGAGCTATACAAATAATTCTCCAGTTCTAACAATTTCTACTTTGTCTTACGATAATAATGAATCAAGCAAAATCGCTAATACTTTGGCAGTTGTTTTTCAGGAAGAAGTGAGAAATTCATTACAAGTTGATAATGTCAGCATTATTTCTTTAGCACCAGCTGAAGGTGAAAGTAGAAAGCCGAGTCAAAGTGCAATCATAATTTACACCGCAATAGCGACATTTATAGGACTTACATTCAGCACTCTTTTAGTATTCGTTATTAATGGGATAAAAAATGTAGCAAATAGAGATAGAGAAGTAGGAGAAAGCGAGCAACAATTACAGACAGTTTTCAAATGATTTTCAAGGTGAAGTAGGGGTGGAATGAATGTATGAGCTGATATCAATACAAGAGCGTAGTCGCTGGAAAAAAATTCTTGATACATTACACATCACAGACATTTACTATACGAATCAATATTTTTTGGGAGCTCTTAAATTAGACCCGGGAGAAGCGGTTCTTTTTCACTATAAAGATGGAGATGGGGAAGTTGTTTATCCTTTTATTAAAAGGCAAGTGAGCGAGGGAGGATCTACTTTTTATGATGTGACTACTCCCTTTGGATATGGAGGGCCTTTACTGAAAGTAGAAAAAAATCGTGCGAATTTAGCTGGGAATTTCAGAAAAGCTTTTAGGGCGTATTGTCAAAGTGAAAAAATAATTGCTGAATATATACGCTTTCATCCTTTAAAAGAGAATGCTCATTTTTTTCAAAGCTATTTGAAAGTTTCTCCATTATTTGAAACCTACACAATTAACTTAAAGGATATAGAGAATCCTTTTGAAAAAATTCAATTAAGCAACAATAGTACAAGTAAATACAGTGCGGATTTAGTTGTGAAAAAGTTAGGGACAGTGCGGCATATGTTTGAATTTCTAGTATTGTATTATGCAGCCGCAAGAAGAAGAGAGGAAGCGGATAGTTACTACTTTTTCACTAACGATTATTTTGAAGCGCTAATCAGCTCAATGGGGTCAGATCTTCACCTATTTGGTGCATATCATGAAAACAAGCTAGTCTCAGCTTGCTACGTACTTGCGATGGGAGATACCATATTTTATCATCTTGGAGGCAGTGTCTCTGATGTTTACAGCGAAAATACAATGAGAACATTATTGTTAAAAATCGCTGAGTGGGGAGAAGATAACTATTATTCTTTTTTCCATCTAGGTGGGGACTTTCAAGGTAATGTAACAAACGAGAAGCAAATTAAAAAAGGAATTGCTAACTGTGAGCCAAGTATATTCTATTTTGGCCAGAAAATTCATGATCAGCAAATTTACGATAGCTTAGTCTCGATTGAAGATGAAGATATTATTCGTAGATATAGAAATATCTAATTATTCCTGGGAGGGTTAATCATGAAGTATATGCAATATAAAGGTGTGGTAGAAAGAGAATATAAAAAGTCTTTGAGGAAAATTATGCATGAAATATGTGTAGTAGAAGGGTTGAATTCTTCCCTTGGAGCGAAAAAGCTGGGTATCGCAAAAGAAATTTTTGTTTATTGGAGAAGCTTTTATCGATTAGATCGAAACCAGCAGCTATTTGATCAAACTATTGACGATATCGACCAAATGAAGTTTTTATATTTAAATGAGGCAACAGCCATTGACTCAAAACGTCCATTAAAACATGATGATGAACAGTCGCTTGAAGGTCTTGAGGAATTAGTTGGTAGAATGGTAGAGTATTATAAGTGTGTGCACGCCGAAAGCAACGGGCTTGCGAAAGATACAGGGAATTTACCATTATATGAGTTTGTACAGGAGCTTCTGGAAGATTATAAAAGTGGACGTTTATTAATGGAAGTTGAGAGTCAAAAGAAAAAAGCGCAATAGGATGGATGAAGAAATGCAGACCTTCACTGAAAAAGCATTAAATATAATAAAACAGATTCCAGCAGGTAAAATCATGACATATGGGCAAGTCGCTGCGATAGCTGGCAGTCCTCGAGCAGCTAGGCAAGTGACGAGAATCCTCCACAGTATGAGTGACAAACATAACTTACCTTGGCATAGAATCGTCAACAAGCAAGGTCAAATTGCACTTAATGATGAAGAAGGACGATTTTCCCAAAGAAAGCTACTTCAAAAAGAAGGTGTTGAAGTCGACTCTAATGATCAGGTTGATTTAGTGCGGTTTCGCTTTGATCCTTTAGAGAAAACAGTAAATGAAATTTAATACAAGAGTAATTTCAATGGAGGCCGATTCGCTTATGAATTCGCCTTTTTCTTTTGTTCATCTTTTATTTCACTTTCTGTGTAATCTAGTCGTTTATGAACTTGATAAAAAATTGATGAATAAGTTTTCACAATACGCATTACCTATCCCTTTGTATAAATCTCCTGCCAATATGTATTACCATAAATTTGAAAATAGTAAGTAAAAAATATATCAAAATGTTTATAGATTTTAAGAGACAGGGTATAGAATAAAATGCATGATGCAATCAAGTAGAGAAGAGGGAAAACATGGCGAAAAAAGATAAGCCAGTAATTGGCATAACTGCTCGAGTTGAAGAAAACCAAACTTATTCGCTTGATCCTGTATATGGAAGAGCAATTTTACGCGCAGGAGGATTGCCGTTAATAGTACCTATCGTAGATGAGGAAGATATTCCATTATTATGTGAAAGGTTAGATGGTCTGATTGTCACTGGTGGTGGTGATATTAACCCCACTCTATACGGAGAAGAACCACATTTAAAGCTCGGAGCTGTTTATCCAGGAAGTGATAAGTACGAAAAAGAACTAATACTAAAGTTTCTTGAGTTAGATAAGCCATTTATTGGGATGTGCCGAGGTTTGCAGATGTTTAATGTTTCCTTAGGAGGTACTAATTATCAAGATTTAGAATCTCAATTTGAAGGGGAACTACATCAACACAAACAAAAAGCGATGCGAACGCATCGAACGCACTCTGTAATTTTAGAAGATGACAGTTTATTATATGATATTATGAAAGAGAAAAAATTTAACGTAAATTCTTTCCATCACCAAGGCGTAAAAGATGTTTCACCACAGCTTACTGTAGCTGCCTATGCTGCTGACGGGTTAGTTGAAGCATTGGAAAGTAAACATCACCAATTTGCTATGGGAATTCAGTGGCATCCGGAAGAATTTGCTCTTCAAGGCGATGAAGCTTCAATGAATATTTTTAACCGGTTTGTTGAAGAATGCTTAATAGATAAAAAGCAAAATCAATAAAAAGAAGGAAGTTGCTTAAAGTATAAGCAACTTCCTTCTTTTTATTGAAAAATTATAATTTTGAAGATCCAACAGACCAAGGTTCAGGAACACGAGCTTGAACAGCAACTTCAGTGCCAACAGCCCAAGGCTCAGGAACACGAGCTTGAACAGCGACTTCAGTGCCAACAGCCCAAGGCTCAGGAACACGAGCTTGAACAGCGACTTCAGTGCCAACAGCCCAAGGCTCAGGAACACGAGCTTGAACAGCGACTTCAGTGCCAACAGCCCAAGGCTCAGGAACACGAGCTTGAACAGCGACTTCAGTGCCAACAGCCCAAGGCTCAGGAACGCGAGCTTGAACAGCGACTTCAGTGCCAACAGCCCAAGGCTCAGGAACACGAGCTTGAACAGCGACTTCAGTGCCAACAGCCCAAGGCTCAGGGACGCGAGCTTGAACAGCAACTTCAGTGCCAACAGCCCAAGGTTCAGGAACACGAGCTTGAACAGCAACTTCAGTGCCAACAGCCCAAGGTTCAGGAACACGAGCTTGAACAGCAACTTCATTATCAGAATTTAAATTGATGCCGAATGATAAACCGTTAATTGCAAGAACAGAGAAAAATAAAATGGTAATTCCTTTTTTCATTACATTCACTCCCCAAATAATGTATTAATCTTCTTATACGATTCTTTTGCTTTATTCAATATTTCAGCAGCTTCTTTATAACGTTCTTGCTCATAATATAATTTACCCAAATGTCCGAAGTAATATCCGCTTTCAAAATAATTATCTGTAGCTTCAAGGCTCGGAATCAATTGATTTAGTACATAATCTTCAAAGTCTTCATAGTTCTCATCTAAAAGATGTACTAAACATATAAATTCAATATAGGCTTCTTTAAATATATGGTTTGTTGGAGAATTTATATTTAATTTTTTATTTTCAACAATTTCCATGCCTTTACGAAGCCATTCTCTTGCAGCATCGAAATTCTTTACTTCATATTGGCATTTAATTAAAATACAGTAACTTAATAAAAGGTCAGCAGTATATTCTGGGTGAATGTATTTTAATGAATTTTCTATATGAGTAATAGATTGGTTATAATTTTGAAATAAAAAATATGAATAACCTAGATTAAATTCTGTTGTAAATCGTAAAATATCAATTTCTAATTTATTGCCGATGGTTAAAGCATTTTTGTAATGATCCATCGACATTTTGAAATTGCCAAAATGCTGATGCGTTATTGCGATGTTCAAATGGCATTCTACAATACGCTTTGGAATAAATTCCTGTTGATAAATTTTTAATGCCATTTCAGTATACTTAAAAGCTTTTTCTGTTTCTCTGCAATTAGTGCTGGAAATTCCGATTGAATAATAAAGGTCGCCAAGTTCTGAAGCGGAGATGGTGTTCGGCGCGATTTTTTCTGCAACCAGATAAGTTTTCAACGCTTTCTCGTAATCATTGAGAATATAATTGTAGTTACCGTTGTACTTATGAAACAAGTAAAACTGTTCCTGGCTCATAAACTCTCTGAAACGTTCCATTTCTTTGATTTTTTCTTCAGCACTATCCAAATCTCCAGTGATAATGTAATACCTAATTTGTTGAATACAATATTCCAACTCGACATCTTCATCAGCGTGTAATAAAGGATGCCCTTGGATGTCATTGTACTGCTCCATGATTTCAGCTTTGTTTTGAGGGTGCAACAAAGAGTTTTTAAAGTTCTTTACGAGAACTTTTCCGATTGGATTATCTTTAGGGGCTAAAGGTATAGCCAGTTTCTTGCACAAAGCCTCGAGTTCTTTTAATGCCGGGTCTTTGACGCCACTTTCAATTTTCTTAAGCTCTCTGGGAGACAGTATGCCAGAGGAGAATTCTTCTAAACTGATTTTTTGCTTCAAACGATGGTATTTTAAACGCATTCCCGTGTCCATTACTGCTCTCCTTTCTTTCTGTAAGGGCAGTACTTCTGTCAGCCAGGTAGGAGAATTGTTTTCCGTCTTCCTCGGACCATCCGAAAAATAAGAAGAAAATAGATCGCCAAGTACGATAATAGCCGCCTCCACATCCTATATTTCACTTTTTTAACATCTTTCATCTATGATATCATCAATTTTCAAAATAGACTGCTTTTTTATTTTAGAAATGGGCGAATTTGAAAAAAAGGGAAAATATGCTTACTACACAAAATGTAAAATTAAAAAATTCCAAATTAGTAATTTTATTAGGTATTTTGAATTGGTTATTGTTGGTGGGGAAAGATTTTTGTTTAATTTGCCCTTATACTTGGTATTTATATAGCTTTTTACTCCTTATGAAAAATCTAATGTCAAAGCACGTTAAGGATTGTTCAGTAATGGGTAAAGACAGAATACAGTGTCTATTAAATTTATGGAGGTTTTTTATATGAGATCACACAATAAAGTTCTAGCAGTCGTATTCTCAGAAAATGATTTACTGGAGAAGATTAATGACTTGAAAGCTTCTGGGTATAAAGAGCGGGATCTTCATGTTATGGCTAAAGATACAAAGCATTTTGAGAACATTTCTTTAGAAGGTACAGATGTTGATACATTTACTGATAAATTCAAAGGATTTATTACAGGAGACAGTGGGATTCGTGCAGGAGTAAAATCATTGAAGCTTTCAGAAGAAGAGACATCCCGTTACACAAGCGACCTTGCCAAAGATGGAATACTTATATATGAAGATGAAGATCACAAAACGATTCTTGATGAAATTTCTAGCAAGGAAGATGGAATAGAGTCTAAAGATCCTAATGAACAACAAAGACATCAATTTATCAATTCGGTTGATAATAATTTCGATGAACAAGAAGATCGTTTTGCACGAGGAGAAACATTTATGCAAGATGCAACTCTAATAAAAGATGAGCATCACAATTCTTTTACAACAGAGGAAAAATCCGAAATTCAAAAAACTAGAGGTGGCTCTAGCGAATCTGAAAAACATAGCCAAAACGATAAAAAATATAAATAAAATCTTTCAGCGTATATCTTAAGAGTAAGAGTCTTCTATAGATAGGTTTTAGTAATAAGAAGAACAGGGTAAGTAAAAGTAATCTAGCACACAGGAGGTACAAAACAATGAAATCAGGAAATCAAGAGTTTGAAATCGTTTATAGCAAATCAGAAATGGAACATACGTTACAACTATTAAAGGCGAAAGGATATCATGAAAAAGATATCCACCTATTGGCAAACGACAAAGAAATTGTAGAGTCTGCTGGGAAATCAGGAGTCTCTGCTGATCGAGCAAACTCTTTTTCGAATCGTTTCAAATCTTTTTTTAGTGGAAAAGATATAGTCAGAAAAGAGTTAGATCGCTTTAATTTGAGTAAAGAAAGAACGGATGATTACGAACGTAGAATTGAAAAAGGGGCTGTTCTTCTATATACAGATGGAGACGTGGCAACCCCTGAAGATGAGCACTTTTCTTCTTTAGATGATTCGAACGCACCAATGGATTTAGAAGCCGAAACTGCAGGGACTCCAGATTCAGATCCTGTTTCCCGATATACAGAAAAACATCATGACCCAGATGAAATTTACACACGTGAAGTTTCAAGAGAAGATCAACATGCTCGTGCTGGTGAACATGATCGTTTCCAAGATTCTCGATTAAAAGGAGATGAAATTCACCCTACTGGAGGATTAAATAAAGAAGAACACACTAGACAACGAAAAGAAATGGATCATGAACCGGGTCTCCAAAACAAAGACAGTCAAGATGAATTATTGCGTGAAAAAGGTGTTAATCGCAGACAGGATGAACCTTCACCGGGAGTAGATCCGAACTTAGGACCTGCCCCATTTGGTAGGGAGTTTGAGGAATCTAATAATGATCAAGGAAACAATCCTGATGAACACCGTGATATACAACATAAAAGAGATTCCGATAATACGACTCCGCCGACACCCAGACTATTCTAAATAATAAAAAGCGTTCCCGAAATGTTTCGGGAACGCTTTTTTAGTTATTCTTGTGTGCAGTTCGAGCGATAAGAATTCCTATTAACGTGGCAATTGTAGATGGTAAAACCCAACCAATTCCTTGTTCAAAAAGCGGAAGAAGATGGAAGATGGAATCTAGTTGCTCAAAAGAGATACCTGATGAGCGTAAAGCATCGAATATGCTAATAACTGCCGTTGTAGATAACGCGAGTATATAGACAAAAGGTTTTCGATAAAAAATACGATCAAAAAATGATAAAATCACTAAAACTATAGCGATTGGATAAATAGCGAGCAATACTGGTAGAGAGATTGCAATTAATTGAGTTAACCCAATGTTTGCTATAAACGCGGAGAAAATCGCAAAAAACAAAACATAACTCATATAAGAAATCTTAGGGAAAATTTTAAACGAAAACTGGGCGGTAGCAGATACCAGTCCAATAGACGTAGTCAAACAGGCAAAGGTAATTGCTACAGATAAAATGATTCCTCCGATTTCACCATAAAGTACTCGGGAAGCCATAGCGATGATAATACCACCGTTATCTTGTAAGCCGATAGCTTCGACACTCGTAGCTCCAATATAACTTAAAGATAAGTAAACAGTAGACAACCCAATAGCTGCAATAAATCCAGCATATGCCGTAGTCTTTAAAATAACTCGGGTATCTGTAACGCCTTTACTTCGAATTGACTGGATGATAACGATTCCAAACACTAAAGCAGCAATGGCATCCATAGTTAGATAGCCTTGTAAAAAACTTTCGAAAAATGCTTCAGTGTCATAATTTCCAACAGGTGAATTTATAGAGCCCATGGGGTTGATAAAGCTTTTTATCGCTAGCATGCCAATAACCGCTATTAATAGGGGAGTTAAAATTTTACCGATTCTATCAACAAGTTTTGTAGGATTCATCGCAAACAAAACAGTAATTGTAAAGAAAGCTAGTGTGAAAATTGTTAATGGCCAAAAAGATTCAGTCAGGGTAGATGGCAAAAAAGGAGCAGCCCCAATTTCGAATGCCACGGTTGCTGTACGTGGAATCCCAAAGAAAGGACCAATTGCTAAATAAACAATTAATGTGAAAACGATTCCGAAAACGGGATGGACACGTCCTGCAATCGACTGTAAATCTCCACCTGCTTTAGCGATTGCTAAAATACCAAGTAAAGGGAGCCCGACGCCAGTTAATAAAAAGCCAAAGATGGCTAAGATTAATTGGTCACCGGCAAGTTGTCCTAAATAAGGGGGAAAGATGATATTCCCAGCACCTAGAAACAGGGCAAAAAGCATAAGTCCTAAAGTTAAAGTATCTATTTTTGTAAGCGCATTCTTTTCCATCATAAGCTCCTCCGTAAATAACTTGTATATACGGATACTTATTATAACAGAGTGATTTAATATTTGAAAACTTTAAAAAACATAAATAAAAGCCCAGCTTTCTAGCTGGGCTTTTATCATTTTTCATTCTTGTTTTTGAAATCTCCAATTTTATCTTGGACATGGCCTTTTGCTTTATCCATTTTACCCTCAACTTGCTTATCGGTATCATTCGTAGCGTTTCCAACTTGGTCTTTAATCTCGCCTTTGCCTTTGTTCACAGCACCTTTTAGTTTGTCTGAAAAGCCGTTATTATCACTCATTAATGATTCCTCCTTCAAATTTTTTGTTGTTAATACAATAGCCATCTAAAGTAGTAACTAAACATCAAAAGTTTATTTTGATGTTAATTGAAGGCTGATTAAAGTTTGTTTTGCGGAACTTTTTACTGTAATACATAAATCTTCATTGCTTAACCTTGTTAAAGTACAAAGAGGAGTATGAATGTTTGTAGCAACACCTGATCTTACTTCAGCATGCTGATCCATAGACAAGTCAACAAGTAATCCTTCACAGGTAATTGTTTTCGCAAGATCTGCGCGGGATTGATAATCCATTTTCAATACAGCAGCTTCATCCCAAGGTGTCCACACCTTTTTCAGTGAGTAGTTTTGAAGCGTCTCATCCATTTGGCTTACACTCCTTATCAAATAATGAAATTAATATTATAGTCTATTTAATATATCACATTTTTACCTAAAAGTAATTAAAAATACTTATTTTTAAGAGTTATCAGTAGGTAATATTACTTTTTTGCACTTTTAAAGTTAAATTCTTAGGAGTGCGCTTTTTTAATAGAGTAAGGAGTAAATTAGTTTAAGAAAAAGGTAAAAGGGTAGAAACTTTATAAAGTAGATGAACGTCTTATATTTAGAAAACCCAAAGGAAAACATAGTGTATAAGCAGGTTTTTCTTTATTTCTTGTGCAGTCATGCTATAATATCAATGAATAAGTATGTGTAAAAGTTATTTTAAGGAGGGAAGACATGCTATACCTCATGATGGTCTTGGCATTTATAGCTTCGATTGTGCTAACACCGGTTGTTAAACGCATTGCCTTTCGCGTAGGTGCAGTCGACCGACCAAATTATCGAAAAGTTCATGCGAGAATTATGCCGCGTTTAGGCGGATTGGCCATTTTTGGGTCATTTTTAATCGCATATTTCATATTAAAACCTCAAGATCCAATTTCGAATGCTATTGAAGCTTCATTTATACCGATTGAAACAGCGATTATTTTAGGTGCTCTATTAATTATTATTACAGGTGTACTAGATGATATGTATGAAATCAGTGCCAAAGCGAAATTAATTGGGCAGCTCGTAGCTGCGGGAATTGTTGTCGTTGGTGGTGGCCTCGAAATTTCCTTTATTAACTTACCTTTTGGAGGCGTCTTGGATTTCGGCTATTTTAGTATTCCATTGACGATTTTATGGATAGTTGGAATTACCAATGCCATCAACTTAATTGATGGTCTTGATGGGTTGGCAGCTGGGGTATCAACAGTTGCTTTGCTAACGTTAGCAGCTATGGCATTTATTATGGGCGATGTGTATGTTATGTCAATGGCGGCGCTATTAGCAGCTAGCACATCAGGATTTTTAGTTTATAATTTTCACCCCGCCAAAATTTTCATGGGAGATACAGGTGCATTGTTTTTAGGGTTCATGATTTCGGTCTTGGCATTAATGGGCTTCAAAAACGTTACAGTTGTAGCGTTAATTATCCCAATTATTATACTAGGTGTGCCAATTTCAGATACATTTTTCGCAATTGTTCGTCGTGTTCGTGAGAAAAAATCGATTTCAGAAGCCGATAAATCTCATTTGCATCATTGCTTGTTGAACATTGGTTTTTCACATAGTCAGACGGTGTTAATCATTTACGGAATTGCAGCTTTGTTCGGATTGGCAGCTCTTTTATTCTCTCAATCGACTTTATGGGGAGGCATATTGCTAATTAGCGTAATGTTACTAGCAATTGAACTTTTTGTAGAAGTAGTCGGATTGGCAGGGAAGAATTACCGTCCATTGTTAAATCTAGTTCGACTAATTGGTAAGTGAAAAGAGTGAGTTTGAAGCATACGCTTCAAACTCACTCTTTTTTGATAGAGAATAGAATCAAATTTTATATAAGAAGTATTTTAGTTAGAAAAAAACACCACAGTTTTTTACTGTGGTGTTTTGTTGTCTTCAGTTTGGAAGTCAGCAACCTCTGAGTTTGATTCTATTTGGGTCAAATTAGATGTGTCAGTTTTTAATCCAAGATGACTTTGTAAAATATCTTGGGTTTCTGTTAACGATTCTTCTTTAAGTTTCCAGTAATAAATTCCGGTAGACATATCATCATACCCATCAAGAGTGATTGTTTCGACATCTGGTTTACCGTTTTTGGCGTATTCAAACAATGAACTTATGTTTTTGAAAGTTAGATCTGTTTTCATATTATCTCCGACTGCTTCAAATACGTCTCCATACTTGGTGATAGAATCCGCTGATACCGCTCTATTCATGATTGATTCTAATATCATCTGTTGGCGTTTTCCGCGTTCGATATCATTATCGTAATGACGAGTTCTTGCAAGTGCAAGAGCTTCACTACCGTTAAGGAATTGGATTCCTTCTTTTAATTCAATGGCATTTTGTGAATCATTTTCATCTTGTTCGATAATATCATAAGGTACCTCGACCTTAATGCCTCCGAGAGCGTCAATCACTTCGATAAATGCATCAAAATTCATACGAAGGTAATAATCGACTGGAACTTCTAATAAATTTTCCACACTTTCGATAGTTGAACTCGGTCCGTTATATGAATAGGCGTGAGTGATTTTATCTTCTCTTCCGCTGTCAGGGATAAAGGTGTATGTGTCACGCGGGATGCTCACGAGTTTAATCGATTTATCTTCATTGTTTAAAGTAGCGAGAACCAGTGCATCGGAACGGATATTGTTATTACTTTGATTTCGTTCTTCACTATCATCCACGCCTATAAATAGAATGGAAATATTGTCAGTAAGCGGTTCGATATCCTCATTTATATTGCCCGCGGGTTCAAAAGCCGTATCTACAGCTGTTTCGGCTTTCTTAATTAAGTATATTCCATATGCTGATACACAAATAAGTAAGGAAACGGCTAAAGTAGCAATTATTACAAGAATGGTCCGCTTTTTGTTATTTTTGGTTTTCCGATAATATTTTCGGTTCATGTAAGTTGCTCCTCTATCGGTTATGGGCCAACCGAGTAATTAGTTCGGATTAATCCAATCTTAATGATGAATACTACGTGTGTTTGTATAAAATTTGGGTAGTGAAAATATTTCATTTTTCTATTCTTTTGATATTATACAGTGATTCTTCGCATGCGTAAATGAAAAGAATTTAAAGGAGATCGAATTCAAGAAACTGACTGTCCACAGTACTAATATGAGCCTGTCCGTTTGTCAGTCCATTTATCCAATCGATAAATTCCATCTTTTTTTCAATGGGAACATAAATATACAGGTCTACACCCTCAGTATATTCTAGGTGATCTAGTGGAAACGGTGATTGGCGTATTTCATTCTCAAGCTTTCCAAGCCACGTGTAATCAATAGAGGTTTTCATTAAAAAGTGTAATCGTCTATCCACAACTCCAGCGGCTGTAAGAGCAGCTGAAACGGCTTTTCCATAAGCTCGTATCAGTCCACCACTACCTAGTTTAATGCCACCGTAATAGCGAGTAACTACAACGACAGTATCTTTCAAACCTTGTTTTTTTAAAACTTCGAGCATAGGAAATCCAGCAGTTCCGCTAGGTTCTCCGTCATCATTCGCCTTTTGGATTGAGTCGTGTTCACCTATCAGGTATGCTGAACAATTATGGGTAGCGGTTTTATGTAGCAGTTTAATCGAATTGATAAACTCAATGGCTTGCTGTTCAGTTTCAGCCCGTGCAGCATGTCCAATAAACCTAGATTTTTGGATAAGTATTTCTGCACTGCCAGAATCGCCTACAGTTGTGTAATTTTCTCGCAATTTAACTCCTCCTGTTGTAAAATGAAATCAGATAATTTGTAATGTATATTTAACATTTACTTGCGTATATAGTGATATACTTATTACAACCGACAAGGTATAAAGAAGCAAGGCTCATACCTAGACACAGTCAGTATAGCTAAGGCGGGTTTGAAATGGCAAAGAAAATCGGTGGGAACATACCTGATTCTATTTTTAATGCAATGTTAGATGGGATGGAACAGGCAAAACAAGATATTTTCGTCATTAGTGAAGAAAGTCGCCAAAGTTATGAAGAGATGAAAAATGAACTAGAAGATGTCCGTGTGGAAATTTCAGCGATTATTGAAACTGGAGATCTTTTAGAAGAAAAGACGCGTGCAGCACGAAGGCGTTTAGCGGAAGTATCTCAATTTTTTAGTTCTTTTACTGAAAGCGAAGTTCGTCAAGTTTACGAACAGGCAAATGATCTTCAAGTAGAATTATCTGTTAATCGCAATGATGAAAAAAAATGTCGCCAACGACGGGATAAGTTGCAGCGTCGGCTTCAAATTTTACTTCAGACGATTGAACGAGCTGAAAGCTTAGTCAATCAAATAAATGTCGCTAGCAGTTATTTGGTTTCAGATTATGAAAATGTGGACGAAGCTATCGATAAGAATAAGACATTTCAAGATTATAGCCTCCGTATCATTGAAGTGCAAGAGGAAGAAAGAAAGCGTTTATCTAGAGAAATCCATGATGGACCTGCTCAAATGATGGCAAATGTTCTACTTCGTTCAGATTTGATTGAAAGAACGTATCGCGAAAAAGGTCCTGAACCTGCTTTTCAAGAAATTACTGCATTAAAAGAAATGGTTAGACAGGCACTTACCGAAGTGAGAAGAATCATTTATGATTTGCGCCCAATGACACTTGATGATCTCGGGCTAGTCCCTACTTTAAAGAAGTACATGGATACAATTGAAGAATATAATAAAGGGGTTGGATTGAAGTTTCTTTCAAGCGGAAAAGAAGAACGGTTGCCGAATAATTATGAAACGACCATTTTTCGTCTTGTACAAGAAGGGATATCAAACGCAATCCGCCACGGTAAGTCAAATGATATTAAGGTAGAAATGAAATGGTTGAAGAACCAAGTGCAAATCATGGTGACAGATAATGGTATAGGTTTTGATCAAGGGATTGTGAAAAATCAATCTTTTGGGTTAACAGGGATGAGAGAACGGATTGAATTAGTCGAAGGCAACTTGATTATCAATTCCTCACCTGGTAACGGAACAATCTTAATGTTTCATATACCTTTTAAAAAGGGTATGTAAGATAGGGTATTCGAGGAGGACGACATAATGACAAAAATAATAATCATTGACGATCACCAACTATTCCGTGAAGGTGTAAAAAGAATTTTAGATTTTGAAAGCTCGTTTGAAGTCGTTGCCGAAGGTGGAGACGGTGGCGAAGTCATTAAATTATATGAAGAAAACAGACCAGACGTGGTATTGATGGATATTAATATGCCACAAAAAAATGGTGTAGAAGCTACAGCTGAATTGATTGCTCAATTTCCAGATGCAAAAGTCATTATGCTGTCCATTCACGATGATGAATCGTATGTGACTCACGCGCTTAAAACAGGTGCTTTAGGTTATATGCTTAAAGAAATGGATGCAGATGCTATTATTCAAGCGATTAAAGTGGTAGCAAAAGGTGGATCTTATTTACACCCTAAAGTTACACGCAACTTAGTAATGGAATTCCGTCGGTTGAGTGAACGTGAAAATAAAGGCTCTTTCCACCAAACGGAAATCCGCCGCCCGTACCATCTTTTAACAAAGCGCGAAAGCGAAGTTCTTCAGTTATTAACAGACGGCCAAAGCAATCGAGTGATTGGTGAAACTTTGTTTATCTCTGAAAAAACAGTTAAAAACCATGTATCAAGTATTTTACAAAAAATGCAAGTGAATGACCGTACACAAGCAGTTGTAACTGCTATCAAAAATGGTTGGGTTGAAGTAAGGTAATGAAAAAAGAGGAAGCTGCTATTATGCAGCTTCCTCTTTTAGCTTGTAGACAAAAGAATAGTAATTCATTGTTTCGTATTTATATGGGATCCTCCGCAACAAACGGACGCTTTCCGCGGACGAAGTGCTGAGCCTCCTCGTCGCAAGCTCCTGCGGGGTCTCATCACTCCGTTCTTCCGCAGGAGTCGCCGTCTGATGCTCCAGATCCTTGAGTGACTAGTTAAAAGACTTCGTAACGTTTTTATTGGTAGAAAGTAGACTAAGATAACTCACTTAATATAAGCAAGAATATTCCAAGCGGGCTGGCCACGAAGACTCCTGTGGGACAGCGAGAGCTGAAGGCCCCGCAGGAACGTTAGTGACGAGGAGACTGAAGCTGAGCCCACGGAAAGCGAAGTGGTTAGCACGCTTGGAAGTAATACACCGCTATTCACTTTAATGAGACTTTTTCTACAGTCTGAAAGAGGAAGCTGCTATTATGCACCTTCGCTTTTCTTATAACTTGTCGTAGCAGTATTGGTAGATGGCTGCTGTTGCTAGGCAATCGCCAAGTGCATCGTGGGCGTCGTGTTCGAGCTTTAAAAAAGCGGTTAAGGTAGTTAATTTGTGATTAGGTGTTTGTGTGATCGCTCTTCTTGCTAGACGAACTGTGTCAATTACTGTGTATTCGGGAATCGGTGTGATGTCTTCAAGTGCATAAAGAAAGCCCATATCAAAAGGTGCGTTATGTGCAATGATAGGCATACCGCCAATAAATGCAACGAGTTCATGGGCGATTTCTTCAATGACTGGTGCATTTTCTACATCTTTGTTGGTGATTCCAGTAATTCGTGTAATTGTGCTAGATATAGAACATTGGGGATTTACCATTAAATACATAGTTTCTTTGCGCTCGTGATTGATGTATTTAACGGCACCAATTTGAATGATTTTATCATTTCCTGCACGTAAGCCAGTAGTTTCAAAATCTAATACTACGTAATTTTCTACTTTTTGCATACTTGATTTATATTTTTTTGGTTGAGCAGATTTTTTTCGACTCCATTGGGGACGCGTTTCTTTCATTTTTTGTTCTAGAATTTGTCGAGCATCTCTTTTTTCCATTTGAGTCCCTCCTTTTTATGTACATACTAGTGTATCGTAAAATAGAAAAAAATTCTGTTTTGACAGATGACACAGTTTCTTCATTGTATTCACTATCTCCCTATGGCAAAATGAAGCGCAGGAGGAATGCATGATGAAAAAAATGATTATAGCGGCAAGCCTTATTTTGACACTAGCTGCCTGTTCAAGTTCCGAAGAACCTTCAATCAATGAAAACACGGTCGAAGATGGTAATGCAACTAGCGAAAACAATGCGGTCAACCACGGGATTGAAGAAAAGGAAGAAACGAAAGAAAAGACAGAAGATGTTGGTTTTACAGTAGATGACCAAGGCACTATTATAGCAGCGGATGTACCTGAAGAACCGGCGAGTCAATTATTGGCTGCTTATAAAGAATATATAGAAGCATTTAATTCTGAAGACATTGATCGATATATGAATACCATTGCGCAAGACCCCGAAGGATTTGATCGGGAGGAAGATAAAGCCGCTTTAGTTCAAGCTTTTGAAGCTTATGATAGCGTATATGAAACAAGCGATGAGACCATTGTAAAATACGAAGAAAATCGTGCAGAAGTTTTTGCTTCCCTTAATGTAAAGATGAAAGCTGCAAATTCTAATGATGCTGTCGAGCAAACAGCTCGTCAAGTAGTCATTTTCAAAAAAGAAAACGACGAATGGAAAGTAAGCGGGGTTCATCTAGTGGGCAACCAATAATTAAAATTCTCGCACATTGCGGGAATTTTTTTGTTTAGTCTTTTTATTTATGTCTTTTCTATGTCAAATTTTGATAAACTAGCAGAGGAGGCTGATTTATTGATGAAAACAGCAATTGTAACAGATAGCACGTCTTATTTACCGACCGAAACGTTGGAAAGGCTCGATATTCATACGGTTTCGTTAGAAGTCACTTTTGGAAATACGTCTTTTAAAGAAGCGGAATTGACTGCAGAAGATTTTTATCAAAAAGCGAAAGAGGAATTCCCGAAAACTTCACAGCCACCTATAGGAGAGTTCGTGGAATTGTACGATCAGCTTTCAGCTCATTATGATGAAATCGTTTCGATTCACTTATCGAGCGGCATTAGTGGAACTTATGCAGGCTCCATGCAGGCAGCTGAAATGGTTGATGGCATAAAAGTTTATTCGTTTGATTCGGAGCTTACTTGTGCATTGCAAGGATTTTATGCAGTGAAAGCCGCCGAGATGGCCAGAGATGGAGCAGGTGCTCAAGCAATTTTAGCTGAACTACACGAAATGAAAAAAACATTGCGTGCTTATTTCATGGTTGAAGATTTAAAACACTTGCAACGTGGAGGACGATTGTCTAGTGCACAAGCTTTAGTCGGGGGCATGTTGCAAATCAAACCAATCTTGCACTTTGAAAACAAAGTCATTGTGCCGTTTGAAAAAATTCGGACGCGCAAAAAAGCAATGAATCGCATTGTAGACTTATTAAAAGATGCAAGTAAAGGTGACAAAAAGCTAAAAGCCACGATTATTCACGCAAATCGGCTAGAAGAAGCAAAACAGTGGCAAAAAGAATTAGAAATGATTTGCCCACTAGTGAATTTTGAAATTTCTAGTTTTGGACCAGTTATTGGTACGCATTTAGGAGAAGGAGCAATGGGTCTTGGTTGGGTAGAAAAATAAAACCTGCTGAGGCTTTTTCTCAATCGAAAGGTGGTTACAAATGACGCAATTAGAAGAGTTTTTAGCGGGCAGAATATGGCTCAGACATTTCATCCCATTTTCGAACGAACAAGTAAATCAGGCAATATCAAATGGATCGATTACGGTTCGTCTCGGAATAGTAGACGGTAAACAATGTACAAGATGTCTTGAAAAATCACCTGGAAAAATAATTCCTTTTTACTGTGATACGTGTCAGAAAATGTGTTATTACTGTCGGCATTGTATCAAGATGGGGCGCATCAGTTCTTGTACAGAATTAATTACATGGGCGCTTCCCACACCACAAACTCTTCAAAGCCATTCATTTAATTGGACTGGCAACTTAACTCCCCTACAACAACGAGCCTCACAAGAAGTCCAAAAAAGCGTTTCGCAAAAAAATGATCATCTTATTTATGCAGTATGTGGAGCTGGTAAAACGGAATTATTATTTTCTCCTATCTTTGAAGCATTAAAGAAAGGGATGCGCGTTTGTCTGGCTGCTCCTCGAACAGACGTAGTATTAGAGCTAACTCCAAGGCTACGGGCGGCGTTTCCAAATACAATAATCCACAGTTTGTATGGAAATGCGCCCGAAGAGAATGGATTTGCACAGCTAGTAATTGCGACGACGCATCAATTGTATCGTTTTGAAAATGCTTTTGATGTCATGATTGTAGATGAAGCAGATGCGTTTCCATATTCATATGATATGGCGTTAAAAAGAGCTGTAGTCAAAGCGAAGAAAAAAGAAGCACCAATTGTTTATGTCTCAGCGACACCTTCAACTGAGTTATTAAAACAAGTAGCACATGTGTCTAAAATATTTAAGCGGTTTCACGGATATCCATTACCGATTCCAAAATTCCAGTCTTTATGGAGATATGATAAGGCATTTGCGAAAGGACAACTCCCCAAAAAATTAACCGCTTGGATAGATGAGAAAATAGCTGAAAATGAACCATTCCTTTTATTTTTTCCATCGATTGATTTGATCGAACAAGCAATTGATATACTTAAAGGAAAATATCCAGCTCTCGAAGCAGTCCATTCACAAGATGCAGATAGAAAAGAAAAAGTCATGAAACTTCGTCAAAGAAAAATTCCAGGTTTGTTAACATCGACAATTTTAGAACGTGGTATTACGATACCAAACGTGCAAGTTGCAGTAATTGGTGCGGGCGAATCCATTTTGACGCAGCTGCTCTGATCCAAATTTCAGGACGTGTTGGCAGGTCTAGTGAATATCCAAATGGTGAAATCATCTTTTTTCATGATGGGATAACTCGGCAGATGGACAAAGCTAAAAAAATGATTATTTCCTATAACGGAGGACTGTAAGATGAACTGTTATTTATGTGATCGAGGTATGCCACTTCAAGTAACATGGAGAAGTATCTTTTTTAACGTACGAGAAGAAGTAGTTTGTTTAAGGTGTCAAACCGAGTTTGAACGGATAGAGACAGGATGTCCGATTTGTAGCGCACTAGGAGACGGAGAATGTTTCGATTGTTGTCAATGGGAAAAAACAGAATACGCGGGGCTGATTGATTCTGGAAAAAGTTTATATCGCTATAACCCTGCTATGAAAGAATACTTGCATCGTTATAAATTTTTACAGGATGTCATACTTTCAGAAGTATTTGCGAAAGAGTTAAAAGAAGAATTACGAGGGCGGAAATCAGTGATTGTCCCCATCCCGATGAATGAAGAAAAGCTAAGACAACGAACTTTTTCTCAAGTTGATCGCTTACTTGATGCTGCTGGAATTACTTATACACATCTTCTTGGGAAAAACGAGGTAGGGTTAGGCGGGAAGTCAAAAGCTGAAAGAACTGCGTTACAAGATGTCTTTTGGTGGAATGGAAAACCTGTACCGGAAAAAGTGTTATTATTTGATGATTTGTATACAACTGGCTCAACACTTCGTTTAGCTGCTAAAGTTTTAAAAGGAAAAGGTGCTAAAGAAATTAAAGTTGTAACGCTTATCCGTGCCTAATGATTAACCTACAATAGAAGAGATTAGGAGTGGTCAACATGTTTTATAAACGATCAGAAAGCTTTCGGTATACATTTGGAGCACCACCAGAAATCAAGTTGAAATTAATAGATTCAACGGGGAATTTAACGATTTATTGCTTATTACTCGATATTTCTCCGAAAGGAGCCAAACTTTTTTCTGAAAAAGAATTAAAAATAACAGAAGAAATTGTAGGGTTGAAATTTGTCTTAAATCACGAGACAATTACTGCAGATGCTAAAATTGTTTGGAGACAGCAGTATGAGGAAGGCTGGCTATACGGCGTGGATTTTGAGCGCAATCCGGTAAAGGAATTACTCATTTCCACGGAAATAAGAGAATTGAAGGAAGTAGAACTGCATTAAAAAACCCGGCCAAGGCCGGGTTTTTTGTTGTTTTTAACTGAGTTTTACGCCGGTCGGAGCTTAACGGCTGCTTTTGCTTTTCTTTAGTGCTCATAAATCATTTTTCTTGTCATGCCGCCGTCGATGTTTAAGCATTCTCCGCTAATAAAAGAGTTTTGAGGGTTGCTTAAAAATAAACACGCGCGGGCAACGTCAGCGGGATTACCAACGCGGCCACTCCAATGCTGTTGGTGGTCGACGTCTCGTAAATCTTCGGGTTCTCCGGTATGAATCCAACCTGGCGCTATTGAGTTTACGCGAATTCCTTGTTCACTAAAAGTTGCAGCCAAAGAATGAGTCAGCGCATAAATACCGCCTTTTGATGCTGAATAGGTTTCTGTATTAGGTTCTGACATAAACGCTCGTGTCGAAGTCATGTTGATAATCGAGCGAATGTCTTCCGTCATATACCGGGCTGCTTCGCGACTACAAATAAAGACGCTTTTTAAATTAGTATTTAACACAGAATCCCATTCTTTCTCGTCTACCTCCCAAATAGATTTAAAGTTAGAGATGCCAGCATTATTGATCAATGCGTGGATAGCGCCGTACTCCTCATGAATTTTCTGGAATACTGATATAACTTCATCAAAATTGCCAACATCGCATTTACGATACTCTACGTCTTTCAATTCAACTGCTTGAATATCCAATCCGATCACGCGAGCCCCTTCAGTAGCAAAATGTGTTGCGATACTTTTTCCGATGCCGTGTGATGCACCTGTGACGATAATGGTTTTATTGGTGAACATTTGCCTCAACTCCTTATTCTCTTAGTTTACCTTCAAAAATGTTTTTAAAACTTTTTTTGTTTTAAGAAGGAGAGTTGAGGGAAAGTATAGAATTGTATAGATAGCACAATAGAAGGAGGAGTTAATATGTTGCAATTCAACATTAGAGGCGAAAATATTGAGGTAACTCCCGCAATACGAGACCATATCGAAAAGAAAATAGAAAAAATTGAGAGATATTTCACAGACGGTGCAAATGCTACCGCAATGGTCAATTTAAAAACATACAATAATAGCCAAACCCAAACAAAAGTAGAAGTTACGATCCCTATGAAAAATTTAACATTACGTGCAGAGGAAAGACACGATGATCTGTACGCAGCTATAGATTTAATCGTTAGCAAGCTAGAGCGTCAAATTCGTAAGTATAAAACAAAAGTGAACCGTAAATTCCGCGATCGAGATGGGATGGGCGTTTCGTTTGCCGTTGCTGAAAATGACACGCGTCATCAAAATGATTCGGACGAAGAAGATTTCACAATCGTTCGTACAAAACAATTCGACTTAAAACCGATGGATGAAGAAGAAGCAGTTTTACAGATGAATATGCTTGGCCATTCATTCTTCGTCTTCACAGATGCAGAATCGAATGAGACAAATATTGTTTACAAACGTAAAGATGGAAGTTACGGTTTAATCGAAACTTCTGCACAATAAAATTTGAATTGAATTCAGTCCAATTCAAAGACAAAACGAAAGCCTCTCGATTCGAGAGGCTTTCGTTTTGTCTTTGTGTTAAGAAGCTTAAAAGTAAGGGATAAACTGCCACTGTTCAAAGTTATTCCTTACTCCATTATTTGCACCGATTTCTACGCAGTGTTAAAATAAATAGTGAGAATTTTTTAGAACTGTTTGAATTGGATTAAGTGTGTTATTAAATAGAACACTATAAAAGCTAAAGCGATCAGCCGGTGTGCTAAATACCGGCGGACACTTGTGCAAGGAGCGGTATAGATATGTTGGGAGTATTAAATAAAGTATTTGACCCGAATAAACGGGATTTAAAACGATTAGAAAAAACTGCAGATCGAGTAGAAGCTTTGGCAGCTGATTTTGCAGCGTTAACAGATGAGGCGTTAAAAGCGAAAACGGAAGAATTTGTTGAAAGACAAGCTAAAGGTGAATCATTAAATGATTTATTACCTGAAGCTTTTGCAACAATTCGCGAAGCGGCAAAGCGTGTTCTTGGCATGTATCCATTCCGAGTACAAATTATGGGTGCAGTTTCTCTCCATGAAGGAAATATTTCAGAAATGAAAACAGGGGAAGGTAAAACATTAACCTCCACTTTAGCTGTATATTTAAATGCCATCAGTAAAAAAGGTGTTCATGTCGTAACGGTCAATGAATATTTGGCGAGCCGTGATGCTTTAGAAATGGGACAACTGTACGAATGGCTTGGCCTAACAGTTGGATTAAACTTAAATAGTTTGACGAAAGAGGAAAAGCGAGCAGCATACCAGGCTGACGTAACATATAGTACAAATAATGAATTAGGCTTTGATTATTTGCGAGATAATATGGTGCTGTATAAAGAAGATATGGTGCAGCGTCCATTAAACTATGCAGTAATTGATGAAGTCGATTCTATTTTAATCGATGAAGCGCGTACGCCACTCATTATTTCAGGACAAGCAGCGAAAGCAGCTCAATTGTATCAACAGTCAAATGCATTCGCGCGTCTGCTGACAAAAGATACAGATTACACTTATGATGAAACGACCAAAGGTGTTGTCTTAACAGAAGAAGGCATCGAAAAAGTCGAAAAAGCATTCGGCATCGACAATCTTTTTGATATTAGCCATGTTCGTTTAAATCATACGATCAATCAATCATTAAAGGCATACGTTACGATGAGCAAAGACGTAGACTATATTGTACAAGACGGAGAAGTTGTCATTGTCGATCAGTTTACTGGACGTTTGATGAAAGGTCGTCGTTATTCTGATGGTCTTCACCAAGCTATTGAAGCTAAAGAAGGCTTAGAAATTCAAAACGAATCGATGACTATGGCAACAATTACGTTCCAAAACTTTTTCCGTATGTACGATAAACTATCGGGTATGACCGGTACGGCAAAAACTGAGGAAGAGGAATTCCGGAATATTTACAATATGTTTGTCATTGTGATTCCAACAAATAAACCGATTATCCGGGAAGACCATGTCGATTTAATTTATTCGACGACTGCTGGAAAATACAAAGCAGTCGGAGATGATATTGCGGCTCGTCACGCGAATGGTCAACCAGTACTGGTCGGCACAGTTGCGATTGAGACTTCAGAAATCATTTCAGAATATTTGACGAAAAAAGGTATTAAACATTCAGTATTGAATGCGAAAAACCATGCGCACGAAGCAGAAATTATTTTAAATGCTGGTCAAAAAGGTGCTGTTACCATTGCGACTAACATGGCCGGACGTGGTACTGACATTAAACTAGGTGAAGGCGTTATTGAAGCAGGTGGTCTTGCAGTTCTTGGTACAGAACGTCACGAATCGAGACGGATTGATAATCAGCTACGTGGACGCTCAGGACGTCAAGGAGATCCAGGTGTTACACAATTTTATCTATCTCTTGAAGATGATTTGATGCGTCGTTTTGGTTCAGACGCAATGCGCACTATGATGGGTAAATTGGGCATGGACGATTCACAACCATTGCAATCGAAAATGGTTACACGTTCTGTTGAATCCGCGCAAAAACGAGTAGAAGGTAATAACTTTGATGCTCGTAAACGCTTGCTTCAATATGATGATGTTCTTCGTCAGCAACGCGAAATTATTTACAAAGAGCGTATGGAAGTGTTAAATACCGACAATATGCGTTCATTGGTTGAAAACATGCTCCATAGTTCAATTGAACGTATGGTTTATGCACATACTTCACAAGAAAAACAGGAAGACTGGCACTTAAAAACACTTTCTGATTTGATTGCAGCAAATCTTCTACCAGAAAATACTCTGACAGAAGCCGACCTTCAAGGGAAATCACAAGAAGAGCTTATTACGTTTATAAAAGAAGCTGTGACTACGCGCTATGATGAAAAAGAAGTGGAAATGACACCAGAACGGATGCGAGAATTTGAAAAAGTTGTCTTACTTCGTTCAATTGATACGAAGTGGATTGATCATATTGATGCGATGGATCAATTACGACAAGGAATCCATTTAAGAGCTTACGGACAAAATGATCCGCTTCGTGAATACCAAAGCGAAGGTTTTGCAATGTTTGAAGCAATGGTCGAAGCTATTGAAGAAGATGTAGCGAAATATTCAATGAAAGCTGAAATTCGCAACAACCTTGAACGTGAAGAAGTGGCAAAAGGTCAGGCGGTCAATCCAAAAGAAGATGGCCCAGCACCAAAAAAGAAAAAAGCACCTGCCCGTAAGGAAATGGAAGTTGGAAGAAACGACCTATGCCCATGCGGTAGCGGCAAAAAGTATAAAAATTGCCATGGGACAGCTTCATAAGAATGTGTGAAAAGACCGAAGAGCATTTGCTCTTCGGTGTTATTTTGAGGAGGAACAAATGATGGAATTAGCAGACATCCGTAACCAGCTCGACAAATCAGCCAGTAAATTGGCGGACTTTAGGGGGTCTCTTTGACTTAGAAAACAAAGAGTCCCGCATACAAGAATTAGATGAAATGATGCTTGATCCTGATTTTTGGAACAACCAAGAAACAGCTCAAACTGTTATTTCGGAATTGAATGGATTAAAAGAAATTGTGAATGCGTACTATAGTTTTGTGGAAACGCAAGAAAATATGGAAATGTCTTTAGAGTTGCTAAGAGAAGAAGATGACGAGGATTTGCATGCAGATGTGGATAAAGATATGAAGCAATTTATTTCGGACTTAGCAGACTATGAACTAACGATGTTATTAAGTGAACCATACGATAAAAACAATGCCATTTTAGAATTGCATCCAGGAGCTGGTGGAACAGAGTCTCAAGACTGGTGTTCAATGCTATTACGTATGTATACACGTTGGGCAGAAAAACGTGGATTTAAAGTAGAAACTTTAGATTATTTAGCTGGAGACGAAGCGGGTGTTAAATCGGTAACGCTTGGAATTCGTGGACATAATGCCTACGGATATTTAAAAGCTGAAAAAGGCGTTCATCGCTTGGTTCGAATTTCTCCTTTTGATTCTTCTGGTCGCCGACATACTTCGTTTGTTTCGTGCGAAGTAATGCCGGAATTTACAGGGGAAATTGAAATCGATATTCGTACTGAAGATTTGAAAGTTGATACGTATCGTGCAAGTGGAGCGGGTGGACAGCATATCAATACGACAGATTCTGCTGTTCGAATTACGCACCTGCCAACAGGTGCTGTTGTAACTTGCCAACAAGAGCGTTCACAGATTAAAAACCGTGAAAAAGCGATGCAAATGTTAAAAGCAAAATTGTATGCATTAAAAATCGAAGAAGAAGAAGCACGTCTTCTTGAAATTCGTGGCGAACAAAAAGAAATTGGTTGGGGAAGTCAAATCCGTTCTTATGTATTCCATCCATATTCGATGGTTAAAGATCACCGTACCAACTTTGAAACAGGTAATTTAGGCGCTGTTATGGACGGCGACATTGATGGTTTCATTAATTCTTTATTGCGCTCTAAAATGGAATAGGTAAAAAAGAGCTGTCAAATGCAGTTCATCTTCGAAAAACGGTCCGAAAGCATATGTGCTTTTGGTCCGTTTTTATTTTGTTTTGCTTTATCCCGATGAAGTTCACAAAGTACTGAGCGTTTGGTATACTCTGACAGGGTTTAATTCAATTGAAGAAAAGAGGAAGAAATAGATGACCAAAAAAAATCGACGTATTCGTAGAGATCCACATCCAATGCTGACACTCTTCATTGATTATGCCAGTGTAATTATTGGTTCAGCTATTGTGGCCATTTCTTTTAATGTCTTGCTATTACCAAATGAAGTTGCTTCCGGAGGCGTTAGTGGGATTAGTACGATATTAAAAAGTGTTTTAGACTGGAGACCGGCATTCGTGCAATGGGCATTTAACATTCCATTATTTATTGCTGGATTAATTTTACTTGGAAAGAATTTTGGAATTAAAACAGCGGTAGGGACGGTATTTCTTCCTCTTGTCGTATTTCTAACAGAAGCATGGGAACCGTGGACACTTGATCCATTGCTTGGTGCTTTATTCGGTGGAATTATGGTTGGGCTTGGACTCGGCATTGTCTTTCGTGGCAAAGCGTCGACAGGCGGTACAGATTTAGCTGCGCAAATTATTACTAAGTTTACAGGACTAACGTTGGGGACAAGTGTAGCGTTAATTGATGGATTTATCGTATTGAGCGCTGCTTTGGTTTTTGATATTGAAAAAGGACTTTATGCGTTAATCGGTTTATATGTTACGACAAAAACTATTGATCTTGTTCAAGTCGGGTTTGGTCAATCAAAATTGGTTTATATTATTACGACGAAACAAAAAGAAATTCGAGATGCCATCTACGACGAAGTTGATCGTGGCGTAACAGAATTGGCTGCAACAGGGGGATATTCTGGAACGGAAAAGCCGCTATTGATGGTAGTTATTCCTCAAACAGAATTTTCACGACTCAAGCAATTGGTTAAGTTTATTGATCCTTCAGCATTTGTAATCGTGTCGGATGCCTCTGAAGTGTTAGGTGAAGGTTTTAAAAGACCATAACTTTGGTATACTCTAATATGATAGAGATAAAATATTAGAGGAGGTCACCAAATGAAAAAGCACTTGATGGCTATGCTTTTTGGCACAACGCTTATTTTAGGCGCATGTGGCGGAGAAGACACGACAGAACCCGAACCAACACCTGACGATAGCGGGGAAGAAACTACTGAAATCGATGCTGAACAAGTAGTGCAACAAAATTGTATTTCTTGTCACGGTGAAAACTTAGAAGGTGCGGGCAACTTCCCGTCTTTAAATGACGTAGGGTCTCGCTTATCGCAAGATGAGATTCGTACAGTTATCGAAAATGGTCAAGGCGCAATGCCTGCTGGAATTATCGAAGGTGACGAAGCAGATGCTGTAGCGGAGTACTTAGCAAATATGAAATAAACCTGCAACTTAGCGGGTTTATTTTTTTGTCATTTTTCGTTCGAATAAACACTATTTTAATAATTATTTGTAATAATATGTCATTTATGTGAACGATATTATCTTTATTATTCTGTTTTTATATAGTTCGGTATATTCAAATTGAATTTTAAATGATACAGAAATGTAATAAAAATTCCGAGTTAAGATGTTATAATAGGTGTGCTGCAAAATCTAACGAAATAATTTTGGCGTCAGCCAATTCATATTAGGTGGGTAATAAAAGATGATACAAATGAAAAATGTTTACAAAAAGTATCCGAACGGAATTGTCGCCTTGAATGGTCTTAATGTGGAGATCGAACAAGGGGAATTTGTATATATTGTAGGACCAAGTGGTGCTGGAAAGTCAACATTCATAAAAATGATGTATCGTGAAGAACGACCATCATCAGGTCAAATGTTCGTGGACGATATTGATATTGCCACGTTAAAAAATCGGAAAGTACCGATGTTACGTCGTCAAATCGGCGTTGTCTTTCAGGATTTCAAGTTACTAACAAAGCTAAATGTTTATGAAAACGTGGCATTTGCATTGGAAGTAATCGAGGAAAAGCCAGCAGATATTAAAAGACGTGTTATGGAAGTACTGGATTTAGTCGGATTAAAACATAAAGCAAAAATGTTTCCGACAGAACTATCTGGTGGGGAACAACAACGCGTATCGATCGCTCGGTCCATTGTGAATATGCCTAAAGTGATGATTGCAGATGAGCCAACAGGAAATTTAGACCCTGATACAGCATGGGATATTATGGACTTGTTTGAACGTATCAATAAAGCGGGCACAACCATAATCATGGCAACACACAACCAGCAAATCGTTAATACGCGTAGACATCGAGTTATTGCTATCGAAGGCGGATTAATTGTTCGTGATGTAGTTGGAGGTGATTACGGTTATGAAGCCTAGAACATTGATGCGTCACATTAAGGAAAGTTTTAAAAGTATTGGCCGTAATAGCTGGATGACATTTGCCTCAGTAAGTGCCGTTACAGTTACGTTATTATTGGTTGGGGTTTTTGTTCTCATAATGATGAACTTAAACAAAGTTGCCGATGATCTCGAAAATGATGTTGAGATCAAAGTATTCGTTTCATTAGATGTGACTGAAGAGACAGTAACTAATTTGGAATCGCAAATTAGTGAAATACCGGGTGTCGAATCGACGAATTTTTCAACAAAAGAAGAAGAATTAACGGACTTGGTTCTTGATTTTGGTGACGAACTAAGTTTGTTCGAACAAAGTAATCCATTGTTTGACGTTTTTTATGTAAAAGCAACCGATCCGCAGCAAACAAAAAATGTCGCTAAAGAAATTGCAGCTTTTGAAAATATCGAAAACGTGAAGTACGGTGAAGGAAAAATTGAGAAACTTTTTAACTTCTTAAATGCAGGAAGAAATGTAGGTCTCATTTTGATTTTGGCTCTACTGTTTACCGCAATGTTCTTGATTTCGAATACAATCCGCATTACGATTGTTGCTAGACGTCGTGAAATCGAAATCATGAAATTAGTAGGTGCGACAAACTGGTTTGTTCGTATTCCATTTATTTTAGAAGGCATGTGGCTTGGTATATTGGGATCGCTTATTCCAATCGGTCTTGTGGCGCTTTTATACAAAGAAATTACTGACTTTGCACAACCACGTTTAAGTGGAGAACTGATTCAGTTGTTAGATTACACTCCATTTATATATCAAGTAAGCGCACTGATCTTATTAATGGGCGTGTTTATCGGAATATGGGGAAGTTTTATGTCAATCAGAAAATTTTTGCGCGTATAAGTTAAGTTTAAAATGAGGAACAGTCGGCATTTACACGCCGGCTGTTTTTTAATTTCAGTTAAACTGTCACATTTTTAAATAAACTTAGTGGAATAAGCTATCCGATTTATCGTATGATAAAACTTGAATGGAGTGGATAACAGATGCCTAAAAAAATTATCGGCTTAGTGATACTTGCTGCTATGATAGCAATTGTCATAATAGGCGCCGTTAAAAACAACACCTCAGAATCTGACGCTCTTAATAATATGGCTCTTGGCAGTGATGTAGACTTTTTGCCAACTGAAGAGGGATTAGCAAAAGGCGAAAAAGCGCCTGATTTTCAATTAACCACATTAGACGGAGAAGTCGTGACATTATCAGATTATCAAGGACAAAAAGTAATATTGAATTTCTGGGCTACATGGTGTCCACCTTGCCGAGCAGAAATGCCTCATATGCAAAATTATTTTGAAGAACAAGCTGAAGAGGCGAATGTTGTCATCTTAGCAGTTAATTTAACGACTGAAGACAAAGGACTTAAAAAAATAGAGGATTTTGTTGAGGAGTTTGAACTGGGATTTTCAATTCCAATGGATGATAAAGGTGCTGTAGGTTCTACTTATCAAGCCGTATCTATTCCAACTTCGTATATGATCGATACAAAAGGACGGATTCAAAACAAAGTTGTAGGACCGATGGATGCGCCTATGATGGAGCAATTAGTAAAAGAAATGGAATAGGAGATGAAACAATGACAACAATCGAAACAAAATCAGTACATACCGCAACAATGAAAGAACGGACGATTCAATCGAAAGTTATGCCGCTTTATCAAACTTCTGCATTTTCTTTTTCGTCTCTCGAAGAGCTTGAAGGCTATTATGAAGGAAACGGTACTTATTTATATTCGCGTACAGCAAACCCGAATACAGATGCTTTAGGACAAACTGTAGCTGATTTGGAAAAAGCTCCAAAAGGAGTTTCATCATCTTCTGGAACGTCAGCGATTTTAGCTGGAATTTTGTCTGTTGTTAAAGCAGGCGACCATATTCTGGCGGCTCAAGATGTATATGGCGGAACGTTCCATTTACTAAAAGAAGAACTTATTTTAATGGGAATTGAAGTCCATTTTGCTGATTTTTCGGATATCATAGAAGTTGAACGGATTTTAATCGACATTCCTGAAGTGAAATTAGTATTTAGTGAGTCGATTACGAATCCATTTTTGCGTCTTGAAAATATGGAAGCTCTTTTAGAATTGAAAAAACAATATGGCGTTCGAATCATGATTGATAATACCTTCGCTACGCCTTACACGATGACTCCTTATACGTTTGGTGCAGATTTAGTTGCTCATAGTGCAACTAAGTATCTCGGCGGCCACAGCGATGTCACAGCAGGTGTTTTAGTCGGTGATGCTGATTTGATCGACATTGCTGAAAAGCGTGTGGTGAATTTAGGATTGAATTTGAGTCCATTTGAAGCGTGGTTGACAATTCGCGGGATTAAAACTTTAGCGTTGCGGATGAAAAAACAAACAGAAAATGCACAAGCCATTGCGACATTTTTAGAAGATAAAGCACGTGTGTGGTATCCAGGTGTTGGTGCTATAGTATCGTTTGAATTATCCGAAACAGTTGATGTGTCAAAATTCTTTTCATCACTCGGTTGGATTAAAATTGTGCCAACATTAGCAGGCGTGGAAACAACAGTATCATATCCATATGGAACGTCTCACAGAGCTCTTTCAACCGAAGAAAAAGAAAAAGTCGGTGTAACACGACAAGTAGTTCGACTGTCTGCAGGAATCGAAGGAACAGAAGATATTTTAAAACAATTGGGTGCGGCATTCGTTTAACTGAAAAAGAAGTGCAGAAAGCCGGTTTTCTTTGTTACAATGAGAAGTAACGTCAATTGCCGGTGATAGGATGGTGTAAATAAAGTGATAATGGATTTAATGTTAGCGATAGGTAAGTTTTTTGTGAATCCGGTTTTATACATCGCATTGCTTGCTGCAGTGTTGTTGGGATATTATCGGGTGAAAAAAGAACGGAAAATTTTTAGAATTCGTATTGTTTACGGATTGACTGAGTTTAAACGACTGATAAAAGATGGTTGGTTATATGCTCTTGTTCTTTCTGTATTGTTTGCAGGAATTGGGTTAGTTGTACCCTTGGACTGGTTAATTGCTTTGAGCATCGTTTCCATTTTGTTAATGGTAACGACTTTTTATCAAGCGGGTTCATTTATTTATTTGGCTACAGCGGCTGTAGGGCTTAGCTGGTTGTTTTATGCCAATGAATGGACGTTGAATTTCGGTTTAGTTAAATTCGAAGGAACGGAATTTTCGTATCAATGGTTGATTCCTGTTGTACTAATTGCGGGAGCATTAGTGTTTGTAGAAGGTAAAATGATTGATAAAGCAGCAGCACAGGCTGGCTCTCCTCGGTTACATAAATCAGGACGTGGGCTAAAGGCTGCAGCTTATATTTCAAAACGCTTATGGTTATTACCTATTTTATTGGTGGTGCCAGGTTCGTTACTTGATTCGTATGCGCCTTACTGGCCACAGTTGCCAATTGGTGAATCGAACTTCTCGTTAATTCTTTTCCCGGTGGTATTCGGATTTATAGGTCGTTCACAGCGAACCTTGCCAGTCTATCTTTATCCGTTAGTTGGTAAAGCTGTTACTACTTTGGGAATTAGTATTATCGTAGTTGGCTTAGGGGCATTAATATGGCATCCATTGGCAGCTGTTGCATTAGTAGGCGGAGTAATTGGTCGCATGGCGATTGCGGTTCATTTTGCATTAAAAGAACGCAGTGGTAATTATGCCGTAACTCCTCAACCACAAGGTGTTATGATTGTCGACGTTTTACCAGGTTCTCCTGCCGACAAAATGGGCTTATTGCGTGGCGAAGTAATTCGCAAAGTAAATGGCATTGCCATTTCAAATGAATCTGAACTGTATGAAGCGATTCAAGTAAATGCTGCTCATTGTCGTTTAGAAGTACTGGATCATAATTTGGAAGTGCGTTTACGCCAACATGTTATTTTCCGTCACGATCACCACCGTCTCGGATTATTAGTGGTCAATTAAGGAGCTAAATTAATGGAATCAATGGTAACAAAATTTTTCCTGTCTCTTTTAGTACCAGGATTGCTTGTCATCTTGTTTACAAGAGTCACATTTAATCATATCGTCGCATTAATTTTGACTGTGGCTTTAATGGCAGCCGCTGTTTATGCAGGCTATACGCATACGTGGCTGTTGTTCGTCGCGAACGCAGCTTCTCTTACTGCAGGATTTTGGTATTCAACAAGGATGTTTAATCGTAGAAAAAAAGCCGAAGCTCATGAAAATGAGTAACGGCTTTTTTTGTGCATTTATTTATAAAAACCCACTAAAGATTGCAAGGGCAGCAATCGAACCAAGAACGACAATCATTACGTTAGCTCCTGTGATTGCGATACCGAATGCTGCAACAGCGCCGATCACGCCGAACCAAATATTTTCTTGAATAAAAAAGACAGCTGGAAAAATCAGCGCGCCTAACACAGCGTAAGGTATATTTCGTAACACGTTTTGAACCGCTTCCGGCAACTCACGGCCCTCTAAAAACGTCAGCGGAATAGCACGCGGAATATAAGTTACAATAGCCATACCAAGGACCATCCACCAATACCAAGAACTCATGATCTTTTCACACCTTTCCTGGAAATCCATTCAATAAAAATGGCCGAAGCTAAAGTAGAGACCATGATGGCCCACCCTGTCGATAACCATCCTGTGAAATAAAAAAGAGAATTAATCGCTCCGGCAATGACAGCCAAACTGACAACTTTACGATTACCATGCATCGAAGGAACTAATAAACCGATAAACATAGCGTAAAGTGCAATCGACATGGCAGCTTGAAGAAACTGAGGAAGATTTGCGCCAATTAAATGACCGACTGAGGTAAACACGACCCAACTTCCATAAGAAATAGTGATAACTCCAACTGCAAAACCAGTGGTGATTTTTTGGTTTTTTTGCGTGGCCAAAACCGAAAATGTTTCATCGGTTATTCCAAAAGCGTACAAAGCTTTTTTCCATCTGTCATCCGGTGCCATTTTTTCATTGAGTGCAGCCGTCATAAGAAAATGCCGAATATTGACAACAAACGTATTTAAAACGATGACAATGGGTGCTACACCAGCGGTAATCAGTGACAATGCAATATACTGTGAGGCACCTGCAAACACAAAAATACTCATGGCAGTAGCTTCTAGTAGAGAAAGCCCAGTAGTTTTTGCTAACAAACCAAAGGTTAATGCTATAGGGAAATAGCCGATTGCAATGCTAGTTCCCGCCTTCAATCCGGCAGAAAACTCACGTCCGTTCATTCTTTTCGCTCCTTATGTATAAGTATTTCCTTTTCCAAACTCTTTGAAAGAGTGTAAAGTAATTATAATAGCATATCACAAAAACTTTTTAGTTTGGAATGGGAGTTAGAAAAATTAAACAATTTAAAGGACTGAGCTTATGATGGATTTTTTTTCAATGGAAAATATTGTGGAGTTGACACAATCCTACAAGGCTTTTGGTCCGTTAATCGGATTCCTCTTGCCCTTTATTGAAGCTTTTTTACCGTTCTTGCCCTTATTTGTTTTTGTTTTTGCCAACGCTACAGCGTATGGTTTATGGTTAGGATTTTTACTTTCTTGGGGCGGTTCAGTAATTGGTGCATATGCCGTATTTTTATTGGTGCGCAAATATGGCAGAGCTCGTTTCATGAATTTCATGACACGGCATGACAAAGTTCAAAAGTTGATTCACTGGGTAGAGCGTAATGGCTTTGGTCCATTATTTTTATTGCTTTGTTTACCTTTTACTCCATCAGCACTTGTAAACTTAGTTGCCGGCTTATCAAACATTCGGAAATATTATTATTTATTAACGGTTATGGCAGGGAAACTTGTGATGGTGTTTACAATTTCGTTTGTCGGATACGACTTGCGTGCACTTTTCACACAACCGATCCGGACAGCAATTGTTATTTTAGTCATTATTTTATTGTATGTAATCGGGAAGATTTTTGAAAAACGTTTGCACAAAAAAGTGGAAGAAGATTTCCGTCTGGCTAGTGAAGAACGTAAAAAACACAAGCAAGGATGAAGTTGTAAGTGGCATAGGATAGTAGAAAAACGTATAATTAGAACAAATGTTCTTAGCGGAGGAGTGGTCATGTGTCATTACGCATTGTTTATGGCAGAGCTGGAGCGGGGAAAACTCGTTTTGTTCAAGAAGAAATAGTGGATGAGTTAAAACGACAGGCAGATGGTGATCCGATATTTCTTATTGTACCGGATCAAATGTCATTTTCTACCGAATATCGATTAGCTGCTGCATACAATATGAATGGCATGATACGTGCGCAAGCGGTGACGTTTAAGCGATTGGCTTGGCGTGTGCTTCAAGAAGTAGGAGGCATTAGCAGGAGGGAAGTAGATACTTTTGGCTACCGTATGCTAATTCGTAGCTTGCTGGAAGATCATCGAGAGGATTTTCAATTGTTTCGAAGAGCTGCGGGAAAAAAAGGGTTTACTGATCAAATCGAACAATTAGTGAAAGAATTTGCTCGTTATTGTGTAGATTGCGGAGAATTAAACGCCATCCGTTCGTCATTAGTTGAAGCGGGTGCACCAAAAACATTACTCGAAAAAGCAGAAGATCTCGAGTTAATCCTTACTGAAATTGAAAGTCGTCTAGGAAAAGTATTTGTAGATTCTGAAGGTCATCTAGCCTTATTAAGTGAGAAAATACCACATTCTGATTTGGTGAAATCGTCGACTATTTACATCGATGGATTTGTCACCTTTACAGCTAGAGAGTATGAAATTCTTTTTGAATTAATGAAGCATGCTAAATCAGTAACGATTGCATTACCTATGGATGAACAAACTGATCCAAATGATGAACAAACCTTATTCTACCAGTCTGCTAATACAGCCCGTAGATTAACTGAACAAGCGGCGAAAGAGGGAATCGACATTGATAATTCGGTTCACTTAGCTTTGCCACGCCGTTTTGTGAACCCTGAACTAGAACATATTGAACGTCACTTTGATGACTTCCCAACACAAAAAACTCAAGGAGAGGGCAATGTCTCTTTAGTTGAAGCATCAAATAGAAGAGCTGAAATGCATGCGGTAGCACGCGCGATTAGAGACCAAGTGAGAAATGGTTTTCGTTACAATGAAATCGCCATTCTTTACAGACAACCTGAAATTTATGATGAACTGATCCATACAATTTTCCCGCAATATGAAATCCCTTATTTTATCAGCCAAAAAAAATCGATGCTTCATCATCCTTTGATTGAATTTAGTCGTTCAGTACTTGAATCGATGGTCTCGAATTATTCTTACGAATCGATTTTTCGTGCTGTCAAAACCGATTTGTTCTTTCCACAAGGACCTGTAACAAAATGGCGAGAAAGAAGTGATGTACTAGAGAACTTCGTCATCGCTAATGGTATATACGGAAAGCGTTGGTTTGATGAAAAACGCTGGTTTTATAAAAAATACCGCGGTTTGGAATTTCACACATCCATACAAACAGACGAAGAGCTAGCGGCGCAAGTAGAGCTTCATGCAGTACGTGACTTAGTAAGAGAACCTTTAGCTCAGTTAAAAGAACAATTAAAACTGAGTAAAACAGGACGAGATATAGCGGAATCTTTGTTTCTTTTTATAGAAAAAATGGAAGTCTATGCAAAAATTCAAGATTTACGAGAACGCGAAGAAAGTGAGCATCGCCTACTCGCTGCAACGGAACACGAGCAAGCATGGAATCAGTGGGTGGGTGTGTTAGATCAATTTGTATTAATGTTTGGCGATAAAGAAATTGATTTGCAAACAGCTGTAAAGATATTAGACGAAGGTTTTGAAACGTTAGAGTTTTCGCGTATACCCCCATCACTAGATCAAGTTATGGTATCAAAAATCGATTTAGCACGTTTAATGGATATTAAGTCGGTCTTCGTTGTCGGAGCGAATGACGGTGTTTTGCCGAAGCGTATCGAGCAAGAAGGACTGTTAACAGATACAGATCGTGAATGGTTTGCTCAAATTGGCTTTGAGCTGGCTCCAACATCGAAAATGCGCTTAATGGATGAGACTTATATGGTGTATCGTGCCTTTACATCTGCTTCTGATTTATTGACCGTCTCGTTTCCAATCGCAGATGAAGAAGGAAAAGCATTATTGCCATCTCTTTATATTCAAAAACTAAAGGATATGTTGTCAATTGATACCTTTCCTGCAGTCATTGACCCTGAAGAGCTTGTAGATGCTTCTCCTATGGCGTATATTTCGCATCCACGAGCGAGTTTGGCCTATTTAACTTCACAAATACGCAGTGGTGAATTATCAGCCGAATGGCGTGCAGTTTACAATTTTTACGAAGATGACCCGTTTTGGTCTTCTATTATTAAACGTATTTTATCGCCTATTAAACCAAATAAAGCAGATCCTCTTCGTGATGCTATTGCGGAACCTTTGTATGGAACACCCATTTCTTCTAGTGTATCGAGGGTTGAAACTTATTACGGCTGTCCGTTTGCGCATTATGTGGCTTATGGGTTACGTCTCGAAGAAAGAAGTCAATACAAATTAGCAGCACCTGCAATGGGGGACCTTTTCCATGCAGCGATAAAATGGATATCAGATGAAGTGCTTCGGCTTGGCGTATCGTGGTCTTCACTGACACAAAAACAATGCCAAAACTTAGCAAAAGAAGCGATTGAACAGCTGTCTCCTTATTTTGTTAATCATATATTAATGAGCTCACATCGCTATCGTTATATCCAGCATAAATTAGAAGGTATTATTCGCCAAACAGCCTATATGCTCAGCAAACACGCTAAAGTTTCGGGATTTGTACCGATTGCATTAGAAGTAGGGTTTGGACCAAAAGAAACGATTCCACCTCTTGAAATTTCTTTAGATCGTGGACGTAAGATGAACGTTCGAGGTCGGATTGATCGAATCGATTCTACTGACATTCACGGTAAACCTTATTTGCGTATCGTCGATTACAAATCATCTAAACAAGGTCTCGACCTGAGCAACGTTTATCATGGTTTATCTTTACAAACCTTTACTTACTTAGATGTTGCCCTAACTCATTCTGAACGTTGGCTGGGAGAAGAAGCAGAACCGGCTGGTGTGCTTTATTTTCATATGCACAATCCGATGTTAAAGCTAACAAAATTGCTGACAGCTGAAGAACTAGATGAAGAAATGGCCAAATCCTTTAAGATGAATGGCTTAGTCGTTGAAGATCCTGAAGTGATTGAAGCAATGGATAACCAAATTGATGGATATTCCAATGTAATTCCAGTACGACTCAACAAAAGCGGAGCAGTGTCTGCATCTCAATCAAAAACGTTGATGAAAGAAGACATGCAAGTTGTCCGCCGTTTTGTCCGCAATAAGCATCAAAACGCAGGCAATGGCATATTAGAAGGCGATACGAGTATCACGCCATATAAAATGAAAGAAGACACACCTTGTCAATTTTGTTCTTATCGTTCGGTTTGCCAATTTGACCCAGCAGATCCTGACCAAAGTTACCGGAAATTGACTGCTTTATCTCCTGATAAAGCAGTGGAATTGATCAGAAAGGAGACAGCTGCAGATGATACCGAAAAAACCAATTGATGCTACTTGGACCGACGAACAATGGATGGCAATATGGGCAAAGGGACAAGATATGTTGGTGTCAGCAGCAGCTGGATCGGGCAAAACAGCTGTTCTGATAAACCGTATGATAGAAAAGGTGTTGGCCGAAGACGATCCAATATCTGTCGATGAACTTTTAGTTGTTACGTTTACTAATGCTTCAGCTGCTGAAATGCGTCACCGGATGTCGAATGCGTTGGAAAAAGCAGTTGCAGAAAATCCAGACTCGATTCATTTACGAAAACAATTGCGTTTGATCAATAAAGCTCAAATTTCTACACTGCATTCGTTTTGTTTGCAGGTCGTAAAACAATATGCGTATTTGCTTGAAATCGACCCGGGTTTTCGAATTGCTGGAGAAACAGAAGCCGCTCTTTTGCGAGACGATGTTCTAGAAGCAGTGCTTGAATCTGCATATGAAGGGGAAGGAGCGGATGCAGTTTATCGTTTGGCGGATAGCTTTACATCTGATCGCAGTGATCAAGCGATGGAAGTGTTACTAAGCAAGCTGTATGACTATTCGCGCGTGCATCCTAATCCACAAGAGTGGTTGCAACAAGTACCTAATCTATACAATGTGCCAACGGATGCGACAATTGACGAATTACCATTTATCGGGGATTTAAAACTAACAATACGTCATGCTTTAGAGGAAGCGTTGCAATTGGCTGATCAAGGCCTCCAACTAACGCATGAGTCAGATGGACCTGCCGTACTAGAAAGTACGTTTAGAACAGATACTGAAGTCATACAAACAGCAATTGCAGCAATGGAAAACTCATGGGAGAGCTTATATGCTTTTTCTAAATCGTTTAAATGGGAAAAAGCAGCGAGTATTCGTAAAGATTCTTGTGATCCAGCCTTAGCTGAAGAAGCGAAAGCGCGACGTAATGATGTGAAGAAAATTGTAAGTGGCTTGTTTGATGCTTATTTTACTCGCTCTCCAAAGCGCTTATTAGAAGAAATGCGAGAAATGGCTCCACTGATGAAAACTTTAGTCGAGTTAACACAGCTTTTCGCTGATCAATACAAAGCGTTGAAGATTGATCGAGCATTGGTCGATTTTTCCGACTTAGAGCATTATGCATTAGAGATATTAATGGAGGAAGGCAAGCCTTCAGCTATCGCAAAAGAATATCAAGATCGCTTTAAAGAAGTGTTAGTTGATGAATACCAAGATACAAACCTTTTGCAAGAGACAATTCTAAATTTGGTGAAATCAGGAAACGAACAAAATGGCAACCTGTTCATGGTTGGCGATGTGAAGCAATCGATTTACCGTTTCCGTTTAGCAGAACCTATGTTATTTTTAGGGAAATATTCTCGTTTTAAACATGATGCTAAAAACACAGGACTACGAATTGATTTAAATGCAAATTTCAGAAGCCGTAAGGAAATCTTAGATGGCACCAACTATATATTCTCTCAAATAATGGGGGAACGAGTCGGAGAAATCGATTACGATGAAGCGGCTGCGTTAAAAGCAAAAGCGCCTTATCCAGAACAAGTAACTCCGATTGAATTGACTTTAATACATGAACCAGAAACTGAAGAAGAATCAGAAGACGAGGACTTGGCGAAATCTCAATGGGAAGCGCGGTTTATCACCAAAAAAATCAAGGAATTGATGGACAGTCAAACAACGGTCAATGATCCTTGGACACAAAGCCAACGACCGCTAGAATACCGTGATATCGTTGTTTTGATGCGCTCGATGACTTGGTCCGGTGACTTTGTAGATGAATTCAAAATGGCTGGAATCCCATTGTATGCGGAATTAACAGGTGGCTATTTTGAAGCGCTTGAAGTAATGATTATGTTGAATACGCTGCGTGTTATCGATAACCCTTACCAAGACATTCCGCTCGCCTCTGTTTTACGTGCGCCGTTTATTGGCTTGAAAGAAAATGAAATGGCTGAAATTCGTTTAGCAGCACCTCAAGCTTCCTTTTATGAAGCGGTAAAAACCTTTATGCGTTCAGGTACAGGAATCGACCCAGCTGCGGCTGAGAAACTACGCCGTTTTATCCTTCAATTAGAAGGTTGGCGAAATCTGGCACGTCGAGGCTCACTAGCGGAACTGATTTGGCAAGTTTATTTGGATACCAATTATTATGAAATGGTTGGCGCTATGACAAATGGCAAACAACGGAAAGCTAATTTGCGTGCGTTGCACGACCGTGCACTCGAATATGAAAAAACTTCATTCCGTGGTTTGTTCCGTTTTCTCCGCTTTATTGACCGGATGCGAGAACGAGGCGATGATTTAGGTACAGCGAAATCACTTAGTGAAAAAGAAAATGTTGTTCGGCTAATGACCGTACATAAGTCAAAGGGACTCGAGTTTCCTGTAGTCTTTTTTGCGGGTACGGGACGAGCTTTTAATGAAATGGATTTTAAAAAATCTTATTTGTTTGATCAAGATTATGGATTGGCAGTCAAAGCAGTAAACCCTGATACACGAATCGAGTACACATCACTGCCGTTTCTAGCTGTTCGAGAAATGAAGCAATTGCAGATGAAAGCAGAAGAAATGCGTGTTTTATACGTAGCGATGACTCGAGCAAAAGAAAGACTGTACTTGACAGCTTCTGTTAAAGACATTGATAAGCTATTTGAGAAATGGAAAGTGGCGACAAATGATGTTCGTCTGCCAGACTTTATGCGCTCTCGTGCTAAAGGGTATTTGGACTGGATAGGTCCAGCAGTAGCAAGACATCCTGATGCTGAAGAACAACTGAATGTTACCGGGCATTTTCTTAATCATTCGTCTCGTTTTCACATTGAGATTATCGAATCTCAATCGTTACTTCCAGCAGTAGTAAGTATTGAAGAATTACTGAAAGGAGATGACCTGTTGGAAGATTATCAACAGCAGGTTAATGAGCGCTTTAACTTTCAATACCCACACCAGCTAGCGGTCGATAAACGATCAAAGCAGTCTGTAACTGAAATGAAGCGATTGCAGATGTTGCAACGTCTTGATGAACCGGAGTCCTTTATTCAGACAGTAAAGCCAGAACAGAAAATGTTGCTACATCGTCCGAATTTCATGATGGACAAATGTTTATCCGGAGCTGATATTGGGACGGCTGTCCATGCAGTGATGCAGCATATTCCGTTGGATCGTACCTTGAATAGCGGCGAAATAAAAGAGTTTATCGAAACTTTAGTTGGGATGGAAATTCTATCACCAGACGAAGGCAAAGCGGTGAAAGTAGAAGAACTTGAACGTTTTTATGAAAGTAAAACGGCTGTGCGTCTTAGAGCTGCGAAAAACATAAAAAGAGAAGTACCTTTTACTTACGCAAAAAAAGATGCAGACGGTGATCATCAAATTATCCAAGGGATTGTTGATTGTTTGTTCGAAGAACAAGATGGTTGGGTGTTGCTAGATTATAAAACGGATCGTGTGACACAGATTAACGATGTACAAAATGAAATGTCGGAACGATATGGTGTTCAGTTAACTGTCTATCAAGAAGCGGTTGAATCGATATTGAAAATACCGGTTAAAGAACGCTTGGTATACTTGTTTGCAGCTAATCAAGAAGTGAATATTTAGGAGGATTATTTTGAACTTACAGCCGGTTTCCACCAATGAACGAATAAAAGCGATTGACTTGATGAGAGGATTTTCGCTTTTAGGTATTTTACTTATTAATATGCTGGCTTTCCATTCACCGCTTTCCTATATCGATCCTTATAAATGGTTTAACGGGAGTGTGAATGAAGGAATCTATTTGGTGATTGATATTTTTATCCAAGCTAGTTTTTATCCATTGTTCGCTATGTTATTTGGCTATGGATTAGCTATGCAATACATGCGTGCAGAGGCTGTTGGCCGTCCCTTTATGCCGCTTGCAGTTAAGCGGCTAATGGTACTCTTATTATTTGGCATCATTCATGCCTTTCTTATCTGGTATGGGGATATTTTAATTACTTATGCCATTATGGGCTTTTTATTACTTGGCTTGATTCGACTTCCTTCTAGATGGCTAATGAGTTTGGGTGCAGTTATTTATGCGGTGCCTCACTTGTTAATGCTCGCGATTCTGTTTATCGCGGCAGCTGCAGATCCGAATACTTATGTGGGCTATATGGAAATTGAAAATTCGATTCAATCGTATCAATCGGGTAGTTTTGCAGAGATTTTCAGCCAACGATTGGCTGACTGGACTTACAGTAATAATATGATAGGCTTTGTGTTTTTAGCGTTTACCATCTTGCCTTTTCTCATGTTTGGAGCAGCTGCAGCTAAGTGGCAGTTAATTGAACGGACGCAGGAAAAGCGCAAACTCTGGTTATTTTTAGCGATTATTCCGCTGTTGATGGGCTTAGCTTTAAAAAGTACACCTTTTTTGTTTGACAAAAATTACGCTTTTGTCTATTTACAAGATCTATTTGGGGGGCCCCTTGTAGCGGTTGGCTATGCGGCTATGATTGCATTAATGGCTCAAAAAAGAAGCTTACAAAAGTTATTTTCACCAATAGCTAAAGTAGGGCGGATGTCAATAACCACTTATATTACACAATCGATTTTAGCTACATTTATTTTTTATTCATACGGGTTAGGTTTGTATGGAAAAGTTGACTTGCTAACTGGAACATTGATTGCCTTCGGTATTTTTGTCGTTCAGTTAATTTTTGCAGAACTTTGGTTGGAAAAATTTTCACGTGGTCCACTTGAAATGCTTTGGAGAAAATGGACTTACGGAAATAATTTCGAAAAAACTAACAATTCAAAACGCTGAATGTGTATAATGAATTCAACTACAGAAAAGGAGTGTTTGACGAATGAAGCTGTTATCATTTCGCTACGAAGGAAAAGAAGGATTCGGACCAAAAGTTAAAAAGGAAGATGCTGTATGGGATTTAGTTGCGATTCAACAGCAATTAGAGGTCTTGCCTGCGTTCCCTACTCTATTGATAGAAGGAATTCCACAAGGAATGGAGTTTGTCGAACAAATTCGTAAATTGACGGAAGCCGCTGTCCAATCTGACCGCTCTGAAGAATTCAAACACTCATATGCAGAAATTGAATGGCTAGCTCCGATTTCAAAAACACCAAAAAATATTATTGCGATTGGCAAAAATTACGCAGATCATGCTAAAGAAATGGGCGGAGAAGCACCTACTGATTTGGTAGTTTTCACTAAGGCGTCTACTAGTATTTCAGCAGACGGTGAAACCGTTTCTGTTCATAGCGACGTAACTGATTCGTATGACTATGAAGGTGAATTGGCTGTTGTTATCGGAAAAGCGGGTCATAAAATACCAAAACAAATGGCTTATGATTACGTTTTTGGTTATACCATCGCAAACGATTTAACAGCGCGCGACATACAAGCTAAACACCAACAATATTTCCTTGGGAAAAGCTTGCCAGGTTCATGTCCAATTGGGCCATATATCGTAACAAAAGATGAAATACCGCAATCACAAAATTTATCGATCGTAACAAAAGTAAATGATGAGATTCGTCAAAACGGCAATACTGAAAACATGATTCGTCGTGTGGATGAACTGATTGCCGAAGTATCAAAATATGTGGCTTTAGAGCCAGGTGACATTTTGCTTACAGGTACACCTGCTGGAGTCGGCAAAGGTTTTACTCCACCGAAGTTTTTAAAAGCAGGCGATACGGTTAAAGTATCCATCGAATCAATTGGCACGCTCGTCACACATTTGTCATAGGATTATAGCTCTTGCCCCTGTCCTAGTTGTGCTAAACTAAAGAGGACATTATTAGAAGAGGTGAGATTTTGGGTATTTTAACAGACACTACACATTTACACATTACGACATGGGTTGTTGCTGTCATTTTGTTCTTAGTTGCAGCATTTATGCAACGCGATAGCAAAGGACGTAAGATTATGCATATGGTATTAAGATTGTTCTACGTCTTAATCATCATTACAGGCTTAACGTTATTTATCGAATGGTCTGATGCTGACCCTATGCTTTATGGCATTAAATTCTTATTGGGCGTATTGACGATTGGTATGATGGAAATGGTCTTGGTCCGTTCAAAAAAACAAAAATCGGTTACGATGTTCTGGGCATTGTTTGCAGTCTTCTTATTTGCGACAATGTTTATCGGATTCATGTTACCGGTTGGTATGGATTTCTTTTAAGCAAGTAGACAGGTGCACCGCGCACCTGTCTTTTTCTTTGGCAAATTTCACAGTTTAGACGAAACTCAAGCAAGTTGCTAGCGAAAAGCTAACTTTACATGGCAGTAAAAGCTGGAGTTTGATAAAATGAACCGGGTAGAACGCAATGACGACCTCATTGAAGGAGGATATCAGATTGAAAGCAAAGTGGATTTCGAGCATGATCACGGCAGTGTTACTGTTGACAATCGTGCAACCAGCATACGCTGAAAAAGAGTATGAATTAAAAGATGAACTTATTTATGATGTATTAGTCGACCGTTATTTCAACAAAAAAATCGATAATGATTATGAAGTAAATGCATTAGACCCTACAACTTTTAACGGGGGTGATTTTGATGGAATGGCCAGTGAACTTTTATTTGTGAAAGACATGGGCTTTACGGCTCTTTCAATAGGCTCTGTATTTTCAACAGAAACGTACGATGGAAAAAAAGTGTTGGACTATACAGAGTTTGAGCGTCATTTTGGGACAAAAGAAGAATTTCAAACATTGGTTGAAGAAATCCATGAACAGGATATGAAAGTGATTGTAGATATCCCAACTCAACAAGTAAGTGCTAATCACATTTGGGCAGTTGAAAACCCTCAATGGTTTACAAAAAATGAGGATGGCAGTTTAGCAATAGACACTTCAAACTTAGAAGTTCAAAAAGCATTAATTACTACATTTACGGAATTTAATGAAACATATCAAGTGGATGGTTTCCGACTGCAAGATGCAGATAAAATAGATTCCCAGTTTGTGCGTGATTTTTCTAAAGCAATGAAAGACATTCGTCCAAGCTATATTTTAAGTGATCGCGAAATGTCAGAAAAAACTGGATTTGATGCAGTCGTTATTCCCGGGGTCGAAGAAACATTGCGTGCGGCTTATAAGAATTTCGACCAAGATTTGACGGGTATTAAGACACTTATGAAGCAAAGTGAAAACCAGCTGATACAAGTCGATTCATTGTTAGGTTCTCGGTTTACGTCAGACATTGTAGAAGTAAAAGGTTTTCCACCAACACGGTGGAAATTGTTGTTAACGCAATTACTAACTATGCCAGGAATTCCAGTTATTCAATACGGATCAGAATCAGCAATGAACGGCGTCGCGCCTTCTGAATCTCATCAAATTTTGGATATGGCAGTAGACAAAGAATTGGTTGACCATATTACCAATTTAACCTCATTGCGCAACTCGTCAGAAGCGTTGCGTACCGGGAAAGTAGAAGTTTTGCATGATGAAGACGGCTGGCTCGTTTATAAGCGTTCAAATGACGATGAAACATGGGTTATCGCTATTAACAATTCTTCATCGACCAAAACCATTAATTTGTCAGCTGATGTGATTGGAGAAAATCAGGAATTGCAGGGCTTGTTTGAAAGTGATATTGTCCGCCAAGAAGACAGTGGAGATTATCGTGTGACGCAAGACCGTGAAATTGCGGAAGTTTTCCATGTTAGAGAGGAAACAAAACTAAATACGGCTTATATCGCAACACTAGCTATTATGTATATCGTGTTTATGTTATTCCTATGGTTTGTATGGAGAAAGGGCAAACAACGTAAAGCAGATGCTGCAAAATAAAAAAACAACTGAACGGAAATAAAACAGGAAGAAAAAGCGATTTGCTTTTTCTTCCTGTTTTCTATTTTTTTAGTTGTCATTAATGGCTTTATAACCAACCATATTGATTGGATCTTTTGGCGATGAATAAGGAGGCGCATAGCAAAGCTCTAACGCCTGCAAATCATCAATAGTTAAGCCTGCATAAATAGCAGTGACAATAACATCGATTCGTTTATCGACGCCTTTTCCACCGATGCATTGCGCGCCTAAAATCTTTCTCGTTTGTGGATTGTAATGAACTTTTAAGGTGATTTTAGAATGGTCAGGGTAATAGCTGGCATTTGAAATTCCGTTATGAGTCACTGTAGCATATTCTAAATTCTTGTCTTTGATGGTTTTTTCATTCAACCCGGTCATAGCAGCAGTTAATGAAAAAATCTTCAAGACAGAAGTTCCAAGTAATCCTTTTTTCGCTATTTTACTTCCTAAAATATGACGTGCAGCGATAAACGCTTGTCGATGGACAGGAGAAGCGAGTGGCACTCTTTTTGGGTCTCCCGTTACCATATCGAAGTTTTCGGAAGCATCACCGATTGCATAAATTGAAGGGTCATCTGTTTGCATGAATTCATTGGTTTGAATGCCACCAGTTTCACCAATTTTCAATCCAGCTTTTACAGCAAGCCCCGTATTGGGTCTTAACCCTACACTCATAATGATAAAGTCAGCATGTAACTCAATGCCATTCGATAGTTTGATGGTTTTGCCATCAGTTTTTACCATCTCTGTACCAGTTAGAAGTTTAACGCCTTGAATGGCCAATTCTTTTTCGATTATCAACGAGATGTCTGTATCTAAAATAGACATAATAGCGGGCGATCGATGAACGAGTGATACGTCCAATCCAAGATTTTTTAGGTTTTCTGCCATTTCGAGACCGATAAATCCACCACCCGACACTATGCAACTTTCAGGTTTTTTGTTTTTGATAAAACGATCAATCCGTTGCATATCTTCAAAATTACGCAAAGTGAAAACCTGAGAAGAGTCGAGTCCTTCGATTTTTGGTACTATCGCAGAACCACCTGGCGCCAAGATTAACGCATCGTAAGACTCTTCAAATTGGTCGCCGGTTTCCAAGTTTTGCACAAGAACTTTTTTAGCGGCTCTGTCAATTTCTATTACGTCGTGTTCTAACTTTACATCGATATCGCGTTTTTTCTTGAATTTCTCTGGATTTGTTAAAACGATTGACTGCTCGTCCTCGATTACATCACCGATGATATATGGCGTTCCGCATGCTGCATAAGACATTGTTGAATCTCGGTCAAAAACAATTATTTGGACATCCGGGTTGTAAAATCGAAGTTGACCCGCAGCTGTAGCTCCTCCGCCAACAGCGCCTACAATGACTATTTTTTTCACCGTTTAATCAGCTCCTATTCGATCTTATTAAGGAAAAATAAAGCCAATGTGCCCGGTCCAGTATGTGCAGCAATAACAGAACCAATCATATGAACTTCAACTTCTTTAGGATTAAAATGTTGTTCGATTTCCTGCTTTAAAATTAGAGCAAACTCTTCGTCATCGCCATGACTTATGGCAATTGTTTGTTGGTCTAATTGGCTACCGCGTTCTTGCATCAATTCAATCATGCGCTTAATAACTTTTTTACGTCCGCGCAATTTTTCAATTGGTACCAATTTCCCATCTTCTACATGAAGTAGTGGTTTGATATTTAACAATCCACCAACAAATGCGCTGCCTTTGGAAATACGTCCGCCTTTAGCCATATAATCCAAATCTTCAACAGTAAAAAGACTTTCTAAATGGTCTGCCATAAAACTAATTTTCTCAAGAATCGTTTCAAGAGAGTGTCCACCAGAGCGAAGTTTTACAGCTTCTTTTACTAGCAATCCGTATCCGAGTGAAGCGGCTTTAGAATCTAGTATGCTCAATTTTAAATCTGGATAATCCTCACGCACTTGATCTGCTACCATCACTGCCGTGCTATAAGTGCCAGACAACTCGGAAGAAAAAGCGATGTACAATCCTTCTTCATCTGCAATGGCTAGTTGTTCAAAAGCCTTTAGCATTTCTTCAGGAGATACTTGCGACGTTTTTGGATGATTGCCGGCACGAATCGCATCAAAAACTTTGATGGATTGGATGCCGCGAATATCTTCAAAATCTTGATCTCCGATATGTACACGCAGTGGGAATAAAACTACGTCTTCGTTTTCAAAAAAATCTTTTGGTAAATCAGATGCACTATCAGCGAATAACCTCATAATAAATCCCCCTCTTTATAGTTACAGCTTCAACCTGTCGATTAATAATTCAGCAATGCCATCTTCATTATTAGTTAAAGTGACTTCGTTGGCAATATTTTTTAAAGGCGAGATAGCATTACCCATAGCAACACCAACTCCTGCAAAGTCAATCATTTCTAAATCATTATCTTCATCGCCAAAAGCGATAATGTTTTCTCTGCTAATACCAAGAGATTTTGAAACGCGGTCTAACCCGACAGCTTTACTCATGCCACTTTTTACAATCTCGATAACATGCCAAGGAGCTCCCCAACGACGGTGGTCAATAACTTCAGCGTGAACCGAAGACAAGTGATCATGAATTTCCTGTACGCGTTCATACGGCGCGTGGATTAAAATAGAGGTTGGATCAGTTTTCAAGTAGTTGCGTAAATCGCCCGTTGTAATGGTTGGATCTCCAAATCTAAAGATGTCCATAAGTTGTTCATCATGTTGATGGACGTACACATCATCTAAAACTTCGGCAACAATGTTGTGGAAGTTATAATTGTACATAGATTCAACCACTTCGTGAACAACACCCAAATCGATTGGTGTGTGATGCATACCCCAGTGTTGATTGGTAGGATGATGGACAAACGCACCGTTAAAGTTGACGATTGGCGTTGTTAATCCCAATTCGTTATAGTAAGTTTCACTTGAGCGGTATGGTCGGCCAGTAGCAATCATGACTTCATGTCCCGCTTCCATTGCTTTATTTAAAGTCAGTTTTGTTTTAAGGGAAATAACTTTTTCATCTGTTAATAACGTTCCATCTAAATCCAGAACAATTAAATGTTTCTTCATATAAATAGCCGTCTCCTTTCTATCTCTTACTAGTGTAGCTATAGAACAAGGGGTACGTCAAAAAAATTGGTAATTTCACGATTTTTTAATGAGGAAGAATTGGGGTTTGCTGGATAACTGGAAGATTGGTACGATTAAAATAGAAGGAAGTGAGTCAAATTGAAAGTACAAAGACAAATTTGGGGGCATATCCCGTTACTTCATATCACGCCAGACCAAAACGAGCAATCTGAATTACCAACGGTTGTATTTTTCCATGGTCATATGAGTGCGAAAGAGCATAATTTGCATTACGCCTATCAATTGGCTGAAAAGGGACTCCGAGTGATTTTGCCAGATGCTCATCTTCACGGAGAACGAAGTGAAGGATTAGATGATGTTCAAATTAGTTTCCGATTTTGGGAAATCGTGTTGACTTCAATTGAAGAATTGGCTTTTCTACATGAAGAATTACATAAGCAGAAATTGGTGAGTGGAGAAGTTGGTGTAGGCGGCACTTCTATGGGAGGCATTACCACGATGGGAGCTATGACGGTTTATCCTTGGATTCAAGCAGCTGCAGTTATGATGGGTGCAGGAAATTATGTGGAATTGGCTCAAGCGCAAATGACTCAATACGAATCGAGAGGATTCCAATTGCCAATCAGTGAAGAAGAAAGAGAAAAGATGCTTAAGACTTTAGCGATGTTTGATAGTGTTAAGCATCAATCAAAATTCAAGAGTCGACCAATTTATTTTTGGCATGGGGAACAAGATGTCACAGTACCTTTTGAGTCAACATACCGCTTGTTCAAGGAACTTAAAATACAATACGAGGCAGTGCCTGAAAAAATTGTTTTTCGTCGTGAACGAGAAGCAGGGCACGCGGTAAGTCGAGCTGGTATGCTTGAAGCAACAGAGTGGTTTGCTAAACACTTAGCCAAATAATCGTGTCAATTCCATTTTCAGATGAAATTTGTTAAGATGGTTGTAATAGTAAAGGGAGGGATTTTGAATGGATCAAGATATGAAAGATAGCATGATGGGTGCATTAGAAACTGTAATCGATCCCGAATTAGGAATTGACATCGTCAATTTAGGGCTTATTTATGATGTAATGTTGTCAGAAGACGGATTTGCAGTAGTTACCATGACATTAACGTCTATGGGCTGCCCAATGGGACCACAAATCGTACAAATGGTGAAAACCGCGTTATATGAGCTACCAGAAGTGGAAGAAGTCGATGTAAAAATCGTCTGGCAGCCAGTGTGGGGCAAAGAACATATGTCACGCTACGCAAAAATGGCACTGGGCGTTCGATAAGCAATATATATAAAACCTCACTGGAAATTATTCTAGTGAGGTTTTTTTATATAATCAGCTAGTTGTAGATAGTAGAAATTAGAAAAAAATGGAGAGTCTTAATAATTGCTTAATCTTAAAAAATTGACTATAATTTAATTAGTCAAAGATAGTCAAACTTTTATAAAAGGAGAGGTTGTTATGGTTCAATCCCCAGGTAATACAGAACAGAAATCCCCTTTAGAGCAGTTTGGTCGCAATATGGTCGAACAAGCACAATCAGGGAAAATGGATCCTGTTATTGGTCGAGACCAAGAAATTCGACACGTCATTCGAATTTTGTCACGAAAAACAAAAAATAATCCGGTGTTAATCGGTGAACCAGGTGTTGGTAAAACAGCAATTGTCGAAGGGCTAGCTCAACGTATTGTTCGTAATGATGTGCCTGAAGGATTGAAAAACCGGACAATATACGAACTCGACATGAGTGCGTTAATTGCTGGAGCTAAATACCGTGGTGAATTTGAAGAACGATTAAAAGCTGTGTTAAAACAAGTAAAAGATAGTGAAGGCCAAATCATTTTATTTATCGATGAAATTCACACCATTGTTGGAGCGGGTAAAACAGAAGGGGCAATGGATGCAGGAAATATGCTGAAGCCAATGCTTGCTCGCGGAGAGTTGTATTGTATTGGTGCAACGACGTTAGATGAGTACCGTATGCATATTGAAAAGGATCCGGCTTTAGAACGTCGTTTCCAACAAGTTATGGTGAGAGAGCCTTCAGTAGAAGATACCGTTTCCATTTTACGTGGATTGAAAGAACGTTTTGAGTTGCACCATGCAGTTCGTATTCATGACCGGGCGATTGTCGCGGCGGCAGCTATGTCAGATCGCTACATCACCGAGCGCTTTTTGCCAGATAAAGCGATTGATTTAATAGATGAAGCGTGTGCGATGATTCGTACCGAAATTGATTCGATGCCGCAAGAGCTTGATGAAGTAACACGTCGTTTATTGCAATTGGAAATCGAAGAACAAGCTTTGATGAAAGAAAAAGACGAAGCGAGCAAAGTCCGATTAGAGACATTGCGGAAGGAAATAACAGAACTACGTGATTCTTCAGCGGGTATGAAAAATCAATGGATAGAAGAAAAAGAGTCATTGAAAAAAATTCAACAAAAACGTGAGCAATTAGATCAGTTCCGTAGACAATTAGAAGATGCGGAAAACAAGTACGACTTGAACGCAGCTGCTGTGTTACAGCATGGCAAAATTCCAGCGCTTGAAAAAGAGTTGAATGCGTTAGAAGCAAGCTTGGAAAATGAAGGTGCTGAAAGATTGCTGCGTGAAGAAGTAACAGAAGAAGAAATTGCAGGAATTGTCGCACGGTGGACCGGAATTCCAGTAACGAAGCTAGTAGAAGGCGAACGTGAAAAACTATTGCGTCTAGGTGAGACATTGAAAGAGCGTGTCATTGGCCAAGACAAAGCAGTAGAACTTGTAACTGAAGCTGTATGGAGAGCGCGAGCGGGGATTAAAGATGAGAAAAAGCCAATTGGTTCTTTTATTTTCCTTGGTCCAACGGGAGTCGGGAAAACAGAATTGGCGAAATCGCTCGCGGCGAATTTGTTTGACTCGGAAGATCATTTTATCCGAATCGACATGTCCGAGTATATGGAAAAGCATAGTGTATCACGTCTAGTCGGAGCACCTCCAGGATATATTGGCTACGAGGAAGGCGGACAATTAACAGAAGCGGTACGTCGCAACCCATACTCTGTTGTCTTACTTGATGAAATTGAAAAAGCACATCCAGACGTTGCCAATATTCTATTGCAAATTTTAGATGATGGACGTATTACGGACAGTCAAGGTCGTCTCATTAACTTCTCAAATACAGTTGTCATCATGACTTCTAATATTGGCTCTGCTCATATTAACGAAACGAGCAGTGAACACGATGTGGAAGACATTGTCATGGGCGAATTGCGCAAACACTTTAAACCAGAGCTGTTAAATCGTATCGATGATATTGTCATTTTCCATGCATTAAATAACGACCATTTTTACGGTATTGCTAAGAAGATGATCGGGGAACTAGCAGCGCGCATGAGTCAACAGCATATCAAATTGTCTGTCGATGATTCGGTTATCAACTACATTGTTGAAGCTGGAACCGATCCAATATTCGGAGCACGTCCGTTAAAACGATTTATTCAACGAAGAATCGAAACCGATATTGCACGTGAATTAATCAAAGGTGGGATTGTTTCCAATACAGAATTGGAATTAACAATGGGAGATAACAAACAAATCCTTATTAATAAAAAAGAAGCGTAAACCGGAAACCCGGTTTACGCTTCTTTTTTGTTAATGCTTTTCAGGAGTTGGTTCGTTCGGAATAACAGCAGCGATTACGAAGATCAAAATTGAAACACCAATTGAAATGTAAACGCCCATCATAAAGTCGAAATGTACGTTCTGAACGGCACTTACCACATAGTTGACCAATGAAATCAATAAGAATGACCATAAAAACGTTCCAATATATTGCATCTAGTTTCACCTCTACATAGAATATCTAGCTTAATCATAGCACAAGCCTTAACAGACAGAAAGAAAGATTATAGAGAATGGAGATATTTTGTCGTAAATATGTCAGTTAGTTGAAATTGAATAGTAGATGGCGTATTATTAACACCAGGTACTAATAGATGATGATAATTGAAATGAGGGATATAAAATGAATGCTGGAATAATCGGTATGGGCAGATGTCTACCGGAAGATAAATTGACAAATTTTCAATTAGAGCAGCGCATGGATACGAACGACGAATGGATCCGTACAATGACTGGCATAGAAGAACGCCGGATTGCTAAAGATGAACAAGACACTTCTGACATGGCACGTGAAGCAGCGAAAAAAGCGATTGAAGATGCGGGTATTGATCCGGCTGATATTGGTTTAATCCTTGTGGCGACAGTTACTCCTGACCAGCCTTTTCCGTCAGTGGCTTGTGTTATTCAGCAAGAAATTGGAGCAGTTAACGCAGCGGCGATGGATGTTTCAGCTGCATGTGCGGGATTTATGTACGGAGTTATTACAGCAAAGCAGTTTATCGAATCTGATGTTTATAAATATGTTCTTGTCGTTGGTGTCGAGAAATTATCAAAAATCACCAATTGGGAAGACCGCAACACAGCTGTTCTTTTTGGAGACGGTGCAGGAGCTGCAGTAATCGGCAAAGTATCAGAAGGACGCGGCATTTTATCTTTCGAACTTGGAGCTGATGGACGAGGCGGCAAGCATCTTTACCAAGACGAACATCTCGTTATGAATGGCCGTGAAGTTTTTAAATTCGCTGTCCGTCAAATGGGTGAGTCAGCCCTAAATGTTATCGAAAAAGCTGGATTGGAAAAAGAAGACGTCGATTTTCTTATTCCGCATCAGGCAAATATTCGCATAATGGAAGCAGCTAGAGAACGTCTAGATTTACCCGTTGAAAAAATGTCGAAAACGATTCATAAATATGGCAACACATCAGCAGCATCCATCCCAATTTCTCTTGTTGAAGACGTTGAAGAAGGTCGCATTAAAGAAGACGATGTTATCGTTATGGTCGGATTTGGCGGCGGTTTAACATGGGGCGCGATTGCAATGAAGTGGGGCAAATAATTAGCTATGCGAAAGGAAGAAGATAGAATGGAAAATCGCCGTGTAGTCATTACAGGGATTGGCGCAGTTACGCCTTTAGGCAATAATATTGAAACAACATGGGAAGCAATCAAAAACGGTAAATCCGGAGTTGGTCCGTTAACAAGAGTAGACGCAGACTTGTATTCTGCAAAAGTTGCGGCTGAAGTAAAAGACTTTTCGATAGAAGAATATATTGAAAAGAAAGAAGCACGCAAAATGGATCGCTTTACGCATTATGCACTCGCTGCTTCAATTATGGCCATGAAAGATGCCAATCTTGAGTTAGATGAAAAGACAGCTTTGCGTACAGGAGTTTGGATTGGTTCAGGTATTGGTGGTATGGAAACAATTGAAAACCAGATGAACGTTCTAAATACGCGGGGTGTGCGTCGTATTAGTCCTTTCTTAATCCCGATGATTATACCGGATATGGCATCAGGACAAGTTTCAATTTACTTCGGTGCTAAAGCCATTAATTCTTGCTCGGTAACGGCGTGTGCTTCAGGTACAAATTCAATTGGCGATGCATTTAAAGTGATACAGCGCGGTGATGCAGATGCGATGATTTCTGGTGGAGCAGAAGCACCTATTACGCAATTGTCTGTAGCCGGATTTACGGCAAACACAGCATTGTCGACAAATAAGGATGCAACAACAGCCTCACGTCCTTTTGATAAAAACCGTGATGGTTTTGTTATTGCAGAAGGCGCTGGAATCGTTATTCTTGAAGAATACGAGTTTGCAAAAGCACGTGGTGCTAAAATTTATGCAGAAATTATCGGTTACGGTTCTACAGGAGATGCGTATCATATTACTGCACCTGCTGAAGGTGGAGAAGGCGCAGCGCGTGCAATGGCGCAAGCTTTAGAAGATGCTGGAGTAGAAACAACGGATATTGGTTATATTAATGCGCATGGAACAAGTACAGCTTATAATGATTTATATGAAACAATGGCTGTAAAAACAGTATTTGGCGAACATGCTTATAAACTAGGAATGAGCTCGACGAAATCCATGACAGGTCATTTGCTTGGCGCTGCTGGTGGAGTTGAAGCGATTTTCACAGCATTAGCATTAAAAGAAGGCATTATGCCACCAACAACAAATTATGAAACACCTGACGAACAATGCGATTTGGATTATGTTCCAAATGAAGCACGTAAAGCAGACTTTGATTTTGCAATGAGTAACTCTCTTGGGTTTGGTGGACATAACGCTTCACTCGTATTCAAGAAAATTTAATAACCTCAACAAAAATGGCGTTGTGCAATAGTTATTGCACAACGCCATTTTTTAGTTGAATAAATAAAAAAATAGGTAAAATAACCAAAATTTTATAAAAAATTGAAAAAAACTGTCTATTCTTTAAATTGTTATGCTATTCTAAATATAATGAAATATAGGTATATGTACAATAGCACTAAAAAGCTTTGGAGTCGATGAAAAAGCTGTTTTTTTATCCTGTTATAACTGAAAATTCAACTTATTAGGATATGAGAGTACAGGGCAGTTAAGTTAGAATAAAATGCTTTATTTTAAGGAGGATCATTGTGAATGATGTTTTGCTTGAAATTAAAAATCTGAAAACGTCCTTTAGAATTAAAGATGATTATTATGCTGCAGTTGATGATGTTTCGTTGAATGTCAGGAAAAACGAAGTGTTGGCAATCGTTGGTGAATCAGGTTCTGGAAAAAGTGCATTTGCGTTTTCCATCATGGGGCTTCATACAAGAGCCGAAATTAAGGGAGAAATCAATTACAAAGGAAATAATTTAGTTAATGCAAATGCGAATTATATGAAACAGTTGCGTGGAAGTGAAATGGGGATGATTTTCCAAGATGCGCTTTCTGCACTTAATCCACTTATGGTTGTAGGTGCGCAAATCGATGAAGCAATTTTCCTTCACAATCCGAAAATCTCTAAGAGTTTACGAAAAAAACAAGTGATTAACTTACTGAACCAAGTCGGTATTCCGCGACCTGAAAAAACTTACTATCAATATCCACATGAATTATCAGGTGGCATGCGTCAGCGTATTGTTATTGCAATGGCGATTTCAAACCAACCTGAACTATTGATTGCTGACGAACCGACTACGGCACTAGATGTAACGATTCAGTCGCAAATTTTAGACTTGATTAGAGAGTTGAAGGATACAATGCATGCTGGCATTATTCTAATTACACATGATTTAGGGGTAGTGGCCGAGATGGCTGACCGGGTAGCCGTTATGTACGCGGGACAAATTGTGGAAATTGCAGATATTTATACATTGATGGAAAACCCACAACATCCTTACACACGCTCGCTGTTAAATTCGATTCCAACATTGGCAGAAGTGAAATCAGATCTTCATGTCATTCAAGGTGTCGTGCCATCACTTCAAAATTTGCCGAGAACAGGATGTCGTTTTGCAAGTCGTATTCCATGGATTAAAGACTCTGCTCACGAAGCTTCACCGGAACTTCATGAAATTAGTCATGGTCATTTTGTGCGCTGCACATGCTATAAAGACTTTTACTTCCCAGAACAAGTCAAGGAGGAGCGCAATTATGTCGCTAATTGAAGTTGAAAATTTGAAGGTTCACTTTCCTATCCGTGGCGGTGTTTTTCAAACCGTGAAAGATCATGTTCGGGCAGTGGATGGCGTCTCGTTTTCGATAGAACAAGGCCAAACGTACGGACTAGTGGGGGAATCCGGATCTGGTAAAACAACAACAGGACGTGCCATTATCGGCTTAAATGACATTACTTCAGGAAAAGTAATGTTCGAAGGTAGAGATTTGGCCACTGTGAGTAGAAAAGAGTATATCGATGTACGAAAAGATATACAGATGATTTTTCAAGATCCATTTTCATCATTGAATCCTAAAAAAAGAGTAGTGGATATTGTTGCTGAACCGCTCCGTAATTATGAAAATCTTTCTGCAAAAGAAGAACGTATACGTGTTCAAGAGCTGATGGAACTAGTAGGCCTTAGTTCAGAGGCAATTTACAAATATCCGCATGAATTTTCTGGAGGACAACGTCAACGTATTGGTATTGCCCGGGCAATTGCATTAAAACCAAAACTGATCATTGCAGATGAACCAGTCTCGGCTTTAGATGTATCTGTTCAAGCTCAAGTTTTGAATTTTATGCGCGAAATCCAAAAAGAACTAAATTTAACGTATTTATTCATTAGCCATGATTTAGGCATCATTCGCCATATGTGCGATCATATCGGCATTATGTATAAAGGTCGCTATGTTGAGCATGGTACAGCTGAGGAAATTTTTACGAATCCACAACATATTTACACGAAGCGTTTAATAGCAGCAATCCCAGACAGCGATCCGCGCAACCGGGAAAAGCATTACGCTAATCGCAAATTGGTTAAGGCTGAATACGATAGACTGGAAAAAGACTTTTTTGATGAAGAAGGTTTGCCTTTCTCCTTAAAAGCAATATCTGCTACCCATCAAGTAGCATTGGGAGAGGGAGGTTGAATGGTATGTGGAAACTAATTGTACGCAGAACACTTATTACCATCCCACAAATTATTGTGTTAAGCCTTTTGGTATTTATTTTAGCTCAAGCAATGCCAGGGGATGCATTAACTGGATTAATTGATCCGAGTATTGACCCAGCCACAATCGAAGCTATGAGAGAACGTCTTGGATTGAATAATCCTTGGTACGTGCAGTATACTGACTGGATAAAAGGGGTCATGCAAGGTGACTTTGGGCAGTCATTCCGTTTTAAAATGCCGGTATCTGATTTAATCGGAGCCCGAATGATTAATACGTTATGGCTGTCTTTAGCGACATTGATATTAACGTATTTAATCGCCATTCCTTTGGGGATTATTAGCGGACGCTTTAACGATACTTGGTTAGACCGAGCGATTACGGGTTATACGTATATTGGTTTTGCGGCGCCATTGTTTATTTTTGCTTTAGTGATGTTGTTTGTTTTCGGCTTCCAACTAGGTTGGTTCCCGACAAGCGGAAGTGTCACCCCAGGTACAACACCTGGAACATTCGAATATTTTATCAGCAAAGTCAATCATTTGTTATTACCAGCCATATCGATGGCACTGATTACTACTGTTTCGACAGTCCAGTATTTGAGAAGTGAGATCATTGATACAAAACAAAAAGATTTTATCGTAACAGCTCGAGCAAAAGGTGCATCCGAATCTCGTGTCTATAATCGGCACGTTCTGCGGAATTCCTTGCTCCCAATTGCAGCTTTTTTTGGTTACGAAATAACGGGATTGATCGGCGGGACGATATTCATTGAGAATATTTTTGGCTATCCAGGTATGGGCGAATTGTTCCTATCTTCAATCAGCTTGCGCGATTACAGTGTAATGACCGCGCTTGTTCTACTATTTGGACTTGCAGCAATCATTGGGGCGCTATTATCAGATATCATCTTGAGTTTAGTAGATCCACGTATTCGAATTAAATAATAAATGATAATTTTGAGGTGTAAATATGAGACTTGATAAAGACAGTGGAACACAAATCCCTGATGTGGATCTCGGTAAAAGCCCATCTGGATTTAGTATATTACTAAGAGAATTAATACGAGACAAAGTTGCATTTATATCGCTATTGTTCTTATTTCTCATCATTGTTGGTGTGTTTAGTACATCGATTATTCTCGATCAAGATGAAATCATTAAAGTTGATTTGTTTGCTCTTTATGAATCGCCTTCTGCTATGTATTGGTTAGGAACCGATTACGGTGGACGTGATATTTTTGGACAATTAATTATTGGAACACGTAATTCTTTAGCTATCGGTATTTTAATCACCTTGCTGACAGGCATTATCGGTATATTGATTGGACTGGTATCTGGTTATTACGGAGGCACTGTCGATAATATTTTTATGCGTTTTGTCGATTTCTTCATGGTATTGCCGACCCTAATGATTGTTATTGCGTTTGTTACGGCCGTACCCGGTTATAGCATTGTTTCATTTTCCTTAATTATGACAGCGTTCTTATGGATGGGAATCGCCCGTCTCATACGCTCTAAAGCATTGCAAGAAAAAGAATTGGATTATGTAAAAGCATCCAAAACATTAGGGACATCCAATTTCAAAATTATGTTTTTCCAAGTTCTTCCGAATTTGAGTTCAATCATCATCGTAACGATGACATTAAATTTGGCAGCTAACATTGGCATTGAGTCTGGCCTGTCCTTTTTAGGATTTGGTTTTCCCGAATCAACACCAAGTTTAGGGACCTTAATTAGTTATGCAAGAAACCCTCAAACTTTGGAGTTGAGATGGTGGATTTGGTTACCTGCATCAATTCTAATTTTAGTGTTGATGCTCAGTATAAATAACGTCGGGCAAGCTTTAAAACGCGCTACCGATGCCCGGCAGCGGAGAGGGTAATAATATAGGGGAAGAAGGGGGATCAAAGTCTGATTGAAGATGCAAAATTTTATTATGAAACAGGCAAACAGCAATTATTATATTCAACACTAGAGGGGGAAACAGAGAATGGGGAAGAGTAACAAGTCTAAAGTATTGATCTTGTCTTTAGCATTGCTATTAGCAGCGTGTAGTGGTGACGATGAAACCACGAAAGACAGCGGTAGTAAAAAAGATGCTGACGGTAAACAAGAACAAAAAGATGATGGACTGTATTCAATTGAAGACTTTAGCAATGTAAAGACAAACGAAGGCGAAGCCATCGATGGTGGCAAGATTACATTTGGTTTAGTATCAGATACAGTATTTGAAGGAACATTAAACTGGAACTTCTACTCTGGAGCACCAGATGCAGAAATTTTAAACTGGTTTGATGAAGGCTTGTTAACTTGGGACGAAAACTATGTGTACACAAATGATGGAGCTGCAACATATGAAGTTTCAGAAGATGGCCGCACATTCACATTTAAAATTGGTGACAATGTTAATTGGCATGACGGTGAACCCGTTACTGCGGAAGATTGGTTGTTTGCTCATGAAGTAATTGGTAACCCTGAATATGACGGTCCTCGTTACAATTCAGATTTTACAAATATTGAAGGTATGGAAGAATATAATAGTGGAGCTGCAGATACGATTTCGGGTATCGAAGTAGTCGATGAAAAAACGTTGAAGATTACGTACATTGAATCAACACCTTCTTTATTAACGGGAAGCATTTGGTCTTACCCATTAGCTAAGCACATTTTTGGCGATATGGCTGTAGCAGATATTTCTTCTTCTCCAGAAGTGCGTGAAAACCCAATTGGTTTTGGTCCATTTAAAGTGGATAGCATTGTTCCTGGAGAGTCTGTAACACTTACTAAGAATGAAGATTACTGGCGCGGCGAGCCAAATCTTGATGGCGTTACAATCAAAGTTATCAGCAGCTCTACAGTGGTTCAAGAGTTAGAAACTGGTGGAGTCGATTTGATCAGCGAATTCCCAGTAGACCAATTCCCAGATAACGCAGATATGTCAAACGTAGAGTTTTTAGGTGCGGTTGACCGGGCTTATACGTATATCGGCTTTAAACTTGGAACGTGGGATGCAGACAACAATCGTGTTAAACCTAATTCAGATGCAAAAATGGGCGACGTAGATCTACGTAAAGCAATGTGGCATGCAGTAGATAATACAGCTGTTGGTGAACGTTTCTACAACGGATTGCGTTGGAATGCAACGACATTGATCCCACCTTCACATCCTGAATTTCATGATGATACAAATGAAGGAAGAGCGTATGATCCAGAAGTAGCGAAGACGCTTTTGGATGATGCCGGCTATACAGATACAGATGGAGACGGTTTCCGTGAAGATCCGGAAGGGGACCCATTAGAAATTAATTTCATCTCAATGACTGGTGGCGATACTGCTGAACCTTTGGCACAATATTATGTTCAGTCTTGGGAAGCGGTTGGCTTGAAAGTGAATTTAGAAATGCTTGAATTCAATACATTCTACGACCGCGTTGGTAACGGCGGGGAAGACAATCCAGATGTTGATGTGTATCAAGCAGCTTGGGGCGTCGGAATTGACGTAGATCCTTCAGGGCTTTACGGAGCAGAGGCGCTATACAATTTCCCACGCTGGGAAAATGAAGAAAACGAACGCTTGCTAAAAGAAGGGCGGTCAGAAGAAGCATTTGACCTCACATTCCGTCAAGATGTTTACGACGAATGGCAACAATTGATGGTTGATGAAGTGCCGGTATTCCCAACTTTATACCGTGCAGTATTGAGTCCAGTCAATGACCGTGTATTAAACTACTCAATTGGCGACGGTACTGAAATGTACTTGTCTGATATTGCTGTAAGCCAAGATTCACCGGTTACTGCAGAATAATAAAACAAATCAAAAGGAGCTGCGATTTTCGTAGCTCCTTTTTTTGCTTTATTTTCTTTTACGGCCAAGACCCATTGCATTTTCCATTTTCTTAAGTGTTTTATTCGCCAGGAAATTCGCTTTTTCGGCTCCTGCATCTAAAATAGTATCTAATTCATCAGAATCTAGTAATGTCTTATAACGCTCTTGAATAGGCGCTAAATGGTGTATAACGGCTTGTGCTACAGAAGATTTAAAGTCCCCATAGCCAGAACCTTCATATTTCGAAACTAAGCTATCAATACTTTCACCAGTTAATGCAGCTTCGATTGTCAATAGATTAGCTACTCCAGGCTTATTAATAGGGTCATAACTAACGATTCCTTCAGAATCGGTTACAGCACTTTTGATTTTCTTTTCGATGGTTTTCAAGTCATCTAGCAACGTAATAATTGCTTTTTTGTTCGGGTCAGACTTGCTCATTTTTTTGGTAGGGTCTTGTAGTGACATAATACGTGCACCATTTTTAGGAATGCGAATGTCAGGAATCGTAAAGATGTCATTGTATTTTCGGTTAAAGCGCTCCGCTAAATCACGTGTAAGCTCGATATGTTGCTTTTGGTCGTCGCCAACTGGCACGATATCAGTTTGATACAATAGAATATCGCCTGCCATCAAAGGTGGGTATGTTAATAGCCCGGCCAAAACCGAGGCATTTTTAGCAGATTTATCTTTGTATTGCGTCATGCGTTCGAGTTCGCCGATGGT